>NZ_JBITJQ010000014.1:0-289165 GCF_044460125.1 Nonomuraea sp. NPDC050153
TCGGTAAGCCGTATGCGGGAAAACCGCACGTACGGAATTGAAAGGGGGATGGGGAACCGGGCCTTCACGGCACCGCGCCCCTGACTACCAATGGAGTGGGGACCGCTGACCGGCAAGGACGCCGAGGCCCTGGCCGAGCTCTGGGCCGCCATCGAGGCCGAGGATCGGACGGGCGAGGTCTACAGCGTCGACGACGTGGCGGAGCACATCTCCAGCCACCTCGTCGACCTGGACCAGGGCACGCTCGCGGCCAGGGACGGCGACCGGATCGTGGCCTTCGGCTACCTCCCCGTCCGGCAGACCGCCGACGACCTGCACATGATGCGCCTGTCGGGCGGCGTGCACCCCGCCTACCGCAGGCGGGGGCTCGGCAGGCGCATCGTCGACTGGAGCGTCCAGGCGGCGCCGGGGCTGAGCGAGCAGGCTTTCCCCGGCGTCCCTCTGGAGGTCCACATCGACGTCCACGACGGCCGGCCCGACGTCGCCGCGCTGGTGGAGGGGGCCGGGTTCACCGCCGTACGCTCGTTCGCCCGCATGGAGCGGAGCCTGTCGGGCGACCTGCCCGCGGTCCGGCCGCCGGACGGCCTCTCCATCGCCGCCTGGCTGCCCGAGCTGGACGAAGGCGCCCGCCACGTGCGCAACGAGTCGTTCCGCGACCATTGGGGCAGCGTGCGGCACACGCCCGAGAGCTGGCGCGCCCTCATCAGCGGCTCCAGGAACTTCCGCCCTGAGTCGTCGTTCGTGGCCCTGGCGGGCGGCCGACCGGTCGGCGTGCTGATCACGCACTTCTTCGAGGCCGCCTCCGCCCGGCGCGGCGAGCGTCAGGCGTGGATCCAGATCATCGGCACGCTGCGCGAGTGGCGCGGCAAGGGCGTGGCGAGCACGCTGATCGGGCACGCCCTTGCCGCGTTCGGACGTCAGGGATACGACAGTGCCGGGCTCGGGGTGGACGCCCACAACCCCACGGGGGCCGTGAGCGTTTACAGCCGCGCCGGGTTCGAGATCACCAGGCGCACCACCACCTACGCCTTGCCGATCAAGCCAGCCTGATCTTCCCCTTCGACACCTTGATCTTCTTGCTGGCGAGCGGCTTCTTGGCGGGGCCGTTCACCACCTTGCCCGTCGAGGCGCTGAACCTGCTGCCGTGGCACGGGCAGTTGATCGTGCCCCGGCTGACGCTCGCCACCGTGCAGCCCTGGTGGGTGCACTTGGCGCTGAAGCACTTGTAGACGCCCTTCCTCGGCTGGGTGATCACGTACTTGTTCTGGACGATCTTCCCGCCCCCCACCGGGATGCTCTTGGTCGTGGCGAGGACGGGCTTGGCCGCCTCCGCCTCCGCCTCTGCCGGGCGCGGCCACAGGAACACGACTCCTGCGCCCACGGCGCTGCTTCTGGTGATCAATGCGCGGCGTGTGAGCATTGTTGCCTCCTTCAACCACCCACACGTTTGCAGATCATCAGCGGTTCAGAGGAAATTTGGCGATAAATCCGGAATCTTCGTACACGAGCGTGCCGCCATGCCGGAGCGCGATGTCCCGCGCGATCGGCAGCCCCAGCCCGGCGCCGCCCGCGTCCCTGGCCCGCGCCTCGTCCAGCCTGGTGAACCGGGCGAACACCGCCTCCCGCTGCTCCGGCGGGATCCCGGGCCCGTCGTCCTGCACCTCCAGCACGGCCTGGCCCTTCTCGGCCCGTACGAGTACCCGCACGGTGGAGGCGGCGTGCCGTACGGCGTTGTCGGCCAGGTTCGTCACCAGGCGGTCGAGGTGGGCGCGGGAGCCCTTCATCACCACGTCCGGCTCGATGTCCAGCTCCAGCCGCACCTCGGGCCGCCGCCTGGCGCGTACCGACTCCTCGGCGGCCACCTGGCCCAGGTCCAGCTCGGCCGCGCGCAGCGGCTCGCCCGCGTCCAGCTTGGCCAGGATGAGCAGGTCGGCGGCCAGGGACTGCAGGCGTTCGACGTCGGCCAGGGCCTCCCTGGTCAGCTCGCTGGGCTCGGCCAGCTCCAGGCGGGCGCGCAGGGTGGCGATGGGGCTGCGCAGCTCGTGCGCCGCGTCCGCGACGAACCGCTTGTGCGTGCCCACGGCCGTCTCCAGGCGGTCGAGGGTGCCGTTCACGGTGGAGGCCAGCGCGGCGATCTCGTCTTTCGAGCCGGGTACGGGCACGCGCTGGTGCAGGTCGCGGGCCGTGATGTCGGCGACCTTGGCCCGGATGGCGGCCACGGGGGCCAGCGCGCGGCCCACCGAGATCCACGTCATCCCGGCCACCACGAGCAGCACGGCGGGCACGCCGGGCAGCAGCGCGCCGTAGAGCGTCTGCAGCGCCTTCTCGGTGCCCTCCAGGGGGACCCGCGACCAGACCATGGCGGGGCCGCCCACGGTGGCCACCCTGACGCCGGCGATGGCGTACTTCTGCGGCGCCGCCCACTCGGTGGCCGAGGTGGCGGCCTTGTCGTCGGTGAGCAGGACGTCGGGGTCGGCGACGGCGGCCGTCGCGCCGTCGCGCAGGTGGACGGTGCCGCTCCTCCCGACGATCGCGACCGGCCCCGCGGTGCCCGAGGTCTCGGCGAGCTCCTGGCCCTGCTTCGTGGTGCCTGAGGTCTCGGTGGGCTCCTGGCGCTGCTTCCCGGTGTCCAAGGTCTCGGCGGGCACCTTCGTGGTCGCCTCCAGCTCTGGCGAGAGCGGGGCGGCGCGTGCGAGGTTCACAGTCTCCGCGTACGGGGCCGCGGCCACGGCCTTCCTGGTGGCCTCGGCGTCGGCGTTGCTCTGCAGCGTGCCGCGCAGCACCGCCACCAGCGCCAGCGCCGCCAGGCCCAGGGCGAGCGCCACCACCAGGGTCGCGGCGGCGGTCGCACGCAGCCGCACGGATGACAGCTGTACGAGAGCGGGCCGCAGGCCGTGGGGGATCCGCAGTGGGCTCATGCCGCCTCCAACCGGTAGCCGGCGCCGCGGACCGTCATGAGCGTCGTTTTTCCGAAGGGCACGTCGATCTTGCGGCGCAGGGCGCTGATGTAGACCTCGACGATGTTCGGGTCGCCGTCGTAGGAGAAGTCCCAGGCCTGGGCCAGCAGTTCGCTCTTGGAGACCACCTCGCCGGCCCGGCGGGCCAGCGCGTGCAGCACCGCGAACTCCTTGGGCGTCAACCCGATCTCCACCTCGCCCCTGCGGCACTTCAGCGCCGCCGGGTCGACCACCAGGTCGCCCACGGTGATCGACACGGGCCGCTCCCGCCCGCCCCGCCGCACCAGCGCCCGTAACCTGGCCAGCAGCACCACGTACGAGAACGGCTTGGCCAGGTAGTCGTCGGCCCCGTTGTCGAGCGCCTCGGCCTCGTCGTAGATGCCGTCCTTGGCCGTGAGCATCATAATCGGCGTCCAGTCGCCCGCCTCGCGCAGCTTGGCGCAGACCGCGTAGCCGTTCATCCTGGGCAGCATCACGTCCAGGACGATCACGTCGTACGCGTTCTCGGTGGCCATCCACAGGCCGTCACGCCCGTCGTGGGCCACGTCCACGGCGAAGCCCTCGCCCGCCAGCCCGCCTTTCACCAGATCGGCCAGCCGCTCCTCGTCCTCCACCAGTAGCACTCGCACACCGACCAGGGTGCCTCAGGTCACCTAAAGCCAACCTGAAGATCATTTAGGGCCTCTTCAGGATCACTTCAGGTGCGCCGGTCCAGTCTCGGAGGCGTTCGACCGATCCCAGTGAGGAGAACCCATGTTCAAGCGACGTCTCGCGCTGCTCGGCGCGGTCGCCGTTCTCGCCGTCACCGGCCTGACCGGCTCCGCCCTGGCCGACGAGGCCCCGCCCACCGCCGGCGCCAAGGTGACCTGCAAGACGGCCGACGGCGTGGCCGTCCAGATCGCCGAGGCCGTGCCGGGGATTCCCGGCAAGATCGCCACGCGCGGCGGCAAGGTGCGGGTGACCGAGCCCGACGGCAAGCTGAAGGTCGACGCCCTTCCCGACGGGGAGGCCCCGCCGCTGGACCTGGCGAAGGCGCTGCCAGCCCCGCAGGACGGCGAGGACCCGGTGACGACCGTGCGCATCCCGGAGGACGGCGAGGCCCTGGTGCTGACGGCCACGCCCATCCCGGACGGGGAGCTTCCTGAGGGCGGGCAGGCCGCCCCCGCCCAGCCGGCGAAGCCCGGGGAGGCGCCGACGGGTGAGCCGCTCGCCATCACCAAGACAGTGAAGATCGTCTGCGAGAAGGCCGACTAAGACTTCTCCACGTCACCCCTGGTCACCCCGGGCCACTTCGGTCACTTCGGTCACTTCGGTCACTGTGGGAAGGACGGGTGTGGTCCGAGCGCCCAGTACTCGTACAGGCCGTGGCCGACGAGCCCGTCGTACTCGAAGCGCCCGACGGCGTCCACCATGCCCCACATCCTGGCGGCGTCGTCGGGCAGCCGGTACGTCACGCCCTGCACGACCGGCCCCTCGCCCTGGTACATCCCGTGCTTCCAGTCCGGCTCCAGGCCATAGCCGGTGCCGACCATGAGGTGCACCGGCAGGATCGGGGTGCAGCGCACGTCGAACGGCTTGCCGCCGGGAGGCGAGAAGGTGATCGTGGCCTCGACGACGTCGCGGGTGCCGGGGGCGTAGACCGGGCGGTATTCCGGTCTGCCGAGGTATTCCTCCTCGCGGCCGTCGGACCAGACGCGTACGGCCTCCTCCAGCATCCGGCGGCCGCGCTCGTCCTCCTGGACGATGCAGAGGATGGCGTGGTCGTCGAACTGCATGGGCGTGTAGAGCCAGTAGAACGTGCCCGGGTTCTTGGTCTGGATGCCGGGCGGTTCGGGCTCGCCGACCGGCCTGATGCCCCAGGATCGGTCTCTGGTGCCCTGCCAGCGGTCGGGCGTGACAGGTATGTCCTCCTCGCCGATCCTGATGTTTCCGGACCAGCGCCCGGTCTGCGCCAGGCGTACCGAGTCGAACATGACCCGCTCCTGCCACCGCAGGAAGTGCCGCGGCTCCAGCGTCGCCGGGATCGTGCCCTCCCAGAGGAGGTCGAAGGACAGGCCGTGCTCGTTCGGCTCCAGGACCACCCGGAGGCGCTTGAGCCCTTCGAGCACCTCGACCCGGAACGGGCCGATCTCGGTGTTCATCCGATCGGTGCCCAGCTCGCGGGAGGCCCGTACGACGCGGTGCAGGTCCGCGTGGCGTACGCAGGCGAAGGCGTCGGTGACGCCCAGGTTGGGGTACTGGCCGAGGCCGACGATCAGCATGAGCTCGTCGGTGCCGGGGTGGCAGTTGAAGTAGTAGCGGTCGTAGAAGTTGCGGTCGGAGGTGGCGACGTGCCGCATGACCTGGGCGGCCTGGTGGACGGGGTAGTCGTCTAAAGGAGACAGCGCCATGTCCGGGTTTGTAGCAAGCGCTTGGTGTCTCGTCAACGGGCTGCCCCGGCCTCGTGAACGAGAAGCGCGCCCTCGGGCTCACCCGAGGACGCGCTTCCCTTCCGGCAGTACCTGATCAGGACATCTTGCGAGATGCCTCATCTGCCTTGTCGGACATCCGTCCCGCCATCCGGTCCACCGGTTCGGCGGTCCTGTCGGCCTTCTCGGTGACCCAGCGTGACGCATCTGAGGCGGAGTCCTTCATGTGCTCGGTCCACTGCTGCGCGTTGCGGCGATAGAACATGTAGCCGATCGCCCCCACCGCGAGGCCGGTCAGCAGAACGAGCGTCGGCCATCGCCGAGACCGCGTGGGCGTGGGGTCGATCCTCCTGGCCGCCGAGGTCAGCATCGAGCTGACCCTGGGAGCGACCTGATCCTCGAACCCGTGCGCCGCTGAGTGCAGCCGTGGCGCCGCCCAGTAGCGGGCGTCCTCGAAGCGCTGGGCGGCGACCATCTTGGCCTGGTCCGCCATGGGCGCCATCCGGTGGCCGGTTCGTACGGCCTGGGCCTTCATTCGGCCCGTCCACGTGGTGGGTACCTCTATGACCACGCGGCGTCTTCTCATTGTCAGGGACACGACAACCTCCCCTGTCCTTGGGGCCCCGAGCCTGACCTTCCCTGGACAAGGCAGCTCAATCATGGCGGGTCGTGGGAGGATGGCCTGTGGAGGCCTACCGGCCATAATCCTCAAAACATCACAGAACCAACCCTGCGCATAGAGGGGGGCGGCTGTCTCGTGGCTGAGAAGCTGATCGCAAACCTGAAGACCAACCATGGAAATATCAAGGTGGAGCTCTTCCCCAACAGAGCCCCGAAAACGGTGCGTAACTTCGTCGAGCTGGCAGAAGGCTCGCGCGAGTGGACGCACCCGGGCACGGGTGAGAAGAGCACCGAACGCTACTACGACGGGACGATCTTCCACCGGGTGATCTCCGGATTCATGATCCAGGGCGGTGACCCGCTCGGCCAGGGCATCGGTGGCCCGGGCTACGAGTTCGACGACGAGATCCACCCGGAGCTGTACTTCAACCGCCCGTACCTGCTGGCCATGGCCAACGCGGGCATCCGCTTCGGCAAGGGGACCAACGGGTCGCAGTTCTTCATCACGGTCGTGCCGACGCCGCACCTGAACGGCAAGCACACGATCTTCGGTGAGGTGATCGAGGGCCAGGACGTCGTGGACGCCATCGCCAAGACCCGCACCGACCGCCGGGACCGCCCGGCGGACGATGTCGTCCTGCAGTCGGTCACCTTCGACCGCGTTCCCGCCTGACCACCCCCGCCCCATCCCCACCACGGGCCCTGGGGCGGCCCTCACTCCCGTGCCTCCACCAGCGCGGCACGGGCCTCGGGCTTCTGCCTGCGCCGGTGCGGCGGGGCGTGTCACGTCCGCCACGGGGGCGGCATCACGTCCGCCGCAGAGCGCATCACGTCCACCGCAAGGCGTGTCACGTCTCCTGCGTGCCGCCGCAGGTCCACAGCGGGCCGGGGGCGACGGGTGGGGACACGCGGGTACGGCGCGTAAGCCATAGGCTTTCGGTCATGACCAGCCAGCCGCCCAGCCCGCCCCCGCACCCCGAGCAGCCTGCGGAGGCGGTGCCCACGTGCTACCGGCACCCCGACAAGGAGACCTGGGTCCGCTGTCAGCGGTGCGAGCGCCCCATCTGCCCGGACTGCATGCGCGACGCCGCCGTGGGCTTCCAGTGCCCCGAGTGCGTGGCCGACGGCAACAAGGGCCTGCGCCAGGCCAGGTCCACGTTCGGCGGGAGCGTCGTACGCACGCCGATCGTGACCTACACCATCCTGGTCATCAACGTCCTGGTCTTCGCCGCCCAATACCTCACCGGCGAGCGCGTCACCGCCGAGCTGGCGATGTGGCCGGGGCGGGTGGCCGTGTTCGACGAGTACTACCGGCTGATCACCGCAGCGTTCGTCCACGGCGGCCTTTTCCACATCCTGTTCAACTGCTGGGCGCTCTACGTCGTCGGCCCCTACCTCGAGCGCGCCTTCGGCCACGTCCGCTATATCGCGATCTACCTTGTCAGCGCGCTCGGCGGCTCGGCGCTGAGCATGTGGGTCGACTCGCTCAACCAGACCACGGTCGGCGCGTCAGGGGCCATCTTCGGCCTGTTCGGCGCCGTGTTCGTGGTCGGGCGCAAGCTCAACCTGGACGTACGCGGCATCGCCGCGCTCATCGCGATCAACCTCGCGATCACCTTCATCGTGCCCGGCATCAGTTGGACGGGTCACATCGGCGGCCTGATCACGGGGTCGGCGCTGGCGGGAGCGCTGGCCTACGCCCCCAAGAGCAACAGGACCCTGTGGCAGGTGCTGGCGATCGCGGGAGCGTTGGCTGTGCTCGCCGTGCTCGTGATGGTCAAGGTGTCGGCCATCATGAGCACGGGCTGACTTCCCCAGGCTGTGGAAAAGGCTGTGGAAAGAACTAACGCCAGCGGGTGGAAAGAACCACCCCGAAGATGATGAAAACAAACCCGATCAGCAGGTTCCAGTTCTGGAGGTCGCTGAAGAAGGGCGCCCGTGGTGCGACGTAGTAGACCGAGATCCACAGGATGCCGATGATCCACGCCGTGACCATCGTGGGCGCCAACCAGCGCGGGCTGACCTTGACCTGCTGCGATCTCTGCGGCGGGGTGTAGACCGCCTTCTTGCGAGCATTGGACTTGGGCACTGGTAACTCCTGCTGAGGGCCTGGGCATCCGGATCGTCCACAGGCTCTTCGTTAAGCCTAGTTGAAGTGTGGCCAAGGATAGCCGCCACGCGCGGGACATGGCGATCCCTGGTTGTCGCATCTGACCCGAATACGCTGATCGCATGCGGGCCACGCTGCGGGCCGTGGGAGAGACGAGCATCACCGCGGGCCTGATCATGATGCTTTTCTGCGCGTACCTGCTCTGGGGCACCGGCGCGTACACCCAGAGCCAGCAGCGCCTGCTCCAGCGCGAGCTGGCGGTGCGCAAAACGGCCAGACCCGAGCCGGGCAAGCCCATGGCCCTGCTGCAGATCCCCAAGCTGGGCTCCGACTACGAGTACGCGGTGGTCGAGGGCGTGGACGCCGAGCACCTGAAGAAGGGCCCGGGGCACTACCCGGACAGCGCCATGCCGGGCCAGGTCGGCAACTTCGTGGTGTCGGGGCACCGCACCACGTACGCGGCCCCGTTCAACCGGATCGACGAGCTCGAACGTGACGACGAGATCGTCGTGGAGGCCGGCGGCGCCCGGTACGCGTACCGGGTGACCTCTCAGGACGTCGTGAAGCCCGACGAGGTGGACGTGTTCGCCCCCGTGCCCGGCAAGCCCGACATCCGCCCTCTCCGGGCTTTCATCACGTTGTCCACCTGCCACCCCGAATACTCGGCCGCCGAGCGCCTGATCGTCTACGGCGTGCTCAAGGACGGGCCCGAGGATAGGGAGTGACATGTACGCCTGGCTCTGGCGCAAGCTGCCCGGCACCGCGCGGACCAAGGCCCTGACGGCCGCCGTGCTGGCCGCTGCCGCGGTGGCCGTACTCTGGTATGTCGTATTTCCGCTACTCGAGCCCATGGTGACGCTCGACGAGGTGAGCGTGAGGAAATGAGCCGCGTGCTGGTCGTGGACAACCACGACAGCTTCGTCCACACCATCGTCCAGTACCTGCGCGAGCTGGGCGCCGACTGCGCCGTACGGCCGCGCGACGGCGTACGCGTGAGCGACGCCGACGGCTTCGACGGCGTCCTGATCAGCCCGGGCCCCGGCACCCCCGAGGCGGCCGGGGTGAGCGTGCCCCTGGTCCGCCACGCGGCCCGGAGTCGCCGGCCGCTGCTCGGCGTCTGCCTCGGCCACCAGGCCATCGCCGTCGCGTACGGCGCCACCGTGTCCCGCGCGCCCGAGCTCGTCCACGGCATGACCAGCCCCGTCACCCACGACGGCAAGGGCGTGTTCGAGGCGCTGCCCTCGCCCGTGCGGATGACCCGCTACCACTCGCTCGCCGTGTTGCCCGAGACCGTCCCCGAGGTGCTCGACGTGACCGCCCGCACCGGCGACGGCGTCATCATGGGCCTGCGCCACCGCGAGGCGCCCATCGAGGGCATCCAGTTCCACCCCGAGTCCGTGCTGTCCGAGCACGGCCATCGGCTGCTCCAGAATTGGCTGCGAGGAATCTTGTAACAAATGTCCCCCGGCGAGCGACTACCAAGTGAACGTCCCCGCCGTTGCCCCCGAGCGGCGGGGGCGTTCTCGTGTCAGCGACGGCACGAAATGTCAGCGACGACATGAAGAAGGGCCGCCCGCGAACGGGCGGCCCTTCTTCATGTCTCAGTTGCCGGTGCCTCCGAGACCGTCGTCGCCGATCGGGTCGTCGGTCGGCGGCTCGTCGTCGGACGGGAAGTCCGTCTGGTCGTCCGTCGGCGTGTCCGACGGAACTTCCGCGGTGGGCTGCGGGTTGCTGGTGTCCAGGCCGGGACCCGTGGACACCACGATCGTGATCGTCGTGCCGGGCGGCAGCTTGGTGCCCTCACCCGGGTTCTGCTGGATGACCGTGCCCTCGGCCTGCTCGTTCGGCTGCTCGTCGACCCTGACCTTGAAGCCGGCGGCCTTGATCTGAGCCGAGGCGTCCTCCTTGGTGAGCCCGATCAGGCTGGGCACCTCGCCGAGCTCCTTGGGCACGTAGAGGGTGACCGTGCCGCCCTTCTCGATCTCCTCGCCGGCCTTGGGGCTGGTGTCGATGACCGTGCCCTGTTTCCTGCTGGAGACCTTGGTCTTGACCGTGCCGCGCAGGCCCGCGTCCTCCAGCGCCTTCATGGCGTCGGCCTGCGACTGGCCGACGAGGCCGTCGGGCACCTTGACCTTCTCCGGGCCCTTCGACACGACCAGCTTGACCGTGGAGCCCTTGTCGACCTTGGTGTTCTCGGCGGGGTCCGTCCTGATGACGCTGCCCTTGTCGACGTCGTCGCTGGGCTCCTGCACCACCTGGACGGTGAGCCCGAGGCTCTTCAGCTGCTCTTCCGCGAACGCGCGCTCCTGGCTGGCCAGCGACGGGATCGCGATCTGCGTGTCGGTCGGCGTGTTCTTCGACCCGAACACCGAGTAGCCGACCCCGACGAACGCGCCGATGATCAGCAGCGGAACGATGATCCACAGCGCGGTCTTGACGCCGTTGTTCCCGCCGCCGCTCGCCCTGCGCCGCCCGCCCCGCCCGCCGCCGCCACCGTCGTCGTACTCGTACGGGGGGACAGCGGTGGTGCGCTGCGTGGCCGGGCCCTGCCCCGCCTGGGTCGCGGTCATCATCCGCGTGCCCTGGTTGAAGTTGCCGTTCATGGCCATCGTCTGGGCGTCGGTCGGCATCCCGGACATCGCCCGCTGGATGTCGGCCCGCATCTCGCCCGCGCTCTGGTAGCGGTGGGCCGGGTCCTTGGCCATGGCCTTGAGCACGATCGCGTCGGCCCACGGGGGGATGTCGCGGTCGATCTGCGACGGCGGGATCGGCTCCTCGCGCACGTGCTGGTAGGCGATCGCGACGGGAGAGTCGCCGGTGAACGGCGGTTGCCCGGTCAGCAGCTCGTAGAGCAGGCAACCGGTGGAGTAGATGTCGCTGCGCGCGTCGACCCGCTCGCCCCGCGCCTGCTCGGGAGACAGGTATTGGGCGGTGCCGATCACCTGCGCCGTCTGCGTCATCGTGGCCGCGGAGTCGGCCATCGCACGTGCGATGCCGAAGTCCATCACCTTGACGTCGCCGGCGCGCGTGATCATCACGTTGGCCGGCTTGATGTCACGGTGTACGATGCCGCCGCGGTGGCTGTAGTCGAGCGCCCGCAGGATGCCGTCGACGAGCTCGACCGCGCGCTCCGGCAGCAGCCGCCGGTCCTGGCGCAGCAGGTCGCGCAGCGTCCGGCCGTCGACGTACTCCATCACGATGTACGGCACGGGCGTGCCTTCGGTACCGTCTTCGCCGGTGTCGTAGACCGCGACGACGGCCGGGTGGTTCAGAGAGGCCGCGGATTGTGCCTCGCGACGGAATCGGGCCTGGAAGGTGTGA
Source organism: Nonomuraea sp. NPDC050153 (assembly GCF_044460125.1). Classification (NCBI taxonomy): domain Bacteria; kingdom Bacillati; phylum Actinomycetota; class Actinomycetes; order Streptosporangiales; family Streptosporangiaceae; genus Nonomuraea; species Nonomuraea sp. NPDC050153. The sequence goes on from NZ_JBITJQ010000014.1 coordinate 11,418, forward strand.
TCGCGCGCCAGGTCGGACCGGAGGGTTTTGATCGCGACTATGCGGTCCAGCCGGATGTCTCGGGCACGATACACCTCGGCCATGCCGCCGCGCCCGACGACACCGTCGAGCTCGTAGCGACCTCCGAGTAGCCGAGGCTGAGTCATTTCCTGCACTGTCCCTTACCGTTCATCTTGGGTACCGGCCTGCTCGGGGGGCCGCCGGTGTCCATCATCGACCCCATAGCGCATCACGTCTCCTCCTTGGGCGGGTTTGTATCACCCGGGTCCGGCGAGGCGGTAGGTGTCGGAGTTTTGGGTGTAGTGGTGGGCGTTGGGGTCGGTGTGGGTGTAGGGGTACGGGTGGTCGGGGTCGGTTTCGGTGTCGGCTTCTTGGTGGGAGTAGCCGACTTGCTTACCGTAGCTGACCGCGAGGGTATCGGCCTCGGTGACTTCACCGGAACCACGGCAGGCCGCTTGGTGCGCCTCTTCGTGGGTGTGGGTGTCATCCGGTCCGGCGTCGTCGCCGCCGACTTGGTCGGCTCGGCCACCTCAGGCGTGGGCTGCGAGGGCTCCCGGCCGGCGAACGCGATGGCGCTGAGCCCCACCGCGGCCGCGCAGCCCGCGGTGGCGACCAGGGCGAGCGTCCTCCTGTGGCGCTTTCCCCCGGCCGGTGCCTGCGGCGTGGTGGCCGAGTGGAGGTGGTCCGTCTCCTGCTCGTCCTCCGGGGCCGGCTCGCGTACCCGGAAGCCGCCGGGGTCGGTGAGCATGCTGAGGTCGGCGCCCTGATGGGCGCTGGCCAGCGACTCGCGCAGCATGTAGGCCCGGTCGGCGACCTCCAGCGCCGTGGCCGGGCGCCGCGTGGGGTCCTTGGACAGAAGCGACATGACCAGCTCGCGCACCGGCGTGGGCACGTCCACCCCGAGGGGCGGCGGGTGCTCGTTGAGGTGCTGCAGCGCGATCGCCACCTGGCTGTCGCCGCGGAACGGCGTGCGCCCGGCCAGGCACTCGTAGGCCACCACGCCCAGCGAGTAGAGGTCGGTCGCGGGAGTGAGCGGGAACCCCTGGGCCTGCTCGGGGCTGACGTACTGGGCGGTGCCCAGCACGGTGCCCGTCTGCGTGACCGGAGCCGCCTCCAGGGCCCGCGCGATGCCGAAGTCCGTGACCTTGATGGTCCCCTCGGGGGTGACCAGCAGGTTTCCCGGCTTGATGTCGCGGTGGATGATCCCGGAGGTGTGCGCCGCGTGCAGCGCCTTGGCCGTCTGGTTGACCACGTCGAGCGTCACCTCGGGCCCGATGGCGCCGTTGCGCGCCAGGATGGCCGACAGCGGCTCGCCGTGCACCAGCTCCATCACGAGATAGGCGAGATCGCTCTGCTCGCCGTAGTCGAAGATCTGCGCCACTCCCGGGTCGGCCAGGGCCGCCGTGATGCGCGCCTCGTTCCTGAACCGCTCGCGGAAGGTGGGATCGGCGTAGATGTGACTACGCAGGATCTTCACCGCCACCTCGCGCCCGAGCAGCTCGTCACGGGCACGCCAGACCTCACCCATACCGCCCGTGGCGATGCGGGAGAGCAGGAGGTAGCGGTTACGGAGCCGCATGACCCAGCAGGTTACCGTCACTCACTTGTTCAGCACCGCCTCCAGCACGGCCTTTGCGATCGGCGCGGCGGTGTGGCCGCCGGTCGCCTCCGCGCCGACGTTGGCAGCACCGGACTCGACGATGACCGCCAGGGCCACCTTCGGGTTCTCGGCAGGCGCGAAGGAGATGAACCAGGCATGCGGTGGTTGGCCGTCGGCCGTCTCCGCGGTGCCCGTCTTACCCGCTACTTGGACGCCCGGGACCTGCGCCAGGTTTGCGGTGCCGTTCTGGACGACGCTGACCATCATCTCACGCAGTTTGCCCGCCGTCTCGGAGCTGACCGCTTCCGACAGCTGCTCGGGGTCGGCCTGCGTGATCGAGTCGCCCTTGGCGTCGGTGATCTTGTTGACCAGGTACGGCTTCATCACCTTGCCGTCGTTGGCGATGCCCGCGGCGATCATGGCCATCTGCATCGGGGTCATACGGTTGCTGCGCTGCCCGATCGAGGCCATGGCCAGGGCCGCCTTGTCCTCTTCCTTGCCGAAGTCGCTGTCGGTGACCGACATCGGCACGGCGATCGGCTGGCCCATGCCGAACTTCTCGGTCTGCTCCTTCATCTTGTCGTAGCCCAGCTCCATGCCCATCTTGCCGAACGGCGTGTTGCAGGACTTCTCCAGCGCGAACGTCAGCGTGACCGAGCCGGAGCCGCAGGCCGCGCCGCCGTAGTTGGGCAGGCTGAGGTTCGTCTGGGGCAGCGGCAGCCGCTGCGGCGCGTCCACGGTGGTCTGCGGGCCGGCCGAGGAGTTGTCCTCAAGATAGGCCGCCATGGTCACGACCTTGAACGTCGAACCGGGCGGGTAGGTCTGCGCGATCGTACGGTTGAGCAGCGGCTGGCTCTTGTCCTTGGCCAGCTCCTCGTAGCGGGGGAAGACCTTGGACTTGTCGGTGGTGGACAGCTCGGTCGGGTCGTAGGTGGGCAGCGAGACCATCGCCAGGATCGCGCCGGTCTTCGGGTCGAGCGCCACGAGCGCGCCGCGCTTGCCGCTCTGCCGCAGCGCGTCGTAGGCCGCCTTCTGCGCCTTGGGGTTGATCGTGAGATCGACGTTGGCGCCCCTGGTCGGCTCGCCGGTGAACAGGTCGATGCTCCGCCGCAGCAGCAGATCGGCACTGGAGCCGTTGAGCAGCTGGTTCTCCGACCTTTCGATGGCGCTCTCGCTCTCGGGCGAGAAGAAGCCGGTGATGTGCGCGTAGAGCTTGGCCTCGGGGTATTCCCTGAGGAACTTGAACCGGGGGTCCTTGGTCTCGACGGACTGCGCGAGCACCTTGCCGCCCGCCGTGATGCGGCCGCGCTCGATGGCGTAGCGGTCGTAGAAGTTGCGGGTGTTGCGGGCGTCGCCGCGCAGGCCCTCCGCTTTCACGGCCTGCAGGTAGTTCACGTTGATCATCAGGAGCGCGAACATGGCCAGGCAGGCCACGGCTACGCGCTTCAGAGTGCTGTTCATCGCTGGAACACCTGCGTCAGTCCTTCGTTCTGGATCGCCTGGGGCGGAGGCCGCCGCGCCGCGTCTGACATGCGTACCAATAGCGCGATAAGGATCCAGTTAGCCAGCAACGCCGAGCCACCCTGGGACATGAACGGGGTGACCAGGCCGGTCAGGGGGATGAGGTTCGTCACACCGCCGACGATGATGAAGACCTGCCAGGCGAGGATGAACGACAGGCCGCCCGCCAGCAGCTTGGAGAACGGGTCGCGGGCCGCCAGCGAGGTGCGCAGGCCGCGCTCGACCAGCAGGGCGTACATCATGAGCAGCGCCATCAGGCCGGTCAGGCCCAGCTCCTCGCCGGTCGCGGCGAAGATGAAGTCGGAGAACGACAGCGGGATCAGCTGGGGGTTGCCCTGGCCCAGCCCCGTGCCCAGGATGCCGCCCGCGCCGAACCCGAACATGCCCTGCATGATCTGGAAGCTCTTGCTGCACATCGAGTCGCCCGGCGGATCCTCCAGGCAGACGGGGTCGTTGCCGTAGTAGATCGGGTTGCTCGGATCGAGCCAGGCGTCGAAGCGGGCGCCGACGTGGTCGAAGACCTGGCCGGCGAGGAAGGCGCCGCCGACGAACAGGAGCACGCCGATCAGCACCCACGAGGTGCGCTGGGTCGCGATGTAGAGCATCGCGATGAACGTGCCGAACAGCAGCAGCGAGGTGCCCAGGTCCTTCTCGAAGACCAGGACGAGCAGGCTGAGCCCCCAGGTGATGAGGACGGGGCCGAGGTCCCTGGCCCTGGGCAGGTCGATGAAGAGCAGCCGCCGCCCGGCCAGCGCCAGCACGTCGCGCTTGGCCACCAGATAGCCGGCGAAGAAGACGACCAGCGCCAGCTTGGCGAACTCGCCCGGCTGGATGGAGAAGCCGCCGATGCGGATCCAGATCTTGGCGCCCTGTACCTCGCTGAGGCTGCTGGGCAGCAGCGCGGGGATGGCGAGCAGGACCAGGCCGATGGCGCCCGCGGTGTAGGTGAGGCGCTGGAGCATGCGGTGGTCACGCAGCACGATCAGGGTGATCGAGAACATGACGACGCCGAGGCCCGTCCACATGATCTGGTTGGTGGTGGACGCGCCGCCCATCTTGGCGGCCTCGAGCCGGTAGATCATCACCAGGCCGAGACCGTTGATGAGGGTCACCAGCGGCAGGATCAGCGGGTCGGCCCAGGGCGCGAACTTCGCCAGGACGAGATAGGCGGCCAGCATCAGGCCGCCCAGGCCCAGTCCGTACGCCAGCATGCCCGCGGGGATCTGGTCGTTCACCGCCAGGCCCACGTTGGCATAGGCCCCCATGACGATCAGCACCGCGAGAGCGAGCATGACGAGCTGAGCCATGCGGCGCTTGGCCGGCATAGGGACGGGGGAGTCTGCGACTTCGCTCATTTACCGTTGCTTCGTCTTGGTCGCGCTCACGGATGGCGTGGGCGACGAGCTGGCGGTCGCGGCGGGGGTGTCGCTGGCTTCCTTCTCGCCCTGGGCGAACTTCAAAGCGTTGATCCTCGTCATGCCTTCGTCGACGTCGGTGACCGGGATGCCGCCCTTGATCAGTGCCTGGTCGGCCTCGGACAGCTGGGAGAGCTGCCGGCCCGTGGCTTTGGAGACCTCGAAGAGCTGGAAGGGACCCAGCTCTCTCTGGATCCCCCGGAACACGACCACCTCGTCGCCCCTAGCGCCGACGAAGAACTGGTCCTGGGTCCACTGATACCCGAAATAGCCGCCGACGCCGATGGCGACGGCGCCTATGCCGAACACGGTGACCAGCACGGGCCACATACGACGGCGCTTGCGCCGGGGCGCCTCGGCGACCGGCTCATCGAAGTCGTCGTCCGTGAACACCGGCTGGGGCGCGGTCACCGCGTGGGCTCGCCCCGGCTGGGTCTCCTGAGGGTTGCCGTGCAGCCGGTTCATGCCCGCGGCGCCGACGACGGCGGCCTCGGCGGGCACCTGCTGCCCATCGGTGAGGTCCAGCACGTCGGCCAGCACGCACGTGATGTTGTCGGGCCCGCCACCGCGGTTCGCCAGGTCGATGAGCTGGCGAACGACCTCTTCCGGGTCGTCGATGTTGGTGAGCGTGGCGTGCAGCGTCTCCGCGCTCACCACGCCGGACAGGCCGTCGGAACACAGCAGGTAGCGGTCGCCCACCTGCGCCTCGCGCAGCGTCAGGTCGGGATCGACCTCACCGCTGCCGTCGAGCGCGCGCAGCAGGATCGAGCGCTGCGGATGCGTGGCCGCCTCTTCCGGCGTGATGCGCCCGTCGTCGACGAGCTGCTGCACCAGCGTGTGGTCATGGGTGATCTGGTAGAGCTCCCCACGCCTGAGCAGGTAGGCGCGCGAGTCGCCGACGTGCACCAGTGCGACCTGGGTGCCGTGCCAGAGCATGGCCGTCAGAGTCGTGCCCATGCCTTTGAGGCTGGGATCCCGCCCCACCATTTCGTGCAGCTTGCGATTGGCGTCGCGTACCGCTGCCTCGATGGTGTTGAGCAGGTCACCCCCCTGTTGGGCCTCTTCCAGAGAGGCCATGGCGGCGATGGCGACTGAGCTCGCCACCTCGCCGTGTGCGTGCCCGCCCATGCCGTCTGCGACGGCGAGCAGGCGGCCGCTAGCGTACGCCGAGTCCTCGTTCCCTTCGCGGAGGAGGCCGACGTCCGAGCGGGCGGCGTAGCGGAGTGCGATGGTCATTTGCGCAATTCAATGACTGTTTTGCCGACGCGGATCGGAACACCGAGCGGCACCGGGGTCGGGCGGGTGACTTTCGAGCGGTCGAGATACGTGCCGTTGGTGGACCCAAGATCTTCCACGATCCATTGACCGTCCTGGGGAAAGAGCCGGGCATGCCGGCTGGAAGCGTAGTCGTCGGTGACTACCAGCGTGGCGTCATTGGCCCGGCCTATGGTGATGGGCGTCTCCGTGAGATTAATGGTGGTGCCCTGCAAGGGGCCACCGGTAACGATGAGCTGGCGTGGCTCGCCCTTTTTGCTCTTGGGCTTGGCCACGGGTTTGGCGGGTTTCACGCCTTTGCGTGGGCCCGCGGGAGCAGTGCGTGAACCGAACAAGTCAGTCCGGATCACGCCGACTGCGGCAATGACGAAGAACCACAGCACCGCCAGGAAGGCGAGCCGGATCAGCAGCAGCGTGAGCTCGGACATGGACCGCTTGTCTACCCCTAATCGCGCCGGAACACCAGAGTCGTGCGCCCCAACGTCACTCGCGTGCCGTTCTGGAGCTCGATCCTGCGTACCGGCTGGCCGTTGACGAAAGTGCCGTTGGTGGACCCGAGATCGACGAGGGCCACAGTCTGGCCCTCGACCCGCAACTCCGCGTGGTGCCGCGAGACACCCGGATCGACCAGACGAAGATCGCAGTCGGTGCCCCTGCCGAGCAAGGTCACCGGAGTGGTGAGCTCGTAGGAACGGTCGCCCTGCGGGTCGTCCTGAGTGGAGACGAGCAGCCTGGGCCGCCCGTTGAACGCGTTAGGCCTCGACGGAGGCAGGTCGCTCGCCGGCTGGCGAATCTCGTCCTGCTCGACCGTCGCGCCACGGATGACGCCGGATCTGATGCGGAACAGCCCCACAGCCAGATCGCCGGCGGTCTCGAAGCGGACCCGGACCGGTCCCACAAAGGAGTAGCCCTGTTCCTTGGCGTACTCCCTGGCGAGGTTGGCCAGCTCGTGACTGATGCTGTCGGCGTAGACCTCAAGCCGTTCGCTGTCGGTCGTGGACAGTTCAACCACGAAGTCGTTGGGCACGAGCGTTCGACCCTGAGCGACGATCGCCGCACGCTCATCCATCTCCCGCTGAACCGCGCTGGCGACCTCGACCGGCTGAAGGTCAGATTTGAACGCCCGCGCAAAGGCCCCCTCAACCAAGCCTTCGAGCCTTCGCTCGAAGCGCTGAAGGACTCCCACCGGGTACCTCCCTTCCTCCGTGCATATGATCGCGGCCCCCAGACGCGTCCGGCGCCCGGTTCCCGCTCGTTCCACGTCACGGCATCCCTGGCGCTCGTCGGCTGTCGCGCCCAGCTCCTCCGCTCCCGTGTCTTATGCGATCGTATCCGGGTTCAGTACCAGTGGCTGTTCCGTGCTAGTGTTCTTTCCGCACCCACAAGGGCGGGTGGCGGAACGGCAGACGCGCACGGTTCAGGTCCGTGTGTCCGAAAGGACGTGAGGGTTCAAATCCCTCCTCGCCCACTCGGTGACTGGGGACTCCTGGTCGCAAACCTTTCAGGTTTGCTCCCTCGGGTCCCCTCGTCATTTCGCCCGGGGGATGACCCCCGGACCCCCAGCGTTTTCCGGGGGAGTCCCCCCGGGACCCCCTGTCTGGGAGAGATCTCCCAGACCCTCCATCGTTGCGCCGGCTTTCGTGTCTCATGGCAGACCCACATTGGCGAAGTGTTTGCTGGATCGCAAGAGGGTCGGTCTCTCTTTTCAAGAACCTGTTGGTAACGGGCGTGCCGTGTTTTGACGGTACGCCCGTTTGGTTGCAGGCTGCTTTCGTATGACTTGTCGGTGTGTTTTACGTCACAGATGCGAGGGTTCTGGTGTCGAGGAGTTCGCCCAGGAGGTCTGTGAGGCTCACCATGCCGATGACGTCGCCTGCCTGAGCCGTCACCAGGGTCAAGTGGGCTCGGGCCTCCTGGAGGGCTGTCACCGCCTCAGGGACCTGGGTGATGCAGGGGAGCTTCGGCAGGGGGCGGCACAGGTTCTCTGCCTTGCTCGTGGGCTGTAGGAGGGCGTCTCTTGCGTGGAGTGCGCCTCTTACGTCGCCCGGGGTGCCTACCAGGAGTCTCAGGTGGCCGCTCTTGGCCGCTGCCGCTCTGATCTCGGTCGCGTTCGCCGTCGGCGGGACCATCACCGCCTTGTCGATCGGGACCATGAGGCGTTCTATGCCTTCGTCGTCCAGGCGCAGGGCGCGGGTCAGGAGGTCGTGCTCGTCGCGGTCCAGGAGGCCCATGCGGCCCGACTCGCCCACCAGCAGGGCCAGCTGGCGGGGGGTTCTGGTCGTGGCCAGCTCGTCCTTGGGCTGGACCCCGAACAGGCGCAGGATGAGGTTGGTCAGGCCGTTCAGGGTCGACAGGAGCGGGCGCATCACCCAGGTGAAGGCCCGGAAGGGGAGGGTCAGCAGCAGGGCCGAGCGCTCCGGGTGGGTCAGGGCCCACGACTTCGGCGCCATCTCGCCCACCACCATGTGGAGGAAGGTCACCAGGGCCAGGGCGATCGTCAGCGCGATGGGCAGGCGCAGGCCCTCCGGTACGCCGAGCGCGCCGAAGACCGGCTCCAGGGCGTGCTCGATCGCCGGCTCCGTCACCTGGCCGAGGCCCAGGGTGCACAGCGTGATGCCCAGCTGGGCGCCCGCCAGCATGAGGGACAGCTGCTTGGTGCCCCCGACCGCCGACCTGGCCGTCAGCCTGATCAGGCGGTTGTTGCGGGAGGCTATCTCCTCCAGGCGGTGGCGCCGGGCGGAGACGAAGGCGAACTCCGCGGCCACGAACAGAGCGTTGAAGGCCAGCAGCGCGAGGCTGATGAGGAGCATGGTCATCGTGCCGCCTCCGCGTGCTGGACGGGGGCCACGCGGACCCACTCGGGCACTCTGCGGTTGAGGGATATCACTGTCAGCTCTGCCAGGTGTTCCTGCTCGTCCTCTGTGAAGGGGTCGGTGTCCTGTTCGACCGGCACCGTCACCGTGTCGCCCTCGTCCGGCATCCTGCCCAGCTTGGCCAGCACGAGGCCCGCGAGGGTGTCGTAGTCGTCGCTCTCGGGGAGCGCGACGCCCGTGGCGCGCTCGACCTCGTCCAGCCGCAGCCGGCCCGGGACCTCCCAGATGCCGCCAGGGTGCTCCACCACGCCGGCCGGCTCCGGGTCGTTCTCGTCGACCAGCTCGCCGACCAGCTCCTCGGCCAGGTCCTCCACCGTGATCACGCCGGCCAGGCCGCCGTACTCGTCGATGACGCAGGCGATGTCGTCCTTGGCCACGCGCATCCGGTCGAGCACCGCGGGGAGCGGGACCGAGTCCGGGACGAGCAGGGCCGGGCGGGTGACGTCTGATATCCGGCCGTCCTGCAGACCTGACGCGAGGAGCTCTCTCACGCCCGTCACGCCTGTGACGTCGCCGTCCTCGTTGAGCACCGGGTAGCGGGAGTGGCCGCAGCTGCGCATGATCTCGATCAGGTCCGAGACGGGCTGCTCGGAACGCAGCACCACCACGCGCGGGCGCGGGACCATGATCTCCTCCGCCGTGCGGTCGCCGAACTCCAGAGCCCGTTCCAGCAGGTCGGAGAGTCTCGGCGGGAGTTCGCCCGCCATGGTCGACTCCTCGATGATGCGGGAGAGCTCCTCCGGCGTCGCGCCGTGCTCCACTTCCTCCACCGGCTCGATGCCCACGCGCCTGAGCAGGCCCGTCGCCGCCGAGTCGAACAGCTTGACCACCGGGCCCACCACCGCCAGGTATGCCAGCGTCGAGCTCGCCAGGAACTTGGCCACCGGCTCCGGTCTGGCGATGCCCAGGTTCTTGGGCGCGAGCTCGCCCAGGACCATCTGGACGACGGTCGCCACGAAGACGCCGATGGCGACCGAGAGTCCGGTGATCATGGTGGCGGACAGTCCGGTGTCCGCCAGCCATGGTCGTACGATCGTGGAGATCGCGGGCTCGGCCAGGAAGCCGACCAGCAGCGCGGTCACGGTGATGCCGAGCTGGGCCCCGGAGAGCATGAACGAGAGGCGGGACGTGACCTGGAGCGCCTTTTCGGCGGCAGGGTCCCCCGCCGCGGCCTGCTCGCGGAGGAGAGCGCGGTCGACGGCCACGAAGGCGAACTCCTGGGCGACGAAGTAGCCGGTCGCCGCCGTGAGGAGGATGAGGGCCAGCAGGCCCAGATAGGCGCTCACCATGGTGAGCTCTCAGAGGAACCCGTGCTGGCGCACGGGCAAAGACTCCACGGGTCCGGAGCGGACACGATCTTCCCTTCGATAGAGGTCGTCCATAACCGTAACGATGCGGTTGGCATCTATGTTTCCGCGGTGACTATTCGCTGGTTCTGAGTACTTTTCCCTGGGAAAACCTTGGCCGAGTGTCTTCACTGCTGGGGGGTTCGACGTAGCGTTTATGACAAACCGAGGGGAAGAAGGCGAAGTGTCTGAGGACGACCGGACGCGGGCCATGCGCTCGCCAGGCGACGGCCGCCCGCTGCCACCGAGGCCGGGTGACGGCCTGCGCGCCGGGGGTGCACCGGCCCACCAGGTCCCGTCCGCGCCGGCCGGGGGGCCGGCCGGGGGGCCGGCCGGGGGGCCGGGCGCGCCGACGCACAAGCTCCCTGCGGCCTCGCAGTACCCCGAGCCGGGGTCAGGCGCCGCCTCTCCCGGGTCCGGCCCGGAGGAGCCGCGCCAGGGGCGTTCACGCGTGTACGGCAAGGCGCGCTCCGGCAGCAGTCCGGTGAAGCCGCTCCGGCCGGGGCGCGAGCCCTCGGACCCGGCCAAGCCCCGCAGGCGGGTGTCCGGCAGGACCATCCTGACGATCGTCGCCGGGTTCCTGGTCGTGCTGCTGGTGGCGGGCGTGGGCATGTTCTTCTGGATCAACTCCAGGATCAACGGCATCGAGGGCGTGCTCGACGACTATCAGGGCCGTGTCGCCGACACCCCCGGCACCAACTGGCTGCTCGTCGGCTCCGACAGCCGCAAGGGCCTGTCGGCCGCCGAGCGCAAGAAGCTGCGCACGGGCCAGGCGGTCGGGCAGCGTACGGACTCGATGATGCTGCTGCACATCCCCGAGGGCAGTGACAAGCCGACGCTGGTCAGCCTGCCGCGCGACCTGGCCGTCGACATCCCGGGCAAGAGGCGCGACAAGCTCAACGCCGCTTACAACGGCGGGCCGCAGCTGCTGGTCCGCACCATTGAGACGGTCACGGGCGTGCACATCGACCACTACATGGAGATCGGGTTCGCCGGGTTCGTCGACATCGTCGACGCCATCGGAGGCGTCGAGATCAACGTACGGGCCGCCGTGGACGACCCCAAGGCCGGGCTCAAGCTGAAGAAGGGCACCCAGGTGCTCAACGGCGCCCAGGCCCTGGGATACGTACGGACCCGCAAGGGCGGCGCGCTGCCCGACTTCGAGCGGACCAAGCGGCAGCGGCAGTTCCTGGGCGCGGTCGTGAAGAAGGCGGCCAGCCCCGGAGTGCTGATCAACCCGTTCACGTCGATCCCGCTGGCGATGAGCGCCACCGACGCGGTCTCGGTCGACGGGGGGACGGGCGCGTTCGACCTGCTGTCGCTGGGGCTGGCGATGGGCGACAGCCCCGTGACGACGGTGGTCCCGTTCGGCGGCACCGAGCGGCTCGCGGACGGCGGCGAAGCGATCAAGTCGGACCGCCCCAAGGCGCTGGCCCTCTTCAATGCCCTGAAGGAGGACAAGCCGGTGCCCAAGGACGTCCTCGACACCGGCAACAACTAGCGCAGCTAGTCATGCTTCGACACTAACCTCCCAGCCATGACCATCTCGGAGAAGTTGCACGCCGTCGGCCGCCCGCTGCTCCGGGCGCAGCTCGACCATCCCACCGTGGCCGGCATCGCGCGTGGCGACCTGCCCGAGCCGGTGTTCAGGTCGTGGCTGGAGCAGGACTACCTGTTCCTGCTCGACTACGTACGGGTGTTCGCGCGGCTGGCCTGGCAGGCGCCCGCCGGGCATCTGGGTGACCTGGTGGACCTGGCGCACACCACGTACCACGACGAGCTGAGCCTGCACAGGTCGCTGTCGGCCGGGTTCGGCGCCGATCTGGAGGGGGCGGTGAAGGGGCCGGCGTGCGCGGCGTACACGGCGTTCCTGCTGGAGTCGGCGGCGTCCTATGGGGAGGGGCTGGCCGCGCTCTATCCCTGCATGTGGGGATATTCGAGTCTTGGACGGATATTGGCGGAGAATCCGCCTGCTGAGCCGAGGTATCGGGCGTGGGTGGACACGTACGCCGATCCCGGGTTCGCGGCGCTCACCGAGCGGATCGCGCAGATGATCGACGAGGCCGGTCCGGACCCGGCGCGGGCCGAGGCGCTGTTCGCCGAGGGGATGGCGCACGAGCTGGCCTTCTGGAGCGTGCCGTAGCCGTCCACAGGCTGTGGACGGTCGGGGCGCGCACGTACCCTGGTGGCATGCCGGAACTACCCGAAGTGGAGTCGCTCACCCACTTCCTGCGCGAGCGGGCCGTGGGCCGCACGGTCGTGGGGGTCGACGTGGTGGCCTTCCAGGCGCTCAAGACGTTCGACCCGCCCGTGACCGCGCTCGGTGGGCTGACGATCACCGGCGTGGCCAGGCACGGCAAGTTCCTCGACCTCGACTGCGACGGCCTCCACCTGGTCATCCACCTGGCCCGGGCGGGGTGGCTGCGCTGGCGCGACGACCTGTCGGGCGCCAAGCCGGTGCGCCCGGGCAAGGGCCCGCTCGCCGTACGCGTCCGGCTGGCGCCCGATGAGGAGGGCCTGGCGCCCGGGTTCGAGCTGACGGAGGCGGGGACGCAGAAGCGCCTTGCCGTCTATGTCACCAAAAATCCGGACGAGGTCCCCGGCATCGCCGCCCTCGGCCCCGACCCCCTCGACGAGTCCTTCACCGTCGACGCGCTCAAACGCATCCTGGGCGGCAGCCGCACCCAGATCAAGGGGCTGCTGCGCGACCAGAAGATCATCGCCGGCATCGGGAACGCGTACTCGGACGAGGTGCTGCACGCGGCGAAGATGTCCCCGTTCAAGATCGCGGCCACGCTGACGGACGCGCAGATCGCCGACCTGCACGAGGCCATCGTCACCACCCTGGGGGAGGCGGTGGAGCGGGCGCACGGGCTGGCGGCCAAGGACCTCAAGGCGGAGAAGAAGTCGGGGCTGCGGGTCCACAACCGCACGGGGCAGCCGTGCGACGTCTGCGGCGACACGATCCGGGAGGTGTCCTTCGCGGACTCCTCGCTGCAGTACTGCCCCACCTGCCAGACCGGCGGCAAGCCCCTCGCCGACCGCCGCCTGTCCCGCCTTCTCAAATGAAGTCCGAGGAAGAAGGCACTTCGGAACCGCTCGACGACTACGACGTGCGGCAGTGGGACACCCGCGAGGACTGCGAGGTGCGCCAGATCCTCGACCGCATCGCCGACAAGTGGTCGCTGCTCGTGATCGCCCTGCTCGACTGCCAGAGCCTGCGCTTCACCCAGCTCCGCCGCGAGATCGACGGCGTCAGCCAGCGCATGCTCAGCGTGACCCTGCGCCAGCTCGAACGCGACGGTCTCGTCAGCCGTAAGGTCCACCCCGTCGTGCCGCCCAGGGTGGACTACGCGCTCACGCCGCTCGGCCGCACGCTGCACGAGACCATCAAGTCGCTGGTCACCTGGACGGAGGCGCACCAGGAGGAGATCGCCGCGGCGCGTGCGGCCTACGACGCCAGGCGCGAGATGATGGAGTCATGACCGTTCCTGAGATAGAGGCCAGTGCCGTTCCCGCAGACGCTTACCTGCTCGACGTCCGTGAGCAGGACGAATGGGTCGCTGGGCACGCCCCGGAGGCCGTGCACATCCCCATGACCCAGATTCAAGGGCGGGTCGAGGAGGTGCCCGGCGACCGCACGGTCTACGTCGTCTGCCGGGTGGGCGGCCGGTCCCTGCAGGTCGCGGCCTGGCTCAACCAGCTGGGGCGCGACGCCGTCAACGTCGGCGGCGGCATGCAGTCGTGGGAGTTCGCGCGCCGCCCGATGGTCAGCGAGACCGGGCGGCAGCCGTTCGTGGCGTGAAATCTTGGTGAAGGCCCCACTGTGGCGGTTTCGCCGTCATTAAGGCATGATGAGGGCGCCAACTGCAGATTGTCGCGGGAGCTCGGGGTTTCGCCGGGCTGAGAGGGCAGCCACAGATCCGCTGCCGACCGCCTGAACCTGTCCGGGTAATGCCGGCGTAGGGAGTGCGCGATGACGCATGTCGTCGACGAAGTTCCGCTGACTCTTGAAGGCCGGCCGCCGAAGACCCTGGGCGTGCTCGACCAGGGCGCGCTCTGGGCGAACCTCGGAGTCAGCCTCCTGGGCTTCTCCGGGGCGTCCCTCCTGCTCAACCCCTTGGACAACGCTCCGCTCAGCCTGGCCGCCGCGCTCCTGGCGACCGTGGTCGGCAGCCTGATCGGCACCGCCATGGTGGGCCTGTCCGCCGTGCCCGGCACCCGGACGGGGCAGCCCGCGATGGTGCTGCTGCGGGGCCTGTTCGGGGCGAAGATCTCGTACGTCCCCACGATCCTGAACATCGTCCAGATGCTCGGCTGGGCCGCGTTCGAGCTGTGGGTGATCGCCAAGGCGGCCAGCGCGATCTTCGGCGCCGTGCCGTACCAGGCGTGGGTGATCGCGGCGGGGGTGCTGACCACGGCGCTCACGATCTGGCCGCTCGGGTCCGTCAGGCTGCTGCGGCGGTACGTCACCATCGGCGTGGTCGTGTCGATGGTGTGGTTCGCCTGGTTCTTCCTGACCAGGGCGCCCGCGCACACCGGCGGGTCCTGGACGGCGTTCGCCCCGGCCGTGGACTACGTGATCGCGCTGTCGGTGTCGTGGGTGCCGATGGCGGCCGACTTCGCCCGGCACTCCAGGTCGAGCAGGGCCGCGTTCACCGGCGTGGTCGGCGGCTACACGCTGGCTCAGGTGGCCTGCCTGGGCCTGGGCGTGTTCGCGGTGGCCCTGGCGGGGGCGGACAAGGTGGCGGCCGATCCGACGTCGGTGTTCGGCCCGTTCGTGGCGGTGCCGCTGGGCGCGCTGTTCTTCGCGATCCTGGTGCTGCGTGAGACCGACCAGTCGTTCGCCAACGTCTACTCCACCACGGTCTCGCTGCAGAACCTGATGCCGCGGGTGGACCGGCGCGTCTTCTCCATCGCCATCGGCGTGCTGAGCGTCGCTATCGCCCTGGTCGTGGACGTCAACTCGTACGGGGCGTTCCTGGGGGTGATCGGGGCGATCTTCGTGCCGATGTTCGCGGTGCTGGCAGTGGACTACTTCGTGCTCGGCGGCTCGCGCGGCTGGAACACCGCGGAGGACGCGCCCTCACGCTGGTCGAGGCTGGTGCCGTGGGCCCTCGGCTTCGTGGCGTACTGGCTGGCGACCGCCACGCCCCCGGACACGCCGTGGGGGGCCTTCTGGCAGTCGGTCCGCGAGGCCATCGGCTTCACCCGGCAGCCGTGGATGAACGGGGCGCTCGGCGCGGCCATCGTCGCCGCGCTGGTCACCCTGCTGATCGGCTGGTCGACGCGCGCTTTTCGACGTTGAGCAGGTGCTGCTTGGCCGCCGCGCCGCCCGCGTAGTCGCCGAGCGCGCCGTCCTCGCGCACCACCCGGTGGCACGGCACGATCACGCTCACCGGGTTGGAGGCCAGCGCGTTGCCGATCGCCCGCAGCGCGCGCGGCCGGCCGATGCTCGCGCCGATCTCCTCCAGCGTCGTGGTGGTGCCGTACGGGACCGCGATCGTCTTCTGCAGCACCGTACGGGCGAAAGACGTCGCCAGCACGAGATCGACGGGCGTGGTGAACGCGCGCAGGCGGCCGGAGAAGTAGGCGTCCAACTCTCTGCGCACCGGGTCGAGCCGGCTCGGGTCCGGCCCGATGAACGTGCCCACATGCCTTGTGACCAGCTCGTACACGGCGTTTTCCGGCTCGAAGCTGCACGCCGCGACCCCCTTGCCGGTCACCGCGAGCACCAGCCTGCCGACGGCCCCGTCATAGGTGCCGAACGCGACGTCAGGATGCGTCTCACCTCGATAGGTGCTGGAGGTCACACGCAACAGGGCATCGAGATCGCCGCTCGACATGCCACCACCCTCCCCACCCGCCGAGAATCACCGTGCCCGCAGCGTATCGGACGGATCGCCCGACGCACTCACCACGCCACGTGCACTATGGAGTAGTGGGGGACGAATGGGCCGGTAGTGACGACGAGATCGCTCGTGCTGCCCTCGCCGGTTCGCCCAACGCCGTCGTGGTCGTCGACCGGGATCAGAGCGTACTGGTCTGGAACGAGGCGGCCGAGCGGCTGTTCGGGTGGACGGCGGAGGAGATGCTCGGGCGCCGGGCGCCGATCGTGCCGAGCGAGCTGACCGCCGAGCACAACGCCGCGCTCGAACGCGTGCGCACCGGCGGCCAGGTCTCGGTCCGCACCAAACGTTTACGCGGCGACGGGACCCTGCTCGATGTGCGCGTCGACATCAGCGCGCTGCGCCTGGGCAGCTCCGTGGCCGGGTACGTCTGCGTGCACCACCTGGCGCGGGCCGACGCGGTGGCCAGGGACCGCATGGCGCGGCGGGCCAGGCTGGTGCGCCGGCTCACCGACGTGGTCGGCGACATCAACTCCGAGCTGGAGCTGTCGGCCGTGCTCGACCGGATCTCGGCCAGCCTCACGGAGCTCACCGGGGCGGACGCGGGCGGGTTCGTGCTGATCGAGGGCGAGCGGTTACGGCTGGTCAGCACGTACGAGCTGCCGGCGGCCATCAGGGGCACCACCAGCGACCTGCGCACGAGCCTGGTCGACAAGCTCTTACGCACCGGCAAGACCGTCATGCTGGAGTCGAACGGGCTGGAGGACCTGGTGTGGGCCCGGCTGAACGGGCTGCACACGATCGCGCTGGGCCTGGCGGCCGTCGGCGGGCGCCCGTACGGGGCCCTGTACGCGCTGTTCGCCCAGAGCACACCGGGACACCTCGAACTGGAGCTGCTGGAGCTGCTGGCCGGCCATGCGGGCATCGCCGTCGGCAACGCGGTGGCCTACCAGGAGGCGGTGCGGCAGCGGGCGCACGAGCAGGCCGTCTTCGACGCCAGCGCCGACGGCATCGCCGTGCTCGACGGATCGGGGCGGGTCGTCCGCTGGAACCCGGCCGCCGCCGACCTCACCGCGTTCCCGGCCGAGACGGTCATCGGCGGGCCGCCGCCGTTCCCGCTGCCCAAGCCGGGCGAGAAGGTCACGTTCCAGATGGAGAACGGGCGGTGGCTGGACGTCGTGAGCGCGCAGATCGACGAGACCGGCGAGGTGGTCATCGACTTCCGCGACGTGACCACGGCCAAGGAACTGGAGGAGGCCAAGGACCTGTTCCTGGCCACGACCAGCCACGAGCTGCGCACGCCGATCACGATCGTGCGCGGGTTCGCCAGCACGCTGGACAGGCGCTGGGACAAGATGAGCGACCCCGAACGCCGCTCGGCCGTGCACACGATCGCCGAGCGGTCCAGGTCGCTGGGCGAGCTGATGGACCACCTGCTCCTCGGGGCCAGGGCGGGGGCGGACGAGCTCAAGGTGCGGATCGAGGAGTTCGACCTGGCCGAGCGGATCGACACGGCCACGCTCGGGCTGCCCGCGCTGTCGGACAAGCACCGGGTCGAGGTGGTCATCCCGGACGGGTTGCCGAACGTGCTGGGAGACGCGCTGGCCACGGAGATCGTGCTGGGGCAGTTGCTGGAGAACGCGTTCAAGTACTCGCCCAAGGGCGGATTGATCAGCGTGGAGGCGTGGTCCGAGGCCGACAACGTCGTCGTGGTCGTCGACGACGAAGGGGTGGGTATCGCCCCGACTGACCGGGAGCGGATCTTTGAGAGGTTTGTCCAGGTGGACAGCGGCGACCGGAGACGGTTTGGTGGAGTGGGGCTCGGACTCTACATAGTCCGCAGCCTCGCCAGAGCACAAGGCGGAGACGTGAGCGCCCATCCGAGACCCGGAGGCGGCACACGGATGCGTCTCGAACTGCGAGGGGCTTTTCGGGCCTAGTTTCCCCTATCGGATCCGACACACCGAGGCGGTAACGAGGTGGTCACAGTTGAGCTGATCTATCGTCCAATGTGTACAAGCTGTGATCGAGATGCGGTTTCTGGGATTGAGTAACGGGGCATTTCGGTCGTACCGGGGAGTGTTCCCGCGGGGGGCACAGGGAACGGGGAGGTGGGTGTGTCAAGCGTGGTGCTGCTGCCGTACGCGCCGTCCAGCGTCGCCGTTGCCCGCCAGCGCCTGAGCACTGAGCTGCAGGACAGCGGGGTTTTTACGGCCGCGATCGACGACGCGGTGCTCGTGGTGAGCGAGCTGCTGAGCAACGCGTTGAGGCACGCGCACCCGCTTCCGTCGGGGATGGTGAGAGTGGCGTGGCTGCGGAGTGACGATCACATCGAGGTGGCGGTGAGCGACGGGGGTGCGGCGACCGAGCCGCGGGCGGGCCGCCCGACCCTGTCGTCGCTCGGGGGCCGGGGGCTCGGCATCGTGGAGTACGTGGCGGAGAGCTGGGGGGTCCGGCACGACGGCGACACGACCACGGTGTGGGCCATCCTGCCCGCTCCTCGCGCGTCGCTGAACGGGCAGGTCACAGCCCTCAGAGAGGCCGGCTAGCCAGCACCGCCCGCTCGCTCGTGGCCCACGCCATGGACACGAGCAGGTAGAGCCCGGCCGCGAGCGGCAGCACCAGCGCGGCCAGCACGGAGCCGTACGGCATCCACGGGAGGATCCGCTTGAGCCAGTCCGGCTGATCCTCGGTCACCTTGATGTTCCTGGCGGAGAACCACGCCACCACCGCGACCAGCGCAATGACCGCAACAAAGACCAAAACCGGCGCGCTGACCAGACCGAAATTGGCCACAACGCCGGCCACCTGCTGGCCCAGTGGGGCGCCGAAAAGGGTCTGCCCGGCCAAAGCGGTCGGATGCGTGGCCACCCGGAACATCAGCCACATGAACGGAAGCTGGGCCAGCATCGGCATGATCCCGGCGAACGGCGAGCTGCCTTCCTTGGCGTAGAGCGCGGAGGTCTCCCTGGCCAGGCGCTCGGGGTTGCGCGCGTACCGCTTCCGTAGCTCGCGCAGCTTGGGGGCGAGTCGCTCGCGGATCTTCATCGTGCGCGACTGGCGTGCGTTCAGAGGCAGCAGCAGGAGTCGTACGGCCAGGGTGAACAGCACGATGCCGAGCGCCGCGCTGCCCCCGGACATGCTGATGACGAACGTGACAAGAGAATCGATCATGAGCCCTACCTGGAGTGAGACGGGGAAAGGGCTCACTCGTACGAGGAGCCCCGCTTGACGGTGAAGCGGGGCGTTCCTAAGGGGCTCGTGGGCGCGCGCGTCCGGCCGCGTCCGGGTCGCGCTGCCGCTGGAAGGCCATGCGGCGCGCGTAACTCAGCGGAAAGCTCGGCGGCTCCCCACTGAGGATGGGCAGCAACGTGGCCGCCCACGTGGCCAGCAGCAGGATCGCCACCATGGTGATCCCGACCAGCCACGGGTCGAACAGGAAGAACGTCAATGCGATCGGGAGGACTTGCCCACCACGGCGACCGCGACGAAGACGAGCAGAGCGACCACTCCGATGATCAGAGCGATCTTGATCAGGCCTGCCAGCATCGGCAGCAGGAAGTTGAACAGCACGAAGAGACCCAGCAAGGTCCCCAGCACGAGCATCACGACTCTACCCATGGAGCCACCGTACGTCCTCCGGGGGTGATCCGCGAGGCTTACGAAGCAATGACGTCCATGACGCTCAGGCGTTCTTCGGTCGTACGGTGAAGTCGTGAACACGCGCATCCTGGTCGTCGATGATGATCCGACCGTTTCCGAGGTCGTCGCGCGCTATCTGGAGCGCGACGGTCACGAGGTCGAATGCGTCGGCGACGGGGCGGAGGCGCTGCGCAGGGCGCTGGCCCATCCGCCCGACCTCATGGTGCTGGACCTGATGCTGCCCAAGCTCGACGGGCTGCAGGTGTGCAGGAAGCTCAGGGAGCGCTGGCCCGTACCGGTGATCATGCTGACCGCGCTCGGCGAGGAGATCGACCGGGTGGTCGGGCTGGAGACGGGGGCCGACGACTACGTGACCAAGCCGTTCAGCCCGCGCGAGCTCGCGCTGCGCGTGCAGTCGGTGCTGCGGCGGGCGCGGGGGGCGTCCGTCACCGGCGGCACCGGGGTGCTGCGTGACGGGGATCTGGTGGTGGACGTGGGGGCCCACGAGGCCCGGCTGCGGGGGGACGAGGTGATGTTGACGGCGCGGGAGTTCGATCTGCTGGCCCACCTCATGCGCAATCCGCGGCAGGCCTTCAGCCGCTCCGCGCTGCTGAACCAGGTGTGGGGGTGGTCGTTCGGCGACTCGTCCACCGTGACCGTGCACGTCAGGCGGTTGCGGGAGAAGATCGAGCCCGATCCGACCGAGCCGCGCAGGATCGTCACGGTGTGGGGGGTCGGATACCGGTACGAGCCGATGGAGGGCGGTTCCTGATGCCGCAGCCCAGTGAGCTGCCCATGGTCGTGGCGGTGGCGGCCGGGCTCGGGCTCGTGGTCGCGCTGCTGGGCATCGGGGTGATGTGGCGGCTGCGCACCAGGTCCATCGGGGTGATGATGGCCGTGGTCGTGGTGGTCGCCGTGGCGGCCACGCTGGCCGGGGTCGTGGCGATCATCATGAAGATGATCATCGAAGGGGCCGTCAAGGACTTCGTGCTGAGCGTGGTGGCCGTGGGCGGGCTGGTGGGGCTCGGGGTGGCGTTCGTGCTGGCCAGGCGGGTGGTCGCGGAGAGCCGGCGGCTGGTGGACGCCGTGCGCGCCGTGCCGTTCACCGCGCCGAGGGGGCTGCCGGCCGAGCTCCAGACCATCGCGAACACCCTGGAGGAGGCGTACGCGCGGGAGCGGGCCCTCGAAGGGGCGCGGCGGGAGCTCGTCGCCTGGGTGAGCCACGACCTCCGTACGCCGCTGGCCGGGATGCGGGCCATGGTCGAGGCCCTGGAGGACGGGGTGGTGTCGGATCCGCGGACGGTCGCGCGCTACCACGGGCAGATCAAGCTGGAGGTGGAGCGGCTCTCGGCGATGGTGGACGACCTGTTCGAGCTGTCGCGGATCCACGCGGGGGCCCTGCGGCTGTCGCGTTCGCGCGTCGGGCTGGCGGACCTCGTGGCCGACACGGTCGCCGGCGCCGAACCGCTGGCCAGGGCCAAGGGGGTGGTCCTCACGGCGGAGGCGGCGGCGTCCCTGCCGGTGGAGGCCGACGCGGGGGCGTTGGGGCGGGCCCTTCGGAACCTCGTGGTCAACGCCATCCGGCACACGCCGTCGGACCGGACCGTGATGCTGCGGGCCGGGGTGGATGAGGAGGGGATGGCCTGCCTGTCGGTCGCGGACTGTTGTGGCGGGATTCCTGAGGAGGACCTGCCCCGGGTGTTCGAGGTCGCCTTCCGGGGGGAGGCCGCTCGCACCCCCACCGCTGACGGCGGGGCCGGCCTCGGGCTGGCCATCGCGCAGGGCATCGTGGAGGCGCACGACGGGGTGATCGGGGTGGTCAACGACGGGCCGGGGTGCCGGTTCGAGATCCGGCTTCCCCTGGTCGGCAGCTGACCGCTCCCGGCGGCGCTTGCTCCTGGTATGGCGCCTGCTCCTGGTACGGCGCTTGCTCTTGGTATGGCGCTCGCTCCTGGTACGGCGCTCGCTCCTGATGTGGCGTTCGCTCTTGGTACGGCGGCTCGGGCGCTTTTGGCGGATAGGGCGGATATGGCGGAGGTGGCGGTGGCGTGCCGCTCAGGCGCTTTCGGGGAGCTCCGGCTCCGCCGTGTCCCTTGAGCCGCCGAACGACTCCGACATCGCGCGAAATGTCGGGCACGGCCAGCGCCACATGCAGCTCCGGCACCGCAGGATCGGATGGGCGGCGTCGCTGGTGATGCCCCCCGCGTCCCTCGGCTGGTGAAGATCGAGCAATCTCAGCCCGAGCTCCAGGAACCTGAGCAGATCAGCGCGGGCACCGCCCAGGAAGTCGAGGTCCTCGATCGCGAGCCTGGTGCGGATGGGGACATAGCCTTCGCGGTTCACCAGGCTGCGGAGGCGTTCTGCTTCTTCATGCCATGACGTGGCCTTCTCCGTGCGGATCAGGATGCTCTCCAGGCGCTCCCGGAGCCCTTGACGCTGAGGGTCTTCAGGTTTCTCTGCTTTCATCGTCGCGGGACCCGTCTGTCGTGCCCCAGCCCCTCCTTCACCATGAAGCCGTGCTGTGTCCGGTGTCACGCTGTCAAGCTTCGCGTACTCTCCGTTTCCATGGAGCCCAAACGGAGGACAAAAACCTGTGGTTGCCCTATCGGCGTGACAACGTGACCGGAAGCCTCCGCGCCGCTAGCCTGCCCATGTGGAGCTCAAGGTCTCGACTCGATCACATGCCGGGTGCGCACTCGTTGCCATCACCGGAGAAATCGACCTCTATACGGCACCTCACCTGCAGTCCGAGTTCACTCGGCTGCTGCAGGAGGGGCCCAGCCGAGTGGTCATCGACATGTCCGCCGTGGATTTCTGCGACTCCACGGGGATGAACGTGCTGCTCTCAGCGCTCAAGCGGATGAAGGAACAGGGAGGGGCGCTCGACGTGGCCGCTCCACGTCCCGCCGTCCGCAAGATCCTGCAGGTCACCGGGCTCGACTCGGTGTTCACCGTGTACGACGAGGTGCCGCAGGAGTTCCTCATAACCGAGGGGTCATGACGGGATCCGTGCTCGGATCCGGGAACGTACTGAACGGGGTCACCTCGACCCCGGCCGCAGGGGCGGCCCGCTGCACAGCGGCGCCGCTACTCGCGCATGCACCACACCGGCCACCCGCACCGCGCCCCGAGGACGCGTCACGCGGGACACCGGCACTGCGCTCTGACCCTGCCTCGCGCAGGACACCAGCACCGCGACCTGCCGAGATGTCCTGCGTGCCCGCAGCGCCCCGCCCGGCGCACGCGACATGCGGGACAGCAGCGCCCCAGCCCACGCACAGGACCGCGACGACAGCGCCCCGGCCTGCACGCGGGACGACCGGGGTGGCTACGGTCGGGGTGGCGACGATCAGGCCCGCGCACAGGACATCGGGGTCGGCAGCACCCCGGCCCGCGCATGAGACGCGGAGGACGGCAACGCTCCCTCCTTTGGCCACGACGCCGCATCGGTCACCAAACGCACCCCTGCACAAGAAGGAAGTGCGTGAGGTCGTGCCTGCGGCGCAGCACGAGATCGTGATGCATGCGGCCCTGCGCGGCACATCGCAGCCGCATCAGCCGCCTGATGACGGGCAACGCGGGACCGCCCGTGACCGGAGCGTCGGCTACGGTGTCAATAACGACCTGAGTCGAGTCCCGGGGCACGGTCCCGACGTCAATCCCGGTGCTCGACCGAGGAGAATCGAAAGCGTCGTGTGCGGAGGTGACGCTCGGTGAGCACCAGCGGCGACACAGCGGTCATCATCCCGGCCGCCAACGAAGCCGACCGCATCGCGGCCACCGTCAAGGCCGCCGCGGCCCTGCCCGGCGTCGACATGGTCGTGGTCGTGGACGACGGTTCGAGGGATCAGACCGGCAGGGTGGCGCGCGCGGCCGGCGCCAGGGTGGTGCGCCACAGCCGTAACAGGGGCAAGGCCGCCGCGATGGAGACCGGAGCGGAGGCCGTCCGTCTCCTCGACGAGGACGCCACCCCCCGCCACCTGCTCTTCCTCGACGCCGACCTGGGCGAGACGGCTCACGCCGCCGCACCCCTCATCGAGCCCGTACGCGCGGCCAAGGCCGACATGACCATCGCGGTCTTCACGACCAGGGTCAAGCTGGGCGGCCACGGCCTGGTCGTACGCCTGTCGAAGGAAGGCATCCGCCGGGCCACCGGCTTCGACCCCGCCCAACCGCTCAACGGCCAGCGCTGCATCACCAGAGCGGCCTTCGAGGCGGCCCGTCCGCTGGCGCATGGGTTCGGGGTGGAGACGGCGCTGACGATCGACCTGCTCCACAAGGGGTACCGGATCGTCGAGGTCGAGGTCGACATGGCCCACCGCGCCACTGGCACGGACTGGCGGGCCCAGCTCCATCGAGCGATACAACTCCGGGACGTGGCGCTTGCCCTGGCCACCAGAGAGCCGCTTATCGCCCAAAACCTCCATAAAATCCGCCCCAACCGCTGACCATCTCCACACCTTGCACCGACCATGAGGCCGTTTCCCTCCTCACACGAGGGCAGCGGCCTTCTCCATCCACAGAGCCCTCAGCCCGATCCCCGTTATCCACAGGAAGCTTCCGCCCGGCCGAAGCCACCCCACGAGTGTGCTGGAATTTGCCGGTGACTTCGGAGAAGCGGCACGAAAAGGCACGGGGCCGGCTCGCCGGGCTGGCCACGGCGGCGATCGGCGCCTCGATCCTGCTGACGATCACCATAGGTCTCCTCGGCCCGTCGCCGATGGTGCCTGCGCTGACCGGCCCGAGCTGGCAGCCGCCGTACTCTCTCGACGTCCACCCCAACCCATACCTGGTGATCGCCCTCGCCGCCGCCGCAATCATCCTGGGCGGCCTAGGCCTCCTGACCGCCCTCACCCTGACCCGCCCCCCAGACCTTCCCCACCCACCCACAGCCACCCCCCAGACCCCACCTCCCACCAACTCGGCGGACACCCCGTCCCCACAGCCCGACGCAACACAGCCCAACGCAACACGGCCAGATGCGACGAGGTCAGACGCGACGCAGGCGGATGTGCAAGGAGCGGGAACACCGGGAACACCGGGGGCGGCTGGGGCGCCGACGGACGTGCCACGGGCGGGAACGCCGGGGGCGGATGCAACATCGGCGGCTACAACGGGGACGGATGCAGCCCGGGCAAATACGGGATGGGCTAATACGGCACGGGCAGATGGTTCAGCACGGCCGCCGAAGACGAACGGGTCGCCAACAGGCGTGCCGAGCAGCAGGCGCTGGCCACTACCGAGCGCCCGCCTCCTCGTCCTGATCGGCTGCGCAGCCGCCGCAATCCTGGCGTTCCTGCCACCGTCCGGCTCCGGAGACCACCTCAACTACGCCGCCTACGGCCGCATGGTCACGCTAGGCCTCAGCCCGTACACCCACGGCGCGGTCGACGTGCCGGGCGACCCCATCGCGGACGCGGTCGAGGACCCATGGCGCGAGGAGCCGAGCGTGTACGGCCCAGTGGCCACTGCCGTGCAGGCGGTGGCGAGCTGGATCGGCGGCGACTCGCTCCGCCTGACGATATTCGTGCTGGCCCTGTTCAACGCCGCCGCCTTCATTGTGACGGCCCTGCTCATCGACCGTTTCACCAGAGACGACCCGACCAGACGCCTGCGCGCCGCACTCCTGTGGACGGCCAACCCTCTCCTGCTCTACCAACTGGTGGCAGGAATGCACGTGGACACGCTCGCCATCGCCTGCATGGTCGCCGCCCTCCTGGCCAGAAGCCGCCCCGCAGGCTCCGGCGTCCTGCTCGGGCTGGGAGTGGCGATCAAGGTCAACGCCGGCCTGGTCGCCCTCGGTCCCGCCTGGGAGCTGCGCCGCCGCCCCGCCCGCCTGGCCCTCATGGCGTCCTGCGCACTCGCCGTAGTGATCATCGGGTACGCGATCGTCGGCCCCGAAGCGATCGCCCCGATGACGCGCACCAGCAAGTCGATCTCCCACGCCTCGTTCTGGAAGCTCGTCCAGGGCTGGCTCCAGTCCATCGTGGGCACAGGCAGCGCCTATCGAGGAGAGATCCAGATCGGCTCACTCCTGGTGCTCGCCCTCATCGCCTGGTCCCTACTCCGCCTGGCCTCCCGCTCCCGCCGCCCTGCCTCCCCACCAACCAACGAGGCAACCCCAATCCCGCCGAACGGACCTGGCCACCCCACGACCACCGCAACGATCCACGCCCCGTCGAGCAACGTGAGCCATCGAGCAGCAAGCCGGGCGGCCAACGACCCAGAAAGCGGAACGAGCAACGATCCGGGAAGTGGGACAAGCAACGCCCCAGACAGCGGAACGAGCAACGATCCGGGAAGTGGGACAAGCAACGCCCCAGACAGCGGGACGAGTGACGATCCGGGAAGCGGGACGAGCAGCGGCGCAGCACGCTGGGCGAGCCGCTGGACGGCGTCACACGGCAACGGCGGGCTTGAGGCACCGGTCGTGGCGGTCGGGCTGGTGATCGCCTACGTGTTCGCCACGCCGTACATCCTGCCCTGGTACGACGGCTTGGCCCTCGGATTGCTGGCACTGGTGGCGGCCTCCGCAGTGGACGGGTTCGTAGTCGCCCACCTGCTGGTGCTGTCGTTGGCGTACCTCCCGGCCAGAGTGAACGGGCAGCCGGCAGACCTCGAATGGCTCAGCACAGTGGTCCGGCCGCAACTCGCGTGGGCGCTGCTGGCCCTGACGGTGGCATTGGTCGTGTGGGCATGGCGAGCTGCCAGACGTGATCGCCTGCCATCGGCACTGGCTCGGCATGGCGAGTTGCAGGGCGAACGCTGATCGTTGGCGGCGGCCAGGCGGGCTTGGCATGTCCTGCGGAGTGGCGTAGCCCGGTTTTCGCGTGAGGCTCTGCTGGTTTGACCATGCCGTCATCA
This sequence comes from Nonomuraea sp. NPDC050153, assembly GCF_044460125.1. Taxonomy (NCBI): domain Bacteria; kingdom Bacillati; phylum Actinomycetota; class Actinomycetes; order Streptosporangiales; family Streptosporangiaceae; genus Nonomuraea; species Nonomuraea sp. NPDC050153. The sequence continues at coordinate 37,803 of NZ_JBITJQ010000014.1, forward strand.
GTTCGGGGTGCGCCACTTCCTGCTGGTCGGTGTCGGGTGGGGTGAGCAGGGTCATGGAGCTTTCGGACAGGTGGCGGCGGTCGGCGACCTGCAATTCGTCCTGAGCTTCGACCAGGATCGTGCTGGCCGGGCGTGGCAGGGCTTCGGGGCTTTGGTCAGGATCGGGCTGGCCAGGCGCAGCAGGGCCTCCGGGCTTCGATCAGGATCGGGCTGGCCGGGCGTGGCAGGGCTTCGGGGTTGGTTGGGGAAGACGCTGACGGCGCGGCGCTGGGGTGGTCGTCAATGCCAGTTGGGGGTGGTGAGTTGGAGAGCGCGGACGCAGGCGGCCAGGGTTAGCGGAACGGCCACGGTTAGGGCCATGGCGGGGATGGCGATGCCGGAGTCGTTCATGAGGAAACCGACAAAGGCGCAGGTGAGGGCGCCGAAGAGGCCGGCTCGAAGAGTGGGGGCCAGGCGGTAGGCCTGGCCGAGGGCGGAGGCGCCCCAACGCGAGGGGCGGTTGAGTACCAGGAACAAGAAGGCCAGCGCGACCAGCGAGAGGAGGGTTAGTGACCAGTTCCCGACAGTTACGCCGATCATGGCACTGAACTTGCGGCCGACGACGGTCCACGCCTGGCCGTCGATGACCTGCTGGACGAAGTTGCCCAGGTGGGTGCGCTGGGCGTCGGGACGCAGCCAGTCGAACACCGAGAGGGCGCCCACGAATACGGCCCCCACCAAGCCGACGAGCAGGAGCCTCAGCAGCGATACGCGTTTGCCGGAAAGCAGAATGAGGAAGACCGCCAAGCCGATCACGAACGCCGGTACACCGCCGAAGTCCGCCCCCCACGAAGGCCACCCGTCCGCGAAGATCGCGAGTCCCCCGTACAACGCGCACACCGCAACGACCACGACCCTGGAGACGCCCCTGCCGAGCAACCACTGGGCCACGCCCGCGAGTCCGAGGATGGTGCCTGTGGCGTAGACGGCGAAGGCGATGTTGCTGAAGCCGTAGAAGCGGCCCCCGGTGACGGGCTCGTAGCCGGTTACCGCGTTCACCTGGAGCTTGGAGCCGCTCATGACGTCGATGAGGAGCGCAAGGGAGGTGACGGCGGCGACCACGGTGAGCGGGCCCAGCACGTGAGCTCGCCACGGACCGGCGAAGGCCAGGGCGGTGATCAGTCCGGCGATGGCCACGATCGTCACGATCACCGACAACATCGGCACGGGCAGGGACCACCAGGGCACCAGCTGGGTCAGGAAGGTGGAGACAGGGATTGCTCCGCTGATCACTGCGACGATCTGAACGGCTTTGAGGAGCTTGGAGGTGCTCGCGAAATCGCCGGCTGGGGTGCCGAAGGGTGATGTGCCGTCGTGTTCGGTGGATGGGGGCTCGGCGGAGAAGGGCTGGGTGGTGAGGGGCTGGGTGGTGAGGGGCTCGGCGGAGAGGGGCTCTGTGCCGGGGGAAGTAGGGGGAGCGGTTTGTTCGGGGAGTTTGAGTGCGTCGGTGGTGGGTGGGGTGCGGTCTTCGGTGGTGTTCGCCGTGGCGGTGTCGGGGGGTGTGGTGGTGCTTTCTGTGGTGTCTTTGGCGGTTTTGAGGGGGTTGGTGGTGGGTGGGGTGGTGTCTTCGGGGGTGTTGAGGGTTGCGGTTGCGGATGAGGTGGTGCGGTTTGCGATGAGGGGGGAGGGCTTGGTGCCGTGATGTGAGGGGGTTCGGGGCTGGTCGGCGGTGGGGTGGGGAGATGGGGTGGAGCGGCGGCGGCGGAGGGCCAGGGCGGCGAGGGCGTAGAAGAGGAGTTGGACCGTCACGAGTACGGCGAAGAACGGGCCGCGTACCTCCCGGAGCACCTGGCTGGCCAGATCTCCGTCCGCCAGCTCCGCCACCGTCTCGGCCGGTGTGGCGGAGGTCGGGCCGTTGGGCTGCCAGGGGCGGCCGACCACCTGGCGTGGGGCGGGGAGGCCCAGGAGTTGGATGGCGGTGGCGGTGAGGTCGGTGATCGTGACCAGGGCGTCCTGGCGGGTGGAGGTGGCCGTGAGGTAGCCGTGGTCGTACGGCTGGCCGCTCGGTGACGGGCCCTTGGCGATTGCCACGTGGAGGTGGGCGGTCGGGGACACGTCCGAGATGCCTGCCACGAGGGTGGTGGTGTTGGGGGGCAATTTGGCGATCAGGGCGCCGATCTGCTGGTCCGCCTTGGTTACGGCTGCTTGGCGGGCCGTGGTCGGCAGCGGCGTGGGGACGCCGTACTCGTCCAGGGGCTGCCCGGTCCAGGCGGTTGCCAGGTCGGCGGCCTCCATGATGATCAGGTTGTACGGGGTCAGGTCGCCGGCGGTGTCGAGAGTGGGGGTGTATTTGGCGAGATTTCCGGACCTGTCGGCTCCGGCGAGTGCGGCGCCTGCGCCTATGGCGGCGACCTTGCCACCGTTGTCCGTCACCAACTGGCCCAGGGTACCTAGCTGGGCGTCGAACCCGGTTTCGGACTGGTACGCGGCCAGGGTGGGCCAGTTCGGGATCTTGGCTGCTTCCCCGGTGAGCTGGGGGGTGGGGGGCTGGAGGCAGCCCTTGCCCGCCGTGCCGGCTCGTTGGCCTGCTGAGATGGTCAGCCAGCCCGTCGTGGGACAGGTGATGCCGCGGTCGGGGGGTGGGACAGCTCTTGTGGAGAGGGAGGCGGAGGCGCCCTGGCTGATGAGCGCCCACAAGTTGGGGGTGCGGGAGGGGTGGAGGTCGCTCCATTCGAGGCCGGGCACGCCGACGAGGGCTACATGGCCCTGACCGATCCCTCGGGCGGGCTGCCGTAGCGCAGTGGCCGAGGGTCCTCCGGGTGCTTGGGCTGCTCCAGCTGCTCCAGCTGCTCCAGCTGTCCCGGCTGTCCCGGCTGCTCCGGCTGCTCCGGCTGTTCTGGCGGGTGGGCCGGGGTTGCCGGGGGGCGTCGCGGCGGCGGCCGCGGGTGGGGCTAGGCACGTTGCGGCGGTCAGGCCGAGGACAAGCGTGCCGAGTGCCCGGCGCGGGCCGAGGGCCGGAGCCAGCGCGGTGGTCGGGGTGTGCGCTGGCGTGAGGGCGGCTGCGGCGTGGGTGGTCGTGGTGTGCATTGGCGTGGGAGTGGTGGTCGGAGTGGTGGAGGCGAGCGTTGGCGTCGGCGCGTTAGCGGCGGGTTCGAGTGCCAGCGCGGTGGCGGGTTCGGGTGCCGGTGTGGTGGCGGGCTCGGGTCTCAGCGCGGTGGCGGGTTCGGGTGTCAGGGCGGTGGCGGGTTCGGGTGCCGGCGTGGTGGTGTGCTGGGGTGCCGGTGGGGTGGTGGGGGCCGCGGGAGGTGGGGGGGTGGGGTGGGGTGGTTGAGGAGGGGTGGGTGGTACGTGGTGGGCGCCGTCCCGGTTGGGCGTGGCGTTCGGCATGTACGGACCCCCATTGTTTGCCCTCGATCAACAACAGCCACGGTAACGTGCCACATCGTGACAAGTGGCGAGGTGCGGGTGGTACGGCGGCAGTGGTGGGCGTGGGCGCTCGTGGTGCTCGTGGTCGCGGCGGCCGCGGCGCCCCTGGTGGTCACGTGGCTCACCAATCCGGACGACCAACGGCTGGTTGACCTGGACGTTTACCGTACCGGGGGCCAGATGCTGCTTGAGGGCCGACCGGTGTACGACTATTTCACACCCGCCCCGCAGCTGTTGCCGTTCACGTACCCGCCCGTCGCGGCGATGCTGGCCGTGGCGCTGGCCGAGATGTCGTGGGGGACGGCCCAGTGGGTATGGACGGCCGGGATATTCGCGGCGCTGGCCGTGACCGTGTGGCTGTCGTTCAGGCAGGCGCTCAGGAAGTACGTGCCCTGGGTGTTCGCGGCGCTCATGGTGGCCTGCGTGTATCTGATGCCGATCAGGGACCAGGTGCGGTTCGGGCAGGTGGACATCCTGCTGGTGGCGTTGTGCCTGGCCGACTGCGTGGTCAGGCGGCCATGGTGGCCGCGGGGGTTCCTGATCGGGCTGGCCACGGCCGTGAAGCTCACGCCGGGCGTCTTCCTGATCCACCTGCTCGTAACGCGGCAGTGGCGGACGTTCTTCATGGCGGCGTTCACGACGGCGGTGCTCACGCTGCTGCCGTTCGCGGTGATCCCGCGGGACGCGTTCCAGTTCTGGTTCTCGGCGCTGCTCGACCCCAACCGCCTCGGCTCGAACGCGGCCACCACCAACCAGTCGATCCGCGGCATGCTGATCCGGCTCTACCTGCCCGAGACGGCGACGTCCGCGATCTGGCTGGTGATCGTGGCCGTGGTCGCGTGGTACGGGTTCCGCGGCGCGCGGGACGCGTACCGGGCGAACGACCATCTCACCGCGGTCGCCCTCGTCGGGCTCATGGCCGTGCTGCTCTCGCCCGTCGCCTGGATCCACCACCTCGCCTGGGTGGTCGTGGTGCTCGGCGCGATCGTGGGTGACGGGCGCGATCCGGTCAGGCTGCGGGTGGCGGCGGGCGTGTGGCTCTATTACGTGGTGCCGATCCCCTGGTGGGGCGTCTCGTTGAAGGCGGCCGAAATCCCGGGGGTCAGCCCGGTGCTGGGGAAGATCGTCCAGAACGGGTACGGGCTGGGGGCGCTGGTGCTCGTGTGGTTGTTGGTAGCCTGGTTGCCGAAACGGCGTCAGATCGCGTGACGGAACCATTACCCTCTGTGCCGTGCTCGTTACCACATGGGTCGTCGTGGGTGTCGTCGCCGGGGTCAGCGGCGTGTTCATCGGGTATCTGTCGCTCCGGCAGGCCAGGGCGGCGGTGGAGGACTGCCAGCGGATGCTCGCCCGCCAGACCAGCGAGGGCATGGGCGATCTCAAGGCCATCAGGGACGTGGCCGTCTGCCGGTACGACGCGCTCTCCGAGATGACCGGGCGGCTGTCGTTCTCGGTGGCGATGATCAACGGGCTGGGCGACGGCATCGTGCTGACCTCGATCAACGGGCGCAGCGAGACCCGTACGTACGTGCGGCCCGTCGTGGGCGGGAAAGGGCGCGAGCCGCTGTCGCCCGAAGAGGAGGAGGCGGTGCGCGCGGCCAGGCTCGGGCTCGGGCCGATGATCCTCTCCCGGGCCTCGGGACCGCTGTAACGCGGGCGCGTCCCTGGGCGTAAGGGGCGTGGTGGCGCTCACCTGCGGATACTCTGGATGTATGCCCAGACTCGCCTATCTCGGGCCGGAAGGCACCTTCACCGAAGAGGCCCTGCGGCTCCTCGACCCGACGGCCGAGCGCCTGCCCTGCGCCACCGTGCCCGCCGCGCTCAACGCCGCCCGTAGTGGCGAGGCCGACGGCGCCGTCGTGCCGCTCGAAAACTCCATCGAGGGTGCGATCACCACGACGCTCGACGAGTTCGCGTGGGGCGAGCCGCTGCTGATCACGGCCGAGCTGCTGCTGCCGGTGCAGTTCTCGCTGCTGGCCCGGCCCGGCACCGAGATCCCCCACGTCAAGCGGGTCTACACGCATCCCGCGGCCATCACCCAGTGCCGCGCCTTCATCACGCGCGAGCTGCCCGACGCCGTCGTGGTGGCCGCGCCCTCGACCGCGGCGGCGGCCCAGGAGGTCTCGCTGCCCGGCTCGCCGTACGACGCCGCCATCGCCGCCCGCATCGCCGGCGAGCACTACGGGCTGGTGGAGCTGGCCACCGACATCGGCGACAGGTCCGACACGGTGACCAGGTTCGTACGGGTGAGCCGCCCCGGCGGCCCGCTGCCCGAGCCGACCGGCTCCGACCGCACCACGCTGGTCGTCTTCCTCGCCGACGACCACCCGGGCGCGCTGCTGGAGATGCTGACGGAGTTCTCCGTGCGCGGGGTCAACCTGACGCGCATCGAGTCGCGGCCGACCGGTGACGGCATCGGGCGCTATTTCTTCCACTTCGACTTCGAGGGGCACGTGGCCGACGCGCGCGTCGGGGAGGCCATCTCCGGGCTCCACCGCATTTGCGGCGAGGTGCGTTTCCTGGGCAGCTACCCGCGCGCCGACGGGATCGCGCCGCAGATCAAGCGGGGCACCTCGGACTCCGAGTTCGCCGAGGCGGGCGACTGGCTCGCACGCGTCCGGGCGGGCCAGGTCTGAGGTCACGGCCAATCGGGTCCGCGTGTACGCGGTAATACGGGGGCGGGCTGCTGCCGAGCGCCGGTAGCCTTTGGCTTGTGATTGACCTGCGTACCCTTCGTGAGGATCCCGACCGGCTACGGGCGTCGCAGCGTGCCCGCGGTGAGGACGACTCCGTCGTCGACACGCTGCTCGACCTGGACGAGCGCCGCCGATCCGCGCTGACCTCGTTCGAGTCTCTGCGCGCCGAGCAGAAGAGCATGGGCAAGTCGGTCTCCAAGGCGCAGGGCGAGGAGAAGGCCGCGCTGCTCCAGCGGGCCAAGGACCTCGCGAGCCAGGTCAAGGCCGCCGAGGCCGAGGCGGAGAAGCTGACGGGCGAGCTCGACGACCTCGTTCAGACGGTGCCCAACATTGTCGAGGAAGGCGCGCCGGAGGGCGGCGAGGACGACTACGTGGTCCTCGAGACGTCCGGCGAGCCGCGCCAGTTCGACTTCGAGCCCAAGGACCATCTGGAGCTCGGCGAGGCGCTCGGCGCCATCGACATGGAGCGGGGCGCCAAGGTGTCCGGCTCGCGCTTCTTCTTCCTCAAGGGCGTCGGCGCCCGCCTGCAGCTCGGCCTGCTCAACATGGCCATGCAGCAGGCCATCGAGGCCGGGTTCACCCCGATGATCACGCCGGTGCTCGTCAAGCCGGAGACCATGCAGGGCACCGGCTTCCACGTGGCCCACGACAAGGAGATCTACCGCCTCCCCGAGGACGACCTCTACCTCGTCGGCACCTCGGAGGTCTCGCTGGCCGGATACCACGCCCAGGAGATCCTCGACGGCGGCGACCTGCCGCTGCGCTACGCGGGCTGGTCGTCGTGCTTCCGCCGCGAGGCCGGCTCGTACGGCAAGGACACCAGGGGCATCATCCGGGTCCACCAGTTCGACAAGGTCGAGATGTTCTCGTACGTGCGTCCCGAGGACGCCCACGAGGAGCACCTGCGCCTGCTCGCCTGGGAGAAGGAGATGCTGGCCAAGATCGAGGTCCCCTACCGGATCATCGACACGGCGGCGGGAGACCTCGGCATGTCGGCCGCCCGCAAGTTCGACTGCGAGGCGTGGATCCCGACCCAGGGCCGCTACCGCGAGCTGACCTCGACCTCCAACTGCACGGAGTTCCAGGCCCGCCGGCTCGCCGTCCGCTACCGCGACAAGGACGGCAAGCCGCAGCACCTGGCCACGCTCAACGGCACGCTCGCCACGACCCGGTGGATCGTGGCGATCCTGGAGAACCACCAGCAGGCCGACGGCTCCGTGGTGGTTCCCAAGGCGCTGCGGCCCTACGTGGGCCTCGACGTGCTGGAGCCGTCCAAGTAGACGCGGCGGGCGTCGTACCTGATGAGTGCGGCGCCCCCGAGCACCACCAGGGCGGTCAGCAGCACGGCCAGGGCGACGGCGACCCCGTACGAGTCCGGGGCGCCATGCGACCAGCCGTAGAAGGGCGTGTAGACGCACAGGTACACGAGCGGCGCGGCCAGCACCCCGACGGCGGCGGGCATGGGCCGCGCCCGGCCGGCCCCGGCCAGCACGAGGCATGTGACGGCGCCCGCCAGGACGGCGATCATGCCGATGAGGATCAGCACCGGCTCCAACCCCGTGGACCAGCCGGTGAGCACGGTGAACACGCCCAGTGACGCGGCCGCCGCGGAGCCCAGGTAGGCGCGGCCGAGCCGGCGCAGCCCCGCCCCGGCGCAGCCGAACAGCATGCACGCGGCCAGGAAGATCGCCACGTTGCTCTCCGGCGACAGGTCCACCGCCCCGTACCCGGGCGAACCGGGCCAGCCCACGCGCCGCCACGCACCGGACACGTCGCGGACCAGGATGCCGTCCAGGCCGTTCGCGACGACCACGACGTGCCCGCCCGGGCGGGCCTGCACGGCCAGCGCCATCGAGTAGCGGTCGGTCCCGTACTGATACCGCCGGGCGAACCGCTCGCGGTCGTCACCGGTGAGCGCCCACGACGGGCCCCAGGTCTTGCCGCCGTCGTCGGACTGCTCGACGGCCATCCGGTTGGGCACCACCCGGTAGCACCGCGTCGCCCGCATGGGGACGCAGGCGGCGCTCTGCAGCGGCCTGCTCTCCTCCTGCGGGCCGCTGTCGTCCGACCAGGTGACCCCGCCGTCCTCGGAGACCTGAGGGGCGCCGCCCTGAACGTGGACGACGATCCGGTCCCCGTCCACCCTGACCGAGTCGGCGGTGGGCGGGGCCGCGGCCGACGTGGCGGTCACGGCGAGCACGGCCAGCGGCATCGTGACCGTCACGCGCCAGCGCGCGGAGTCCGACTCCAGGCTGCGGCGGCGTACCCACCAGGCCAGGGCGAGAGCGGGCAGGGCGAGAAGGTCCGTGGGATCGGCCAGGACGCGCGACGGGCCCGCCACGAGGGTCCAGGCGTGGGAGGCCAGCTCGGCGCCCGTCTCCGTGGCCTTCACGAGCGTGAAGAGCACCCCGGTCAGTACGGTGGCCGCCAGGTCGGCCCGCCGCCAGAAGAGCAGGGCCGCCAGCGCGGGGGCGACGACCAGTCCCGCGACGTCACTGAGCTTGCCCGTGACGAACCCGGGCCAGGCCTGCTTGAGCAGGTGATCGTTGATCAAGAGCACGAACACCCCGGCAACGGTCACGGGGTGACATAACCAGGCGTACCTCATGTAGGGGTGGATGGCCGCGAAGCCCAGAAGGTTCGCGGCCGTGACCAACCCGGAACAAGCAAAAGACCGAGGCCCGCTGGAAACGAACCCCGGCCTGTCTAGCTGCTACAAGGTCAGATGGCGCGGACCTGGGAGGCCTGCGGCCCCTTCTGTCCCTGCGTGATCTCGAACTCGACCCGCTGGCCGTCCTCAAGGCTGCGGTAGCCGCTGCCTTGAATCTCGGAGAAGTGCACGAACACGTCCGGCGCACCGCCGTCCGGGGCGATGAAGCCGAAGCCCTTCTCGGCGTTGAACCACTTGACGGTTCCCTGAGCCATAAAAGCTCTCCCTCAGGATGTGAATCTATGGGACCCACACCTCGTGGGTCCCGGTGTGTCGTACAGCAAGCACCCGGGGTGGCTCAGACAAAGTCATGCTGGTTTTCACTACGGGATCAGCTAATACAACGCCATCACATCTAACACCATTCTGGCGCGTTGGTGTTCCCGTACCTACGAAGATTTCTGTCAGACGGCATCACCGGGCAAACTGGAACCTGTTATGCAGAGCCTTCCCACGCCCCGCCTTGTGGCCACCGACCTCGACGGCACCGCGTTGCGTAGTGACGGAACCGTGTCTCCCCGCACGCTGGCGGCCTTCGGCAGAGTCGAGGAATCCGGCGCCGTGCTCGTGTTCGTGACGGGGCGCCCGCCCCGGTGGATGGGCGGGGTCGCGAGTGCCGTACGTCACCGTGGGCTCGCAATCTGTGCGAACGGTGCACTGGTCTACGACCTTCATACCGAACAGATAGTGGAATCTCACCTCATCGCGGTCGACGTACTCCAGGAAGTCGTGGATCAGCTAAGAGCGAACGTGTCCGATCTCGTATTTTCGGTCGAGTATGAAGCGGGTTTTGCGCATGAGTCGGAATTCCTCCTGGGCGGCTTGGACAGGGGGGCCCTAACGGCACGCGTCGACTCCGTGACCGCGCGTCCGTGCGCCAAGCTCCTCGCGCTGCACCCCGGAATGGACGTGGACACGTTGCAGGCCACCGTGGAGGGGCTGGTGGGGCATCTGGTGACCGCGACCCACTCCAGCCGCCGGGGCCTGATCGAGATGAGCGCCCAGGGCGTGACGAAGGCCACGGCCCTGGCGGCGCTCGCCGGGCAGCACGAGATCAAGCCGGCCGAGGTGGTCGCGTTCGGTGACATGCCGAACGACCTGCCCATGCTGAGCTGGGCAGGCACGTCGTACGCGGTCGCCAACGCACACCCGGACGTGCTCGCGGCGGTCGACCACGTGACCGCGGCGAACGACGACGACGGCGTCGCTCAGGTGATCGAGCGGCTCTACGGATAGCCGCGGCGGGCGGCCATCCGCAGCAGGCGCTTGCGCCGTTACAGGTAAGGGCCGGTTCCGCCGGGCGGCCGGTGCTGGTCGTCACCCTGCGGCACGCCGGGCAGCGCCCTGCGCATCTGCTCCAACTGGGCACGGGCGGCCATCTGCTGCGCGAACAGCGTGGTCTGGATGCCGTGGAACAACCCTTCGAGCCAGCCGACCAACTGGGCGTGCGCGATGCGCAGCTCGGCCTCGCTCGGCGGCGCGCCGTTCTCCTCCGTGAAGGGAAGGGACAGCCGCTCCAGCTCATCGACCAGCTCGGGAGCCAGACCGTCCTCAAGCTCCTTGATGGAGGACGCGTGAATGTCCTTCAGCCGTTTGCGGCTGGCCTCGTCGAGGGGGGCGGCCCTGACCTCGTCGAGGAGCTGCCGGATCATGCTGCCGATGCGCATCACCTTGGCGGGCTGCTCGACCAGGTTGGTGACCGATCGATCCTCTTCGCCGTTATCGCCCTGACCTTGGAAGTCAGGACCCACCACCACGATGTGAGGGGTGTTGTTGTCCTCAGCATTCATAACACTCACCGTACTAGCAGGATCTTGCCGACGTGCTCCCCCGAATCCAACATTCGGTGGGCTTCGGCGGCCTCCGACATCGGTAGTTTCGCGTGCACCACAGGACGCACGGCCCCGGCGCCGACCAGGGGCCAGACGTTGTCCACAACACTACGGACAATTGCCCCCTTCTCGTCCACCGGGCGGGAGCGGAGCGCCGTGGCGTGCACCGAGGCCCGCTTGGCGAGCAGGGCCCCCAGGTCGAGCTCGGCCTTGCGGCCGCCCTGCAGCCCGATGATCACCAGCCGGCCGCCGGTGCGGAGCACCCGGACGTTTCCGGCCAGGTATTTGGCGCCCATGATGTCGAGGATGACGTCCGCCTGAACCTTGTCGGCGAAGTCTTCCTCGCGGTAGTTGACGACCTCGTCCGCGCCCAGCTCCCTGACCCGCTCGCCCTTGGCGGCCGAGCCGACGGTCGCGGCGACCCGCGAGCCGAGTGCCTTGGCAAGCTGCACGGCGAACGTGCCGATCCCGCTGGCCCCGCCGTGCACCAGCAGCGTCTCGCCCCTGCGCAGCCGCCCGACCATGAACACGTTGGACCACACCGTGCACGCCACCTCCGGCAGGCCCGCGGCCTCCACCAGCAACACGCCGTCCGGCACCGGCATGACCTGCTGCCACGGAGCCGCTACGCGCTCAGCGTAACCACCGCCCGCGAGCAGCGCGCACACCTCGTCGCCCGGCTTGAACTGCTCGACGTCCGCGCCGACCTCGGCCACCACGCCGGAGACCTCCAGCCCCGGGTACGGCGACGCGCCGGGCGGAGGCGCGTAGAACCCCTGACGCTGCAGGACATCGGCCCTGTTGACCGCCGAGGCGGTCACGTCGATGAGGACGTCTCCCCGCTCGACCCGAGGGTCCGGCACCTCACGCCACTGAAGCACCTCTGGTCCGCCAGGCTCGACGATCTCAATGGCTCGCATGCGAACTACGGTAGCCGGGCAAAGAAGTTGTGGGTTGCCGAGCTGTGGGGTTGCCCATGGCGTTAATCTGCAAGGTATTTGCTGCCCCTTTAGACCCACCAGAGGGGGAACACGGTGGCAAGACACGATCGAGAGGAATCGCTCGAGGAGCAGCTGGCGTGGCTCGACGCGATCAAGGAGACGGAGGAGGCCCCCGTCTCTGTGAGCGCGTCGACAGCAGCTGCCGACGAGTCGGTTGCCTCGCCGTACCCCCAGGACCCGTGGCGGATGGTCCCCACGCAGCCCGACACGCCGACGCCGCCGCTCTTCCGCGCGGCCGTCGACTCCGTGTACGGCGCCGCGGCGGCCGAGGACCTGCCCGACGGTGAGATGGAGGCCGCCGAGTGGCTCGGCACGGCCAGCACGGCCACGAGGCCCCCGGCGTCCCCGCCGAGCTCGCTGGGCGGCGACGACCCGTTCCACGCTCCGTTGAAGCCGCTGCCGCGGCCCGACGACACCGACACGTACTCGCTGTCGTTCGCCGCGTCGGAGACGCCGGAGCAGGAGACGCAGGACTGGACGTCCGTGCCCGAGTGGGCACGCGCGCCTGAGCCGCCCCGTGAGGAGCAGGACAAGGAGACCGCCCGCGCGGAGGCCGAGCCCGCCGAGCCCGTCGAGTCCGTCGAGTCCGTCGAGTCCGCCGAGGACAAGGTCGAGGAGCCCGAGAAGGCCGGGAAGAAGGACGGCGAGGCCGCGGCCGAGACCTCTCCGAAAGTCGAGCGCCCGAAGTGGTCGGAGCCGTCGGACACCCTCCCGACGATCCAGCCGCCCAAGTGGTCGGAGCCGGCCGCCACGCAGGAGGCCGAGCCGACCGAGGTCGAGGAGCGGCCCTTGTGGCCGACGGGCGAGCGCGCCGAGCCCTTGTGGCCGAAGAAGGAGGAGCGCCAGGAGCCGTCGTGGGCCAAGGACGAGCAGCCGGAGCTGTCGTGGTCGAAGGATCCGGAGCTGTCCTGGTCGCAGGACGCTGAGCCGTCGTGGTCGAAGGTCGAGCCCGCGCAGCCTGAGGAGCGACGCGAGGAGCAGCGCCCCTCGTGGACGGAGCCGACCCCGCAGGAGCGCTCTTCGTGGTCGGAGCCGGCCCAGCAGGAGCGTCCCTCGTGGTCGGAGCCGCCTCGGCAGGAGGAGCCGCCACAGCCGGAGCCGCCGCAGCAGGAGCGCCCGCAGTGGACCGAGCAGCACGAATGGCGCCCCGCGGAGCGCGAGATCCCGCCGCCCGCGGAGCGGCGCCGGCGCCCTGCTCCGATCCCCGTGTTCACGGCCCCGCCCCGGCCGCCGATCACCGGCCGCCCGACCGCCGACAGCCTCGACCCGGAGTCCCTGCTACGCGGACGGCGTAACGCCCCCTCCAAGGGCTGGCGCCGCCTGATCTACAAGGCGTCGGGAGGCTGGATCAAGCCGGGCGAGCCCCCGGAGGTCCGCCGCCGCCGCGAGCTGGTGAGCAGGAGCCGCACCCCGGTCACCGCCGGTCACCACCGCGTGGCCGTGCTGAGCCTGAAGGGCGGTGTGGGCAAGACCACGACCACGGTCGGCCTCGGCGCCACCCTGGCCCAGGTCCGCGGCGACCGGGTCATCGCCATCGACGCCAACCCCGACAGGGGCACCCTGTCCGACAAGCTCGTCCTGGAGACCTCGGCCACCGTGCGCGACCTGCTCAACGAGCGCGACCAGGTCAAGCGCTACGTGGACATCAGGGCGTTCACGTCGCAGGCGTCCTCGCGGCTGGAGGTGCTCGCCTCCGACCGCGACCCGTCGGTGTCCGAGGCGTTCAGCGGCGCCGACTACCAGGCCGTCTCCCAGGTGCTGGAGAACTTCTACTCGATCTGCATCACCGACTGCGGCACGGGCCTGCTCCACTCCGCGATGGGCGGCGTGCTCGGGCTGGCCGACCAGATCGTGCTGGTCAGCTCCCCGTCCGTGGACGGCGCCAGGGCGGCCTCCGCGACGCTCGACTGGCTGGAGGCGCACCACTACGCCGACCTGGTGAAGAACGCGACCGTGGTGCTGTGCAGCGTGCGGCCGCGCTCGAAGTCGGCGGTGGACATCAAGAAGCTGGAGGCCCACTTCGCCGCCAGGTGCCGCGCGGTGATCCGGGTGCCGTACGACCCGCATCTGGAGGAGGGGGCGGAGATCGACCTCGACCGGCTGCAGGAGCCGACCAGGGACGCCTATCTACAGCTGGCCGCGTGCGTGGGCGACGGGTTCGCGGGACAATGAGAAATCTGCCGTGTGGACTGCCGCTACGGGCCTGGACCCGGCGCGCGGCAGTCCGACGAGCAGGTTACTCATCGGGGGCTGTTGAGCGGAGGGTGTGGGATTCGAACCCACGAGGCCATCGCTGACCTGGCCGCTTTCAAGGCGGCTGCACTCGTCCACTATGCGAACCCTCCTGTGCGGAAACCACGATAGCGGCTGCAGTGACAGGGGTGTACGTTCAGGAGGTGGCGGATCTCAACGTCGAGGTGGAGCGCGGCGGGTCGGCAGCGCTCGTCCGCCTCGACGGTGACCTGGACAAGCTCACTGCGCCGCAGCTCAAGGAGTGTCTGGGCAAACTGCTCGCCGAAGGGCTCGTGCGGGTCGACATCGACGCCGGGGAGCTGGAGTTCTGCGACTCCAGCGGCCTGTGGGTGCTCGTGGAGCACCAGCGCCGCGTTTCCGCCCAAGCCGGTACGTTACGCCTGGTCGGAGTGCATGGCGTGCTCCAGCGCGTGCTCGACGTGACGGGCCTGAAGGCCGCCTTCGACGCCGTGCTCGCCGCGGAGCGGTGAGGAGAGGTCACCTGGGGAGCTGCGAGAGCAGCCATTTCGGGCCCACGGTTTCGGCGCCCAGCTCGTGCACGCGTTCCTTCAGCGCCCGGTCCGCGGTGACGACGAGCACGCGTTCCCACGGCTTGGCCTCGCGCACCACGTCGACGATCGCGTCGTCGCCGCTGCCGGTGGCCGCGACCACCTGGATCCCCGTCATCTCCGGCGTGCTCCTGGCCGCGCCCTCCACGACCGCCACGACGCGCGGATACCACTGCGCCAGCACCGGATGCGTGAGCCTGAGCCTCGACACGGCCTCCAGCAGCCGGGTCGCCGCGCCGAGCCGGTCGCGCCACCAGCCGTGCTCGGCCCGCGCGCCCACGATGTTGGCCACGTCGAGCACGAGGGTCTCCGGCCTGATCTCCCCCTGGATCTCGTCCCAGGTGGCGGCGAAGCCGGGATGCAGCTTCCGGTCGGCCACCTGCGGCAGCGGCAGCCAGCGCATCTCGCTGCTCTCGCCGTTGGCGGGTGCGGCGGCCAGCAGCTCGGCCGAGGCGGCGATCACCGTCTCGAACGCCCACCCGCCGTGATCGTCGCGGAAGACGCCCTGCACCCGCAGCCCGTCGCCGGCGAGCGCGGCCTCCTCGCGGGCCTCCCGCAGCGCGGAGGCGACGGCGTCCTCGTGGCTGTCGCGCGCCCCTCCCGGCAGCCCCCACGTGCCGCCGTGGTGGCTCCACCAGGAGCGCTTCTGCATGAGCACGTACGGGGTGCCGGCCTCGTCATGGTGCACGACGAGCAGCCCCGAGGCCCCGTGCAGCCCCCAATGCCGGTGGCCCTGGGAGCACTCGATCCAGCCGTCGCCGTCCTTGGCCGCCATGGCGGGATTCTCTCAGCCTCCACCCTTGCTGAAATGTTGCAGGTCCCTGGCCCCTGACCAGTAGCCGCCCCACTCCCAGCCGACCTGACGGAAGGCCTTTACTACCTTGTCACCCGGATTTATTACTCCCTTTCCCTTCATGGGGCGTTTCGTGAACTTTTTGGATGCTTGGTGGGCTGTGCTACCACTTGCGGTGACATATGGGTTCTGGATGGGATTGACGTCTATCGCCTGACCGTACGCATGCTTGGACCAATGCGTGGATCCGGTCGCTTGGCGGCAATTGAAGGCCGAGGTGTTGTTGGCCTCGATCGAGTCGAAGTCGTCGCCCTTGTACGCGTCGACCAGCTTCATCCGCTCGATCGGCCAGCGCCAGCCGTACAGTTTCTTGAAGACGGTCACGATGTCGTCGGTGACCGCCTTGTTCACCACCAGCTGACCGGTGTGCGGCTTGTCGTCGAAGCCCCAGTACGTCATCGTGACCAGCCGCAGGTCGCGGTAGTGGACCGGGCAGCCCGCCCGCCACGAGTACGGCAGTTGCTCGCGGGAGAGCCGCGAGATCTTGGCGCTGAAGGCCGGCGGGGCGGCCGAGCCGGGCGCGCCCGTGGTGGGTGACGGCGAGTCGTGGCTCTCGAATGCGGGAGCGGTCTCCTTGGGGATGGACCCCGTGGCGGCAGGCTTGCCCGTCCCGCACGAAACGGACGCGAGCACCACGAACGCCATGGCAGCAGCACGTTTCATCTCGCCACCATATGCGACGTCCGACCAGCTCAAGGGACTATCAGCACAGTACGCCGGGCCCGTTTCGCCAGCCCGACCGCCACCGAGCCGTGCCAGGAGGAACGCGAGCGGCCCACCACGATGGCGTCGGCCATGTATGCGCTGGCCAGCGTTTCGAGCTCGCGTGCCGCGTCACCGCGCACGCTGACGAACTGCCACGGGACGCCCGCGCCCCTCAGCTCGTCGCGCAGGTCCTCGGTCAGGTCTGCCGCCGCGTCGGGGATGATCGGCGACCCGGCGAAGAACCACAGCGCGGCGCTGTTGAGCGATTCCACGAAGGCGATGAGCAGCGCCGCGTTGTCCCGCCGGGCGAGCCCGGCCGCGTACGCGAGCGCGTTGCGGCTCGGGCCCGATCCGTCGAAGCCCACCACGAGCAGGCCGGCGCCGTCCTTGCCGATCTCGAACTGCCCGTCCGGGAGCCTGCCGGTCAGTGGCTCCCGTCCGGGGTCTGTGTCACCGCCGAACACGGCACGTCTCGCGTTATGAGTCGGCGTGCCGTGATGGACCCGCGGCGGAGCGAGCACGTCCATCACGGCCTTCCGAGCGGTGCTCGGCAATCAGCACGTGGCGGCCGGCCAGCTCGCGCAGGGCGTCGGCCGCGTAGATCACCAGGGCCACGAACGAGACCGCGGCGATCGAGCCGCCGAGCCACAGGTCGTTCACCGTCGCGCCGACGTAGGCCGCGCCCCTCGCCTGGTAGCCGACCGCGAACGGCGCGGCGACCAGCCACAGACCACCGAGGAACAGCAGGACGAGGGCGGAGACGCCCAGCTTGGCCTTCATCGGTTGTCCTCCACTCCGACCAGGGGAGCCTTGCCGTTGCGGCGGTGCTCACCCGAGTTGTTCATGTCCTCGCGCAGCGCCTCGACGAGTGGGGCCAGCAGGCTCGCCAGCTCGGCGGACGACGCCTGGGGCGCCGCCGGCACGGGCTCCGGCTCCGGCTCGGCCTGCCGCTGCCGGACGGCCACGAGGCCGCGCACCACGAGCTCCTCGTAGATGGCCAGCGCGAAGCAGATCGCGCCGATGAGTCCCGCGACGGCCACGCCGAGGCCAGTGAAGAACTCCGACTGGGTGGTGTTCGTCCAGTCGGCGTCCTCCGGCTGGGTGCCCAGGGCGAAGGGGGCGATCATCAGCCACAGCCCGGCCAGGACGGCCAGGGTGGCCGCGACGGCGCCCACGAACTTGCGAATCACTGTGAGATTCCTCCTGTTACGAGGTCTTTCTGCGGGGGCGTGGCCTGCGCGATGAGGGCTCGCGAGGTCGGCCGCAGCACGTTCTTGGCGACCGACCGGGCCCGCTCGCCTTCCGGCCGGTCGTCCGGCGGCGCCATCTTGGCGACCGCGGTGAGCAGGGCGGACCGCCGGCCGTTGGCCCGCTCGACGCGCTGGGCGATCAGTTCGAGCAGCAGCCCGGCCAGGACCAGGTCGTCCTTGCTCAGCGGCTTCGGCTCCGGGGCCGGCGTCGAGGAGCCGCGCAGCGGCAGCTCCTTGAGGAAGATCGTCGCCAGGAACCCGATCAGCGCGACGGGCACGCCCACCAGGAAGACGGTCTCCAGGCCCCTGGTGAACGCCTCCAGCACGATGTTCTTGATCGGCGTGGGGAGCTGCTGGATGGCACTCGGGCTGCCGAGCTTGACGTTCGAGCCGCCGGGCAGCGCAATGTGCGCGGCCTTGAGCATTTCGGCAATCTCGTCCTTGAGGCGGTTCGTCAGGATCGCACCGAACGCCGCCACGCCGACGGCGCCGCCCAGAGAGCGGAAGAACGACACGCCGGACGTGGTCGAGGCCATGTCACGCGGCTCGGAGCCGTTCTGGGCGGCCAGGATGAGCATCTGCATGGACAGGCCGAGCCCGATGCCGAGCACCGCCACGTCGAAGCCGATGAGCCATTCGCTGGAGTCCACGTGCAGCCGGGACAGCAGGAACAGCCCGACCGCCACGACCAGCAGGCCCACCACCGGGAAGATCTTCCACCGGCCGGTCTGGGTGACGATCTTCCCGGAGATCACGCCGGCCAGGAACAGCGCCACCACCATGGGCAGCGTCATCAGGCCGGACTCGGTGGGGCTGAGGCCCTTGACGATCTGCAGGTACTGCGGCAGGTAGATCATCGCGCCGAACATCGCCATGCCGACGAACAGCGAGGCGAGGCCGGTGAGCACGAACGTACGGTTGCGGAACAGCCGCGGCGGCAGGATCGGGTTACGCGCGGTCCGCTCCGACAGCACCGCCAGGGCCAGCATCAGCAGGCAGATCGCCGCCAGGAAGTACGTCCAGACCGAGTTCCACTCGAACTCGACGCCGCCCAGCGTCAGCAGCAGCATGAGCGCGCTCGCGCTCGCCGTGATCGTCGTCGCGCCCCAGACGTCGATCGAGGTGCTCCGCTTGATCTTCGGCAGCTTCAGCACCTTCTGGATCACCAGGAAGGACACCACGGCGAACGGCACCACGACGTAGAAGCACCAGCGCCACCCGAGCCAGTCGGTGTCCACGAGGAACCCGCCGAGCAGCGGCCCCGCGACGGTGGAGATCCCGAAGACCGCCCCCATGTAGCCGGAGTAGCGGCCACGCTCGCGAGGGGACACGATGTCCCCCAGGATCACCTGCGCGAGTGCCGACAAACCACCCACACCCAGACCCTGTACGGCGCGCGCCGCGATGAGCTGCCCCATGTTCTGCGACAGACCGGCCACCAGCGAGGCCGCGACGAACAGTCCGAGCGCGCTCTGGAAGAGCAGTTTCCGCCCGAATACGTCGGACAACTTGCCCCACAACGGCGTGGACACCGTCATGGTCAGCATGGTCGCGGAGGCGACCCATGAGTACTGATCCTGACCGCCCAGCTCACCCACGATCGTCGGCAGCGCCGTGCCCACCACCGAGGTCGAGATCATCGAGGTGAGCATGGCGAGCATGAGCCCGGACATGACCTCGAGGATTTCGCGGTGGGTGTACTGCCGCTTCGCGGGGGCTGCGGCCTGAGCGTGCGCTACCAAGACACCACATCCCCTAACTACAGGTTTTACGAAAATTGAGTATACGCCCGTTTACTAGCCGCGCGGCAAGTGGGGGTCGGTTGAGTAGAGTGCGGGTGTGGATGCTCAGGTGTCTGAGGCCAGGCCGCGCGACCGCGAGGCCACTCGCGAGCGGATCCTCCGCGCGGCCCGCGCGCTCTTCGGCGAGCAGGGCTACGAGCAGGTGACCGTACGCATGATCGCCGCCGCCGCGGATGCCAACATCGCGCTGGTCGGCCGCTACTTCGGGTCCAAAGCGGGCCTCTTCGGCGCGGTCCTGGACGGCGAGCCGACGATCAGGGATCTGTTCGGAGGCGACCGCGGGAGCCTGCCGCGGCGGCTGGCGGAATACGCGGCCGAGCGCATGGAGCACCCGCCGGAGAGCCCGATCCTGCGCACCCTCGAACGGTCGGCCGGCGATCCGGAGATCCAGGACGTGGCCCGCGAGCGCCTGCGTACGGCCCTGCTCGACCCGTTGGAGGAGCAACTGGGCGGATCGGACGCCCATGCCAGGGCCCGCATGGCCACGGCGGTCTTCCTCGGCATCGGCGCCATGCGCCGCCGCCTCGGCCCCGAGGCGCCCACCCCGGCCGACGTCAACCGGCTGACCGCGGTCTTCGAGGCCTGCCTGCGCTGAAAGTTTCACCTCCCATCCCGGGGCTGGCCTGGGGATATGCGGGCGGCAGCGATCGGATGTCTTTGAGCGGGCACTGACGGTTACCTACGATCCGGGTACTCGTGGGAGCGCTCCCACATGACGGACGGAGTGAATTTCATGTCTCGCAGAAGGCCCGTCCTGGCGGTGCTCCTCTCGGCGGCCGCCGTCGCCGCGGCGGGGGCGGTCGTCCTCTCCTCGTCCACCGCCGAGGCCGCCGACTCCGCTTTCTACGTGGATCCGCAGACGAACGCGGCCAAATGGGTCGCCGCGAACCCGAATGACAGTCGCACCCCGGTGATCAGGGACCGGATCGCCGCCGTGCCCCAGGGCCGGTGGTTCGCCACGTACAACCCGACCACCGTGCGCGGCCAGGTCGACGCGTACGTCGGCGCCGCCGCGTCGGCGGGCAAGATCCCGATCGTCGTCGTGTACGACATGCCGAACCGCGACTGCGGCGGCGCGAGCGCGGGCGGCGCGCCGGACCACGCGTCGTACCGGGCGTGGATCGACCAGATCGCGGCCGGTCTCGGCGGCCGGCCCGCCACCATCGTGCTGGAGCCGGACGCGCTGGCGATCATGACGAACTGCATGAACGCCTCGCAGCAGGCCGAGGTCAAGGCGTCCATGGCGTACGCCGGGAAGAGGTTCAAGGCGACGTCGTCGCAGGTCAAGGTCTATTTCGACATCGGGCACGACGCCTGGCTGGCCGCCTCGGAGGCCGCGTCCAGGCTGACCGGCGCGGACGTGGCCAACAGCGCCGACGGCATCGCCGTCAACACCTCCAACTACCGCTCCAGCTCCGGCCTGGTGTCGTACGCGAAGAGCATCATCGCGGCGACCGGCGTGTCCAGGCTGAAGGCGGTCGTCGACACCAGCCGCAACGGCAACGGGCCGCAGGGCAGCGAGTGGTGCGACCCGGCGGGCCGCGCGACCGGCACCTGGAGCACCACGAACACCGGTGACCCGGCCATCGACGCCTACCTGTGGGTCAAGCCGCCCGGCGAGGCCGACGGGTGCATCGCGACCGCGGGACAGTTCGTGCCGCAGCGGGCCTACGACCTGGCCGTCGCCGCCCCGCCGCCCACCGTCGGCCCGACCGTCACCCCCACGGTCACTCCCACCGTGACGCCGACCGTGACACCAACTGTGACACCGACTGTGACACCGACCACGGGCCCCGCGGGCTGTGCGGCGACGTACAAGATCACGAGTCAGTGGACGGGCGGCTTCCAGGGTGAGGTCACCGTGAAGAACACCGGCTCGTCCGGGATCGCCGGCTGGAGGGTCGGCTGGACGTTCCCGAACGGACAGACGATCACGCAGCTCTGGAACGGCAACCTCTCGGGCAGCGGCACCGTCACCGTCACGAACCTCAACTGGAACGGCGCCCTCGGAGCCGGGGCGAGCACCACGTTCGGCTTCGTCGCCAACTGGAACGGCCAGAACGGCATCCCGTCACCGGTGACCTGTACGGCCTCGTGAGACTCGATGGGCCCCTGCGCGCCCGCCCCAGGGGCCCATCGGTGAAATAAGGGCGCCTTCGCGGCTGTTGCACAGAGCCAGGTCGAACCGCTCTGGCGAAAGGCGCGTACTCATGGCTCTGCCGCTGTCCATCCTTGATCTGGCGATCATCGGCGAGGGCGAGACGGCGGCGGACAGCTTCGCCGCCAGCGTCGCCCTGGCCCAGCGGGCCGAGGAACTGGGCTACCGGCGGATCTGGTACGCCGAGCACCACAACATGGACAGCATCGCCTCCTCGGCGACCAGCGTGCTCATCGCCCACATCGCCGCCCACACCCGGACGATCCGCCTCGGGGCGGGCGGCGTCATGCTGCCGAACCACGCCCCGCTCACCATCGCCGAGCAGTTCGGCACCCTCGAATCCCTGCATCCGGGACGCATCGACCTGGGCCTCGGCCGGGCGCCCGGCAGCGACCAGCAGACCATGCGCGCCCTGCGCCGCACCCCGTCGTCCGCCGACACGTTCCCGCAGGACGTCCTGGAGCTTCAGGGCTACCTCTCGGGCGAGTCCCGGATCCCCGGCGTGGACGCCACGCCGGGCAAGGGCACGAACGTGCCGCTCTACATCCTCGGCTCCTCGCTGTTCGGCGCCCAGCTCGCCGCCGCGCTGGGGCTCCCGTACGCGTTCGCCTCGCACTTCGCCCCGACCGCGCTGGAGGAGGCGGTGGCGCTCTACCGGCGCGACTTCCAGCCGTCGGCGCAGCTCGACCGGCCCTACGTCATCGCCGCGCTCAACGTGATCGCGGCGGACACGTCGGAGGAGGCGCAGGAGCAGTTCCTGGCCTCGAAGCGGGTGCGGGTGAGCAGGTTCCTGGGTCGGGGGCGGACATTCACGACGGAGGAGGCGGACATGATCCTCGGGTCTCCGGCCGGGCAGCAGATCGTGCAGATGGCCAAGTACTCGGCCGTCGGGGACCCGGCTGAGGTCCGGGAGTACGTGGCTCGGTTCGCCGAGCTCGCGCAGGCCGACGAGCTGATCGTCGCCTTCTCGGCCACCGACAGGAAGGTCTGGCTCCGCTCGGCGGAGCTGCTGGCCGAGGCGCACGGGCTCTGATCGCGAGCCGGTCGCTCCGAGCCGCGGGGCGGGGGGAGCCCCGGCTGGGCTTTTACGGTCGCGGGATGGTCGGCGGGCGGGCGTTTCTCATGCTTCTGCTATCCGTCGCCGAGCAGGCGCCTGCGCAGGTAGGGGCCGGTGGCCTCGGACGCGGGCACGGGAGCCATCCCCGCCGCGATGAGCTGGGCGCGCAGGGCGACGACCGTGCGTTCGAGCGCCCGGATCTGGGCCTGGAGCTGGCCGATCTGCTCGCGCATCGCCGTGGCCGTGCTCTGCTCGCTGAGCAGGTCGCTGCCGAGCTGGGTGGCTTGGTTCTGCACCCGGCCCAGCTGTTTCTCCATCTGGCTGAGCGCGTCCTCGTAGATCGTCTTCGCTCTGAGGAAGGCCTCGGCGTCCACCTTGGAGCGTTCTAACTCGGCTTGGCGCTCGGCCTGGAGGATGGCGGTCTGCTGGGTCTTCTTGTTCGCGTCGGTGGCGGAGCGGAAGGCCAGGTACGCGACGCCGAGCGGGACGATCCCGATGGCGACCTGGACGAGGATGTCAGTCAGCGTGGCCTCCTTCCACTGGGCGTATCACGCCGGTGTACGTAACCCCGTCGTCGCTGTACCAGGCGTTGACGGTCAGCGCGATGGCGAACTCCGTGCCGTCGCGACGCAGGCCGACCAGCGGGATGATCCGGCCGGACAGCTCGGAGTGGCCGTTGGCGCGCACCCTGGCCAGCCCCATGTCGTGCTTGCCGCGGAAGCGCACCGGCATGAGCATCGTCAAGGGCCGCCCGACCGCCTCGTCGGTGCTCCAGCCGAACATGGTGGCCGCCTGCGGGTTCCACGACTGGATGATGCCGGCGGCGTTGGCGACGATCACCGCCGAGCCGGAGCCCGGCAGCCGGTCCAGCGTGACGGCCGCCTCCGGCCAGGTGGCGATCAGTGTGATCCAGCCGCCGAACGCCAGCCACACCGCACCCCCGACCCAGCCACGCGGATTGTCTCCGGTGAACGTCGAGACCAGGAACACCAGGCCGTACAGGAGCACCAGCGCGGTGGCGGCGGCGAAGGCCATCCGGTCGGAGCGCAGGAACATCTGCACCAGGCACAGCATGCCGGTGGCGAGCCAGAGCAGCGCCCAGACGTCCAACGGCGCGATGGCGGCCAGCGCGGCGTAGGAAGGGGTGGCGCGCTGGCTTGCCGGCGCGAAGGCCAGCGAGGCGGCGATGGCCAGAGATAACAGGCCGACGAACGCCAGGGAGGCGCCGCGCCGCCCGACACGGCGGAGGACTCTGTTACTCACGGTGGCAAGAGTAGTGCAGACGGTTAACCATTCGCGGGATTGTCAGCCGAGAGCCGAAGTCGAGGCGTGGTCCTGCGTCCCGGGCCTTCACGCCGCGCGACCGTCCGCTCCACGATGAGGCCATGCCGGCCTTCGAGAGGCTCACCATCGAGGAAGCACGCGCCCTCACCCGCGCCGGGCTCCTGCCCCGGGTCGAGGAGGAGCAGAAGTACTGGTACCAGCGCATTCACCGCTGCCGGATGCAGCTGGGGGACGACGAGGCGTTCAGGACCTTCAACCGGATCCTGCACGTCACCGCCGACCTCACCCGCACCCACGACGACACCGAGGCCCTCCTCCGGAGCAGGTCCCTGGACGAGGACTACTGGCGCAAACCCCTCGGCGAGCTGGTCCTCCTCTGAGGCGCTGATCGCGGCGGGCCGTCCGGGTGAGGGGCCCTGCCACACCCCCGAACAGCCCGCCCTGCCACGCGTCGTACGGCGACGGCACAGTGGAGGCGGCAACGGACGGGAAGGAGCCACCCATGGAGTACCGACGTCTGGGACGCACCGGCGTCTCGGTCAGCAAGCTGTGCCTCGGGGCCATGATGTTCGGCGAGTGGGGCACCAAGGATCACGACGAGAGCATCCGGATCATCCACCGGGCCCTGGACGCCGGGATCAACTTCATCGACACCGCCGACATCTACTCCGACGGCGAGTCCGAGGTCATCGTCGGCAAGGCGCTCGCCGGCGGCCGGCGCGACGACGTGGTGCTCGCGAGCAAGGTGCACATGCCCATGGGGGAGGACCCCAACCAGCGCGGCAACTCGCGCCGCTGGATCATCCGCGAGGTCGAGAACTCGCTGCGGCGGCTGGGCACCGACTGGATCGACCTGTACCAGATCCACCGGTACGACACCGAGACCGACATCGACGAGACCCTCGGCGCGCTCACCGACCTCGTCCGGGCCGGCAAGGTCCGCTACGTCGGCCACTCGACCTGGCCGGTCTCGGCGATCGTGGAGGCCCAGTGGACGGCCCGCGAGCGCGGCCGGGAGCGGTTCGCGTGCGAGCAGCCGCCGTACTCGATCCTCACCCGCGGGATCGAGATCGACATGCTGCCCACGGTCGCGCGCCATGGCATGGGCGTGATCTCGTACAGCCCGCTGGCCGGCGGCTGGCTCACCGGCCGCTACCGCGCGGGCGCGGAGGCGGAGGCGCCGTTCTCCGCGGCCCGCCGGCGCCTGGCCAACCGGTTCGACCTGTCGCTGCCGGAGAACCAGCGCAAGCTGGCCGCCGCCGAACAACTCGCGGAGCTGGCAGACAAGGCGGGGATGACGCTGGTCGAGCTGGCGATCGCGTTCGTCCTGCGCCACCCGGCCGTCACCTCGGCGATCATCGGCCCCCGGACCATGGAGCACCTCGAGTCCCAGTTGCCGGCTGCCGACATCGAGCTGTCCGACGACGTGCTGGACCGCATCGACGAGATCGTGGCGCCCGGGGTGACCGTCAACCCCGCCGACAACGGCTGGGTCAGCCCGGCCCTGCAGCCCGCGGCGCGGCGCCGGCCCTGATCCCGCGATACCGGGCCGACGGTCATCCTCACCGTTGGCCGGGTTTTCGCTCGCCGAGAGACGCCCTGAACGCCGGCCTCGCGGCCGCGAAGCGCGCGGGCGTCGTACCCGGCTCCGCAGACGCGAAGGCGTACGGCGTCGGCCCGGAGCCCGCGGCGTGGGAGTGACCGCGCCGCGGCGTCAGCCGCGCGACTGGTCGGACGGCGGCTTGATCCGGACCCGCTCCTCCTCGGGGCGGCTGTCGATGTCGTCGAGCTGCTCAAGGATCGTCTTCCGCAGGTCGTCGTAGTCGCGGAAGTAGTAGTCGTTGAAGAGCGTGTAGCCGGTCCACATCAGGTTGGCGCACACCCGCGGCGGCACCTTGCCCGTCGCCGCGCCCATGCCGACCAGCGCGACCGACTCGATGCTGCCCGGCTCGCTCTCGTTCTGCATGTGGATGGCCTGGAACGCGGCGGCGCAGGCCAGGGCCACGTTCAGCGTCTCGCTCACGTCCTGGGCCGAATGCTCCATCGTCGGCGTCGAGATCAGGAACTTCGGGTTGGTCGCCCCGGACGGCACGCACACGGAGCTGCCGACCGGCAGCGCCCCCTCGAACCGATCGCGGATCGCCCGCTGGACGCGCAGCTGGATCCCGGCCCCGAGATGCCGCTTGATGACCGCGTCGACCCCGCCGTCCATCCGCCCGCGGGAGTTGGTCGGGCTGACCCAGGCATCGACCTGCTGGGAGACGATCGACCCCTTGTGGATCTCGACCTCAGGGGTGTCGGCGAACGCCGCCAGCCATTCCTGCACGACCTTCGCGTTGACGTCCACCAGCGTCACCTTGAGCGGCGGCTTCACAGGCTTGACGGTCATGACTTACTCCAGGCGAGGGGAGGGACGTTTCGAGTGGGCACGAACATACCGCCCCACACTGACAAAACCGGATCTTGCCCGGGATGTGTGAATGATCTCCGCGTATGCGAACGCATCACATCCGGGATCTTCACGCGGCACAATTCCCCCACCTCAGTCCCCGTGCCGTCACCGGCACGCCACGCCGATCCGGGAGCCCACGATGCGCGACGCCGACACCCCCACCCCGCCCTCCGACATCCCGCCTTCGTCCTCGGACGCGCCGGCCTCGCCCTCAGAGGCCCCGGCCCCGGCCTCGTCCTCGGAGGCCCCGGCCTCGCCTGGCCTGAATGACCCGAATGACCCGCTGGCCCTGGCCGAGCTCTTCAACGGCGGCGGCGAGCCCTGGCTGCCCCTCCTGAAGCCGGTCATCGAGGCCCAGCCGGCCGCGGCCACGTTCATCGGTCCGAACCGCAGCCCGCAGGTCGTACCCGTCCGTGAGCTGACCTTCCAGGCGCTCAAGCCCAACCCGCCGCACAAGTGGAAGGTCGTCGTCTTCGGCCAGAACCCGTACCCGCGGGCCGAGAGCGCCACCGGCATCGCCATGTTCGACAACACCTTCCACGACTGGGCCGACAGCCAGTTCGGCAAGGTCATCACCATCCGCTGCATCATCAAGGCGGCGGCGATGTGGAAGCACGGGATCCCCAAGAAGACGCCGATCGCCGACATCCGGGCGCTCCTGAAGCAGCACGACACCGTGCAGCCGCCCGAGTGGTTCCAGGCGATGCTCACGCAGGGCGTGCTGCTCCTGAACGCGGCGCTCACCGCCAGCGGCGACGGGGCCATGGGCACCGACCAGCACACCGCGTTCTGGCGACCGGTCGTCGAGAAGCTCGTCGAGGAGATCCTCCAGGCCAAGCAGAACGCCGACGAGGCGGATCGGGGCGTGGTGTTCGCGTGGTGGGGGGCTCACGCGCGCAGCCTGAAGGAGGTCGTACGCCGGCTCGAGAAGAAGTACCCCGACGTGGAGGTACGGCACATCGACCACCCCAACCCCGCGGCACAGGGCGACATCTTCTGCGACGGGAACCACTTCGCGGACGTGAACGCGGCACTCGCGGCGCTCGGCGCCGACGAGATCGACTGGCTGCCCGGCAAGGGCTGGAACAAGAGCGCGGCGCAGGGCGGCGGGCCGGACGCCGACACGGCCGACCGCATGGGGGCGTTCATCGCCTCCACGATGGAGCTGCACAAGCTCTACCTCGAACGGCTCGCCAGCGTCAAGGACGAGGGGCTGGAGCTGCCGGCGATCACCGGCGTGTTCGCCACCCCGCTCATGGACTTCCGCGAGGCCGTCACCCCGGTGGCCAAGCTGCTGTCGGGGCTCGACTGGCACGTGGAGCAGTCGTACCGGTTCGGTGAGAAGCAGTCGAGCGGCGCGATCGACGGCCTGTCCGCCGACGAGATCGCGGCCCTCTATCTCTACACCTGCGAGTCGGCGTTCTACCGGCAGATCAACGCGACTCTGCGCAACCCGGACCGCACCCGCGTCGTGCCGTACCTCGGGTACCTGCGGCTGCTGTTCTCGGCCGTGTCGCGCCTGCCGGTCCGCGAGGAACCGCTGTGGCGCGGGGTGTCGCTGGACCTGCGGGCCCAGTACCCGGTCGGCCGGACCGTGACGTGGTGGGGCGTGTCCTCGTGCACGTCGAAGCTCAGCGTGGCCCAGGCGTTCCTCGGCCGCCGCGGCAAGCGGACCCTCTTCGAGGTGCACCCCGCACGGGCCGTGGGGATCCGCAGCTTCTCCGCGTTCACCGGCGAGGAGGAGTTCATCCTCACCCCGGGCACGCAGCTCAAGGTGACCGACGTCAAGGCCGAGCGGGGCGGCCTGTGCACCGTGACGCTCACCGAACTGGCCGAGCAGCACCAGGTGGCCTGAGCCGCCGCGACTCCCGGAGCGCCCGGCAGGGCCCGACGCCTGCCGGGCCGCCTCTGGTCCGGGCTAGGGTGGCCGCCCATGACCGACTTCCTCTCCGTCCCGTTCTACGACCTTCTCGCCGAAGAGAGTCACGTCCCGCGCATCCGGGAGACGCTGCCCCCGGTCCTGGAAGGGGTACGCCGGAGCATCCTGGAGATCGGCGCCGGCACCGGCCTCATCACCATGTCGCTGGCCGAATGGACACCGGCCGAGATCTTCGCCCTGGAGCCCTCGGCCGGCATGCGAGGGGTGCTGCTCTCCCGGCTGAGCGGGCGCCCGGACCT
Organism: Nonomuraea sp. NPDC050153; assembly: GCF_044460125.1. Taxonomy (NCBI): domain Bacteria; kingdom Bacillati; phylum Actinomycetota; class Actinomycetes; order Streptosporangiales; family Streptosporangiaceae; genus Nonomuraea; species Nonomuraea sp. NPDC050153. The sequence goes on from NZ_JBITJQ010000014.1 coordinate 65,987, forward strand.
CCTCGAACGCGTCACCGTGCTGCCCTGTGACGCGCTGAGCGTCAACCTGGACGGCGAGCCCGTCGAGGCCGTCGTGATGATCAACGTGATGTACGCGCTGGAGCCCGGCTACCGCAAGCGGCTCTGGCCGGTGCTGGCGGCCCACCTCGAACCCGGCGGCCTCCTCGTCTTCACCTGGCGTGGCGGCGGCGGCGGCGGGGCTCCGGCGCCGCGTCCGCTGCAGGAGGTGCACTCGCGCCAGGTGGGCCGGCACACCTACAGGGTCTCGCTCGAGATCGTCGAGTCGACCGAAGAGGCGTACAAGGGGCGCTATCTCTACCGCATCACCCAAGGGGACCGGGTGGTCAGCGAGGAAGAGATCGTGGGCCACGGCTACCGTCCCACGTGGGAGACCCTCCAGGAGGAGCTCGTGAGTGCCGGTTTCGTCCAGTCCGACGCCCCAGAGGGTCTTCTCGCCTGGCGACGCACCTGAGGCATTGAGGCTTCGCGCACGAATTCGCGGATGAAAGAGCCACCCGGTGGTCCCGGGTGGCTCGGAGAACGGACTGATCCGTCAGAACACAGTCGATGTCGATGTGGTACGCGGGGATGTCGAGGCGTTCGACCCGGCCGACGGCCTCGACGACCACCTGAGGCCTCAAGAAGCTCGACGGCTTCGTGAACTACGCGAGGAGACGACTCTCACCGGGACGATCGACCGGCTGCTCTTCGCCGGCTCGCACAATGGCCGGCCGGCCTTCTACTTCCTCATCTGTGACGTCGAAGGCGCCCCGTTGCTCTCTGGCGAGGAGGCTGCGGCACACGGACCGGACAACAGCTTCGAGCTCAGATGGGCGACGGTCGCCGAGTTCGAGCAGCTGAACCTGTACCCCGCGGATGTGCGTGGGCCACTCGCGGAGCTGCTGCGCAGTTGACCTTCGCTCATCAAGATGGCTGACCACACCAGAACCGGGGCGCCGCCGCATCTCCTGCCTGCCGTAGGGATCGCCTAAGCCACCTCGTACGTCACCACAGACGTCGCAGACGTTGCCGCCAGTTGATCGAACCCGTGGTCAGGAACATCTGCCAACGCGCCACACTGGCCTTGCCGGCTTCTCAGCCGGCAACGGACGGATACCGGGCCGCCGCGAGGTCGTCGGCGAGGTCCTCCACGGAAAGGTCAGCGTTCAGCGCGGTGACCACCGCCTGCGTCAGCGGACGGAGGGCATAGACGTGCCGCACCGCATCGAGATCCACGGGCACCTCGTAGTACTCCTCCGCGAACCGCCGGAACCCCTCGGGGGACGGATCGACGAGCCGTGCGAACAGATACGCCGCCCCATCGGGATCGCTAACGCCGTCAGGGTAGTCAACCTCACCCACCCGCCACCGCTGATCGTCGGTCGCACGCCACAGGCAGGCGGTCACGACCGGCATGCCGTCCTCGTCGCAGAACGCCGGCTCCCGCACACAGTGGCGGAAGATTTCGGGGACGGAGTCGAGCACCCCCGGCCACGGCCCGTCGTTGCCGTACGGGCTCATCACCGCCTCGTGAGCGAAGCCGCGGATGTACGCACCCGCGGTAGAGAAGACGATGGAGTATTCGTCTCCCGAGCCGTTGCGCATCGAGGCCATCTCCTCCCCAGGGCCCCAGCCCGTGTCGAAGGAGTGGTAGCGGCTTGACCATTCCGGGCTCAGGACGGCCTCCAGCACCGCCATGGACCGACACAGATCACGAAGCTGCGGGATGTCGGGCAGCAGACGGACCACATCGTGAGCAGTCATGAGCCTCATCCAATCGGATGCCGGCGACATCTCCTCGCACACCTCCACGCCCCTGGTGGGGAACGAATCCACGGAGCTTCCGGCAATCGGTGAAACCTGGTCGAGGGTGCCGTGAAACCGACACCGCCGAGAGTGAGGCCATGAGCATCACAGAACTCGGACGTACCGGGGGCGGCGGGGCTCCCGACGGGGGCGCCGATCTGGCCGTACGTGCGGAAGGGCTTGCCAAGACGTTCGGCGAGCACCGTGCCGTCGACGGGATCGACCTGGACGTACGCCCCGGTGAGATCTTCGGCGTCCTCGGCCCGAACGGCGCCGGCAAGACCACCACGCTACGCATGCTGGCCACCCTGTTGAAGATCGACGCGGGTCGTGCCGAGATCTTCGGGGTCGACGTGGCCGGCAACCCGCACGTGATCCGCCAGCTGGTCGGCGTCACCGGACAGTACGCGTCGGTCGACGAGAACCTGACTGCCCGCGAGAACCTCTGGCTCTTCAGCCGCCTGCAAGGCATTGCCGGGCCGCGCGCCCGGCGCATCGCCGGCGAGCTGCTGGGCCAATTCGGCCTGGAGGAGGCGGCCGACAAACCGATCGCGCAGTTCTCCGGCGGCATGCGCCGGCGCCTCGACCTGGCGGCCAGCCTGATCACCAGGCCACCGCTGATCTTCCTCGACGAGCCGACCACCGGTCTCGATCCGCGCACGCGCGGCCAGATGTGGGACACCATCCGCGGTCTGGTCGCCGACGGCTGCACGGTGCTGCTGACCACCCAATATCTGGACGAGGCCGACCAGCTCGCCGATCGCGTCGCCGTCATCGACCACGGACGCAAGGTCGCCGAGGGCACCCCCGACGAACTGAAGACCGCGGTCGGCAACTCCGCCCTCCACCTGCTGCTCGCCGAGCCGGGTGAGGTGTCCGTCGCCGTGGAGGTCGTGCGGCGTGTCCTCGGCTCCGACCCGGTCCTCAGCCCGGAGCAGGGCCGCCTCAACGTCGCCCTCGACCAGGCCGACCTGGCCGCGGACGTACTGATCGCGCTGCGCAACGCCGGGGTGTCGATCTCCTCGGTGAGTGTGGCCAAGCCCAGCCTGGACGAGGTGTTCCTCGCCCTCACCGGCCACGAGACGGACGGGGACGACGAAACCGGTACGGAGGAGAACCGATGAGCACCGTGATCGCACCCGCCCGCGAGGCGGTCCGGGCCGCCGACCGCGTGGCGGCCGCCAGGCGGCGCGTCTCCATGGGGGAGACGGTCGGCCAGACCCTGACGATGGCGTGGCGGGCGCTCAAGAAGATGCGCCGCAACCCGGAGCAGTTCTTCGACGTGGCGCTGCAGCCCATCCTGTTCACCGCGATGTTCGCCTTCATCTTCGGCGGCGCCATCGCCGGCGACGTGGAGAGCTACCTCCCCCTGATGATCCCTGGAATCCTCGCCCAGACCGTGCTGACAACGTGCATGGCGACGGGCACGCAGCTCCGCGAGGACATGGAGAAGGGCGTCTTCGACCGGTTCAAGTCGTTGCCGATCGCCCGGATCGCGCCGCTCGCCGGCCCGATGGTGGCCGACCTGCTGCGCTACACGATCGCGGCCACTCTGACCTTCGGCATGGGCCTGGTGATGGGCTACCGCCCGGGCGGTGGAGCAGGCGGAGTGCTCGCCGCGATCGTGCTGGCGATCTTCACGGGCTGGTCGCTGGCGTGGGTTTTCACCTGGGTCGGCACGATCGCCCGGAGTGCCCAGGCCGTGCAGGGCATCTCCATGATGATCCTGTTCCCGCTGACATTCCTGTCGAACGCGTTCGTCCCCGTCGAGACCCTGCCCGACTGGCTGGCCGCGTTCGTACGGATCAACCCGGTCTCACACCTGGTCGCGGCCGCCCGCGACCTCGCCAACAGCGCCCTCGTCAGCGGAGAGGTGGCCTGGACGCTTCTGGTGTGCCTGATCGTCATCGCGATCTTCGCACCGTTGTCGGTACGCAGTTACAAGCGGCACATGTGATCTCCGGCCGTGACCGCCGGAGACCTGCTCAAGGAGACTCCGCGTCTCGTCGAGCAGGTCGGGGCCGCGTCGATCGCCGTACTCGGCCCGCGTGGCGGCGATCATCCCGGGCGCGGCCCGCTCCGCGTACGGTTCGATCCGCTCGAAGGCCATGCTGGGCATGGTGCTGTTGTACGCGAACCGCTCGGCCAGCACCAGCAACCTGATCGCGTCGCGGGTGGCCAAGCCTCCTCGCAGCAGGCCCCAGGCGCCGAGCGCGAAGAGCATCGAGCCGCACAGAGGGTAGTCGAGGACGGGGTTCTTCGCGGCCAGCAGGTCGTAGCCCCGGACGGCGGAGAACAGCTCCTCGCCGTACCGGCTGTCTTCCGGCGGGGCGTGGTACGCGTACGCCGTCAGGGCAACCGACTCCACGACGAATGTCCACGGCGTGAACTCCGCGCGCCGCACCCCGGGCAGGCGCAGGTCATGCGCCCGCTGGACGGCCAGGCGGTATTCCGTGAGCGCGGCGGCCGTCTCACCGCGGGCGAGGGCGAGTTCGGCCGCGCACAACGAGGTGATCGCCACCCCGCCGAGCACTGCCTCGTTGTCGTTGATCCGGGTGATCTCGACCAGCTCGGCCTCCGCGGTGCCGAGGTCGCCGTCGGCGAGCGCGGAGGCCAGCAGCACCGCACGGAGCTGGATCTCGTCGTCGGCGGCGCCGAGCCGGCGCAGCACCGGGATGGCGGTCCGCGCGTGTCCGACCGCCCGTCGGCGGTCGCCGAGCTTCATGACCAGGTGGGCAAGCACGGCGTGCGTCATCGCGGCGCGCCACGGCCCTTCGTCCTCGTGGAGCAGCGTCAGGGTCCGTTCGGCGGCTTCGATCGCCCCGGTCACGTCTCCCGCGTTCTCCAAGGCATGGACGCTCGTGTGCGCCGCCGCCAAGGCCACGTCACGGTCGTCGCTCCAGCTCAACTCCGCCAGCCGGCGGCGCACGTCGGCGTCGTCGGCCGAGTCGCACGCGAGCACCACCGTGGCCATCGCCGCTATGCGGTGATCTGTCGTGTCGCTGGTGGGCAGCGTGCGGAGGAGGTCGCGCAGCGGATCGTCGCCGTCGGTCACGATCATGATGTTCACGATCGTGATCAACATGGCGGTCCTGGTCACCTCGACGAGGTGTGGCGGCGGTGTCCAGCCGGTGATCACCTGGGTGATCGCGTCCCGGTGGACGAAGATCCGGGGGTGGTCGCCGCGGATCGACCACAGCGCGCCTACGCCGGTCAGCAACTGGACCGTCGTGACGGGATCGGGCTCGCCGAGGGCCTGCCGGAGCAGTTCGGCGAGGTTGCTCTCCTCGGCGCGCAACGCGTCGGCCGCCGCGAACTGCCTCGGGCCGAACAGCTCGAAGGCGTGTTCGAGGGCGTACGCCGTCGCCCATGCCCGCTGCGCCGCCCGAGCGGGCGCCTCCTCGCCGGCCTCTTTCAGCCGCATCCGCCCGAACTCCTTGACGGTCTCCAGCATCCGGTAGCGCAGGCCGTACGTCGTCTCGCGTACGCTCAGCAACGAATGCTCGGTCAGCGCGTCCACGACGTGCAGGGCGTCCGGGCCGAGTATGTGCTCGGCCGCGGCCAGCGTGAAACCGTCGCCGAACAGCGACAACCACCGCAATGCTCGCCGTTCTGGCTCGTCCAGCAGATTCCACGACCAGTCGATGACCGCGAGCAGCGTCTGGTGCCGGTCAGGGGCCGCGCGGTTCCCGCCGCGCAGCAGGACGAACCGGTCCGCCAGGCGCCGTGCGACCTCCTCCACCGACATCACCCGCACCTTGGCCGCGGCCAGCTCGATCGCGAGCGGCAGCCCGTCGAGGCGGGCGACGATCTCCTCGACCACTCCCTCGTCGATCCGTACATCCGGGCGGGCGGCCGTGGCGCGCTGGCGGAACAACTCCACCGCGTCGCCTGCGGGCAGCTCGCCAAGCAGATAGACGCGTTCGGCGGGGATCGACAAGGGGGCGCGCGAGGTGATGAGCACCCGCAGGTCGCGGGTCGTCACGGTCAGGAACGCCACCAGGTCGGCGACGGCCTCGATCACGTGCTCGCAGTTGTCCAGGATCAGCAGCGCCGGAGCCTGGTCGAGATGCTGGGCAATCCGGGCGCGAACGTCGGAGCGCTGCTCGGAGGTCAGGACACGACGCCCGCTGACCGAGTCCCGAACTCCGAGCGCGGAGCCCACCTCGCTCACCACGCCCTCCGGCGAGGAGACTCCGACGAGCTCGACGAAGTGAGCGATGGGCTGCGCGGCGTTCCTGCCGATGACATGAGCCAGCCGCGTTTTGCCGAGCCCGCCAGGGCCGACGATGGAGACCACCCGGTTGGTCTGCAACAGGGCGTGCACCGCACGGATGTCGCCGTCGCGGCCGAGCAGCGAGGAACCGTCGAACAGGATGCCCTCACGCACCGGCCGATCCGCGACGAGGAGTTCGGCGTACACGCGGGCGAGCTCAGGCCCTGGTTCGGTGCCGAGCCGCGCGACCAGGCCCGCGCGGTACCGCTCGTAGCGCTCCAGAGCGGCGGCGGCACCTCGTACGGCGGATTCGCTGCGCAGCAGGCAGGCGAGCAGTTTCTCGTCGTGCGGCCGATCGGCCGCGGCCTCCTCCAGCAGCGGCAGCGCGCCCTCGTGAGCGCCGCTCCGGCCTTGCGCGATCCCCGCCACACGTCGCGCCTCGGCCACCCACCCTGCTGCGACGCCCCTCAGCTCAGCGAGTGCGCCCGTGGCGCCGTCCAAGCCACCGGCAACGAAACTCATGGCCTCTTCGGCGCGGCGAAGCGCGAGGACCATGTCGTCCTCGCCCAGTGCGGCCCGTGCCTGTTCCACCAGCGCGCCGAGCAGCAGCGCGTCCACCTGACCAGCGGGCAGCCCGAGCCGGTAACCACGTGGGATCCGCACCGCGACGTCGGCACAGGTCGCCGCCCTGGTCCGCGAGACGACCACCTGCAGCGCCTTCGTCGGGTTGGCCGGCGCCTCGTCGGGCCACAACTCCTCGACCAGGCGCTCGTCACTGACCCCTGCCCGCCCGTGCATGGCGAGCACGGCCAACAGGGTGTGCGCGCGATCTCCGACCACGCGCACACCTCGCCAGCGAACGCCGTCGAGCAGGACCAGTGCGGGGGACACACCCTCAGCTTACGGACGAGTCACATGGCTGGAGCGTGGCCACGAGTATCTCGGCGAGTGGATCGAGGCCCACGCGCGCTACCGCTCGTAATGATCGTGAGCCGGGCCGGGCACTCTGTCATTCAGTCGTATGCGTCAGCGTGGCGGTCTGGTCGTCGTTTCAGGGTGTGCCGAACCAACCGGCGAGTGCTTGTCGCAGCGCGGGCGCGGCGGTGTCGGCGGGTTCGTCGATGGTCGCGGCCCAGGCGATGTGGGCGTCCGGGCGGATCAGCAGGGCGTCGGCGGGTCGCTGATCGGTTTTGGCGGTGTGGATGTCGATGCGATCCTGCCAGTCTCGGGCGGTCTTGCGCAGGTCCTGGCGGTCGGAGAGGTCGAGGAAGACGGGCCGAGCGGTCTGCATGAGCTCCGCGACGCTGGTCATGCCCTGGTCGGTGTGCAGGATGAGGTCGGGGGCGAAGGTGCCGGCCAGCGCGTGCCGGTCGGTGCCGGGCATCGGGTAGCGGATGTCGGCGCCGGCGACGAGCGCCCCCATGCGGCGCAGCGGCTGCTCGTCGGCGAGCAGCTCCTGGAAGACCTCCCGCAGCGCTTCGGCGGCCACATCGTGCCCGCGCCGCAACGCGACCTGGGCTCGGGTGTGCAGCATGGTGCGAGCGCCGGCGAGGTGGCGTTCGTCGTGGTAGGTGTCCAGCAGGCCGGCCGGCGCCCAGCCGTGGAGGTCGGCGGCCAGCTTCCAGGCCAGGTTGACCGCGTCCAGCATGCCGGCGTTGATCGCCACACCGGTGGCGGGGAACAGATGCGCCGCATCGCCGGCCAGCAGGATCCGCCCGTCGCGGTAGCGTTCGGCCTGGCGGGCCTTGAAGGTGAAGCGCGACAGCCGGATCGCCTCTCCCACGGGCAGGTGCACGCCGAGCACGCGGTGGAGGCTGTCCTGGAGTTCGGTGACGGTCATCGGGGTGTCGTCGTCGTATTCGGTGCTCTCGTCTTCGATGGTGTAGAGGGAGACGACCTGGGAGTCAGGCGATGCTCCGATGCCGAACAAACCGTGATCGGTACGGGTGAAACCCGCGTGGATCGTGCCGAAGCCGGGGACGTCGAGGCCGCCGTTGCCGAGTACGGTCACCGTATCGGGCAGGGTGACCTGGGCCAGCCGGTTGACCTCCGGATAGGTGGTGCCGGGGAAGCCGATGTCGGCCCAGTCGCGGACCCGGCTGCGCGCGCCGTCGCAGCCCACGAGGTAGCGGGCTATCACTCGGTACGGCCCGTCCGGGCCCCGCACGTCCACGGTCACCGCGGCATCGTCCTGGCTCACCTCGGTCACCTCGTGTCCGCGGCGGAGGTCGACGTCGAGCTCGCCGGCGCGTTCGTCGAGCAGCTGCTCAAGCAGTTGTTGCGGGAGCGGCAGGGCGTGCATCGGGGGATCCGCCAGCTGGGTGAAGTCCAGATGCACCCCGCCGAACGGGAACCGGGGGGCCGGCACAGGGTCGGTGCAGGCTGCTTGGAATCGTTCCAGCAGGCCTCGGTAGCGCAGCAGCTCCAGGATCTGCCCGCCGAGACCACCGGCCTTCGGGGTGACCCGGCGCTGAGGCTGCCGCTCCAGCACCAGCGGCCGCACCCCGGCCAGCCGCAGCTCGGCAGCCAGCATGAGACCGGTCGGGCCGGCGCCCACGATGATCACGTCGGCCTCTGTCACTTGCCACTCCTTTTGCGGTCGTTCGTCGCATCCCTGCGCGATTCGGTCGTCACCAACATGCCCTCTTCAGCGTCGAGCTGGTGGTCCGCCCAGATGTAGCTCTCGGGAAGCAGGTCGGTGACGGGCACCATCCGGAGGCCGTCCTTTGTCCCGACGATGACATCGAGGGCTGGGAAGTAGTCAACAAGGACCTGGCGGCAGCGGCCACATGGGGGCACGACACCTCGGTCGCGGTCACCCACGGCGACGATGGTGTCCAGGTCATAGGCGCCCTGGGCGGCAGCGGTGCCGATGAGGACCAGCTCCGCGCAGGGGCCTCCGGTGAAGTGATAGGCGTTCACCGCAGTGATGATCCGGCCGTCTCGGGCGCGGCTGCCTGGATCAGTTCGTGGTCGACACGATCGGTCTGTGTGGTCATCTTCTCTGCCTCTCTTGCACGGTCAGGCGATATCGGCCCTGTCGATGTCGGAGCGTAGGCGCGAGTCGTCGACCGGTTCTGCCCTTAAGGCGTACGGGCCCGCGGTGCTCGGTCTCATCCACCGAGCCGGCTTGGCCTCGTCAGCCCGCGGCCTGCCCGTCGCAGAACACCTGCTTGACGAGGCTGTCAACCAGTTTCTGGAAGTCCTTTGCCGGGCCTCTGGTGGCCTCGTCCACCCAGGTCACCGAGGCGGTCAGGGTCTTGCTGCCGTCGGGTGAGCTGTACATCAGCGCCCCGTAGCCGTGCGGGGGGCTGCCGTTGTGCTGGTAGACGGTGCCGCAGCCCGGGCCCAGGTCCTGCACCCACAGCCCGAAGCCGTAGTCGTACTTCCCGTACGGCTTGCGCATCTCGGCCAGCAGCGGGGCCGGCAGGAGCTTGCCGCCGTTCAGCGCGGAGATGAACGTGTGCAGGTCCTGGGTGGTCGAGATCATGTCACCGGCACCGGCCAGGAGGGAGAGGTTCTGGCGGGCGATGTCGACCACCTTCTCCTGGCCATCCTCCTCATACCGGTAGTAGCCGTGGGCGTGCGGCCCGGGGAGCTCTGTCCGGTCGCCCGGCACCACGGTGCCCTTCAGGCCGAGCGGCCGCAGGATGCGCTGCCGCATCTGCTGGGCGTAGGTGCGGCCGGTGACCTTCTCGATCAGTAGCAGGGCCAGCGTGTAGTTGGTGTTGGCATAGCTCTGGTCCGTGCCTGGAGCAAAGTTCGCCGGCTTGGACAGCGCCAGCCGTACCAGCTCTTCGGGCCGGTAGGAGCGGAACCGGTTGTTCAGCCACTCGTCGCCGGTCGCGGGGATCCCCGGCACCCACGTTCCGTCGGGACGGAGTTCGCCGGTGTAGTTGAACAACCCGCTGGTGTGCTGCAGCAGCATCCGCACGGTGATCCGCCGGTCCAGCCCAAGCTCGGGCAGGTAGCCGGCGACCGGGGCGTCCAGGGTGATCTTGCCCTCGGCCACCAGCTGCAACACCAGGGTCGCGGTGAAGGTCTTGGTGACGCTGCCCGCCCAGAACCGCCCGTTGGTCGGTGGTTCCGCGGCCTCGCCCAGCTTGCGCACCCCGGCGCTGCCGACCCACTCGCTCCGCTGATCGTGCACGCGCACCTGCATCCCGGCGAAACCGGCATCGATGAACGCCTGGACGGCCTTCTGCAGCTCCGGGCGATCCTGTCCGGCAGCGGCCATCGGCACGACCACGCTGCTGTCCGCGGCGGCTACCCCGGGTGCGGCCGCCCCGGCCAGCAGTGCGGCCGCCAGCGCCGTGACCGCCACTCGCCGGAAGACCTTGCCGCGGATGACCGGGCGCTGGTGCAGCGCCCTGGTCGCCGTGATCTCTGGTGGGGGTTGGGTTTTCATGGTTCCTCGTCTCTGGTGCCGTGCTCAGGCGAAGAGCTCGCCGAGCAGTTCGGGGTCGATGGGGATGGGGGCCGGGGCGGTAGGCCTGCGGCTGGGTGCCCATCAGCTCGCGTACCAGGAAGTCCCAGGCGCTTGCTGCAGCCGCGCAGGCCGACATCCCTCAAGCGGCGTCGAGGGCTCCGGTGATCTTGCGGATCATCTCGGCCAGCGTGGGGCTGGGTTCGCCCTGGTGGGTCCGGGCGGCTGCTTCGACAGCGACGAGGACGGTGCTGCGGAAGTTGTCGGCCTCTGCCGGAGCCTGCTGCTTGAGCAGGCTCACGGCTGCCGTCAGGGCCGGCAGCACATGGTCGGCGAGTTCGGCGACGGACTTGCCGTTCAGGTTGATGTCCTTGGTCTTTGCGGCGAGCACGTGCCCGACCAGGCCGGTCGCAGAAGCCAGGGCGAGGGAGCCGTCGGTGGCGACCTTGTGGGGCGAGCCGGCGGCGTCGGCGGCGGACAGCAGCGTGACGGCGCCGTAGGCGGCGGTGCGCAGGGTGGTCTTGTCCTGGTCGGTCAGGGTGATGGACATGGTGGTGTGCTCCTTGTGTACGGCTGAAGCTGTTACGGACTGCGGTTGACGGACGGATGGTGCAATGCGGTCCTGCTGGTGCCCGGGGTATCTCGATGGCTCAGGGCGGGGCCGTCTGTTGGGTGTCGTGGGTGGGCCTACCGGGGTGCGGGTCCAGGTGTCAGTCGTCGATGGCCTGGTAGAGGGTGGTCCAGAAGTCGTGGATCAGCCGCGCCGGATCCGGGGTGGACAGCCCGACCTGGGTGAGCAGGATTCCGGTGAGCTGGTTGGCCGGGTCGGCGTAGACGCTGGTGCCCGTTCCGCCGTCCCAGCCGAACTGGCCGATCGGCGCGTAGTCGCCGCGGTAGGTGCGCACCGCCATCCCGAAACCCCAGCCGCCCTGCTGCCCTTGGCCGAACGACACGTGGACGTTGTTCTTGGCCAGGTCGTTGCGGGCGGCGTTCTGCTCGGGCGTGAGGCGGTTGGTGGTCATCAGCTCGACTGCGGGCCGGGACAAGATCCGGTCGCTGCCGTGCATCCCGCCGTTGAGCAGCATCTGGAAGTAGGCGTGGTAGTCCTCGGCGGTGGAGACCAGCCCGCCGCCGCCATGCTGGAAGGCCGGAGGCAGGCTGAAGCGCCCGCTCGCGGCCTCGTCCCACACGTGGAACTCTCCGGTCTGCGGGTCGGGCGCGTAGCTCGGCGGCAGCCGGTCGATCTTGTCGGCGGGCACGTGGAAGGCGGTGTCCTTCATCCCCAGCGGGTCGAAGACGCGATCGCGCAGAAACGTCTCGAACGACTGACCGGTGACCCTGGCGACCAGCACGCCGAGCACATCGTGGCTGAGCTCGTACTGCCACTGCTCTCCGGGCTGGTACGCCAGCGGCAGCTCGCCCAGGCGGCGCATCCACTCATCCGGCTCGGGCGCCGGCCCGACGCCTCCGCTGTAGTTGGCCCGCTCCAGGACTGCGGCCATGATCGGGGAGCCCATCAGCGTCAGGTCCACGCCGAGCCCGAACGTGGAGGTCAGCAGGTCCCGTACGGTGATCGGCCGCCGCGCCGGCACGGTGTCCTCCAGCGGGCCGTCTGCCCGCTTGAGCACCTGCCGGTCGGCCAGTTCCGGCAGCCACTCATCGACCGGGTCATCCAGCCGCAGCCTGCACTCATCCAGCAGGACCATCGCCGCCGCCATCGTGACCGGCTTGGACGTGGAGGCCATCCGGAAGATCGTGTCCCGGCGCATCGGCGCGCCACCGTCATGGCGCATCGTCCCGATCGCCTCGACATGCGTCTCGCCGCCCCGGCCGACCAGGGCCACCAGCCCGGGAATCTTCCCGGACTCGACATACCGAGCCAGCACCTCCCGCAATCTGTCCAGCCCCGTCTTGGAGAAGCCGCTGTTGCTCTGTCCCATCATGAATCTCCTTGCATACAGTGTTCGATCTTGCGAGACCTGCCCCGGCCTGGCGCTCATGGCTGAACCGCTTATGGCAGCCACCATCGCCGACCGCTTTGATACCGGGCCGTTGCCGTCCTGACACGGCCGCTGACACGACACCGCAGCGTCTCCGGACAGTGCGCGATGACGTGCTGTAGGTAGTCCTGGCTGCCGGAGGGGCCGGCGCTATCCGGTTCGGCGCGGTGCGGTCCGGTTCTCGCCGGTCATCCCGTCCCTGCCTGTACGTCCAGTTGGTACTCGTGGCTGCGGCGATGCTCGCGGAAGCCGAGGTGCTGGTTGACGGCGAGCATGTGGACGTTGTCCTGGGCGTTGTCCGTCTCGATCTCGGTGATGGCGGGATGCTCGGCCCGCAGCCGCCGCACCATCGCGGCCTTCAACCACATGCCGAGCCCGTGCCCGCGGTGCTCGGGCATCACCGCGGTGTCGTACTGCAGCGCCCGCCGCTGCTCGCCGGCCCGAATCACGATCTCGGTGAAACCAGCCATCACGTTCCCGTGCAGCGCGGCCACGGTCAGCAGGATGTCACCGCGGTCGGCCAGCACCCGCGCCATGGCGCGGACCCGCTCGACGTCCCAGTGCTGCTCGCCGTAGTCCATTTCACCGGTGGGCATGTCGTTCATGGCGTTCTTGGCGGTGGCGAAGGCGCCGGCCAGGTCGTCGGGCACGGTCCCGGTCCAGGCGACCAGCGCATAGCCGGGCGGTGCGACGTCCGCCGCCCTCGTGTCGGCCGCGGCCACGTCCAGCAGCAGGTGGATGAAGGTCAGTACGCGCCGGAACCCGTGTGCTTCGCACAAGGCCGCCCCCGGCCCGCCGTCCGCGGCCACGCCGACCATGCTGCGGCGCTGCTCCACTCGCGCGGCGAAGACTGCCTGCGCCAGCAGTTGCGAGCCCACACCGCGACGGCGCCGGTCGGGATGGACGTACAGTTCCAGTTCGCTCAGATGCTCCCGTCCCGGCGAGTCGAACAGCCGCAGTCCGGCGACCCCTTCTACCGCGCCGTCCGGCCCGGTGGCCAGCCAGAGCAGACGGCGGCTGTCCAGCCCCCCGGTAGTGAGCTGGGCGTGCACCTGCTTGAGGCTCGGCGGTTGCTCTCCGGGCAGGTCGTGCTCGGTGGCGGCGGCCACCACCTCGTGCCAGGCTGCGGCCTTCTCCACGGAAACCCAGGGGAGGGGGCTGATGGCGATCGTGTACGGCATGTCGATCACGGTAGGCCGCAGGTCCATTACCGCGAATCGGCTCGCATGACTTAACCCCCACGTCGCGACCGGTGCCGGTATCAGTCACCCGGGACTGTGCATGGTGCCGGCCGTCCCACCCAAGGGCCGGAAGGTTTCACCGGTTATCAGTCATGACGATCTAAATGGATACTCTGTGACCCGTGCTGCATGGGAGAGAACCGGAGCTGGAACTCATCACCGGACTGCTCGACTCCGCCCGTGACGGGACCAGCGCCACCCTGGTGATCCGTGGCGAGCCGGGCATCGGCAAGACGGCGCTGCTGGAGGAGATCGCCTCCCGCGGTGGCATGCTCGTGTTGCGCGGGCTGGGCATCGAGTCGGAGGCCGAGCTGTCCTTCAGCGGCCTGCACCTGCTGTTCCACCCGATCCTGGCCGAACACCTGCCCAAGCTGCCCGGCCCTCAGCGACAGGCACTGGAGAGCGCCTTCGGCCTGGCAGCCGGGCACCCGGCCGACCGCATGCTGGTGGGCCTGGCCGTCCTGACCCTGCTGTCGGAGATCGCCGAACGGGCTCCCCTGCTCTGCGTCGTCGACGACGCGCAATGGCTGGACCGCCCTTCGGCCGAGGCCTTGCTGTTCGCCACCCGCCGGCTCGGCGCCGAGGGCGTGGCCATGGTGTTCGGCGTCCGCACCGGCGAGGCACCCTTCCTCACCCCCGGACTGCCCGAGCTGCACCTGCAGGGTCTGCCACCCGAGGCCGCCGCGGCACTGGTGGACCAGCGGTGGCACGACCTGGAGCCAGAAATACGGCGGCGCGTCCTGGCCGAGGCGGGTGGCAACCCGCTGGCGCTGATCGAGCTGCCGTCCGCCCTGCGTGACACCCCGCCGACCGGCGTGCTGCCGCTCACCAACCGCCTGCAGCTCGCCTTCCACGCCCAAGCCTCCCGCCTGTCCCCACCGACCAGGGCACTGATGCTGGTCGCCGCAGCCGACGACACCGGCGACCTGGCCGTCGTGCTGCACGCGGCCGAACGGCTGGGCGCGGACGTCGAACACCTGCCACCGGCCGAGCAGGCCGGACTGCTCCGTGTGACCGGCCAGCGCATCAGTTTCCGCCACCCGCTGGTCCGCGCCGCCGTCTACCAGGGCGCCCCGCTCGACCAGCGGTTGCGCGCCCACCACGCGCTGGCCGATGCCGTGACCGAACCCGACCGGCGCGCCTGGCACCTGGCCTCCGCCACCACCGGCCCCGACGCCCGCGTCTCCGCCGAACTGGCCCGCACCGCGCAACTCGCGGCGGCACGCAAGGGATACGCGGCCGCGGCCGCCGCCTACGAACGCGCCGCGCAACTGGCCGAGGACCACGTCGAGCGGGTGGCGCTGCTGGCCGGTGCCGCCGAGGCGGCTCTGGAGGCGGGCGAGCTGTCGCGCGCCCAGGCCTTGGCCGAGCGTGCCATGCCCCACCTGAGCGATCCCGGCACCCGGCTGGCGCTGGTGCGGGTGCGCGCCAACGCCGCAGCGGGGCTCGGCCTGTTGCACCAGGCGCACAATCTCCAGCTCGCCGAGGCCGCCCGGCTGGCCGACAGCGACCCGTCCCAGGCGGTCGCCATGCTGATGGACGCCCAGTACACGACCTGGTTCTCCGCCGACCGCGAGCTGAGAGCCACCACCGCCGCCCAGCTGGACAGCCTTCGCCTGCGCGAGGACGACCCGGCCTGGCCGACGCTGCAACTGCAGCGCTGGCACATCGCGCTGACGTTGGAACCCGCCACCGAACCACTCCCCGAGCTGGCCGAACTGATCGCCTCGGCCGCCAAAGGGCGCATTCACCACCCCAGGGATCAGCTCATCATGACCGCGATCGCCCTCATGAGCGGCCTGGACCGACAGGCGCTCGACCTGGCCACGCGGGTGGTGACCGACTGCCGCGCGTCCGGCCGCGCGGGGGTGCTGCCGTTCGCCCTGTACTACGTGGCCATCACCCAGACCTTCCTCGGCCACTACCGCGATGCGATGACCTGCGCCACTGAAGCGCTGGACATCGCCGAGGCCACCGGCCAGCATCATTGGGCCGGCCAGGCCCTCGGCGTGCAGGCCTACCTGCTGGCCATCCAGGGCGAGGAGGAGGGCTGCCGTGAGCGGGCCACTCGCGTGCTGGACGACGACAGCGGCGGCGGGCACCGGGCCCGCTGGGCGCTGGGCCTGCTGGAGCTCGGCCACGGCCGGGCCGCGGAGGCGCTGGAGCACCTGCTCGTCCTGTACGACGGCGCCGCCAGGCACCAGCTCCCCGCCGAGCGCAGCCTGCCCGATCTGGTCGAGGCCGCCGTACGCCTGGGCAGACACGACCTGGCCACCGATGCCCTGACCCGCTTCGAGCACGTGGCCCGGCGGGCACCCAAGCCGGCCATCGAGGCCCTCCTGCACCGCTGCCGCGCCCTCCTCGGTCCCGACGACCACGCCTTCACCCGCGCCCTGGTCCTGCACGAGCGCGACAGTCGCGGCTTCGAGCACGCCCGGACCCGCCTGCTGTACGGCGAGTGGCTCCGCCGTAACCGCCGCAAAGCCGAGGCACGCGAGCAGCACGCGGCAGCGCTGGAGACCTTCGACCGAATCGGCGCCCACCCCTGGGCCGAACGCGCCTACCACGAGCTCACCGCGGGCGGCGCGGCCATCACGCCCCGACAAGGACCGGGCGTGCTGGCCCTGCTCACCCCGCAGGAACTCCAGATCGTCCGGCTTGCCGCACAAGGCCTGCCCAACCGGGACATCGCCGCCCAGCTGTTCCTCAGCCCGCGCACGGTCGGTCACCACCTCTACCGGGCCTACCCCAAACTAGGTGTCACCTCGCGCACCGAACTCGCCGACGTCATTGCGTCGTGACGCCGGCCCTACGCCCGGGCGGCTGCCGTGGCCGCCTCTGCCGCCACGGTCGCGGGTACGGTCACCTCCCCGTCCAAGCGCAGTGAACGGGCGGGAAGGTGACAGCAACCGTCAGGCCGCCCCCGGCTCTGGGTGTCGTCGTGATGGTGGCGTCGTGGGCGGTGGCGATGGCTTGGACGATGGACAGGCCAAGGCCCAGGCCGTCCGGGCGGTCGGTGCGGGCGGACCCGAGGCGTTGGAAGGGCTGGAAGAGGCGTTCGACGGCGTCCGGGGCCACCACGGGACCCGAGTTGCTGACCGTGAGCACGGCATGGCCGTGGTCGGTGCCGGTTTCCACCTGCACCCAGCCGGGTGCGGTGTTGTAGCACAGCGCGTTGTCGACCAGGTTGGCGACCAGGCGCTCGGCGAGGGGACGGTGGCCGGCTGCCAGGGCGGCGCCGAAGGAAGGGCGGATCGTCACGCCCCGCCGATGGGCTTCGGCGCGGCGGGCGTGGACGACTTCCTGGGTGAGCTGGGCCAGATCGAAGGCATGGCGGACCTCGATGCCCGCGTGTCCGCGTGTCAGGGTGAGCAACGCCTCGATGAGACGTTCCTGGTGGGCTCCTGCGGTGAGGATCTGCTCGTGCGCCTCCCGCAGTGACTGCACGGTGGCCATAGGGTCGGACAGGGCGACCTGGCCGAGTGCCCGCTGACGGGTCAGCGGGGTGCGGAGCTCGTGGGAGGCGTTTGCGACGAACTGGCGCTGGGCCTGGAAGGACGCCTCCAGCCGGGACAGCAGGCCGTCGATGGTGTCGCCGAGCGTCTTGAGCTCGTCGGCGGGCCCGTCCAAGGCCAGGCGCCGGTGCAGGTCGGTCGCGGAGATGTCCTGGGCGGCGGCGATGATCGTACGGAGTCTGCTCAGGACTCGTCCGGCGACGATCCAGCCGAGCACGACCGAGATCACCGACATGAGGGCGAGCGCGATCCCGGAATTGATCAGGAGCTGGTTCAGCGCCTCGGCCCTCTGGTGTTCCAGGGCCCGCTGCAGCTCGGCCGGGAGCAGTTCCACGGTGTGGGACTTGCCGGGCGGCCTGCCCGGTGAGGGCGCGGAGGCGTCGCCGGGCAGGGGGGTGAAGTTCTTGACCATGGGGCCGGTGACCGCGTGCCGCATCAGCGCGTACGTGATGGCCAGCAGGACAGTGCCGGAGGCCAGGAACAGGCTTCCGTACAGGAGCGTCAGCCGTAGCCGTACGGTACGGCGGGGCAGGTGCGGACGGGCCAGGCGGCCGGCGAGCCGTGTGACGGCCGACGGGGATGCCATCAGATGCGGTATCCCTGTCTGGCCACCGTCTCGATGATCGGTGGATCGCCGAGCTTGGCCCTGAGTCTGCTGACGGTGATCTTGACGGCGTTCGTGAACGGGTCGGCGCTTTCGTCCCAGACCCGTTCGAGCAGTTCCTCGGCGGAGACCACCCGTCCCTTGGCGGCCAGCAGCAGTTCCAGCACGCCGAACTCCTTCGGGGCCAGGCCCAGCGGCCGATCCCCCCGGCTGACCCGGCGCCGCGCGGCGTCGAGCGCGAGATCACCGTGACGCAGCACCGGGGGAACAGCCGGATGCACGCGGCGGGCCAGCGCGCCGATCCGCGCCACCAGCGCGGGGAAGTCGAACGGCTTGGTGAGGTAGTCGTCGGCGCCCAGGCCGAGCCCGTCGACCAGGTCCTCGGTGGTGGCCGCGGCGGTCAGCATCAGCACCCGGCTGCGGCAGCCGGCCGCGAGCAGCTGGGCGCACACCTCGTCGCCGTGCATTCCCGGCAGGTCACGGTCGAGCACGATCACGTCGTAGTCGTTGACCAGAGCGCGCTCCATCCCGCCGGGCCCGTCGAGCGCCACGTCTACGGCCATCTGGGCCCTGCGCAGCCCCACGGCCACCGTCTGCGCGGTCACCTCGTCGTCCTCCACCACGAGCACGCGCACCCGTGACTCCCTCCGCTCAAGAAACACCACCTCCGCCAGCATCTTCCAACGCCGGTTTCGGCAGCGTTTCATCCGCAGGTCAACGGCCGGTGAAACCATGCCGAAACCGCTGGTCCCCTACAAACAGTCGCATCCCCTCATGCACGCGTGCCCTTTGCGGCTGTCGGAACGTGCAACCAACCCAGATGTAAGGGAGAGCGATATGCGAAGCGTGGTCGATGCCGGTATCCGCGGAAAAGACCGTGTGCGGCGGGGTGGTGCGCTGGCCGGGCTGCTGGCCTGCGTCGCGTTGGGCGCCGTGGCCTGCGCCGGCAGCGAGGGTCCGGCCAGGACCGTGGCGTCCGTGGCGCCTCAGGTGGGCGGCACGGCGTCCCAGGCCGCGACCGACTCCAAGGGGGACGCGCTGGCGTTCGCCAAGTGCATGCGCGCCAACGGCATGCCGGACTTCCCCGATCCCAAACCCGGGAAAGGGCCGGCCTTCTCGCCGGAGTTGGTCAATTCCCCGCAGTTCAAGGCGGCTGAGAAGAGCTGCAAGCAGTTCCAGCCACCGGCCCCGGCCGAGCCGCCCGCGATCGAGGACTCCTGGCCGGTGTCGGACAAGCTCAAGTACGCCAAGTGCATGCGGGAGAACGGCGTGCCGAGCTTCCCTGACCCCGACGACAACGGCGGATTCGTCTTCCCGCAGAACGGCACCGTGGATCCCGCCTCTGAGCAGTTCGAGAAGGCGGAGCAGGCCTGTAAGCAGTACCAGCCGCAGAACATGCCGAAGCCGGGGGAGATGAAGGGCGGCATGTCGTGAGTGTCCCCCAAACGGTGGACGCAGGTACGGCGAGTGCGAAGGGCCGCCGCCGGCTGGGCCCGCTCGTGGCGGCCCTCGCAGGCGGGGCGTTGATCGCGTCCGGTGCGTGGTTCGCGCTTTCCGGCCCGTTCGCAGGCAGGGCGGCGGACACGCCGGCCCGGCCCGCGGCCGCCACGGCGCTGGCGCAGGTGGCCAGGGGCACGCTGTCGGCCAGGACGATGGAGAACGGCACGCTCGGCTACGCGGGCGACTACCAGGTGGTCAACAAGGCAGGGGGCACCGTGACCGGACTGCCCGCCGTCGGCCAGGTCATCGGCCAGGGCAGAGTGCTCTACCGGGTGGACGGCAAGCCGGTGGTGCTGCTGCGCGGTGAGGTCCCGGTCTACCGCGACCTGTCCTGGGGCACGCAAGGCGTCGACGTACGGCAGCTGAACACCGCCCTGGTGGATCTCGGATACGCCACCGACGACGAGATCGACCCCGACTCCGACTACTTCGGGCGGCAGACCTATTACGCCGTCAAAGAACTGCAGGAGAAGGTGGGGCTGGCGGAGACCGGCAACCTGGCGCTGGGCCAGGCGGTGTTCGTGCCCGCCGGGCGCATCCGTATCACCAAGATCATCGCGGTCCCCGGTGGCATGGCGGCAGCGGGTTCCGTGGTAGTGCGGACGTCGTCGACAGCCCGCGAGGTCACCGTCGAGCTGAGCGCCAGCCGCCAGTCCGAGGTCGCGACTGGCGACAAGGTGACCATCACGCTGCCCAACGGCAGGACCACCCCCGGCGTGGTCTCCTCGGTCGGCAAGGTGGCCGTCAAAGCGGACAGCGGCACCACCGTCGACGTTCGGATCAGACCGCTCAAGCAGCGGGTGACGGGACAGCTCGACCAGGCGCCCGTGCAGGTGTCCATCGTGACCGACACGGTTGAGGACGTGCTGTCGGTGCCGGTGAACGCGCTGCTGGCGCTGGCCGGCGGTGGCTACGCGGTCGAGGTCGTAGCGGCGGACGGCGGACATCGGCTGATACCGGTGAAGACCGGGTTGTTCGACGACAGCGCCGGCAAGGTCGAGGTCGCCGGTGACGGCCTGACAGCCGGCCAGAACATCGTGGTACCGGGCACATGACCGGCGTTCAGGCGGCACCACGGCCGCTCGGCGACCGGCAGGATGGCGAGCCGGTGCTCCGGATCGACCGGGTGACCAAGATCTATCCGGGTGCCACTCCGGTGGTGGCGCTCGCCGAGGCCACCTTCACGGTACGGCGCGGCGAACTGGTCGCCATCGTGGGCCCGTCCGGCTCGGGCAAGTCGACCCTGTTGCAGGTGATGGGCACCCTGGACCGGCCCACCTCCGGAACCGTCCGCATCGTGGGCGACGACGTAGCCCGCATGCCCGACCGGGCGCTGGCCGGGCTCCGCGCCTCCCGGATCGGGTTCGTCTTCCAGCAGTTCTTCCTGGCCCAGCACGCCACCGCACTGGAGAACGTGGCCGACGGGATGCTGTATTCGGGCGCCCGGCACCGGGCGCGGACGCGAGCCGCCGCGAACGCCCTGGAGAGGGTCGGGCTCGGTCATCGCCTCCACCACCGGCCGCCGCAACTGTCGGGTGGTGAACGGCAGCGCGTGGCGATTGCGCGTGCGCTGGTCGGCAACCCGGACATCGTGCTGGCCGACGAGCCCACCGGCAACCTCGACAGCGTCTCCGGCAGCGCGATCTTCGCGCTGTTGCAGGAGCTCAACGCCGAGGGTGCCACCATCTTCGTGATCACCCACGACCGCGAACTGGCCGCGCGCCTGCCCCGCCGCATCGAGGTCCTCGACGGCCGCATCGTCGCCGATACGGGAGCCGGCACGGGAGCCCGCAGAGAGGCCGGCACGGAAACCGGCACAGAAGCCGCCGGACCCGGAAAGGGAGCGGCCATGACGAGCCCTCACCACACCGGAGCACCCAGGCGGCTGCATTCGGCCGACCTGGCGCGCATCGCGGGCGTCGGTCTGCTCTCTCGCCGCATGCGTGCCGCCCTGTCTGCCATTGGCATCGCCATCGGCGTCGCCGCGATGGTGGCGGTGCTCGGCCTGTCGGCCTCCTCACAAGCCGGGCTGCTGGCCGAGATCGACAAGCTGGGCACCAACCTCCTGACCGTCACCCCCGGCCAGACCATGGGCGGCGCCGACGCCAAGCTGCCCATGGACGCCCCGGCGATGATCGCGAGGATCGGCCCGGTCGACATCGTCGAGCACACCGGCAAGGTCGAGGCGAACGCCTATCGCAGCCCGCACATCCCCAGCTTCAACACCAACTCGATCACTGTCCACGCCGCGAGCCTGAACCTGCCCGCGGCCGTACGCACCACTGTCGCCCAAGGCCGCTACCTCAACGCCGCCACCGCCGCGCAACCGGTCGCGGTGCTCGGCTCGGACGCCGCCGCCCGCCTGGGCATCGCCTGGATCCACCCGGACGCCCGCATCTGGGTCGGCGGCCAGTGGTTCTACCTCGCCGGAATACTCCAGCCCGCCGCCTTGACCCCCGAGATCGACTCCTCGGTGCTGGTCGGTTACCCGGCCGCGCAGAAGTACCTGAACTTCGACGGCCACCCCTCCACGGTGTACGTGCGCACCCAGACCGACCAGGTGAGCGACGTGCAGAAGGTCCTCGCTGCCACGGCCAACCCGCACAGCCCCGGCGAGGTCAGCGTCAGCCGGCCCTCGGCCGCCCTGGTGGCCCGCGCCGCGGCACAGTCGGCGCTCGACGGCCTGTTCCTCGGCCTCGGCGCCGTCGCCCTGCTCGTGGGCGGCATCGGAGTGGCCAATACCATGGTCATCTCCGTACTCGAACGCCGGTCGGAGATCGGGCTCAGGCGCGCGCTCGGCGCCACCAAGGGACACATACGGCTGCAGTTCCTGTCCGAGGCGATCCTGCTCGCCACGCTCGGCGGGGCCGCCGGAGTGACCATCGGAGTGGCGGCCACCGCGGTCTATGCCCATGTCAAGGACTGGGCCACCGTGGTGCCGCCGCTCGCCTGGGCCGGCGGGCTCGGCGCGGCCATGGCCATCGGCGCCCTCGCGGGACTTCTCCCGGCGCTGCGTGCCGCCCGCATGCAGCCCACGGAGGCACTCAGAACCGTCTGAACCCATCGCCCGACCATCACCCGGCGCCGCGGACGAACAGTGCGGCGCCGGGCATCGGCATGCCCTGTGACCAGGCAGAACATGCCGGAAGACGATACCGTGCCGAAACCGCCGGCTCGCTAGAAACATGGGTCATGACGAACGACCCCCGCCACGCCGGCCGCCCGCCGCCGCCGTACCCCGTCCTCGGCATCACGGGTGAGCACCCCCGCAACCTGCGCATGATGCCGCCCCCGTTCGTCGAACTCCTCCTCAAAAGACGAAAGGACTCCCTATGTGGCCTCGAATCAGGGAAAGTCATTCTTTGACCAGACCCCGCACCGATCCCTTGACCGCCCTTCTCGCCACCGCGTTGATGCTGGCGGCATCGGCGGGCACCGCCGTCCCGGCCCACGCTGCCGCGAAGAGCAAGATCGACTGGCATGCCTGCAAGGACGCCGAGGGAGCGGTCGAGTGTGCGACCATCAAGGTGCCGCTCGACTGGTCCAAGCCGCGCGGCCAGACCATCGAGATCGGCCTGGCCCGCCGCAAGGCCACCAAGCCGGGCGCCCGCATCGGCTCCATCCTCATGGACCCGGGCGGCCCGGGAGTCTCCGGTGTCG
The DNA here is from genome assembly GCF_044460125.1 of Nonomuraea sp. NPDC050153. Classification (NCBI taxonomy): domain Bacteria; kingdom Bacillati; phylum Actinomycetota; class Actinomycetes; order Streptosporangiales; family Streptosporangiaceae; genus Nonomuraea; species Nonomuraea sp. NPDC050153. The sequence continues at coordinate 88,955 of NZ_JBITJQ010000014.1, forward strand.
ACGAGCTCAAGCGGAAGCCGAACCTGTTCACCTCGGCCGTCAGCCAGCGCTTCGACGTGATCAGCTTCGACCCGCGCGGCGTCAACACCAGCACCCCGGTCAAGTGCTCCACGGAGTTGCTCACCCAAGCGGATGAGGCCAAAAGGCAGGCCGGCCGGAGCGCGGCCGACTTCGCCGCCCTCAGACGAATCAACCAGAAGCTCAGCCAGAACTGCCGCAAGCTCACCGGCCCCCTGTACGACCACGTCGACAACCTGCACGTCGTCCGGGACATCGACGCCATCAGGACCGCCCTGGGCGAGAACAAGATCACCCAGGTGGGGTACTCCTACGGAACCCTCATGATCCAGCAGTACGCCGAGAAGTTCCCCCAGCACGTGCGGGCCCTGGTTGCTGACGGCAACGTGGATCGCAGCCTGCGAACCGCGTGGGACTTCTTGGATGGCCAGACCGCGGCGATGGAGAAGAACTTCGTCCAGTGGGCGGACTGGTGCGACGAGACCTCCGACTGCGCCCTGTACGGAATGGACGCCAGGAAGGTCTACGGTGTCCTCCGCGAGCGTGCCAAGAGCGGGAAACTGGTGGACCCGACCACTGGTGTGAAGGTCGACTTCGACATGCTGACCGGCAGAGCCTCGGCCGTCAGCGGACCGGAGTACTGGAAGGACCTGGCCAGGATCTTCAAATCGCTGTACGACGGCACAAGTTCGTCTTCACCTTCACCCTCGCCTTCGACGACGACCACGCCGCAGCAGCCCAAGCTGCCCGAGGTGATGACCAACCCGCGACAGGCGATGTGGTGCCAGGACTGGACCTTCGAGATCAAGAACTACTCCGAGCTCAAGAGCCACATCGCCCGGCTGTCCAAGCGGTACCCCAACATCGAGTGGAACCCCAACGCCACCGCCGGCGCACTGGACTGTGTGGGGTGGCAGGGCAAGACCACCAACCCCCAGAAGCCTCTGCAGGTGAAGGACGGTCTGCCGCTGGTCATGATCGGCAACATCAATGACCCCATGAGCGTGTACGCGTGGTCCAAGAGCTCCGCCAAGCAGAGCGGTGCGTCCCTTGTGACCTACGAAGGGTTCGGGCACACCATCTACCCGTCCACCGTCGCATTCGGGCCGAGCACGTGCATCAACGACGTGATCGACGCCTTCCTCATCGACCTCAAGACCCCCGATGAGGGCGTCAGCTGCCCGGCCATCGAAGTACCGGGTGAGGGCACGAGACCCGCACCTATCCCTGGCTCGCCGAACTGACCCCCTGCCTTTAGCACGCTGCCGGGGAAGCCGATCTCGGCCTCCCCGGCAGCGCCGCAGCACTTTCCACCAGGTGGGGATCCGCCGATACGGGTGCCGCAAATCACCGTGGCACCAGCCGCCGAACAGGGTCTGAGCGAGGAAACCAGCTTCCACTTCCACTTCGACCCGCGCCCTTGGCCGTTCGACGGCCGGGCGGCCCGTTGTGCGGCGGGGACGCATTCGTCGACAGTCAAGCGGAGCGGCTGACGTCGAGTAGCCGGGCGATGGAAGAGAGCTGCACTCGCAGATCTCGATGACCATGGACGTCTACACCCAGATCCCGAGCCCCTAGACGCGCAAGGCGCTCGACCGGTTGAACAAGCGTCTGACTACCGAATCAGACGGTTGACCTCGGGGGTGTTGCTGCACAACGCTGCTGTACGGGCACGAAAAAGGCCCTCTGGGATGATCCCGGAGGGCCTTTGAGCTGGAGCGCGGCCGACAGGAGTCGAACCCGTAACCTTCTGATCCGTAGCCAGTTCGAGATCGTCCACGGAGATCTACCGCTGTCGGAAGTGCCTGCTCGGCGGCTTCTTCAGCCTGATCATCTTCCAGGGGCGTACGCCGGTGTCCAGGGGCGTTGTTAGCATCGGCGTTAGCAAGATCCGCGGCTGGTGGCTTCCTGGTGGCGGCGTGTGTCGGCATGACAGCGACCAAGAGCCGATGACCTGTCCGAAGAGACTCGTCAGTCGTCGAAGCTGGCGATCCATTCATTGATGAACTTTGACGCCTCCTCGGCGGTGACGACATCGCTCCTGGGCGCGGGCCCGAGGCTGTCGGTGAGCAGTTCTGGCGATACGGGTTCCCCGGCGACGACCAGGTAGCACGATAGGCCCTCACTCATTTGACGTGACATCGAGGAGACGAACGCATCGCGGCGGTACCTGTTACAGAGCAACAGCAGGTTCTGCTGTTCCAGTTCTGCTCTCAGGTGTCGCAAGGCGTCTTCGAAGTCGATCGACGAGTGAACCCTGATCGGCGAAGCGCTTGCGCGATTCAGCCGTAGCTCGTACGTCTCGCCATCGGTCTGTGTTGTCACCTGGCAGGGCAGAAGGGATTCGTCCGCCAAGTTGACCAACTCGAGGTCGTGCATGCTCACCTCGGCACGTAGTGGGGGTTCGGAATCCAGACGTCGTCAGCGCTTCCGTACTTGCCCGGTTTCCAGGCTCCTCTGATCTGCGATGGATCGATCCGCTTGAACACGACCTCCTGCTCGCCTCTGAGGTGTTTGAAGCCGGGGCCGTACTTTACTTCCATGCCGTTTCCGCGGTCATCGATCTCAAAGATGTATCCCTTGTGCCCGACGGCGAACCCCCTGGCCACGTTCTTGCTCTTCGAGGCGGCGATCAGGCCGTTCTCGCCGGAGAGATGCTCTTCGATGCTCATATCCGGGTCGCGTGCGGTCATACCGTTCTCGAAGATTCTGTCCAGTGTCCGGCCGTCTCCCCGGAACAGCGGTGGTGCCTCCTTCCCCTTGAGCTCGAAGCGCTCACCGTAGTGTGAGAGCTTGGCCGACGGCGTGGGCTTTATCACGCTCTTCGCCGCCTTGGCCAGGGCACCCACGGCCTGTTTGGTTCCGGAGACTGCGCCGCTGGAGCCGGCCGTGGTGATGGCTGCCACGATGTCCGGGATGAGGCGACCGAATGCTCGCTCGGGATTGGAGGCCCAGGTATCCCAGTCCAGCGCCGACTTGGCGAACTCAGCCGGGTTCTGGATGCCGTAGAGCAGGCCTTGGGCCATGTCATTGACGCTGCGTTGCCAGCCCATGAAGTCGACGACTGCCCGAGTGGGAGAGTAGTCGACCACCATCTTCCCCATGCCGGCCACGCTCTCCACCGTGCCCTTGACCGCCTCCGTCAGCGAGTCGCCGGAGTTCAGGTTCGGGTCGAAGGTGGCCTGAATCTGCTGGCCGACGCGATCCCAAAAATCTCCTGTTGTGGGCAGAACCGCTCCGGGAGCGAATACAGAGTCGTCGACCGAGATCGGCGGCTTGCCCGCGCCGAACAGCTCCGGCTTGTCCAACTCCATACGCTCCAGAAGCAGCAACCGCTTATTGATCTCAGGCCCCTGGGTTCCAGCCCACGCCGCCACTCGACGGATCGTGTCGGCTGAGCCGGTCGACAGCCAAGCCCCACGTAGCAAGTTCCACAACTCCCCACCGATGGAGTCCAGCGATGATTCGGCCTGGCGCAGCGCGTCCTTCAGGCTGCGGACTCCCTCAGGGACCATGCCCTCCAACTGGCCCATGGGTTAGCCGGGGCTGTCGGCCGGCGTGCGGGCTAACAACGCCCGGAGTTCGTCGACCACGCCTGCGCAAGCCCCGATGAGGGCTTGGCGCTGAGCGGTCAGTTCGTCGGCGAAGCGTTGTGCGGCCGGGCCGGTCCAGACGTTCTGCGCCATGAGCGCGATCGCCCGGTCGAGACCGGGCCTGGCTTGATCGGTGAGTTGCTCGGCTCGGCGTAAGGCCTGTTCCACTTGCTCCCGGGTCATACGTGACTCCTTAGGGTGCGACGATCAAGCTTCGGACCAGGGCGTTAAGGCCATTGGACTGCGCTCCACTCACCGCAGCAACCGAATCGTCGGGATTGGTCTGAAGTGTCAGTTGATGCGACGCATCGCTTTAGGAGTCAGGTTAGCCATGAACCTCAAAGTAGCCGGTGACCTGGACGAATACGTCCGAGATCTTCTCCTACTTGAGTTTGGGAAACGCATTGGGAATGATCGCGGCGAGCGACAGATTGGTCGATCGGTCAGTTCTCTGAAGGTCGACGAGCGTGACAGCTGTGGGGAAGGGGCGCTGGCGCGTTGAGCCGTTCAGCGTGGCTCGACAGTGGCGGTGCTTACCTGTGCTGCCAGTGCAGACGTTGAGACCATGTGAGGCCTGCAAGGGTTTCCGTTCGATCGAGCCTGCGCGCCGTTGAACCCTCAACCGGTACGCGGGTGGGAGGAGCGCCTCACCACGAGACTCATGGTCGATCGTGGCCAGCTACCAGGAGCCGTGCAGTTCTATGGAAGATCCGGGTAAATCCAGTCGATAACTTGCATAGATGTATTCTGCACAATCACTACTTCGAGCTTGCCTTTCGAAGCAAGAATTGCATTCTTTATGACGAGTTCCCTGTCCGGACCGACATGTGCCGCCCTGCTCTTTCCTTCGAGAATCTCAGCCCACGTTGCCGCGCGCTCTCTCGCAAACCTGAATGAGATCCTGCCTGGTGTCATCCATTTGTCGTCGCCAAAGAATGAGGAATTTGCCAGATTTATCTGATTGGCGGATATCGAGATCAGGATATCGATACTCATTCCGAGTGTCTGCAGCTGGTTGGGGACAGCTCTGATCCAGAGATTGGAGACTTGATACGAGGAGCTGTGTGCACTCAGATTCCTTTCGCGCAGCAACCCCACTAAAGTGAGCCTCGGGTCAGGTATATGAAATCCGGTACGACGAGCGACCTCTCTGATCGTCTCCCACGGCTTCTCAACATGAAATAAGCGGAGAGTTCGCTGAACGTCTTCCGCATTCATGTTGCTCCCTTCCCATTCCCACATCAACGGCGAAAGACGAATTGGGCCGGAGTTGGCCGCTAGACTCGCGCCTACTGAGGCAGCGAATGCCACGGCCGCCTGGACGTCCATCCTGGCCCGTCTAGCTTTCGAATTAGCTACGCTAAGCAAATCCAGCGCAGATGCCCTTTGCAAGTTTTCGGGTAGATCGGAAAAATGGGCAATGCCGCTATTGATGTGATCTGCGATTTCAATAAGTCGGCTCGAAATAAATGCCTCGAGCAAGTTATAGCTGACGATAGCAAGCCCTCGGCGAAGGAATTCTCCGACTGCATCGTTTCCGCTCACTAGTGGCGTACCTAGAGATTTCTGTAGTGCCCCAACTCCGCTCAAAAACTCCCGCCGGGCATCACCGCTCACGATGCACCTTCCAGAAGCTGGTTCAAGCGTCGGGACATCTCGGTTACCCTAGAATACAGCCGACCTGGGGTGTTGGTCCCGATCCTAACTGCTTCGTCGAAGGATGGTTTGTTGAAGAGGGCATCGGCGGCGCGTACTACTTCAGACCTTCTCCTGACGAGAACCTCGTGGTTAGCTTGGCCAATCTCGTGGAGAGCAATCATCTGTGCATCATAGAGTCCTGCAAGCGCTTGATCTCTCCCAGGTCTCTTGAATGCTCTCTCTCGCCAGATCGCCTCGGCTGCAATAATGCAGCTATTGAACTGTTGCTTGTATGACTCTATCTTCTCGGAGGTTGTGAACCTATTGCTGGACATAAAATCATCCAAGGCGCCTCGCAGATCCCCGCGAAATGACTTCCATGAATTGACGAGAGCGAGAAATCTCAGGACATATTCGGCATCGACCATCTGCCGATACCCTGGAGAGCCTGGGGGCACAACCTTAAACTGCTTCCTAAGAAATTCATTCTCTCCAAGCTCGTAAACCAGGTCGTTCAGCGGACCTCTGTAAGCCACATTGCGGATCTCCTGAGTGTTGAGAATCTCGCCACCTGTGTTGAGGCGCAAGAATACTTCATGCTTCAGATCTGGATCAGATTGGCGGAGAAGTGTGGTTGTTCGAAGAGACTTCATGCCAAGTGCATTGCGTATCTCAATTGGAAGCTGACTGTACCTGAGGCCGTTTAGTAGTGGCTGTCGCTCGAGCCCGCGAAGGACGAGTTCGTCTTGGAAGAATAAGGCGATTGACGTTAGCCGTTGCTTGCCATCGATGACCGCATAAGTGCCTGGCATAGCGGAATCTTCGGCCAAAAAGACCGGTGGCACGGGTATATTTGAAAGGAATGACTCGATCAGCAGAGACTGTTTTTCTGCATTCCATCTATCGCGGCGCTGGAAGTTCGGAGATATATCGATTGCTCCGCCTTCCACAAGATTTGCCAGCGTTAGCAAACCTTGATCGGCGACTTCAAGAACGGAGGCCGACTGTGCCTTTCGAAAATCCTCGATTGCCTTATTTCGATTTGAGTCATTGAGCTTTTCGGAGTCAGCCATGAGGCCACCCAATCCATATAGCTAAGCGCATCCTAACGGTAAACAGTGTAGCCAGGCTGGCCGTTAGAGTCCATCGGTCTAGTACACGGTTCGTTGTGCTTCGTACAACGAGACCGTGGGGCGAGCATCAGACGAGATGTGAAAAGGTGCGGAATCAGGCAGCATTTAGACCAGACCGGACGGAAGGGACTGCAATACCTGGCCCCAGCCAACCTATCCGCTTGGCTGCCGTCTCTACGTCAGCGTCGGAGCTAGGAATTCTCGCCGACGCTCCAGACGAGGGTTGTGCGGTCAGCCGGCAGGATACGGCTACGCTTCGAGAACTGCTTGAGGACGAACACCGGGACCCCTCGGGGATGCCTAGCTCTTTCCGCACCTCAGGCGAAGGCATGCGAGCGGTTACCTCCGCTGCGGGCTCTACGGCTACTCGTTCAACAGGCACCTGTGGGCGTACGTAAGAGTCTTCATGCTTGACTGTGATTCAGCCCCTCGCTGCGCAGCACCCCGAGCGCCTGGCGTGTCCGAGCTCGTACTGCTGCATCAGTCGTGTCTCTGAGGGAAGTGCCTGACCAGGCTTCAGCCGTCCGCGCGTTCTCTCGGCTGCCTGCCGCTCCGCGTGGGTACCCAACGCATCGGCCGCTGTGGGAAGGCATGGCAAGAACCGGCCGCAGATGATCGGTGACGGCCGTACACGCCCGGACACATAACGAAGCCCTCGACTGGCGTTTCCGCTGGTCAAGGGCTTCTTCTATCAGGTCGAACCTGGTGCCCCTGGCAGGCTTCGAACCTGCGGCATCCCGCTTTCGGAGAGCGAGGGTGGAATAACTCGAAAACCTGTGTTGACCTGCTTAAATGCCTAGTGTGGCTTGTATCGCTTGCTTGATCATCCCTGCATATCGCGCCGCGGTGTCATAAATCTGCTTGCAAACAAATGACGATGGCAGCCGCGACCGATGCAGACCGGATGACCTGGGTGGTACCGCACTCTAGGCAGGAGCAGAGCTCTCGCATACTCCTTGACCTGGACTAAAAATTCCGACATCCGCAAGATCGTCAGTGATGCAACGACGGTTTCAGGGTCGATCCCTGCTCCCATAGCGGATTCTATAAGCGGTCAGATAGGAAATCTCGGGTCGTACTTGCTGAGATAGAACTTGAACGCATCACGGATCTTCGAGCGTAGGTTCGGGATTGACCTACTGCCTGGAACAGCTTCGTCTTCCCAATGTCTGTTCTTATGGCCAAAGTACCGCCTTACGGATGGGGTTGAAATGTTCGCCACGAAGGTGGGCCTAGCGTTTGACGCTAAGTCGGAGACAAGCCCCTGGAATCCGCGTGCAAGCCCCAGGCTCAGGTGGCTCGTGGTATAGAACTTGCATTCCATCGCCAGTGCGCAACTCTTTGACCGTGGTGCAACGCGTCCGCTGCGGCAAAGGTCGGCTTCATCCTTCTCGAGGACGAGGACATCGCACTCGTGAACTACGCCCGAGTTGCCCTGAACTTGAACACCTATATGTACCTCCAGGGGCGGCGCTACCTGACCAAACGTGATCACCGCGTGTGTATACGCGTGCGTAGTGGAGTAAATTTGGCCTGGATTCGTACGGAAGACCAGTCGCGTCGTGCGCTGTCCCTGCACAGTCTCGTAACGCACCGTGCCCCCACAATCCAGCGCTTCGGCTACGATGAGGGCGAATATGTACCCTTCATAAACGTCCCACGGCGCGGAGGAAGATCCGTACGACGTTGTTACTCCGGACAGGTATCCGTTGAGCTCCCGGAGTAGATCATTGATGTCAGCCATGGCCCACCTCTTCGCCGAGTAGTTCAAGTACACGAAGCACCGATTCGTCCAGGTCTTCGCCAGCGAAGCCGACAATGAGTTGATCACTTAGTACTGTGAGGTCGTCTGACACGGCAGGCGCTCCTTCGTCGCGACGAAACTCGATACCCTCGACCAAGGGCGCATCTATTTCGGGCGCGTGAAGCAGCTTTACCTGTTCCCGGTGCACCCGGGGAAGGTCAACGAGGAGCCTTTGGATTGCCTCCAACAGAACACGGACTCGGTCTGACGCCGATAGGGGGCTGGTGGAGATCTGAGCCTTTGACATGTCGATGCCAGAAAACTTCTCCACCTGGTACGACCCACGCTCCTCGTAAGCGCGAAGAGGGGTTTCATCGGGGACATCGAAGATCGAACCTGTGTGTCCAGTAGTTCGTCGTGTGCGACGTCGTCGAGATTTGACGGTTACCACTTCAGCATGACCGGCAGAGATTGCATCATCGACCTGTTGGAGCACCCACGCCAGGCCTGCCTCGGCAAGCATCGTTCTAAGCCGAGACTCCAACTCTTCCGGATCCATAGCGCGATACTCCTTCCACGTTGGACTCGGTCACATCGGTAAAGCCCATCACTACACAATCCTATGCTCGTCGCTGTCGTCATCCTGCAGATATCCCGCGCCGGGTGCGGCGGGCAACCACAGCCATCCGGTGGCAAGCGGACCCGGAGCGCAGGGCCGCCAAGGCCCGAGCACCGGAAGCCGCGCGGCAGACTGCTTCAACGCAACGGCGCGTTACTGACCGAAGCCTTTCAAATGCTCCCAGGAGCCCTGGGCGTCCTCGATGTCCTGTTCGCCGACCAGAAGGTAGCTCCACGTGGCATCGACCTCTTGCGCGGAGTTAGCTGTCCGTGCCCACTTGCGTGCAGCACGCCGCTTCGCCACAACCTCTGCCGAGGTCATGTCCTTGTCAGCCTTGACCTCGACCAGCCAGCCGTATCTTTTGCCGTCCTTCTGTTCAATGACGACAAGGTCAGGGTTATAGCGCTGCCCTTCCGAGGTCCAGGTGATGGGAACGTCGTTGATGTGGAGCCGGGCCCACACAACGATGTCCTTCCCCGCCTCGATGGCGTTGGCCACCTTGAACTCTGGCTCGGAGTCAAACCACGCGTGGCTGTAGAGGTTCTTGCTCCAGCCGTTGAAGGCTAGCGCCTTGTCGAAGGAGCCATCGGCATGCCCCGCGGTCTGCATTTTACGGGTCTCACGGGTGTTACTGAGGGCTACTAGCTTCACCTCGTCTTCATAGCCGACCTGAGGCCTGCTGATGTCGCGGAGCGTCCTCGTAACTTCGGCGGCGAGCCGCTGTCCGCAGCGGTCGAAGAAGGCCGAAAGGGTTTCTTGCGCCTGGTTCCCCATCGCGTCGATGACCTTCTCTACGATCTGTTGCGCTGCTCCCAACTCCAACGGCCGGTTCTGCACGCCCTTGACGGACATCACTCTTTTGACGAGAGCGGTACGCGAAGCCTCCAATGGGATGTCCAATGGAAGCGCGGCGGCCAGCCTGTCCGTAGTTGCTTCCGTCGTCACGACAGCCTTACGGCCGTCATGCTTAGCGACGATCTTCGTTCGCCTTAGCTCATCGGAGAAATCCGTGGTGAGCGTACGGCCGAGCTGTGTAAATGGACCGAGATCATCGATGTCGTTGAGGCTGACCACTGCCGGCAGGGGAACGGAGATCAGGTCGGGGATGTGAATCTGTTCCCGGTCAGGAAGCGGATCGTAGCGGTGCACCTGGGAGGTCTTCTTTGCCGCATCTTCGGCTTGTTGGGTCCGTGTCTCCACATCCACGACCCCGGCCAGCCCATCGGCTGAAGCGGGCTGCGTTCCTCCATCCAACAGGAAGCTCCCGGAAGGCTCGCTGCTGGACTGGATCCGCGCACCAACAAGATCATCCCTTGTGTCGTGCTCACGACCCGGCGGCGCGATGATCTCGGCGTCGGTTTCCGTGACCTGTTGGCGGACTACGCTTCTGCCGTCTGCCAGCTTACGGATCTCGGCGTAGGTTCCGTAGTCGATGAACGCCTGGTTGAGAACCTTGCGCTTCGCCAGCAGGTCGCTGTACTTCTCGTGCGCGAGAACCTCGAGCGTGTCCAGGATCTCGATGTTCGTGTACTTGCCATAGGGCAGACGCATCCCGCGACCGAGCGTCTGTTCGGTCATGACCTCTGAAACCGACGCACGCATGGACGCGATTACGTAGACGCTTTTGACGTCCCAGCCTTCCTTGAGCATCCCAACGCTAATGATGACCCGAACGGAGGAATCCGGGTTTTCTACTGCTTCCAGGTCGGCCAGTGCCTGCTCCTTGTCCGCACCGGTCAGTTTCGAGTGGACCAGCAGGGTCTTGCCTCTCCAGGCGCCGCCGTCGAAGGTGGTGGAGTCGAGGATCCCTTGAAACTCCTCCGCCTCCTCGATGCTTCGGGCGATGACGAGCATGACGGGGTTCACTAGCGGGCGAGCGCTTTCGTCGCAGTAGGCTTCCGCCGCCTGCGCCTTGTATCGCAGCAGGTTGACACCATCGAGAAGCTTTGTCTGCACGTCGGAGCGGTCATCGCGACGGCCGACCATCACCGGGGTTTTCACCAGCTTGTCGGCGATGGCGGCGGCGAGCGGGTATCGGTAGGCGACCATGGACTCGTCGGCCCTCACGGGGGTAGCGGTCATGCCGACCACGAGTTCGGGCTTCAGGTCGCGAATCGTGCGGGAGAACGCTGGCCCTCGGTAGCAGTGATGCTCGTCTGCGAGGATAACGAGATCATCGAGTCCGGCAAGGTAATCGAAGAACGACATGCCCAGGTTCTCCTGGGGCTCATGCGTCGCACGGCCCTCGCCTGTGGCGGAGGTGAGTGCCTGGACAGTGAAGATGTACAGCTTCGTCTGTGCCGGGTCGTCCATCGCGATCCGGGCCGCCTGGGTGTTGAAGTCGTCGGCGGTGATGACGACCGGGTTGGAGCGGAGCAAGGGCCGCAAAGATTTGGGGTTGCCCGGCGTGAAGTTGCGGATCGACTTGTCGCGGATGGTCCGCCCGGGGGTCAGCAGGAGGAAGTTCCGGGCGGGCGCTTCAGCACCGGCCAAGTACTCCATGAGACCAGCCATCACGTACGTCTTGCCAACGCCTGTGGCCGAGTCGACGATGCACTCGAATGGCTCGGTCTTGCCCTGCACGTCGTAGTGCTCGGAAGTGCGCAGCACTACCGACTCGATAGCCTTCCGGTTCGGCATGCGAAGGTCGAGCCGGTGGGCAACTTCGGCCAGCAGGTCGGGCTGAAACTGCAACTCACCCATCAGGCGTTCCTTCCTAACCCACGGAGGCTGCGGCTTCCCCATCGTCAACGACCTCAACCACCGGAGCCGGGACGAGGCGACCAGCACCGAATGGCGACCTGCGAGCCGATTTGCGACGGTAATTATCAAGAACTTTATCCGGGATCAGCTCGAGCCGTGACCCCCTGCGCGCTGCTTTGAGGGCCTCCGCTGCCCCATCTTCGATCTGGGTCGCCCAGACCTCCACGGCTTCGCCCTCGGCCAGACGATCGAGGATAGCCGCGACCGTTCCCTCGCCGACCATGCCGTCGATCACGATGTAGCGAACGCGACCTTGTTTTCCTGCGAAGATCCCCTCTGGATTGTACGGAACGGACAGCTGAGCACACATCGCCTCCGCCAGTGCCCCCTGCGTGGCCCAGTCTGCCAGGAGGACCATCTCCTGCATTTCTACGAACATCGACTCGCCAACCTGCAGATGTGTGAAACCACCTCCGCCGTGCCAGTTGATGGTCGTAACATTCTTCGTCCTGCTAGCCGCCTTCAAGGCCTTGATCGTGGTGTCGTCGATCTCCGGCTCGGCAACCTTGGCGACCTTTGCGAGCAACCGGTTGAACTCTTGCGCCTCCTCCGGCGTCATCCCCGCAGGAAGACTTCCTTGACCGCCCTCATCATCTGTCGCAGGGACCCGCTCCGTGACGGTGGTGACGCCTCCGGGGTCCTGACCGTTGACGACCTTGGCCAGCCTCGGTAGCGCATATCGGGCCACCGTGTCGGCCTGGAGTTCGCTAGTCACCCAGCGCCGGCTCATCTTGTGAGCAACCGCCGCGGTGGTGCCGGAACCGGCAAAGCAGTCAAGGACAATATCGCCGGGGTTCGACGCTATATGGATGATGCGCGCCAGCAGAGCTTCCGGCTTCGGCGTCGCGAACGGATGTTCATCGGGGAACAGATCTCTGACCTCGTTCTTGCCGCGCAGGTTTCCGCCGACCTCCTTACCTAGCCAGAGCGTCTCAGGGACACGACCGTTGTCCTCCAGATGCTTCTTACGCTGGATACGCTCCTTATACAGGTCGAGCATCACGAGCTCGGGCCAACTCCCAGCCTCGTAGCGGGCCTTCGCCAGAGCAGCCGCCTCTTCCAAGGGAACTGCCAGCATGATTGCTGGGACGCCTGGTTTGACCTTGTCCGCCGTCGTCCCGCAGATTCGCGCGCGCGCCACCTCGTCGCCGATGTCCAGCAGTTCATAGGGGGCGTACTCCGACATCTGCTCCAGCATCCATGACTGGGCCTTACCCCAGCAGCGGCCAGGTGTCGGATACATCAAACCGCCGGTGACCGGGTGTTGGATGGCGTACACCATCGGGTGGTTCGTAGCGGCCTTGCCAGCGGTCGCATCCCCGTCACGCCATGGCACAGGGTCGCCGTCCCGTGACTGGTAACGGCTCGTGTTCGAGGCAGCCAGCCGGGGCATCCGGTTTGGGGTCCAGGCCTCGCTCTTCCGGTAGACCAGGATCACGTCCTGAGAGGTCGACAGCAGCTTCGTGTCGTTCCGGGGAGAGTCCGCCTTCTGCCAGGCGACCTCGGCGACGAAGTTGTTCTCGCCCATTTCCTCATCGAGAACGATGCGGCACCTGTGTGACTCCATATGGTCGAGGTGCACCCAAACGGATCCATCCTCGGCGAGCAGCGGTCTGATCTGGCGGATCCTGTCTCGAAGCAGGGTGAGCCAGATGGAGTGGCCGATATTGTCCTCGTAGTGAGTGAACGCCTGACCGGTGTTGAAGGGCGGGTCGATGTAGACCAGTTTCACCTTGCCGAGATACCTCTCGGCATACGCCGGGATCTTGGCCAGAGCGTCCAGGACATGCATCGCGTCGCCGCTGATCAGAAGGTTGTCATCGGTAGGCCGGGGCAACCTTTCAGGGCGTTCCTCAGGGGTCGGTGCCTCGACACGACCTACCTCGTGGAGAAGCCGAACCTCGGACACGCGGTAGTCCGACGGGTTGACAAACGTGTAGTCGTATCTCCCGTCCCCGGTCGACAGGAGAGTTTTATCCTTGTCGGTCCAGGTAAGTTCGAGACGACCATGGTGCCGGGGTGCCGAGTTCGAGGTCATGCGGCCTTCCCTTGCGGTTCGAAGATGCCCTCCTATTTTGTCTGATGCCCGTACCTCTAAATGCCGGTCCAGCACACCCCGGTTCTGATCACCTCGTACGCTGTCGACTCGCCACGGAGCGGCAGTGGGCCAGTGATGGAGCGTCAAGCTCAGTGTCGCTTGTACCTTGACCTGATCGCCGTTCCGAATCCGTTGGACGCCGTCGGTCACAGTCGGGCTTGATACGGAGTCTCCGGTCTGCTGGGCTTGCCCGGATCGGTGGTGTGGGAGGTGACCGACCTTTCACCTCAGCCCGCTACGCCGCTCGGCCCGAGCACGTTGATCACTTGGGGCTGGAGATCTCCGCCGGAGGCAATGCGCTGATCATCACCCACCTGCGTTGGCGGCTTTGAGTAGCTGCCCCACTCGGTGACGCAGCTTGGTTCGTCTTTCGGCTGTTGGTCTTGGTGGTCGTCAGCGTGTGGGCGGTGCTGGCCGCGACCGGCCGGAGAGCCGCAGCGCGGCCAGCGACCGCCCGACGCGCGGCAGGCCGCCGCAGGCGGCCTGCCCTTGATGACGTGTAGATAAGTTGCTTTCAGGACTGTCCGGAGTCCTGTCCGGAGTCCGCTCGGGGCTCGTCGCTGTGCGGCGTGCCGGTGGTCCAGATTCGTTCGAAGCTGGCGAGGTAGACCGTTGATGCCCCCTGCTCGTCGGCGTGGTGGAGATGCATGACCGGGGCGTCGGCTGCAGGGGTGGCGTAGGCGTGGATGTTGACCAGGAGTTCGGTGTCTGCTCGGTAGATGGAGTTGTAGAGCACCGTGCGGTGTAGCCGGACCTCGACGTTCGGGATGCCCAGTAGGGGACGGTAGAGGGCGAGTGCGTTCTTGATGCGGGCGGCCATGACGTCGGCGCCGATTCCCTCGTCGGTTCCTCGCGCGGCTACCTGAGGGCTGTTGGGGTCTCCGAGGAGGATGCGGACCTTGACGCCTGCGCGCGCTCGGCCGATGAGCGCATCGAGGATTCTGCGGTCTTCGAGGAGGAACAGACCGCTGTACGTGAGGATGGCGATCTCTTTGGCTGCGTCTTGGAAGAGGGTTCGCCACACGGTATGGGGGACGGCCCAGCGGTGGGGGTAGATCGCTTGTACGCCGTCTGCGAGTGAGTGGTGTTGCTGGGCGAGCTGCGGCCAAAGGTCGGTTTCGTGGACGTGGAGGAGGTCTGCGACGGCCCAGCGGTGGCGTGGGTAGGGGATGCGGCCCTTGAGCCAGCGGCTGACGGTCTTGGGGTCAACGGCGAGGGCGGCTGCGACGTCGGTGGTGGTGATGCGGGCTGCGACCATCGCGTTGCGCAAGTTGTCGTTCATGGAGACCGCCGCTCCTCTCTCGGGGCCGTCGTTGCCTGCGACGTTAACATGAGACGTCCCTAGACGTCCCTTAGTTGGGGTGTAGAGGTTCCCGCGGTGTGACCGATGCTCATCGGGCCGGAACAACCGCCGAAGGGACGGGACACATGCACAACGCCCGAGCACAGAGCCTTGCCTACCAGCAACGTCTGCTAACGGATCTGGGTAATGGGCTACGACCACGAGGCGTCGCGGCGGTCTTGATGGCCGCTGAAGACGGGCGTCCTGGGTTGAGCGTCAAAGATCGTCGGTCTCGTATCCGCAAGGTCTACGTCAACGTCCCGTTTTACTGGTTCTACTGGGGTGATCAGCCCGACGAGCGCACCAGCTGCCTCAACCTGGAGGCTGCTGTCGAGAGGATTGAGCAGGCCGCCCGTGCCGGCTGGCGTGCCGGTGAGCAGGCCGAGCTGCGTATCGACCTGGGCATGATCGCTGATGCGTATCGGCGTGCCTGACACCATGGTCTCGGATGAACGCCCGTGGCTGACGGGTGGCCGCGTCTACACCCAGATCGCGGATCGGCTGCGGGCGCAAGTCGCTGCGGGACGGTATCCGCCGGGTAGTTCGCTGCCGTCCGAGGCCAAGCTGTGCGCGGAGTTCGGGGTGGCCAGGAACACGGTCAGACGTGGCCTGGCCATCCTGGAGCAGGAGGGATTGATCGTGACGATCCCCTCCAAGGGCCGCGTGGTGAAGGATCCATGCGCGGACACCGCCTACCGTTATCAGGTGATCGCCTCTGAGCTGCGTGCTCAGATCGAGCAGGGCGAACTCGCCGCAGGAGCTGTTTTGCCGAGCGAAAAGGAGCTGCGGCAGAGGTATGAGGCCTCGCGGGCTACGGTGCGGCGGGCGCTTGGCGTACTGGAGAGTGAAGGCCTGGTGGTGGTCGAGCACGGGCGGGGCCGGTTCGTCCGTCATTAGAGACGTCCTGGGACGTCCACATCCGCCCTCTGGATTGGTCCGGGTACGGCCTGTTTATGGTGAACAGCGTGGGACATGCTGACTGGGCTCATGACCTGGCCAAAGAACTGCTGGAGACGACCTTGCCCCGCCGCTGGGCACATACTCAGGGGGTGGCCGAGCGAGCCGCATCCTTGACGCCGATCCTCGGCGGAGAAGCCGACACCTTGATTGCCGCCGCGCTGCTGCACGACATCGGGTACGCCCCGGACCTGGTCGACACGGGCATGCATCAACTCGACGGCGCCCGCTATCTACGTGATGTGGTCGGTGCTGACGATCGTTTGTGCAGGTTGGTGGCCTACCACTCGTGCGCGGACAACGAGGCTCGACAGCGGGATCTGCTCGACGTCCTAACGGCCGAGTTCCGCCAGGAGCAGCCGGACCTGGCGCAAGCGCTGACCTACTGCGACATGACCACCGACCCGGATGGCCGGCACTTGGATGTGGAAGACCGGCTGACAGAGATCCACTCGCGCTATGGCCGTGACCATGTGGTCAGCCGTTCGATCAGCGCGGCCACTCCATGCATCGTGTCGTCGGTGCGTGCGGTGGAGGCTGCACTATCCGATGTACGGCAGGCCGGTACCGGTCAGGTAGCGGTCGATCCGCATCCGCATCGACCGGTCCATGAGTAGCGATGCGAGCTGCTCGCGGGGGACCCATCGGACTTCGCGGGACTCCTCACTCGGGGTCGGCTCGCCGCTGACGGCTCGGGCGGTGAGAACGATGGAGAACTCCTGGCGGGCCTCCCCGTTACTGGTGTAGAGGATCACATGCCTCGGGTCGCTGTAGGTCCCCACGAGGCCGGTGACCTCGCACGTAATCCCGGTCTCCTCGAACGTCTCCCGTATGGCCGCGGCCGGGATGGACTCGCCCAGGTCGATGGCACCGCCGGGAACGGCCCAGTTGTCGTTGTCGCTGCGGCGGATCATCAAAACGTCCCCGGACGCGTTGGTGACGATGACGTTGACCGACGGGACCAGGCTGTTCGGCTGGGGTGCGGCCGGGTCGTCGTAGAAGTCGATCCGCTTGCCCACGATCAGGACTCCACCGGGGCGGCTTGCGCCCATACCTTCTCGAAGCTGTCAGCGTAGGTGGTCACCATCTCTCCGCCGGCTACCCTCCGCAGATGCAGTACGGGGGCGTTCCCGGCGCGGGTGCCGTACACGTGCATGTTGACCAGATAGTCGTCATCGGCCTGGTAGATCGAGTTGTACAGGATCGTCTGGTGGAGCCGGAGCTCGAAGTTGTCCACGCCCAGGAGCGGCCGGTAGAAGACCAGCACGCTACGGATCTGTGCGGCCATGCTGTCCCCAACGCCCTCGTCCTGTCCCCGCTGAGCGACCTCGGCGCACTCGGGATCGCCGAGCAGAATGCGCACCCGCACGCCCGCCTGCGCCTTCTCTCCCAGCAGGCGCACCATGGCAGCATCGTCGGCGAGGAACAATCCGCTGTAGACCAGGACGCCGATCTCCTCGGACGCGGCGGTGAACAGACGTCCCCACGCGTCCCGGGGAACGGCCCAGCGGTGCGGATAGATCGCCAGGACCTCGCTCTCGGAAGCGGCGACCACCTGCTCACGCGAGAGAGCCTGCGGCCACAGGTACGTCTCGTCCACGCCCAGGTAGGAAGCTGTGGCGAAACGGTGCTTTCGGTACGGCTCGCGGCCCTTGGTGATCCACCGCTCGACCGTCTTGGGATCGACCTCGATCGCCTCGGCCAGATCCGCGACGCTCACGCCCTTCTGCAACAGGGCCGCGCGCAACCGTTCGTTCGCCATCTCACCTGCTCCCAAGGACGTCCGGGGACCTGGCCATCGTAGGCCGGACGTCTTGAACATGTCCCGTCGTGTAGTGATCTCGTCCTGACTCTGCGTCGCATCCTCGGTTGCACAACGCCACAACGGCACCTACCGAAGGAGGAGATGCATCCATGAACAACGAGATCACCATCGGCGAGACGCCCTCATGCGAGTGCGGCAACGCCCTGACCGAGGGCCAGACCCGATGCTCCAAGTGCCTGGCGCGGGATCGCTGGACACGCAAGGAGCGGGCCAAGAACCGGCGCAACCGGCGGCGTTCGGAGAACCGGCGTCCCCCGCGTGCCCCCCGCGGCCTGGCTCAGGCAGGGGTGATCTGGTCATGACCACGATTCCGCTGATCATCGCCGGAGTGCTCGGCGTCGCGCTGCTCGTGGGGTACGTGATGGTGCTGGTCGGCATCCGCCGGGAGGACAAGCGGCTGAGCCTGCGTCACGCGCCGAACGGGGCGTCGGCGTCGCTGGCGCGGAAGGTCACCGGCTGCCACGTCCGGAACGGCGTGTCGTGGACGTAGTCAGTTGCTCCTCGACCTTGGCCAGGCGTGCCGAAAGGTCCTGTACGGCCGAACGCAACTCGGCAACCTCGCCCACCAAGTCGCCGGCAGCCGGGGCGTCGTCGAGATCTCGGACGAAGACGCCCTTGCCCTGCTGGCCGATCACCAGCCCCTCGTTGCGCAGGATGCCGACGGCCATCTTCACCACGCTCAGCGAGGCGTCGTACTGGTCGGCGAGCTGGGCGGTGGACGGCAGCGGGGTCCCGGGCGCGAGGGAGCCGCCGCGGATCTGTGTTCGGAGATCGTCGGCGATCTGCAGGTAGCCGGGGCGCCCGGTGTTCTTGACCATCGCCGTCCATCACATCACGAAACAGCAACCAAGCCAACCGAGAGGACGTTGACAACCGAGCCAACTAGGTTAACTATGTTGGCTAAGACGAATAAGGAGGTCACAGCCCATGCGTTCCATCCCGATCCCTGTGGATGTCACCAAGCTCGCCATCACCTGCGTCAAGGCCCCGCGCCCGCGGGTGCTCAACCGCGACACCGGCGAGATCAAGACCGACAAGAACGGCAACACCGTCTACGAGGTCACCGTCTCGGTCGAGGACGAGTTCGGCCGGATCGAACTCGTCAAGATCGGCATCACCGGAGAGCCGCCCATCGCCGTCGGCGACCAGGTCAACGCTGTCGGCCTGCTCGGCTACGTCTGGGAGATCGCCGGCCGGTGGGGCATCGCCTACCGCGCCTCGGCCCTGCTCCCCGCCAGGGAGGCCGCCGATGCGTGACGCGCTGGAAATGCTCACAGTCCTGGCCGCTGTGGCGGCCGGGCTGTGGGCCTGGCGCCGCTACCACCGCCCATCCTTCTGGCTCGTACTCGGCTTCCCGCTCACCGCCCTGTCGGTGCGGGCGTCCTGGCGGCGGGTCGCGCTTGGCTGTGGGCTAACCAAGAAGCGGCAACGCTGGTGGTTCACCACCGTGCCTGGAGCGATTGCCTCCACCGGCCTGGTGAAGGTCCGCCGCCGGTTCCAGCGGGTCGCCGTCGACACCAAACCGTTCATGTGGCTCCCACTGCCGACCCGGCACGGTTGGCGCGTCACCCTGCACACCCTGGAAGGCCAAACGCCCGGCGACTACGCCGACGCCGCCGAACGCCTCGCCCACTCCTGGGGCGTGCACGCCGTACGCGTCTCCTCGCCTCGGCCCGGCCGCGTGGTGCTCATGGCCACCATGCGCGATCCGCTGGTCAAGGTCGACTCGCTCCCGCCCTCGCCCGATCTGCTCAAGGTCACCGTGGGACGGCTGGAGACCGGCAAGCCGTGGATCATCGACTTCCGTACCGTGCCGCACTGGATCAACGCGGGCGCGACCCAGTCCGGCAAGTCCAACCTCGCCAACGCGCTCATCGTCGGCCTCGCGCCGCAACCGGTGGCGCTGGTCGGCTTCGATCTCAAGGGCGGAGTGGAGTTCACTCCGTACGCGCCCCGCTTGTCGGCGCTGGCCACCTCACGTGCCGAGTCCGTCAGCCTGCTGTGTGACCTGGTCGGGTTGATGATCGACCGGATGGGGTTGTGCCGACAGGCATCCGCACGCAACATCTGGCAACTTCCGCTTGCAATCCGGCCGGTCCCCGTCGTGGTCCTGGTCGACGAACTGGCCGAGCTGTACCTGATGGCCGACAAGAGCGAGAAGGACGAAGTCGCCAAGACCTCCACCGCGCTGCTACGGGTGGCGCAGCTCGGGCGGGCGTTCGGCATCTACCTGTTCTGCTGCGGCCAAAGGATCGGCTCCGACCTCGGGCCCGGCGTCACCGCGCTGCGCGCTCAGTGCTCCGGACGGATCTGCCACCGGGTCAACGATCCCGAGACCGCCACCATGACGCTCGGCGACCTCGACCCCGCCGCGCTCGTCTCCGCACGCGCCATCGCCGCCGAGACACCCGGCGTGGCCATCGTCGCCGGCCAGGACGGCGAGTGGTACCGCGCCCGCTCCTTCTACGTCACCGAGCACACCGCCGAACACGCCGCCCGCGCTCACGCCCACCTCGCCCCGTCCTGGGACGAGATCACCGCCCACCTACCCGAGCCCATCACCGCCTGACCGAAGGGAGGAACGATGCGACGCTTCGCCCGCTGGCTGCTCGACACCGGCCCGGTCCTCGTCCTGGCCGCCATCGCGGGTGCCGGATCGTTCACCCACATCCGCGACACCGCCAGCCAGCACGGCCAGACCGGCTGGATGTCCTGGGCCATCGCCGTCTGCATCGACCTGACCTGCGTCATGGCCGCCCGCGAACGCCAACGCGACAAGAAGACCGGCAAAGCCCGGCCCGGCCGCCTCACCTGGCCCGTCCTCGTCCTGACCGGCGGCATCGTCCTGTCCCTGGCCGCCAACCTCGCCCAAGCCGACCCGACCGTCTGGGGCTGGATCACCGCCGCCACCCCGGCCGCCGCCTTCCTCATCGCCATCTCGATGCTGGAACGCCGCTCCACCCGTCCCGAACCATCCGCCCCAGAGCCCTCACCCGTCCTGGCTCCGTCCCCGGCTCCAGAACTCGTCCCCCACAACGTCCAGGACGAGGACGACGGCCGGGACGAGCGGGACGGCGAACTCGCACCCGCACTCGTCGACTACGCCCGCCGCGTCGCCGACGAACACCACGCCAAACACGGCAAGCCCATCACCCGCGACGCCCTACGCGCCCACCTGGGCGTGTCCAACCAGCTCGCCTCCGACCTGCTGCGCACCCTGCGCACCGCCTGAAGGGAGAACCGACCAATGACCCACGACCCTCGCACCGCCCTCATCAACGGCCTGCTCGACCTGGCCGCCTTCCTCGAAGCCCACCCCGACATACCCGTCACCACGAGCGTGACCGTCAACCACTTCCCCCGCCACCACACCGACGCCGAAAAGTGCGCCGACATCGACCAGATCGCCGCCCGCGTCGGCTCCACCATCGACCAGGCCGACATCCCGTACGGCCACTACTCCACCTCGCGCTTCTTCGGTCCCGTCGAATACCGCGCCGTGGCCGTCTTGGCGTCCGCCCGCGCCCGTCATGCCGCCAACAGCAGCTACCACGGCTGCATCCAGCCCGACGTCTGACCAGGAGAACCACCCATGCGCATCCGCATCGACGGCACCCGAGCCGAAATCGTCGACGCACTCTTCCGCCTGCGCCTGCACTTCACCGTCTGTGGCGTCTCCCGCGCCTACCCCGACCGTGCCCGCCCGCGCCAGTGGCGGGTCTACCTCACCACCCGCCCACGCGATAGGAACTGACCCCGTGCCCGAAACCCTGCCGGTGATCCACTACCGGTGCTGCACCTGCACCGGCACTGGCATCGACTCCGAAGACGCCCGGTGCGCCGATTGCGACGGCACCGGCATCGACAACCACGGCGCATAACGCGCAGCGCCCCCGGCCTGGCCGTACATCCGCCAAGACGCCTGCCAGGTCGGGGGCCATCCCTTCACCCGAACGAGCGAAAGGAGGTCTCCATCTTGCCCACAACCCACGCCACCGCGCACGCAAAAGCGGGCATGATCGCCCGACTCAACCACCCCAACTACGACCGCTGGGCGAACCAGATCAAGCGCACCGGCGGCTGCCGCCAACCCATCCACCTGCGCGGCAAGGTCGACCACTTCGACCGCGCCACCGGCCAACTCCTGCACCGCTACACCACCCGCACCGAACCCGACGGCATCCTGCGCGTCCCGTGCAAGACCCGCCGCGCCTCCCGCTGCCCGGCCTGCGCCGAGACCTACCGCGCCGACACCTACCACCTCATCCGCGCGGGCCTGATCGGCGGCAAAGGCGTCCCCGAGACCGTCACCGCCCACCCGACACTGTTCGTCACCCTGACCGCCCCGTCCTTCGGCGTGGTCCACACCCGCCGCGAACAGGGCGGCAAGGTTCAGCCCTGCCACGCCCGCCGCAACACCACCACCTGCCCGCACGGCCGCGTCATGTCCTGCACCGCCCGCCACGGCAAAGACGACGTACGCCTCGGCGAACCGCTCTGCCCGGACTGCTACGACTACACCGGATCCGTCCTGTTCAACGCCCTGGCCCCGCTGCTGTGGAAGCGCTTCGCCGACTCTGTACGCCGCCACCTCGCCAAGCTCGGCGGTTTGCTCCTCAAAGAGCTGCGCTATCACCTGACGCTCTCCTTCGCCAAGGTCGCCGAATACCAGCGCCGCGGCGTCGTCCACTTCCACGCCGTCATCCGACTCGACGGCCCCGGCGGACCCGCCACACCACCACCGGCCTGGGCCACCACCGACACCCTGACCCAAGCCATCCAGCACGCCACCAAAGCTGTCTCCGCCACCGCCCCGGCCTACGGTGACCAGGCTGAGCGGGTCCTGCGCTGGGGCAACCAACTCGACATCCGCCCGATCACCCTGCACGGCGACCTCACCGAACAAGCCGTCGCCGGCTACATCGCCAAGTACGCCACCAAAGCCGCCGAATGCGTCGGCACCCTCGACCGCCGCATCAACCCACTCGACAACCTCGACGCCTACAACCTGCGCGACCACGCCCGCCGCCTGATCACCACCTCTATGCACCTCGGCGCCCAACCGGAGTTGGCCGAACTCCGCCTCGCCGACTGGGCCCACATGCTCGGCTTCCGCGGCCATTTCTCCACCCGCTCCCGCCACTACTCCACCACCCTCGGAGAACTCCGAGCTGCCAGAGAGCACTTCGTTCAAACCGAAGAGATCACCCACGGACGTCTGCCCCTCTTCGACGAGGACACCACCCTCGTGATCAGCGAATGGGAGTACGCAGGCAAGGGTCACTCCGCTGGAGACGCCCTCCTCGCCGCCGCGCTCACAGGAAGGCCGCTGACGACAGACCAGCAAGCCGTAGGGAGCCGCCCATGACCCGGCTCCTCCTCACTGTCCCTGAGGCCGCGGAAGCCCTGGCCATCTCCCGCAGCAAGCTCTACCAATTGCTCGCCACCGGCGCCGTCGATTCCATCCGCATCGACGGCTCCCGCCGCATCCCCGTCTCCGCCCTCAACGACTACATCACCCACCTGACCAGGAAGGAGATCGTCGTATGACCGAGACACTCGTCGGCACCCCGGACGAGCAACCGCGCAAGAAGAGGACACCCAAACTGCGCGACGGCGTCATGAAGCGCGGCACCACCTGGTCATACGTGATCAGAGTCCGCGACCCCGAAACGGGGGAGAGCAAGCCTCGATGGGTGGGCGGCTTCGTCACCGAGGACGACGCCAAGGCCGCTCGGGATGAAGCACGGGTCAAGGCCCGCCGTGGCGAGTACGTCGACCGCAACACCATCACGGTCCGCGAGTATCTCGACGAGTGGATCGAGGCCCACGCGGTCGAGATCAAGCCCAAGACGCTCGCCGACTACCGGCACATGATCAACCGGTACATCAAGCCCAACATCGGCACCCTGAGACTGCAGGCCGTCCGGGCGTCCACGATCACGAAGCTGTACCGGGACCTCATGGCCGGCGGCGGCAAGAACGGACGACCCCTGTCCTCCCGCACGGTCGACTACGTCCACGCCATCCTGCGGAAGGCCTTCCGCGACGCGGTGAACGTCGACGAGTTGCTCTCGTCCAGCCCGGTCGAGAAGGCCAAGCGTCCCCGCCGAGAGATCAGGGAACCCGGCACCGTCTGGACCACGGAACAGCTCAAGGCGTTCCTCCGGTACTCCCGCGATCATCGCCTCTGGTCCTTCTTCCACCTGGCGGCCTACACCGGAGCACGTCGTGGCGAGCTCCTCCACCTCCGGTGGTCGGACGTGGACCTCGACGCCAAGCAGCTCGTCATCAGAGGATCGGCGTCCTTCATCAACGGCGCGCGCATCGAGGGGACCACCAAGAGCGGCAGGAAGCGCATCGTCAGCCTCGACGACGGCACCGTCGCGGTCCTCCGTAACCAGCACAAGGCGCAGGCTGCCGACAAGCTCAAGGTCGGCCCTGAGTGGCGAGGTGGCGGCGACTACGTGTTCACAACCGGCTGGGGTGATCCCGTCCACCCGGACACGCTCAGCTCGCTGTTCCCGATCCTCATCAAGCGTTACAACGAAGACCACCCGGACGACCCGCTGCCGCATGCCCGGCTGCACGATCTCCGGCACATCCACGCCACGACTCTGCTCCTGGCGGGCGTGCCCGTTCACGTCGTCGCGGCCCGCCTCGGCCACGCCGACCCGTCGATCACGCTCCGCGTGTACGCGCATGTGATCCGCGCGGCGGAAGCGTCAGCGGCGGACGTCTTCGCTCAGGAGGTGGGTGAGTAGCGGGAGCCACGCTGTTAGCAAAGGTGTTAGCAAGATCCCGAACTTGTCCTGACAAACACAAAGGCCCGCTCCAGGATGTCCCTGGTGGCGGGCCTTTAGAGTGAGCGCGGCCGACAGGAGTCGAACCCGTAACCTTCTGATCCGTAGTCAGATGCTCTATCCATTGAGCTACGGCCGCTCGCTGCGTAAGCAAGCATAGCGGGTTTTGGGGAGTGCCTCGAACCAGATACGGCAACCATGGGTTCGCGCCTCCTCCAACTCGCCCGGCCGGCGCGTTTCGCGAGGGGGGCGGATGCGGCGCGTCGGCGGCTTCGGGGTGGAGGGTGATCTCGCCGGTTGTCCCCAAGGTGGTGGTACATCGAAGGGTGTATCCACAGGCGGGCCCCGCGCAGGAGGGAACAGGGCGTGTGGGGTGGTGGGATGGGGACATGAATCGGGTGGCGTTGGGGGCCGGGGTGGCCTTTGTGATGGGCGTGGTGCTCATCGCGGGTGGGGCCGCGCTCCAGCGGGGCGTGCCCGTCTGGCTGCTGTGCGTGCCGCTGGCCATCACCTGTGCCGGGGTGCTGGTGCGGCAGCGGGCGCCCCTTGCCTCGCTGGGGCTGGGGGTTGTGGCGATCACGATCGACGCGTTCGTGGGGCCTTCGCTGGCGACGGTTCTGATTTTTACTGACAACCTCTATGCTGCGGCGCTTTATGGGCCGGCTCGGTTCGCTCGGTGGTTGCTGGGGATCACCGCCGTGCTGGCGGTGGCCGCCGGGGCCGTGGCCGGGTTCCTTGCCGAGGATTGGTGGCTGCTCGCCGTCATGGGGGTGCAGGCGGGGCTGGTGCTGGTGACGCCCGTCACGACGGCGCTGGTGCTGCGGGAGCATCGGGATCGGGCGGCGGCGGAGCGGGAGCGGGCCGAGCAGGTGGCTCATCTGGCCGAGCTCGACCGGCAGGCGGCCGTCGCGGCGGAGCGTACGCGGATGGCTCGCGAGCTGCATGACATGATCGCGAACCACTTCAGCGCCATCGCCATCCAGTCCACCGCCGCGCTCTCGCGTAAGGATCTCGATCGGGAGACTGTTCGGAAGGTCATGGAGTCCGTACGGGAGAACAGCGTGAAAGGGCTGGCCGAGATGCGGACGATGATCGGGCTGCTGCGGCAGGAGGGCGATGATCCCGCTGAGGCCATGCGGCCGCGGCTGGCCGATGCGGAGACGTTGGTGGAGAGGGTCACGCAGGCCGGGTTGGTCGCCGAGCTGCGGGTCGAGGGGGAGCCCCGGGAATTGCCCGCACCTGTTGATCTTGCTGGGTATCGGATTCTGCAGGAGGCGCTCACCAACGCGCTCAAGCACGGGGAATCGCCCGTCCAGGTCGTCATTTCGTACGAGGCCGGGCGGGTTCTGTTGATTGTCGAGAACGCGGTCGGCGGGCGGGGGGCGCGGCTGCCTGGCGCTGGGGCAGGGTTGATCGGGATGCGGGAGCGGGTTCTGTTGGTCGGCGGTTCTTTCGAGGCCGGGGCTTTGGAGGGCGGTGATCTGTGGCGGGTGTCGGCCGAGTTGCCCACCGGCGATGAGCAGGCGGGGCCGTACGCGGTCGTTCTGGGCTTCGGCACCCGGGAAAGGGAGTCCGGGGTCGAGGCGCGGCCCGAGGGGGCGCGATGACCATCAGGGTGCTGGTGGCCGACGATCACGCGGCGGTGCGGGCGGGGATCGTGCTGATTCTGGACGGGGCCGAGGACATCGAGGTCGTCGGCGAGGCGGCGGACGGGGAGCAGGCCGTGGCCATGGCCCGGGATGCTCGCCCCGACGTGGTGTTGATGGACGTGCGGATGCCGCGGCTCGACGGCATCTCGGCGACCCGGGAGCTGGCGGGGGTCAGTGATGTGCTGATCCTGACCACGTTCGATCTCGACGAGTACGTCTTCGGGGCGCTGCGGGCGGGGGCCGCCGGGTTCCTGCTGAAGAACACGGACGCCGAATCGCTGGTCGAGGCCGTGCGGCTGGTGGCGCGGGGGGATGGGCTGATCTCGCCCGGGGTCACGCGGAAGCTGATCGCGGCGTTCGCCGGGCAGACGCCGCGGCGGGAGCCGGTGGCCGATCCGGGGAGCTTGACGCCTCGGGAGCGGGAGGTGCTGGCCTGCATCGGGCGGGGGCTGTCGAACGCCGAAATCGCGAGAGAGCTGGACATGGCGGAGGCCACGACGAAGACGCATGTCAGCCGGGTGCTGAACAAGCTGGGGTTGAAGAGCCGGGTGCAGGCGGCGATTTACTACTCGGGAGAAGGGGCGTAGAGGCTTAATCTGGGCATTGTGAGCACGCCACCACCCCCGCCCCCGGAGCAGCCCGGAGAGCCCACCCCGCCTCCGGGGGAAGGGTCATCCGAGGGGCAGGCGGGTTGGGTGCCCCCATCGTCGCCCCCGGCATCGCCCCCGTCTCCGGGTGGCGGATCCGGGCAACCGCCGTACGGGCCGCCGCCGCTGCCTCCGTACCCGAGCGGTCCCGGTCAGCCGCCTCACGGGCAGCCCCCATACGGTCAGCCGCCATATGGTCAGCCGCCTTACGGGCAGCCCCCGTATGGGCAGCCGCCCTATCCCCAGGGGGCGCCGGCGGCTGGGCGTACGTCCGCGGGGGTGTTCGTCGCGTTGGCGTTCGCCGGCGTGGCCATCTACAGCGTTTTCAACATCGTCATCGGGCTGCTCGTCTTCGTCGCCGCCTTCGGCACATCCGACAGCGCCACCACTCCATACCTGGTGGTCGGCGCGATCTTGCTCGCCCTCATCGGCCTGGGTGCCGGCGCGGGGCTGCAGTTCGTACGCAAGCCGTGGACCAAAGGCATAGGCCTCGGCCTCATGATCGGATGGGCGCTCTGGTCCATCGTGACCGCCGGCTTCTGCACGGGCCTCAACCCCGGCCTGTACACCTGACATGCCCTACCACGAGATATTCGTCGGCCTGGGCGTGCTCGTGGCCTCCGTCGTCTTCGTACGGGAGGCGCGGCGGAGGGGCGCGCTCAACGAGCAGTCGCTGACCGCCGTCGCCGGCGCGCTGGTCGGGGGAGCCATCGGGATGCGGCTGGCGGGCTGGCTGGAGACGCTGGATCTCAAGGACCTCTGGCTGTACGGCTCCCGCAGCATCCTCGGCGGCCTGACCGGCGCGTACGTGGGCGTGCTGCTGGCCAAGAAGATCATCGGCTACAAGGAGCGGACGGGCGATCTGTTCGCCCCGGCCGTCGCGCTGGGCATGGCGGTCGGCCGGATCGGATGCCATCTGACCGAGGCGCCGGGCAGGCCGACCGATCTGCCGTGGGGAGTGCACGCGCCCCCGACCACTCCCGAGTGCCCCGGCTGCCTCACCGGGCAGGCCATGCACCCGTCGTTCATCTACGAGATCATCTTCCAGCTCGCCGCCTTCGTCGCGCTCCAGTGGGCGCGCAAGCGGCTCACCCGGCCGGGCGAGCTGTTCACGCTCTACCTTGCCGCGTACGCCGCCTTCCGCTTCCTCGTCGAGTTCACCAGGGCGAACGAGACGGTGTGGCTCGACCTGACCAGGCCCCAGTGGTTCCTCGTCCCGGGCCTGCTGCTGCTCGCCCTCAGGCTCGGGTACGGCTGGCGGCGCGGCTACTATGATCCCCTTTTTCGAGCGAAGGTCGTGACATGAGTGCAGGCATGGGTTTGCGGGGAGACCGCATCCACAGGTACGTCAACGCGTTCTGCCCCCACTGCCACGGCCAGGACCTCGACCGGGTCGAACGGCTGAGCGGCTACCTCGCCGAACGCGACGGCAGGATCTGGCTGGAGCGCGGCTGCCGCGAACACGGCCTAATCAGGACGTTGTACGACGAAGACCCAGAAATCCTGAAATATCTCGAAGAGTGGACCGCTCCGACAAAGCAGCACGTACCCGATATTTCCGGGAACTTCCTCCCGATCCCCTCCGCCTACCTCCACGGTCTCCCCGAGATGCAGACCCAGCACACCTGCATCCTCCTGGAGGACATCGCCGAAGCCTGCAACCTCCGCTGCCCCACCTGCTTCGCCGACAGCTCACCCGACCTGACCGGCGTCGTCCCCGTGGCGGACATCCTCGCGAACGTCGACCAGCGCCTCGAAAGGGAGAACGGCAAGCTCGACGTCCTCATGCTGAGCGGCGGCGAGCCCACGCTCCACCCCGAGCTGAAGACCCTTCTCACCGAGCTCGAACAGCGCCCGGTCACCCGCATCCTGATCAACACCAACGGCGTCCTCCTCGCCAGGGACGACTCCCTCCTCGACCTGCTCACCGAGCACAGGGATCGGGTGGAGGTCTACCTCCAGTACGACGGCCCGTCGGCGGAGTCCTCGAAGCACCACCGGGGCGGCGACCTGACCCGTATCAAGGCCCAGGCCGTGAGCAGGCTGTCCGAGCGGGAGATCTTCACGACCCTCGTCATGACCGTCGCGCTGGGCGTCAACGACGGTGAGATCGGCGACGTCGTACGCCTCGCCCTCGACACGCCGTACGTGGGAGGCGTGTCGATCCAGCCCCAGTTCGGGTCCGGCAGGTCGGGCGCCATCGACCCCATGAACCGGCTCACCCACACCGGCGTGCTCAAGCGCCTCGGCCCGCAGACCGACGGCCTGGTGACCTGGCGCGACCTGACCGCCCTGCCCTGCTCCCACCCCCACTGCTGCTCGGTCGGCTACCTCCTGCGCGACGACTCGAGGCGGTGGCGCTCGCTCACCGCGCTGATCGGCCACGACCGCCTCAAGCAGAACCTGGGCCTGGTCTCCAACCGCATCGCCGACACCGAGCTGCCGCGCGAGCTGCGCCTGGCCGTACAGGAGTCGCTGCTCGGCCTGCTGTCGGAGCAGTCGTCACTGTCGCACCCGCAGATCGGCGACCTGTGGCGGACCATCAGCGAGAACTGCGACCTCGGCATCTCCACGCTGCTCGCCCTGACCGTCAGGCGGAAGAAGCTGCGCAGGATGCTGGGGGAGCGGGTGGTCCGGATCACGATCAAGCCGTTCATGGACATCTCGACCATGATCGAAGAGCGGCTCGCGCAGTGCTGCGTGCACGTGGGGACGCGGGCCGAGCAGGACCAGTGCGCGCCGTTCTGCGCCGTGCAGGCCTGGCCCCAGCTCTCGCGGCAGCGCCTGTCGGCGGTGGCGGCGCGGCCGCGCGCCCCGTTCGAGGCGGCCCTGTAGGGGAGTCACCGGGGGATGGCGGCCGTGTTCAGAACGATGTACTCCTTGGCGTCCTGCACTCTCGCCGCGGTGTACCAGAAGGGCGTGGTCGACGGCGAAGTCGAGTATCCGTACCCCACCGAACCGTCCCCCGCGGCGAACGGCCTCTCCCCGAGCTTGGCCATCGTCCCGGTCGCGAAGTCGTACACGATGTTCAGCGGCACCCCCCGCTTCATCGGCTCATCCAGCACGCTGAAGATCGCATAACGGTCGCCCAGCAGCCCATGCCTGACGTTTCCGATCGGCCGCAGCTGCTGGGGCAGGGCCTGCCGCTCGGACCCGTCTACGCGCTGTACGATCGCGCGCCGCGCCTGGGCTCCGACGCACCACTCCGGATGGCACTGCATCGACCGCACTCCGTCGGGCAGGGAGACCTCGGCCGACTCGCCGGTCTCCAGGTTGACGATCCGGTTCTGGCCCGCCGCCCAGGGCCAGTAGGTCAGCTGGAGCCCGTCGGTGCCGGCCAGCCGCTGGGGGATCCCGCCGGTCACGGGCATGCGGTAGACACCGCCTCCTTCTCTGACCGACCACACAAGGGTGTCTCCCGAGATCCCGAACGACTCGACGTCCTGAGCCACCTCGCCGACCCGCCTGGCCGCCCCGCCCGCTCGGGGCATGATCCAGAAATTCACCGGCCCACCGGCGAGCGGGCCCGTGTACCAGGCGATGTACTGCGTTCCCACCGCCACGTGTCGCAGATCCTGGGCTTCGGGGATGGAACCCAGGATCCGGATCGCGCCGCGCGCCGAGTCGTACACCTCCAGCCGCCGGTCCTTCTTGGACTTCGCCAGCAGCAGCACCTCGGTCGCGCTCATGCTGGTCGCCACCTGCGTTCGCCAGCCCTCGGAGTCGTAGGCGGGCACTTTGACCACGGCACGCGGCCACAACTCGGCGGCCGACCTGATCGAGTCCCAGCCGTGCAGGACCGTCGCGGGCTCGGCCCGGCGAGTGTCGCCCACGCGTGAGACGACCGCCGCCGTACCCGCCACGACCGCCACCACCGCAGCGGCGGCGAGCACCACCCGCACGCGCTTCCTGGTACGCCGGGCGCGGCGGCGGCGGGCCACGCCGTCCGCCAGATCACGGCCTTCGACCTGGACGGCGGCCGCCCGCAGGGTACGGACCAGGTCCCGCTCGTCCCTCACCGCGTCATCACGCCTTCCCGAGGCCCCGCTCATCGCGTCTCCTGCAGCACTCGCTTGATCCGGAGCTTGTCCAGGGCGCGGGCCGCCTGGCTGCGCACGGTTCCGCGGGAGACGCCGAGGATCTCGGCGATCTCTGCGTCCGAGAGGTCCTCGTAGTACCGGAGCACGAGTACGGCCCGCTGCTTGCGGGGCAGTTCCTGGAGGTCGGCCCAGAGGTCGGCGTCGCCGTACCGGTCGAGTTCGCCGCGCTCGGGGACGGCGGCCACCAGGTCCTCCCGGTGGCGCCGGCGCCACGACCTGATGTGGAGCCTGACCATGGTCGTGCGGACGTACCCTTCGGGGTCGTGTTTCTTGCGCACGCGTGGCCAGGCGTCACCCAGCCGGGCCAGGGCCTCCTGCACGAGATCGGCCGCGTCCTCGGAATTTCCGGCCAGCACGAAGCCGTACCGGAGCAGCGCGTCGCCCCGGGCTCGGACGAACTCGTCGAAATCCTCCACGAACCCAGGGATCACACAGGACGCGCTTCTGTTGCAAAATTACTGGGCGGGAACGTACAGGCTCAGCGTCTCGGCGATGCAGGCGGGCCGCTTCTCGCCCTCGATCTCGATCGTCATCTTCAGGTTGGACAGGTAGCCGGCCGGGGTGCCCTTGACGTCCGTCAGCTCGCCCACGGCCCTGATCCGGGCGCCGACCAGGATCGGCCGGGGGAAACGGACCTTGTTGAGGCCGTAGTTCACGCCCATGGCGATGCCCTCGACCTTGACCATCGAGAACATGAACGATGGCAGCAGCGACAGGCTCAGATAGCCGTGGGCGATCGTGCCCCCGAACGGCCCCTCCTTGGCCCGCTCCACGTCGACGTGGATCCACTGGTGGTCGTCGGTGGCGTCGGCGAAGAGGTTGACCTGGTCCTGGGTGACGGTGCGCCACTCGGTCGGACCGAACGTCTCGCCGACGGCTGCCTTGAGCTCCTGAACATTCGCGAAGGTCCGCATGGATCCGAACGCTATTGCGCGGGCGGGACGGCTGCCAAGTTCGCCGCCCCCGCGACCCGTTGCGAAGATCTTTACTCGAAACCATCGCATAGGTGTTCGAGTCCGCGCTACAGTTCTACGTACCGCACTCGAACAAGGGTTCGGCCTGGTGGGAAGGGGTGTGTCCGATGACGGTGCTGGCGACCGCCCCTGCTCGGACACGCCGTAGCACTTTCTTCCCAAATCTAAGACGGCCGCTATATCCCGCAATAAAGTCCGAGAGCGTGGACCCTGTGCGAAACCCCTACGCTCCCGGCGCCGGGCAGCGTCCGCCGGAGCTGGCCGGGCGAGACCGAGAGCTGCAGCAGTTCGAGGTCGTGCTGGAGCGGGTGGCCCGCGGCCGTCCCGAGCGCAGCATGGTCGTCACCGGCCTGCGGGGAGTGGGCAAGACCGTTCTGCTCAACACGTTCAAGTCCATGGCCATGCAGCGGCTGTGGGGCACGGGCAAGATCGAGGCCCGGCCCGACCAGTCGATCCGGCGTCCCGTGGCGGCCGCTCTGCACATGGCCATCCGGGAGCTGGCGCCGCGCCACCGCGCCCCCGAGCGCATCGAGGAGTTTCTCGGCGTGCTCAAGGCGTTCGCCATGCGCGATCCGGCGGCGGCCAAGGGCACTTCCCACTGGTCGCCCGGGATCGAGGTGCCTGCCAGCCGCGGGCGCGCCGACTCCGGCGATCTGGAGATCGACCTCACCGAGCTGTTCGTCGACGCCGCGAGCGTGGCCACCGACCTGGCCGTGGGCATCGCGCTCTTCATCGACGAGATGCAGGACGTCCCGGCCGCCGACGTCTCCGCGCTCTGCGCCGCCTGCCACGAGCTGTCCCAGACGGGCGGGCCGCTGATCGTGGTGGGGGCCGGGCTGCCGCACCTGCCGAGCGTGCTGTCGGCCAGCAAGAGCTACTCCGAGCGGCTCTTCCGCTACGCGCGCATCGACAAGCTCGACCGCGATGCGGCCGATCTCGCGCTGATCCTGCCGGCGAGGGAGGAAGAGGTGGAGTTCACCCAGGAGGCCCTCGACGCCCTCTACGAGGCGGCCGACGGCTACCCCTACTTCGTGCAGGCGTACGGCAAGGTCGCCTGGGACCTGGCGCCGCGCAGCCCGATCACCATCGAAGACGTCAAGGTCTCCGCGCCGGAGGCCGAGGAGGAGCTCGCGGTCGGGTTCTTCGGCAGCCGCTACGAGCGCGCCACCCCGGCCGAGCGCGACTACATGCACGCCATGGCGCAGATCGGCGACGAGCCGGTCGCCACCGCGGAGGTGGCCGACGCCCTCGGGCGAAAGCCGTCCAGCCTCTCGCCCGCCCGCGACAGCCTCATCAAGAAAGGGCTCATCTACAGCGCCGAACGCGGCCTGATCGCGTTCACGGTGCCGCACTTCGGGAAGTTCCTGCGCGCTCAGCCGATCTGAGCGGCGCCCCTAGACCTCTATTGGGCTGTCTAGTGGGGAAGCTAGACAGCCCAATAGAGCTGTATCGCCATGTCTGTCGAGCGGAATCTACGGCTTTCTAGCGTCAGGCCGATACTGGCGTATATTCCGGCAGAGACCCGCGGTCCACCGTCCCGATCACGGCCATCCGCACCGCCGGGCGCCGGCCGCTGAGGTAGACGGCGAAGACCACGTCGTCCGCGTCGTGGTTCCGGAAGGCGAAGAAGCGCCAGCACAGCTCGCGCCAGGTGTCGTACGGCTCGGTCGAGGTCAGCTCGCCCGCGTGGGCCCGCCAGGTGCCACTCGACCTGAGCCTGGCCAGCGTGACCGACTCGGCGGGGCCGCGGCGCTGCTCGCAGGGGGCGCGGAACCGTACGCGGTCGATCAGCTCCTCGATCTCCGGGGAGAGGAGCGCGAGCACGGCCACCCCCGCGACCGTCAGCCACGACGGGTGGATCACGGCCGCCCACCCCGGCACCGGCGCCCACACCGACAGCCCGGCCATCCCGGTCAGGGTGACCGTCCGGCCGACCGAACGCAACCCGACCGGCGCCGAGCTCACCTCGCCGAAGCAGCCGCAGCCCGCGTCCGGCCGGCGCCTGCGCAGCTCCAGCAGCACGTACGTGGACAGGGCGAAGAAGGCGACCGTGCCCCACCGGAAGAACGGATGCGTCGTGACCAGCAGCCCGATCGCCAGGAACAGCTCGCCCGCCGCGCAGACCAGCAGCGCGATGCCCTGCATCCGCCCCGGCACCAGGACCGCGGGCCCCAGCCTGGACAGCGAGCCGGGCTCGCCTCCCGTGCGCACGGTGTTCAACTTGGCCACCATGCCCAGGAGGAGCAGCCCGATCAGAAGCGGCAGCTGCGATTCGAGCACGTGCCCGTCACCCCAATCCGATCTGAGCGTTGAAGCAGCCTTTGACCAAATCGCCGCCGAGCTCCACATAGGAGAACGGCGACAGCTCCACGACCCGCCCGCGCGGCGACGTGTCGCACTCGACGCAGCGGTCGCAGAAGCGTCCCGCCACGCATCCGCACGCGACCACGGGGATGTTGGCGTTCCGCTGCGAGCACAGGTTCCTGACCTGGAGCAGCGACCCGAGGGCGAGGTATGGCAGCCCGGTGCACGATACCCCGGCGTCGGGGCAGCCGGCGTCGGAGCGCTCCAGCATCGGGTACGCGGCGCCGCGCTCTTCCTCGTCGAACGTGTCCGACCAGGTGGCGGGGCCCGAGATGCGGGACTGCTGCCCGGCGTACGCGGGCGGCGGGGCCGGCACCGCGCGGGCCGGGTACGGGGGCTGCGAGGTCGCCGGCAGCAGGGCCAGGCTCGCCCCCTCCTCCTGCCTGATCCCGATC
This sequence comes from Nonomuraea sp. NPDC050153, assembly GCF_044460125.1. Taxonomy (NCBI): domain Bacteria; kingdom Bacillati; phylum Actinomycetota; class Actinomycetes; order Streptosporangiales; family Streptosporangiaceae; genus Nonomuraea; species Nonomuraea sp. NPDC050153. The sequence continues at coordinate 123,617 of NZ_JBITJQ010000014.1, forward strand.
GCGTCGAACAGGTAACCGGGCTCGAACATCGGATGCCGCACCTGCAGCCGCCCCGACGCCCGGTAGGGGATGACGACCGTACGGTGGCCCCGGTGCGGCCCGCAGTCGAGCTCGACCGTCAGGTCTCTTCGTCCGCTGATCGACAGGATCGTCCCGGTGATACGGGTGGTGTCGGCCCAGATGCGCTCCACCACGCGGCCGTCGCGCGTCCGCATGATGACCAGGGAACCCGCGGGCAGATCGGCGGGTGCGGCGTCCTTCCCGTGCCAGGCGGTGGCCCAGGGGGCGATCACGAGCCGCTCCTCGACGCCGCCGGGGGTCTCGATGATGATCAGATGCGGGCTGACGTCCAGGATCTCGCCCGCGACGGCGCGTAAAGGCTCCCCATTGTCCGGGTCGGGGCCGGGAACGCCGGATTCGCGACCGAGTGCGGCCGCGGCGAGCACCCGACGGCGCTCAACGCTCGGATACCCCATCGGCCCCTCCCTCGTCGGTACTAGAGTCACACGACTTGGGCGTACCTCGCACCGGAGCGGCGCAGAGGGGATCAAAATACGCATCCCCGGGGAAGTGAGATGACACCCGGCGTCGTACAAACCGCCACCGACCTTGACCTACCTTTATCGTCGGCGGGCCGAAACCTGAATTCTGGTTCAGGCCCAATAGGGCATCCGGCTGCGATTCTGGCCACGATGCAGACCACCGGTTGGGAAGACGAGTTCCGCGAGTACGTCAGGGCGCGCGGTCCTGCTCTGCTGCGCGCGGCCCACCAGCTCACCGGACACCCGCTGGACGCGGAGGATCTGCTGCAGAACGCGCTGACCAAGACGTACCTGGCCTGGGACCGCATCGAGGACCGGGGGGCGCTCGACGGTTACGTGCGGCGGGCCATGGTGAACATCAACATCTCGCAGTGGCGGCGGCGCAGGCTGGAGGAGTACCCGTCGGACGATCTGCCCGAGGTGTGCACTTCCGAGGAGCCGCACGGGGACGTGCACGAGCAGTTGGAGCAGGCTCTGGAGGAGCTGCCGGAGCGGATGCGGGCGGCGATCGTACTGCGCTATTACGAGGACATGACCGAGCCGGAGATCGCCAGGACGTTGGGGATCAGCGTGGGCACGGTCAAGAGCACGGTGTCGCGGGCCATGGCCAAACTCAGAAACGCGCTGGGCCTCCCGTCCAACGGCCGGGAGGCGTGACCCACCGGCTCGGCAGCACGAAGCTCCCTCGGACCTGCGGCTTGGGGCTCATGAGCTCCGGGCCCGCAGCTTCGAGTTCACGTGCTTCGAGTTCGCGTGCTTCGACCTGCGGCCTCAAGCTGGTGCGCTTCGACCCGCGGCCTCGGGCTCATGGGTTGCGGTTTGCCCGCCCATGGGGACTTCCACCTGGTTTGCGGCTCGCGCCTGATCCGCGGCTTTCGCCGCGCATGCGGCCGCGGCGGCCTGCGCCTCGTTCACCCCAGCGGTGGCACAGGGGCGTACCACGTCCCTGATCTTCCGCAGCGTGGCCAGGAACGCCTCCCGCTCGTCCGTGCCCAGCAGCCCGGTGAACCAGTCGTCGATGTCCTGTATATGCTGCGGCAGCACGGACTCCAGCCGTGCCCGCCCGGCCTCGGTGAGCACGGCGTAGGAGGCCCTCCGGTCGCTGGCACACGCCTGCCGGGTCACCAGCCCCTCCCGCTCCAGCCGGTCGACGACCCGGGTCACCCCGCTCGTCGACAGCTCGGTCTGCGCGGCCAGATCGCTCATCCGCAGCCGCTGCCCCGGCGAGCGGCCCAGCCGGATGACGGTCTCGAAGTCGATCTCCGACAACCCCGCGGCGCTGAGCACCGGCTGGAACCTGGCCATCAGGCCGCCATGGACCTCCGCCAGGAGTCCTACGGCAGTCAGCCGGTGGTCGTCAAAGTTCATCACCCTCATAGCGTAGCCGACGATAGTTGACGCACGGAATATTCCTCGTGTAGACATTTGTTGCCGCAGACATCCGCACAGCAACAAACCCCTTATCGAGGAGAACCCCAATGACCGCCACCCGCACCTGGGAGTCCCTGACCATCCCCGCCGCCGGCACCTACAACCTGGACGCGGCTCACACCCGCATCGGTTTCATGGTCAAGCACATGATGGTCAGCAAGGTCCGTGGCCACTTCGGCTCCTTCAGCGGCTCGGTCGCGATCGCCGAGAACCCGCTGGAGTCGTCCGCCGAGCTCACGATCCAGGCTGACAGCATCGACACCGGCGTCGCCGACCGCGACGGCCACCTGCGCAGCGACGACTTCCTGGCCACGGAGAAGTTCCCGGCGATCACCTTCAGGAGCACCCGCGTGGTCGGCCACTCGGGCGACGAGTTCACCGTCGCCGGCGACCTGACCGTCCGTGACGTCACCAAGGAGGTCGAGCTCACGGTCGAGTACGGCGGCGCCGGCACCAACCCGTGGGGCGCTCCGGTCTGGGGCTTCTCGATCACCACGGAGTTCGACCGCGAGGAGTTCGGCCTCACCTGGAACCAGGCCCTGGAGACCGGTGGCGTACTGGTGGGCAAGAAGGTCAAGATTGAGATCGAGGGCGAGGCCAACCCGGCCGCGTAACCTGGTTATCCACAGCCCCGAAGCCCGCCCACGCTCTGGGCGGGCTTCATCCACAGGCAGTTACCCACAGGCTGTTGATAACTCTTGGTGAAGTCCGGGGATCAATCACTTTGCCGCCTCGCCAGAAGGCCGGTACGCTGTCCTGAGCCGCGAAGGCTTCCAGGAGGATTCGCCTAGTCAGGTCTATGGCGCCGCACTGCTAATGCGGTTTGGGTTTACCGCCCATCCGGGGTTCAAATCCCCGATCCTCCGCTGTGAGCAGGGAGTATGCGAGAAATCGCATACTCCCTTTCTCGCGTCGGAGATCATTTCGGGCTCCAGATGGCACAGAGATGGCACGAGGGGTCAGATGCGGCTCTTGCGTGGCACGAACGCGGCGATGGCCTGCGCGGCCTCTTCCTGGAGTTCTTCGGCCACGCTGACGTACACCTCGCTGGTGAAGGATTCGCGCGCGTGGCCGAGGATCTCGCTGATGACCTTCATGGAGACGCCCGCCGCGTGCAGCATCGTGGCCGCGCCGTGGCGGAGGTCATGGAACCTCACGGGTGGCAGCTTGGCGCGGCCGTACAGGGTGATGAAGTGGCGGGAGACGTAGTCGGGGTTGAGCGGCTCCCCGTTCTCCTGCGTGAAGACGCGCCCGGAGTCGATCCACGCCTCGCCCCAGTGCATGCGCTCTTCGAGTTGGGCCTTGCGCCACCCCTTGAGGACACGGGCGGTCTCGTCGTCGATCGTCAACTTGCGGTCGGAGTTCTCCGACTTGGTGTCGTCGAGTTCGTCGTCGGGCTGGGACTGACGGATGTGGACTCGCCTGGTCTCCAAGCCGACGTCCGCCCAGTCCAGCCCGACGAGCTCACCCCGACGCAGGCCCCAGAACGCGGCCAGGTGGTACAGGGCGTAGAGGCGCTCCTTGTTCTCCGTGATGTGGTCGAGGAAGCCCCCGCAGTGGTGCTGACTCCAGACCATGACTTTGGCGGGTACGGTCCCGGTCTCCTTCCACCGCTCGACCCGTTCGGTTGTCCACAGCAGGGGACGGTTCTTCACCCGCTGCTTGGACGCCTTGCCGAACTTGATCACGGCCACCGGGTTGCGGCTGATCTTCCCGGACGCGACCGCGTCATTCAGGGCCTTGCTCAGCACCGCGTGCATGCGCTTGATCCTGGCCGTCGTCAGAGGGCGAGTGGAGTACCGCTTGCCCGCCCGCTTCGCCCTCGCTTCCAATAAACGCCGCAGGAGGTCGGACCTGTCGGTCTCGGCCTCCAGTTGGTTGATCTTCCGCATGGCGGAGTAAAGGTCGCGCACGTCGTCGTCGCGCAGGTCGATCAGCCGGAGGTGGCCAAGGCCCGGCTTGAAGTAGAGATCGAGAGCCTCGCGGTAGGAGGAGAGGGTGGACGCCTTGAGATCGTCCTCCGCCTCCTCACGGCCACGGAGCCAGCGGTCCAAGTAGGCCCCGACCGTCAGCTTGCGGTCCCCGAGCCCTTCTCCACGGTTCACCTGGCCCTGCGCCTCGTTGAGCGCGGCCAGGCACTCCTTCTCGGTGGCGAACGGGCCGACGCGAGGCTGACGCCGCTTGCCGTCGGCGGTCGGCGGGGCCTCGTACCGCCCGTACCACTTCCCGTGCCGGGGGTTCCACCGCCACCGGGGCTTGCCGTCCTTGTCGAGCTTCGGGCTCCCGTCCTTCTCCTGCTCGTACAGCTTGATTTCGGGGCAATTGTTGCCCAGCAGCTTGCCCGTGTCGGGGGCGCGACATGAGCACGCCTTGTAGGGCTTCATGACTGATCCTTCCTAGAGTCGAGTTCCAGCGGATCTTCGCCCGCTTTTCCCTTACCTGCCTTGCCGAGGAACGGCTTGCCGGTGGCAGGGTCGATCGTCCTGCGTGCCTTCACCAGCAAGCGACCAATATGGGCGGGGCTGTAGCCGTGCCTTTGAGCGATGGTCACTCGTGGAGATGGATCGCCTTGGTCCACGGCTGCGCGATAGTCCTCCACTACCTGTCGAAGAAGATCTTCTGCGGCAGATCCCCGCTTCCGCTGACCTTGCTGCCGTGATGGTGGAGCGAGGGAAGCGAGCTTCTCCCTGGTGACCTCAGCAACTTCGGTCATCGTGCCGTCCGCCCAATCCCAGACCAGGCCTGGCGGGTTAGGCCCAAGATCCTCGCTCTTGAGGCGCTCTCCTATGGCCGCCCACTTGCGAACGACTGACACAAGGGCGGGGGCGCGCAGGTCGCGCTGAGTGATGGCCGCGCCCTCACGAGCGTGGAGGTCGAAGCGGACGACCTTCCCCCGCACGACGGCTGCTCGAACGACGAACGGCGTGTCGGGATCGTCGAGCACGATCTCGACCCCTGCTTCCTCCTTGTCGTACTTGATGCGGACCTTGCCGACCTCCCCGGAGGGAGTTTGGTAGGGGCGGAGGTGGGAGATCCGGCGGAGCGGCCACCCGAACTCCTCTACTTGTTCAACCACATCGAGATCGTCTCCTGAATGCAACACCTCCGTCAATCGGTGTAGCGCTAAACGTCCATAAAGATGCCACAGTTATAGCGCTACGGTTGCGTCACGGGACCGTAGCTTTAAAACATGAAGATCCAAGACCTGAACCGGCTCGCCTGGGTTCGCAGCGTCGCTGTGTCCGGCCAGGCCCGGAAGATCCGGGAGGATGCCCACCTCACGCAGGACGAGCTTGCGAACGTGATCACGGTGTCCCGCCCGACCATCTGCCTGTGGGAGAGCGGCAAGCGGGTTCCTCGTGGTGCCGCTGCGCTCCGCTACGCCTCCGTCCTCGACATGCTCATGCGTGGGTCGGGGGTCGTGTGAGCGTCAATTGGACCCGCGAAGCGATCGAGGCCCTCGGCCCGACGACCACCGTCGAGACCGCCGCCTCCGTGATTGGCGTGAGCAAGTGGCTCGGCTACCAGCTCATCAAGCGTGGGGAGTGGCCGACCCGGGTGCTTTCGATGGGCCGCGTGATCAAGATCCCCACGCACGACCTGATCACGCTGCTGTACCCGTCGAGCCCGCACGTCGCTGCGGACCTCGCTGCCACCTCTGAGGACGAGGGGAGCGCGGCCTAGATGACCGACACTCCCATGAAGAAGCGCGGCCCCGAGAGCTCCACCTCCCAGGGCCGCCAGACCGTCGATGCGCCTAGCCAGCTCAACGACAACAGCGTCAGGGTAACCGCCGCCGAGGTTACGAGGCTCCACGCCCCCGTGGCGAACGGCATGACCACCGAGATGGAGGAGATGCGCAAGCTGGTCAACGACCTCGACAGCCAGCACCGCCGTGAGGCTCAGGCGTACGAGCAGGGCTACCGAGACGGACATCTGTCCGGCTGGGAGGTCGGCTACGGTCACGCCCACCACGAGATGGCTCAGGAGTGGAGGGCACTGGCCGAGCACGTTCGCCGAATGGCAAGCCGGCCGACGTACGCGGAACTGGAGGCCAGGCGGGGCGAGATGCCTCCTAGGAGCCACAGCGACCACGTGACCGACCTCCGGAGGAGCGCGTGACTGACTCCTCCGTATCCGACGAGGGCGTCGGCGGTGCCACGCTCCTCGACGAGTTGCGAGTCGCCCTGCTGCGGTACGTGATCCTGCCGTCCCCCGAGGCCGCCGACGCGGTGACGCTGTGGATCGCGGCCACCCACGCCGCGCTCTCGTGGGAGCACGCGACCCGGCTGTTCATCGGTAGCCCGCAGAAGCGCTGCGGGAAGTCGCGCCTCCTCGACGTCATTGAGGCGACCTCCCACAAGCCGCTGATCACGGTCAACATCAGTCCGGCCGCCCTGGTCCGCTCCATCGGGGAGGACCCGCCCACGCTGATGCTCGACGAGGCCGACACGGTGTTCGGCCCGAAGGCCGCCGACAACAACGAGGACCTGCGGGGCATCGTCAACGCGGGTCACCAGCGGAATCGGCCCTACATCCGGTGGGACGCCGCCACCCGCAAGCCGGAGCACTGCTCGACCTTCGCCATGGTGGCGCTGGCTGGGATCGGCAACATGCCCGACACGATCATGGATCGGTCGGTAGTGATCCGGATGAGGAGACGCGGTCCCGGCGAGAGCGTGAGGCCGTACCGCACCCGTCGTGACGCACCGCTTCTCGCTGCACTTCGTGATCGGCTGCACCTGTGGATGCGTGACAACCTCGACGTCCTGGAGAAGGCTGAACCCGAGATGCCGGTGGAGGACCGGGCGGCTGATACCTGGGAGCCGCTCATCGCCACCGCCGACCTCGCCGGGGGCGAGTGGCCGAGCCGTGCGCGAGCCGCCGCTGTGGCGTTCGTCGGGCGAGATCAAGCGGCCGACGCCACAACCATGTTGTCGGTCAGGCTCCTGGCCGACCTGAAAGTCACCTTCGGCTCGGATCGGGTGTTGTACACCAGCACCATTCTGGAGAGGCTGCTCAAGATCGACGACGGGCCATGGGCGGACTACTTCGGCCGCCCGTTCGGTCCCCGCGATCTGGCCAAGCTGCTGGAGCTGTACGAGATCAAGCCCAAGGACGTCCGCGAGGGCGGTGGTCTGAACCGCAAGGGCTACAGCGCCGACGATCTACACGACGCTTGGCGGCGATACCTCCCGAGCGGGGACAGCGCGACGTCCGCGACAAGCGCGACAGCGCACGTCAGCTATGTCGCGGAACAAGACCATGTCGCGGCTGCATCCGCGACGAATGAGACGTCCGCGACGGCCCCGACCAGCGCGGTCGCGGACGTCGCGGATGTCGCGCACACTCCGCCCGTTTCCGGTAACACCGTCGCCGATGACTGCTGGACAGGGAGGCTCGGGTGGCGGGCGTGATCGTAAGGAATGCCGCGCGCGCGAGGCTCACTGTGCCGCTCGTGCCAGCACTGTGCCGACAGGCGGAGTCTCGGCAGGTCAAGGCGTCGCAATCGGATGTTCAATGCGGTTCGAACGGGCTCGTGACGGTCTCGCTCGACCTCGTCATGGCCCTGTGCGGGTCGTCCACGCGGTCGTCGTCGGTCGTCGCCCCCATCACGGGATCGAGGGCGGCATGACCGCGATAAACAAGCAGGGGCAGGCGTGGATTCCGGCGTTTCCGGGACAGCGGCCACCGTTTCAGCCTGGCCACGAGCTGACTCTGAGGCACGGGGCCTACTCGCCTCGCCGCGTTGACCCGTTGGCGGTCGAGCTGGTCGAGGGTGTGCTTGCCGACGACGCCCTCTCTTTCCTCCGTCAGCACGCCTACCGCTCCGCGCTGTGGGCGTGGGGGCGGGCGGAGGCCAGGGTCCAACTCCTCACCGAGCACCTGGCGGACCACGAGGCAAGTGGATGCCGCTCGTGTCCGGAGTGCGCGCGCTGGGATGAGCAACTTCGTAAGTGGGAGGGCGCGGCGGCTACGCATCGGGGGCGGCTGGGCCTTGACCCGCTGTCTCGTGCCCGGTTGGGGCGTGATGTGGCCGCCGCGTCGGTGGACGTGGCGCGGTTGATGGCGGGGCTCGACGACGGCCAGGCCGACGAGGAGGTACGACATGACGAGGGTTGATCGGGAGACGCTCAGGGCCGCTCGGCGTGATCCAGAGGTGTTCGCGCGGGTGCTGGTCGGTGCGGAGCTGTGGCCGCATCAGCGTGAGGTGGCGCGCTCGACGGCGCGGTACCGGGTGATCTGTGCGGGGCGTCAGGTGGGCAAGTCGCGGCTCTTGGCTGTGCTCTGCCTGCACCAGGCGTTCTCGACGCCGGGTAGCCGGGTGCTGGTCGTGAGCGCCGGGGAGGTGGCCGCTCAGCGGCTCCTCGACGAGGTGGCCACCCTGGTGACCTCCTCGCCGCTGCTGGCTGGCTCGGTGCTCGACGAGACCAAGTCGCAGGTCACCTTGTCGAACGGCTCCACCATCATGAGCGTGCCCGCCTCGCAGCGGCAGATCCGGGGGTGGGCGGTTGACCTCCTCGTGCTCGACGAGGCGGGGTTCATCGACCCGGACATCTGGCGGGCGGCAGAGCCCGTGATCATCGCCCGTCCCGGGTCGCGAGTGATCCTGTGTTCCTCGCCGTGGGGCACGGCTGATCACTTCTTCCGGGTGCTGTGGTCGCGCGGGATGGACGCCCCTGACGAGATGTACGCCTCGTGGCACTGGCCCTCCAGCACGAGCCCACTGGTGGATCAGAGGCTGCTCGACGAGATCCGCGCGCGGGAGGGAGACGACTACTTCGAGCGCGAGTACCTGGCGAAGTGGACCGACGAGGCGGGGGCGTACTTCACCGTCGAGGAGATCGAAAGCGCTACGGCGGACTACCGCCTGCTGCCGCCCGACGAGGTGGGGCAGGTGACCCGGAACGCGCGGCCCTACGTCGTGGCGGCCGGCGTGGACTGGGGTGTGAGCCGCGATGCCAACGCCCTGTGCTTGGTGGCCCCGCTCGACGACAAGGGGCTGAACGACCCGAACGATGGGCTGCGCTACTTCGTGCCGTGGCTGGAGTACGCCTACCGCTGCCCCTACGGGGAGTGGATCGAGCGGATCTGCACGGTGGGGCGGGCCTACGGTCTGCACGTGGTCGCGTCGGAGATCAACGGCGTGGGGGCGTATCCGACCGAGCAGCTTCGCGAGCGCCTGGCCGTCGTCGGAGCCGTCTACGGCGTGGCGGGCGTCTGGACAGACAACCGCCGTAAGCAGGCGGGTTTCGGCAAGCTCAAGGCGATGTTGCAGCGCGGTCAGCTCGTGTTGCCGCGTGTGCCGGAGCTGCTCAAGCAGCTCCGCAGCCTTGAGTTCGAGCAGATGCCGGGCGGGTCCTTGCGGATCGAGGTCCCGGCGCGCGCCGGACATGACGATCTCGTGCTCGCTCTCATGCAGGCGATCTCCTGCGTCAGGCCCATGCCCGGCCAGGCGCGGCGGCGGGTCGCCGACATGGACCACACCGTGACACGGCTGGGGGTGCGGGTGCCGGTAGAAGCCTGGCCGCTGGCCTGGCACACCGCCTCCTACACCTGGCCTGCCGGGTCGCAGGCCGACAACACCGCATGGTGAGCCGCGCGAAACGCGGTCTGCCGATCATGCAACGTACGAATGAGAAGGAGAAGACCATGGCTGTTCCCATGGAGATCCAGTTCCGCAAGACCGACCTTGACGCGCTGCCGGTGAAGGTCACCACCGTCCGCAACGGCCTCGTGACGGCTCTCGGCATGACGTCGCGTGACGCCCGCTACTCCATCGAGCACCGGGAGAAGCTGGCCGAGAAGCTGCGCGAGGAGGCCAAGGCCCAGCTCGGCCAGATCGAGCGCGAGGCCGACCGCGCGGTGCGGGACATCACGGCCTGGCTCGACAAGCAGCCTTCCGCGCCGGGCGACCCGCAGCGGGAGCTGCTCGACGAGGTCAAGCGCCAGAGCGCGTGGTCGCGCGCCAAGGCGCTGCTCGACAAGGGCATGGACGTGCGCACCCTGATCAAGGACGCGGTGGCGAGCAAGGACGTTGCAAGCCTGACCGCGCTCCGCACCGAATGGCCCACCTACGCCCGCACCGGAACCGACCGGGAGGTCCACCCCCGCGTCGCGACGGAGATCCTCGACGACATCGAGCGCGGCCTTGCCGATGCCCTGTCCGGTGACCAGGGCGCGGCGGCTCGGCTGAGGATCAAGACCGACGAGTCACGAGAGGTCGTGAAGCGTGCCCTGTCGGAGGCGCGGAACCACGTCCAGCGGCTCACCGACAACCCCGCAGGAGAACTGCACAGGAACGAGCGACTGGCCGACGTGGAGGCCAACTCCACCGGGACGGCGATCATCAACGGCCAACTCGTGAAGACCGGTGGCCGGTCGGGCAGCGAGTTCCCCGGCGGTCACACCGCGCGGTAGTGGTGGAAGGTGGCCCCGCCCACGCCCTCCTTGTATGTCATGCGCGGGGCCACCAGCTCGGCTCGCCGCCTGGTGACGCAGTGACGAGCCGAGCGGCTTCAGGGGATCGGCTCCAGGCGCATGCCGTCCAACCGGACGACCATTTGCAGGGCGAGACAGGATGCCTGCCGGGCGAACTCGTCGAACCCGACGTAGACGTTGTGCCCGGTATGGATTGCGGTACCACCCGGACCAGGGGTGAAGGTGTCGGCTAGAACTCCGGCCGGTTGGGCGCCGGCGGCGGTGTAGACGGCTGAGTTCTTGCGGAGTTGGGGACAGTAGGCCAGCGACTCAGGGATGCATGCGGGGCAGGTGGGCGGGGCGTTGGTCAGCCCGCTGTCTTGGCTCATCGCGCGGAACGCGGTCTCGGTGATCACCCACCACATGCGCCCGGTTCGTGGGTCCCTGCCGGTCTTCCCGCAGACCTGGCACAGGCCGCGAAGCATGGCCAGCCACTGACGTCTGACATTCAGCATCCGCCACAGCGGTTGACCGCGCCGGTTCTGGCGGATGCGGGCGCGAAGTATCCCGCATGTCCAATCGGACGGGCGCGGATCGGGATATGTGAGCCGGACGTCCCCGAAAGGGTGCCGCTTGGCGAACAACAGGCGGTGTTCGATCGCTTCGCCGGACCACGCGATGACGTAGGGGACACGCAGTGGTGTGGGGCTCTCGGCCGCGCTGCTCGATGGTCGTTGCAGGGTGGTCATTGGGAGGTCTCCGCCTCTCGCCAGGTGTGAACCACGCTCTTGGCCATTGCGAGCAGCGCAAGCCGTCGAGGACAGTGGGCCTCGATGAGGTCGCCGGACGCCCGGTGCCTGCCATACAGCGTGTCGCCGACACTCCAAGTGTCGAACTCCACGAGCATCGGGACCGACGTGGCGTTGCGCTCGCGTGCCTGATGAGGACCATGTTCGGAGGGCATGACTCCGACGCTAAGAACGTGTGCTGTGGTGTCTCAATGAGGTTGCCGAGCGTTGCCGTGACGATCCTTGCCTCGGGATCGCCCCAGACGCAGCGTGCAATCTTTGGCAACTTTCTTGATGAACGACCAGGGAGGACGCAAACTCAGGCATGACGCATCCGTTCGGCGAGGAGGATCTCCGATGAGCCTGGAATTTCTCGGAAAGGACCCCGACAGCCCCAACGGCGGCTCGCCAACGCTGTGGAGAGACACCGAAACGGGCGACATCCTGATCCAGGGCTGGACGATCACGGACGCGACCACTCGTTCCGAGATCGGTAAGGTTCCTGACGGTGAAGAGGTCGTGCGCATCCCCAAGCGCATGCTCCAGTTCCTGCCGGAGGTGAACGGTGGCCAGGGGCGCAGAGGTTGATCACGGTCTACGCCACTGCCAGCGATCCGCCGTGCACTTGGAGATGCGCGACGCGTACATGCTGGACGACCCCGACTTCCACGCGTGGCAAGCCGGTCACCGACTCGATCCCGACGATCGGTCCTCCTGGTGGCGGCCCTGGCTCCAGAACATCGTGGACGCCGTCGCACGGGGTGCCGAAGTAAGGCGGGCTCGCATCGTCTCCGAGCCCCTGAGCGACTACATCCGTTACGAGTACGACGTCACTTTTCCCAACGTCCGCGTAGGCGAGCAGGTGCGTTGGCTTCCCCGCCGACAGGCCACTGATCTGGCGCTCCCCGGGAACGACTTCTGGTTGTTCGACCAGGAGACGCTCCTGATCAACCACTTCAGTGGCAACGGCGACTGGTTGGACGTCGAGCAAGTCACCGACTCTGCCGTGATCAAGCTGTGCAGCGAAGCCTTCGAGGCGGTGTGGCATCGCGCCATCCCGCACGACGACTACCACGTCGATTGACCCTTGCGCTCCTCATCATCCAGCGCACACGAGGCGCTCCAAATCCTCGCCGCCCGGCTCCGCCGGATCCGTAAGGATGCCCGCTTGTCGGGCCGCGAGCTTGGGCGGCTGACGGGTTGGCACGCATCCAAGGTCAGCCGGATCGAGCATGCACATCGACCACCCTCGACCCACGACGTACGGGCTTGGTGCCAGCACTGCGGAGTTCCGGAGCAGGCCGAGGACCTCATCGCCTCCCTGGAGGCGATCGAGGGCATGTTCGTCGAGTGGCGGCATATGGAACGCACAGGACTCCGCCACGCACAAGAGTTGGTTCTGCCGCTCTGGGAGCGTACGCGGCGGTTCCGCTTCTACGCCCCCAACCTCATACCCGGCCCGCTCCAGACGCGCGCCTACATCACCGCCGTGTTGACCGCGCTCCAGCAACGCCGTGATCTCCTCGACGATGTGGAGGAGGCCGTGCAGGTCCGGGTGGACAAACAGCAGGTCCTTCACAAGGGCGATCATCGTTTCGTCGTCATCCTTGAGGAGAACGTCCTTCACCAGCCAATCGGAGGCCCCGACGTCATGACGGGCCAGCTCGGCCACCTACTGACCGTCAGTACGCTGCCCTCCGTGTCGCTCGGCATTATCCCGTTGGGCGTGGACAGGTCGAGCATGTGGCCCACCGAAGCGTTCTTCATGTTCGACGACGAGGAGGTTACCGTCGAACTCGTATCGGGTCATCTGACCGTTACGCGGGCGCATGAGATCGCGATGTACTCCCATACCTTCACAGAACTGGCTGAACGGGCTGTGTACGGCAAAGCCGCCCGCACGCTGATTACGAGGGCAATCCAGGTAGTAGACGAGCAGACATCGGCTTTCCCCTGACCTCGAAATGCCGCCCTCGGCCGAAACAGCAAAGGCTGCCATTTAGAGGAAACCCGGCTGGGTGTCGCGCTTGCAATCCCCCGGTGACAAGGCTGAGATCAGCGGTCGCTGAAGATGATCCCATGAGAACCTTATGCGCGTTGCTAGGCGTCCTGGCCCTGCTGCTCACATCGCCTCTGGCTGGCGTGGCGCACGCACGGGCCACCAGTTCGCTGGCTCAGGCGATATCCGCGCTCAAGGGCGAGTTCGCAGACAAGAGCAGTGTGCTGTTCTCCCAGAAGACCCGCAATGGCTTGGGCTCGGACGCCAGCCTGACGGTCACTCACGGCAAGCACCGGTTCGCCGCCAAGACCGGCGTGTACGCCAGCGACATCACAGAGATTTTCACCGTGGGCGACGGAGACCCGGAACTGTTCCGCATGATCAATCTCGGTCGCGATACCTATACCCAAACCTACTGGGACGACCTTCCCAAGGGAAAGAAATGGAACCACTGGCGGGATAAGGAAGGCTTCCTTTGGTCACAGAACTTGGTGGACGCCCTCAATCCAAAATTCTTGCAGCTGATCTCCCGCAGCGCCGAGAAGGTGCCCACCAAGGACAGATACGACGGCGTCCCCACCACCCGATACGACGGCTCGGTTGAGGTTGGCCACCTCGGCTCGCGCCAGGCCGGCATCTATTACGGCGAACGAATAGGGGAATGGGCAGGAGGCCGCATCACGTGGAAGCTCTGGCTGGGCCCGGATAACCTGCCCAGGCGCTTCCAGGCCGAGACCGTCTACGAGCCCTATGGCTCAGAACAGAGAGCTGACACCGTGAGGATGAACATCCTCTACAAAGGCTGGGGAACGCCTGTCCACATCACCGCCCCTCCCAAGAACCTCGTGGTCGAGGCTGAATGAGCCCACCGCCGAGGCGTTCCCAGCGCCGCCTACATCACCCTCATGTCGCTGTGTCAGATGGCACCGTGATGGCACAAACGACCCCGCACCGCGCCACTGGAGCCCGAACCAAACCGCACAAGCAATGGCCCTTGACCTCCTGAAACACCATGAGGCCGATCAGCGCCGAACGGCTCATAACAAGGTTTAAGGGACTGCTAATGCGGTTTGGGTTTACCGCCCATCCGGGGTTCAAATCCCCGATCCTCCGCAGGTGAGAGCCCTGCCCCGTGATCACGGGGCAGGGCTCTTTGATCTTGGTTGACCCGATGCCGGACCATTCTGCAAACGATCACGGTTTCCGGGCCGCCTGAGGGGTGATCGCAATGGTGGCGTCCGCCGCCGCCTGAGCTATGTCCGGCATGGCCGAGGTGTAGACGTCGGCGGTGAAGCTGTACCGCGCGTGGCCCAGCGTCGCACTCACAATCTTCGGATCGATGCCCGCTGTGAGCCTCAGTGAGGGCGCACAGTGGCGAAGATCACGAAAGCGGATCGGCGGCAACCCGGCCGCGGCCACGATCGCGGAAGATCGCTCGCTCACGTACTCATCCCGCAGAGCGGAGCCGTCCACGTTGGTGAAGATCAGCCCTGTGTCCCGCCAGAGCTCGCCGGCTGCCAAGCGCTCGCGCTTCTGCTGCAGGCGCCACGCCGTCAGCAGGTCCGCGTTCTCGCCGTCGACCGCCACCGTGCGCCAGCTCGACTCCGACTTCACGCCGTCGTCGTCTTCGTCCTCGGTCTCCAGAACGATGATGGTCTTCGCCACCGCCAGGTCGGAGTCCTCCCAGCGAATACCGCATGCCTCACCTTGGCGCAGGCCGCGCGTGGCCACGAGGTGATAGAGCGGGTAGAGCCGCTCCTCCCGCCGGACGCAGACATCCAGGAACCGCCCGGCCTGCGCCGGCGTCCACACCATGACCTTGCCAGGCACCCTGCCGGTCTCCTCCCAGTGGGCGACACGCTCGTCGGTCCACACCAGCGGCCGGACCTTCCGCACCTTCGGCAGCTCGACGTGCTCGGCCGGATTGTGCTTGATCCTTTTCTGCTTGAACGCCGTCCCCAGCGCAGAGCTGAGGACCCGGTGCACCCGCTGAATGCGTGAGGCGGTCAACGGCTTGCGCCGGTTCAGCCCCGGGCCTTTGCCCGGCTGCTTCCCAACCGAGTCGTGATGCGCCGCACGAACACTGGCTGGGACCACCACAGCGGGCCTCGCGGCTACACCTTCCGCATGAGGGCAAGGACCTGGGCGTACTTCTGCGCGGTACGGCTCCCACAACCTCAAGGTCGTTCCCACGCGGGAAGGGTAGACGGCGGGTCGCCGGGCGGGGGTAAACGTACAGTCTCGCTCTGGGGCGGTTCATGCGACCCGTGCCGAGACCCCATGCGTTACCTCTTCGCGACCGCCGCCGCTGCCGCCCTGTCCGCGTGTGGGGCAAAAGCCGCCAGGCGTAGGGCAATTCCTATAAGGATGTTTGGTTATGGGGAGAGGCTGTGTGGCCGCTCTGGGGGTATTGGTTCGAAAGTGGTTTATACGGCACCTTCGAACAAAGGACACCGATGGTAGATCAGAAAGCCCCGGAGGATGTGGGACTAACGCGCGACATGGCGATGCAGCACAACTGGCGGGCCTGTGCCAAATGCTTTGGCCTGTGGTGGAACGGTAACGCCTCCAGCAACGGCGTATGCCCCGCTGGAGGCTCACATGCCGGCCAGGGACGTAGCTGGGATTACATCTTGCCCGCCGACCCGAATGACCGCGTTTGAACTATCATTTGGTCGGCATAGTAGCCGCCACTATGGTTGAGCAGATGCGGTAACTCACAAAACGATGGAATTGGGGCGGCGGCTGATAGCCATTCGTCGCCCCAATTTGTGAACGTCGTCGCTGACCCCAAGCCCGGCGGCACCCAGGGCCTAAGGCTCGATATGTCTGCGTTCTCTTGGTGGCTTTCCCCAGGCGCCGACGCCAGGCCGACCTCGTCCGCGTCACCGGCATGAGCCGGGAAGCCATACGCCAGGCACTCGATCCCGCGATTCGGGAGGCCGTACGCAAAGCCCGCACGGCTAAGAGAGCAGGGCAGTGACCGCCCTCGACTGATATCGCACAAGCGATTCCCCTGCCCGCTTCGAGGGGTAAGGGCCGGGTCCCGCCTTTGCGCGGGGCCTTTGCGTTTTCCGGCATGGCGCGAGGTGAGGCGAGATGGCGCTGCTCGCGCGCCAGTCGTGCCCTCACGGATGCCCGGCGGCGCCATACTGCGCCCAAGGTTGGCACCCCGGCGTGCGCGTTGTGCCGTCATGAGCTCGTGGCTCAGGGTGCGCCATCAGCCGCGAACGAGACGGCCACCCGAAATGTCCGCTGAGAAAGCGCACGTCAACCGGCACGCATGCGTGCTCACCCACGCTTCCATCACCCGAAAAGGAGAACCCATGCGTACCCTTACCGTCCTGCCCGGCGCCCTGATCGCCGGCTTGCTGGTGGCAGGCTGTGCCCCTGCCGCCCAAGGACCGCTGTCCGCCCCCGCCTCCACGAGCGGCACACCCTCGGCAGCCGCGACCACCTCCGCCAGCCCGGCCTCGTTCACACACACTCCGGACCCTGAGGAATTCAGCCTCCGCGTGAAGATCCTCGAAAAGAAGTGCTACGGCAGCGCCGGCTGCAACGTCACCTACAGTATCCGCGTCAGCTACTCCGGACCGGCTCTGAACCCGGAGCAGGAGTATCAGGTCACCTACGAGGTGACCGGCCTCGAGGACGGCCCGGCCGTCAACACGTTCACCATTCAGGGGGATGAGGTCAGCTACCAGGAGAAGGAGTTCGCCTCGACTCCGTCCTCGTCAAGGACGCTCAAAGCGAAGGCGACGGAGGTGGAACGCCTCGGCCTGTAGATCGCGCCATATGGCTGCCGCGCCCGCCTGGCGGTGGACCATGCCGGACCTTTGCCGGACCCAAGGGACCGGCAATCATCGGTTTTTGCCGGTCGTCATAGGTAGGGGGACGAGTGGGTTGACCAGGGGTTTCGGTACTCATCGAGCACGACCGGCTCTAGGCGATCATGGCGGACAGGGGACCGCTAATGCGGTTTGGGTTTACCGCCCATCCGGGGTTCAAATCCCCGATCCTCCGCGGGCGGAAGGCCCTCTCCCAGATCTTGGGGTAGGGCCTTTTTGATCTTCGAGGGCGGAGTGGTTGCAAGGCTGGTTGCAACGGCTAGGAATTTCCCAGAGAGCGGAGGCGAGCCGCTCCCCCGCATCGCGCATCGGGGGTGTGGTGCTCGGTGGTGGTCACCCTGGTGTGGCCGAGTACCTGCCGTACGACCCGGATGTTCACACCCTGCTCGATGAGGAGTATCGCGGCGGTGTGCCGGGCGTCGTGGACTCGGGCGTCCCGGACGCCGGCCTGCTGGAGGATGGACTTCCAGATCTTCCAGTCCTCCTCGGTGCGCTCGATCGGGCCGCCGAGCTGCGTTGTGAAGACCAGATCGTGATCGGTCCACTTATCCCCGGCCTTGAGCCGTTCGGTGCTCTGGAGCTACTCGCGAGCGTGGCGCGACGGATCAGAGGTCAGGCGTTGATCGACTTGCCGAGGGCGCTGCCCGCCAGCCAGTCGTCCCACGACTTCGCCCACGGTGTGGGGCCGTTGCCGAACTGGAGCTTCCGCGAAGTCCCCGTGACCTGGATGATGTCTCCCCGCTGCGTGAAGTTGTAGAACCAGCGGGCGTTGGCCATGCTGGCGTTCACGCAGCCGTGGCTGACGTTGCGGTTGCCCTGCGCGCCGGTCGACCAGGGTGCGGCGTGGAAGAACATGCCGCTGTAGGTCATCCTCACATTCCACTTGGTGCGGGCGTAATATTCGCCGGGCCTGCCGATGGTGGCCGAGTCCATGAGGGTCTCCGCGGCCTTCTCCTGGGCGATCATGGTGCCGGACCAGCTCTCGTCGCCCTTCTTGCCCATGCTGACCGGGATGGTCTTGACGACCTCGCCGTTCTCCCGCACGACCGCTCGGTGAGTGGCGTTGCGGATCTTGGTGATGTGCTCGTCACCGACGGTGAACGTCAGGCTGCGGTCCTTGGTACCCCACACGTTCCGTCCGGCCCGCAGGCCGGCCAGGTGGGCGACCACCGTGACCTTCTCGCCGACCGGCCAGTACTTGCGCGGCCTGAACTGGACCTCCCGGTCGCTCACCCAGCTCCACGCCCCCTCGACCGGCTTGGACATCCGCACCTCCAGCGACCTCTCTATCGCGGCCCGGTCGCTCGTGGCGGTCACGGGCTGCGACAGCAGGAGCTGGACGGGCATGCCGACGCCGACCTTCTCGCCGTCCAGCGGGGACATGCCGCTCTCCAGCACCCGCCTCGGCTTGAGCGTGGTGAACGTGGCCCGCGCGGCGACGGGCTTGCCGTCCGTGCCGGTCGCCTGCGCACTTACCGTGTACGCCGTCGCGGGCCGCAACGGCCATGTGGGGCGCCACGTTCCGTTCGCGCCCAAGGTCCCGCGTACTTCATGCCCCCCGGCGTCGGCGACGGTCAGCTTGGTGACCTTGCCGTCGGTGACCTTGACGCTGACCCCGGTGTCCGGGGGCACCTTCTTCGTGCCGTCCGCTGGTGTGATCGACAGCTTGGCCGCCGCGGCCCGCTCTTGTGGGCCGGCAGGCGGTGGCGGGTTCGAGCCGCCCGAGGTGCAGCCTGCGGTCAGCAGCAGCGCAGTCGTGAGCGTGCTGGCGAGTATGGTCCGGCCGTTCCGCATCGTCGATGCCTCCAGTCCCCCGACAAATAGGCATCTTTCGGACAAGACGGCCTATTGATGATACGGAGAGCTATATCCCCATACTATGGGTAACAATGCAAAGGCGCCTTGATCGGTGCGCCATGTTGCGAGGCAGGCGTATCCAGAGGGTCGTCTGCAAGGTCGAGGAGTGGGACTTCGGGACGTGGCACCAGCTCGCTGTGGGGTGGAGCTGTTCACCGACGATGGTGCTCGCCTCTCGGCTGTGTGGGGGCAGCAGGTCCGGCCGTTACGGGCTCGAAGGCTTCCCTGAGCCGCTCAGGTAGCGGAGGGGCCGCCGTTCCTGGTGCTGTACCTGTACGAGGCCCGGATCTCGCCCGTATCCATTCGAGGCACGACCAGCGGAGCTGTGTGAAGCGTCGGCTCAGCGAGCCGGCAGCGGACGGAGAAGCGGGCTCAGGCCGGTGGTCCTTCGCAATGGCGGGAGCGGCAGATGTTGGGGGCCCGGCAGTGACAACGTTCGCGACTTGGCCCGGTCGAGCGCAACGCGGAAAGTGAGGGGGATGTTCATCCCATCGTGAGGGATTCTCATGGCTACTCCTCTCCAGATCCCCGTGCCGTCGGAGCGGACGTCCGAGACGATCCGCCGTTATCACGATCAGGGCGGGCCGATCTTACGTATCGAGCTCCCGGGCCAGGTGCCCGCCTGGCTGGTGACCTCGTACGAACTGGTCAACGAGGTCCTGACCAACGACGGCACGCTGTTCAGCAAGGACCCGGGGAACTTCACGGCGCTGAACGACGGCACCATCCCCGCTGACTGGCCGCTGCGCCAGCTCATCGAGGGTGAACACCTGCTGACCAAGGACGGCGCGGACCACCGGCGGCTGCGGGGGCTCATCAACCGGGCCTTCACCCCCGCCCGCGTTCAGGCGCTGGCCCCGCGCATCCAGCAGATCACCGACGAACTGCTCGACCGGATGCCCGACCAGGGTGACGCGGTGGACCTCGTGCGCTTCTTCAGCGAGCCGCTGCCGGTCATGGTGATCTGCGAGCTGTTCGGCGTGCCGCAGGACGAACAGCAGCAGATCCGCGACTGGAGCCACACACTGCTGCAGCACACCACCCCGCCGGAGGAGATGCTCGCCACCAACGCCGGGCTGCTCGGGTATCTGGCGGCGTTCGTCGAGCGCAAGCGTGACGATCCGGGCGACGATCTCACCACGGGGCTGATCCGCGCGCAGGAGGACGACGGCGACCGCCTGTCCGACAGCGAGATGTTATGGATCCTGTGGCTGGTGCTCATCGCCGGCCACGAGACCACGGTGCACCTGATCGCCAACACTGTCGTCGCCCTGTGCTCGGACCCGGAGCAGTTGGCCTTCGCACGCGCGAAGAACGCCTGGGAGCAGGTGGTCGAGGAGGCGCTGCGCAGCAGGAACTCGGTGGTCAGCGTCATGTTCCGGTATCCGCTGCGGGATGTGCGGCTCGGCGAGGTGACGGTCGGAGCGGGGCAGCCCATCATGGTCGGCCTCTGCAGCGCCGGGACGGACCGGGCCAGGTTCGGCGGGGAGGCAGGCGGTTCGACGCGGTGCGGGAGTCGGCCGCGCATCTGGGCTTCGGCCGCGGCCCGCACTTCTGCCTGGGGGCGCCGCTGGCCAGGCTCGAGGCACAGATCGCGCTGGCGTCGTTGTTCGGCAGGTTCCCCGATCTGCGGCTGGCGGTCCAGCCTGGCGAGCTCTCGTACACCTCGTCACTCATCACCGAGGGGCCCACGACGCTGCAGGTGCTCCTCCGCTAGAACCGGCCCAAGCCGGGGGCGAGCGAGCTACTTCCTCTGGTTCGACGTGGTGAAGCACTGCACGTACCAGGTGTCGTCACACGATGAGGTTCCGAGGTGACGTACGACCAGCGAGACTGCACGGCGCAGAGCACCCGCACCCACCAGGCTGCTTGATACGTGCTCACCAGGCACAATCAAGTCGTGGACGGCCAGGACCATCCCCTTCTAAAGGCTGCGCGTCTATGCGCTGGGTGGAGGGCCGTGATCCGCTGGAGCCGGGAGAGCTCGCACAGGTGCGACTGCTTCCCTTGGCCCCTGAGCGCTGGTGGCACCTCAAGCCGGGTGACGTGATCATGATGCATGAAGCGCGGCCGCCTGCTGGTACTGCGCGCATCATTGAGGTCATGCCACCTGTGGCAACCCCCGTTTTGTTTCGTTCCGGAGGGATGGTCGCGTCGGGACGAGCGAGCCTGCGAGCTGACTGCGTGCGGGTGATCGACCGCTTCCGTGCTGCGGCTTGCCTCCTTGCCGGGCACTGAGCACGTCCTCCATGCCTCTGGGAGACTGGGTGCCCGTGACGCGCTCTGACCTGGCTCGCAGGATTCGTTCCGCAGCCCACCTCACCGGCCACTTCGTGCTCCGCTCAGGACGTACCGCCACCGAGTACTTCGACAAGTACAAGTTCGAGAGTGACCCCGTTCTGCTGGATGACGTCGCTCGGGCGATGACTCCCCTGGTCCCAGGGGACATCGAGGTGCTGGCCGGGCTTGAGATGGGTGGGATCCCGGTGGTCACCGCCCTCGGCCGGCACACCGGCCTGCCGTGTGCGTTCGTTCGTAAGCAGGCCAAGACGTACGGGACCTGTCGTCTGGCCGAAGGTGCGGATGTGGTGGGGCGGCGGGTGCTGGTGGTTGAGGACGTCGTCACCAGCGGCGGCCAGATCGTCCTGTCCACCGCCGACCTGCGGAGCCTGGGGGCCCAGGTCGGCGAGGCATTGTGCGTCATCGACCGCGAACAGGGAGGTGCGGCAGCGCTGGCCGCAGAGGGTGTCAGGCTTTCATCGTTGTTGACCGCGACCGATCTGCGCATGACGAACTGATCCGCCGGGCCCGTCGACAAGCTCACCTTTCTGAACGTCGCCGGTCTGCTGCGCCGGCGCACAGATGCAGAGCCCTCTCTCTACGATCGTCACCCGTCAGAGCAGGTAGAACAAGACTTTTTCTTTGGTCGGTGCCGTCGCCATGCTGTAACCGTGAACGCCGCAAACAGCGAGGTCTGGGATCCGTTCGGCACCTTGCACAACGCCCTATGGATCGGCGGGGGGCAATGGGCCGGCAAATCCACCGTCGCCAGGCTGCTCGCCGGCCGGTACGGACTGACCGCCTACCATTACGACTACCACGACGCACGTGCGCACAATGACCGTCGGATCGCCCGCCGCGTACGGCTTGGCGAGCCCATCGCGGACCCGGATCCGGACGCCGTCTGGGTGAACACCAGCCCTCAAGAGATGGCCGACGAGACCCTGGCCGGCTTTCCCACGCGGTTCGAATGGGTTCTGGATGACCTGCGCGGCCTGGTTTCTGGGCGACCTGTGATCGCCGAAGGCTGGGGGCTGCGTCCCGAACTGGTCGCTCCCCTCATCGACTCACCCTGGCGAATGATCGTCATGGTGCCGAGCGACGAATTTCGCCGGCGCCAGGTCCGCGAACTGCCCCGTGCCGCCGCCGTCGATCGCCACGTCAGCGACCCTGATCGAGCACAGCGCAACCGACTCGCTCGGGACCGGCTCGTCGCCGACGAGGCCGTCTGTTCCGCTCGCCGCTTGGGCATCCGGGTTCTTGAGGTAGATGGGTCCGAGGATGCGGAGGCTGTGGCAGATATCGTGGCCGACCACTTCAGCTCCTATCTGCCGCTTACGAACGTCGAAAGGCCTCGATCGCATGGCTGATGGTGAGTTTCGTGTCCCGAGCGCTCCCTGACGACAATCAGTGCCAGTACGCGTTCATGCAAGCAATGGCGTGATCGTGCCCGTGGCGGTCTCGGTGATGCCGATGCCGGAGACCGTGGCGACCATCGGCTCGTAGCCGTGCATCACATTCATCGCCTTCGACAACTCTGCGCGGTCCAGCGCGACGGCGAGGGTGCAGTGGGGTACCCAGTTGCCCGGAAGGTAGTGCGGCCAGTGTTTGACCTGGTGACCAGGAAGAGCGAGGTGAACGCTCTTGTGGAAGGCGAGCAGTTCGGCTGTCGCGGTGACTCCGGCGAAGAGCACACCTTCCGCACCGGGAAATGTCCCCAGGAAACCCAGGTTCAGGGGTGGCGCCTGTCCGAGGAGAGCCGAGCGCAGCTTATCCAGGTCTGCCTCGTCGAAGGTCTCCGCGACAGTGAGCGATACGTGCGGCCGGTGGCGGCGGTGCGTTCGCGTCGCCAGGCTGGGGAGACCGTGGTCTGCGAGAGACCGCCACATCCGCCGAATCCGCTTGTCGGCCTGATCATCGAAGAACATCTCGACTGCCTGGGTCACGGTCGGACCTTGTCACACCCGGCTCCGCACCGACCAGTGGGAGGGTGGAGATCGTGAATAGCGTTGGTCAGGGCCCGCATTCGAGCCCCCCTGCCGTCCGTCGCCTGATCCTTGTCTCGGGGCAGGAAGGTGCGGGTAGACCACGATCGTCCGCGCGCTGCTGCCGCACACCCCACTCGGGGCGCGAATCGATGCCGAGGATCTGGGGCAGGTCAATCCATGTCTGTTCGACGAGGTCTACATGGTGCAGTTGCTCGTACAGCCGGACGAGCGGCAGCATCGTCGCCTCACCCGCGCCAAGGGGACCACGCGGGAGTGGCGCGACAGGGTGGATTAATTCGACAGTGTCGACACGACGATCGCCGCTGATCAGGACGGTTATCGCTACCTCGCCGTCGATGGCACAGGAATGACGCCCGAGGAGCGCCTTCATCGCCCTGGCCCAGCAGGTGGGCGGCCACCTCGCCTACTGGGGCGCCACGCTGCTGGTCACCGGCCTCTTCGCCCGCCTGTACTGGGGAAGAGCAGCAGCGCTCCCAGCGCGAACACCGCGTAGGAGAGGGTGAGCAGGGCGGGTGCCGATGTGTAGGCGAGGAGTTGACCGTAGGCGGCGAACGGCTGCGCCCCGGCCCAGGCGTACTGCTGAGGGGTGAGCCCGGTGACCGTGCTCAGGTGACGCAAGAGGTATCCGGCGGACATGACCACGGGGCCCAGGACGAGCGCCACGCCGCCGATCCACCGTCCGGGAAAGCGGGTATCCATGGGAGCGAGCCTGCCGCCGATGAGGTGGCGATTCATCGGCCGATGGTCAACCGGCGACCCTGTCGAAAGTCAGGGTCATGGTGACACCTCTGTCCCCCTGCGGATCGGCCGCCTTCCCCGCCGATGGCAGGGAAGGCGGCCGAAAGGTCAGTCGAGGATGTGGGTGGTGGCGCGGGCGTAGCGGTCGCGGATCGAGGGGACGGCGTCCCCTTCGTACGTCTCCGTCTCCTCCGACCGCCAGTCCGGGGTGGTGACCAGCGTGGCGGCCTGGTACGCGGCCCCGTCGGCGACGTACTCGGCCGGTGGCGGCACCGTGATCGGGACGCCGAAGACCGTGGGGGCGATGCGGCGGACCGCCTCCGAACGGGCCGCGCCGCCGATCAGCAGCACCCGCTCCGGCTTCATGCCCAGCGCGTCGAGGGCGTCGGCGAGGCCGCACAACATGCCCTCGATGGCCGCCCGCGCCAGGTGGGCAGGGGTCGAGGTGGCCAGGGTCAGCCCGTGGACGGAGCCCGTCGCGGTCGGGCGGTTGGGGGTGCGCTCGCCCTCCAGGTACGGCACCAGCGTCAGCCCGTCCGCCCCCGGCGGGGCCTGGAGCGCCAGATCGCTCAAGGCGTCCAGGCTCACCCCGAGGACGCGAGCGGCGGCGTCCATGACGCGGGCGGCGTTGAGGGTGCACACCAGCGGCAGGAACCGCCCCGTGGCGTCGGCGAACCCGGCCACCGCGCCCGTCGGGTCGGCGCTGGGCGACTCCGCGACCGCGAACACGGTGCCGGAGGTGCCCAGCGACACCACGACGTCGCCGGGGCGGGCGCCCACGCCGAGCGCCGCGGCCATGTTGTCGCCCGTTCCCGGGGCGATCAGCACCCCGTCTCCCTCGTACGCCGCCTCCGCCGGCCCCAGCACCCGGGGCAGCAGCGGGATCGACCCGAACGCCAGCTTCAGCAGATCCGTCCGGTACGTGCCCGTCGACGGCGACCAGTAGCCTGTGCCCGAGGCGTCGCCCCGGTCCGTGGCGAGCTGGTCGAGCGGCGGCACCGGAGAGTCGGCGGAGAAGGTCCCCGAGGCGAACGCGCCGGCCAGGCGCCAGGTGAGCCAGTCGTGCGGCAGGCAGACGGCGGCCGTGCGGGCGGCGTTGTCCGGCTCGTGCTCGGCCAGCCAGCGCAGCTTGGTCACCGTGAACGAGGCGACGGGCACCGACCCGACGGCGGTGGCCCAGGCCTCCGGCCCGCCCAGCTCCGCGATGAGGTCGGTGGCGGCCTGGGCGGAGCGGGTGTCGTTCCACAGCAGGGCGTCACGTACGACATTTCCGGACTCGTCGAGGCAGACCATGCCATGCTGCTGGCCGCCCACACTGATGGCGGCCACATCGTCCAGCCCACCGGCCTCCTCGATGGCCCGCAGCAACGCGTTCCACCAATGCGACGGATGCACCTCCGTGCCGTCGGGATGCGACGCGCGGCCCTGCCGGACCAGCGCACCCGTCTCCGCGTCACGAATGACGACCTTGCAACTCTGCGTAGAGGAATCGACCCCAGCGACCAGCGTCACCCACGAACTCCTAACAAGTGCTCCAGCGCAAGCTGGTTGAGATGCGTGAAATGGTATCCGCGCGCGGCGGCGACGTCCGGATCGAAGTCGTCGGAGGCGAGGTCGGCCAGTGTCTCACCGCGGTTGAGCGTGGGCAGGCCGAGCTCCTCGACGCGGGAGGCCCGCAGGGCGTCGCGCACCTCGGGGTCGGCCCTGAAGGCGCGGGCCTTCTCCCGCAGGATCAGGTAGGTGCGCATGTTCGCGGCGGCCGACACCCACACGTCCGAAGGATCCTCCGTGCGCAGGGGCTTGTAGTCGAAGTGCCGCGGCCCGTCGTAGCCGCCGTGCTCCAGCAGGTCCACCAGAAAGAACGCGCTCATCACGTCTCCGTGGCCGAAGACCAGGTCCTGGTCGAACCGCGGCCCGTGCTGGCCGTTGAGGTCGATGTGGAAGAGCTTGCCGTGCCACAGCGCCTGGGCGATGCCGTGCACGAAGTTGAGCCCGGCCATCTGCTCGTGGCCGACCTCGGGGTTGAGGCCCACCATCTCCGGGTGCTCCAGCTCGCTGATGAACGCCAGCGCGTGGCCGATCGTGGGCAGCAGGATGTCGCCGCGCGGCTCGTTCGGCTTGGGCTCGATGGCGAACCTGATGCCGTAGCCGCGCTCGCGCACATAGCCGCAGAGCAGGTCGACGGCCTCCTTGTAGCGCCCGAGGGCCGAGCGCACGTCCTTGGCCGCGTCGGACTCGGCCCCCTCCCTGCCGCCCCAGCACACGTACGTGGTGGCGCCCAGGGAGGCGGCCAGGTCGAGGTTGCGCATGACCTTGCGCAAGGCGTATCGCCGCACGTCGCGGTCGTTGCTGGTGAACGCGCCGTCGCGGAAGACAGGGTGTGTGAACAGGTTGGTGGTGGCCATGGGCACCTTGAGCCCAGTCTCGGCAAGCGCTTTCCTGAAGGCCGCGATGGCCCGGTCCCGATCGCGTTCGACGGCCAGCAGGTCGTCGTCGTGGAAAGTGACGCCGTAGGCCCCGAGCTCGGCCAGCCGATGCACGCTCTCCACCGGATCGAGTGGCGCCCGCGAGGCGTCCCCGAACGGATCGCGCGCCTGCCAGCCGACCGTCCACAGACCGAATGTGAATCGATCTTCAGGGGTTGGCTCGTACATGTCTCGATGCTCCCCTGGTGATCAGTTCTTCACAAGCCCGAGGGATCACGCCCCACGCTGATCTCCTCGGCGATCTTCCGGATCTCCGCCACCTCGAGGCCGGGAGCCTTGGGCAGATGGCGCAGCAACTCCTCCATCACCACGGGCACGGGCTGGCCGGCGAACCGCCCCGCGATGCCGTGGACCGCCCTGAACAGCGCCTCTTCGGTGTCGTGCATCGGCCTCTCCTTGTTCGGGTACGCGGAGAAACCTACGGCCTCGGGACGACAGTTCGCTCGCTACCCCTCCAGCGTGTTCCGGACTGCGACGCAAATCTCGTCGAGCCGGCGCACCTGCTCGGGCGTCAGCACGTCGAAGAGGCTCCGCCGTACCTCCTCGACGTGCCCCGGCGCGGCGGCGGCCAGCGCGGCGAACCCGGCGTCCGTGAGGACGGCGAAGCTGCCGCGCCCGTCGTCGGGGCAGCGCTCGCGGCGGACCCATCCGCGCTCCTCCAGGCGCGCCACGGCATGCGACAGGCGGCTCTGCGAGCTCTGGGCCCGGGCCGCCAGCTCGCTCATCCGCATCGACCGCCCAGGGGCCTCGGAGAGCGCCACGAGGATCATGTAGTACGTGTGCGGCATGCTCGCGTCCCGCTGGAGCTGGCGGTCGAGTGCCTCGTTGATGAGCTGGGTCGCCGCCAGGAAGTTCCGCCAGGTGTGCTGCTCGTCCGCATCCAGCCATCTCGTCACGCTCCCAATTTAGTTGAACGCTCATATACTTGAGATGGGACTCCAGCCGGAAAGGGGCACATCATGCCTGTTCAGCGACTCAATCACGCGGTTCTTTACGTTCGCGACGTGGAACGCAGCGTCGCCTTTTACCGCGAGGCCCTCGGCTTCGACGTCGTGATGGGCATGCCGGGCGCCGCCTTCCTACAGGCTCCCGGCTCGACGAACGACCACGACCTGGGCCTGTTCCAGATCGGCCCGAACGCGGACCCGTCCCCGGCCGGCAGCACGTCCGTGGGCCTCTACCACCTGGCCTGGGAGGTCGACACCCTCGACGAGCTGGAGCGGGTCGCCGTCAAGCTGAGCGAGCTCGGCGCGCTGGTCGGCTCCTCCGACCACGGCACGACCAAGGCGCTGTACGCGAAGGACCCGGACGGGCTGGAGTTCGAGGTGTCGTGGCTGGTGCCGGCCTCGCTGATCACCGACGAGACTCTCGCCGCGCGCGCCGGCATCCGCCCGCTCGACCTGACCGCCGACAAGGAGAGGTACGGAGCTCAGACCCGAGGCGGGGTAGGCGTGTCCATCCCCGCCTGAAGTACCGTAGATGTGATAGGACCCTTCTTCCACGGGGAACGGTCATGCCAAGCGATCCTGACCACGTGCTCGACGCCATCGACGGCGCCGTCGACGAGTGGGAGACGCTGAGCGCGGACGCCATGCGCTGGGCGCCTCCTGAAAGCAAGAGTCCCGATTTCATGACCGAGGTGACGGAGATCTTCGGTCCGCTGGTCAACGCGTTCGCGCAGGCGCTGCGTCCTGTCAGCGACGCGTTCGAGCGGGTGTTGCACACCTTCGACGACGACGACCGCTAGCCCGTGCGCCGGCGCCGCGCCCGCCGCGGGTAGGCCTTGGCCGTCTCGGCCAGCCGGACGGCGTGTTCGGCCTGCTTGCGCCAGTGCCCGTAGGCGTCGCCGCGCTGCGCCAGCCGGTCGAGCTCGCTCATGGTCGCCAGCGGGATGAACGCGGGCTCGGCGTCCCGCCACGGCGTGCCCGGCAGCGGCATGAACGTGTGAGTGTGCGGCTCGTCCCGCTGGAGCGCCGGACGAGGGAGACGATCGTGGATTCGCCCTCGCCGATCGCCGCCAGGTCCCAGCCCGCGTCGATGACCTGCTGCGGCTCGGCCGTGGCGTGCACGCCGCCCGCGATGTGCAGCCCCCGGCCGCCGCTCAGCGACCTGACCGTGGCCAGCTCGGCCGCCATGGCCTCGGCGTCGGGCGAGTAGAACGACCAGAGCACGAGCACCCGGTCGGCCTGGCCGGCCGTGATGTGCTCGGCGGTCTCCTCCGGGGTGGTGCCGAGCCGCAGCTCGTGCTCCACTCCCGCGGTCTCCAGCGCGGCGAGCAGCGCGTGCACGCCGTACGTCACCGCCTTGCGATAACGGACCACCACACCCACAGCCAGCGCCACGTCCGGCAGCGTAACTCAGGCGGCGCGCATCGGGCGCAACGCGCCGGTCAGCTTGGCCAGCTCGGCGAGCATGGCGTCGGCGGCGGCGTCCATGACGTCGTTGGCGTGCACCTTGCCGTCCTCGCCGATGAACTGCGCGTAGAAGGGGATGTTCACGGCTTCGAGCACCGGGATCATCCGCAGCGTGCTGGTGACCTGGCGCAGGCTGTTGGTGGCGCGGGTGCCGCCGGAGACGCCGCCGTAGCTGACGAACCCAGCCGCCTTGTGCTGCCACTCGTGGTGCAGGTAGTCGAGGGCGTTCTTCAGCACGGCGTTGAAGCTGTGGTTGTACTCGGGGGTCACGAACACGTACGCGTCGCCCCGCTCGACCGTGGCGCTCCACTCCTTGGTGTGCGCGTTCACGTACTGCTTGAGCCTGGGGTGGTTGGGCTCGTCCAGGAACGGCAGCGCGACCTCCGCCAGGTCGATCAGCTCGACCGCGAAAAGCCCGGACTCCACGGCCTTGCCGTGGAACCACTCGGCGATGGGACGCCCCGCGCGACCCGGACGGGTGCTGGCGACGACGATCTGCAGGACCGGCTTGTCCATGACGTGCTCCTTCACTCAGGCGGCTAGCTGCTCAACATTATTGAGTAACTACATATTTCAGAGCAAATGCTAGGATTGTGGCGTGAGTCTCGATTCGGTCTGCGCGCGCTTCCACATCGCCTTGGAGCTGATCGGCGCCCGGTGGTCGGGGGCGGTCATCCACATGATCTTCAAGGGCGCTCACCGGTACGCCGACCTCAAGGCGGCCATCCCCGGCATCAACGACACGATGCTGGCCCGGCGGCTGCGCGAGCTGGAGGGCGCCGGGCTCATCGAGCGCCGCGTGCTGCCCACCTCGCCGGTGCGGGTCGAGTACCACCTGACCGAGATGGGGCAGGAGTTGCGGCCGGTGCTGGACGAGATGGTGGCCTGGGCGCACAAGTGGATCCCGCTGCCGGAGGCCAAGTCCGCCTAGCCGTTCAGGGCGGTCGGCAAGCCCGTCGCTCGCATGTCCCAAAAGCCCCTATAACACCGAAATAGGGGCTGTTTGGCATGCTGGCAGGCGCCGTAGCAACCGTTAGCTTGACAGCACCCCCACCCGAGGAGTGCACATGTTGAGTAAACGCTGTGCGTTAGTGGGCGGCGTCATCCTCGCCGCCTGCCTGGCCGCCCCCCTGAGCCCCGCAGCAGCTGAACCGGCACCTCAATCCGCCTCCCCATCCCTTCCCCCGTCCGTCGTCGACGCGCTCGAACGGGACCTCGGACTCTCCGAGCAGCAGGTCGCCACCCGCCTGGCCAACGAGGAACGCGCCGCGGCCACCCAGGCCTCGCTCACCTCCCAGCTCGGCGCGTCGTACGGCGGCGCCTGGCTGAACGACGACGCCTCCAAGCTCCTGGTCGCCACCACCGACTCCAACGCCACCGCCACCATCAAGGCGCAGGGCGCCGAGCCGGTCGTGGTCGCGCGCTCGCTCGCCCAGCTCGACGGGATCGTGCAGCGGCTCGACCAGGCGCCGAAGCAGGCCCAGGCCGCGGCGGCGCTCTGGTTCGTGGACGTGAAGACCAACAGCGTCTCCGTCCAGGCGCCCACGGTGGAGGCCGCTGAGGCCCTGGCCAAGGCCGCCGGCGTGGACACGAGCGCGATCAGCGTGTCGGCGACCGCCGAGCGGCCCGTGCCGCTCATCAACATCATCGGCGGCGCGCCGTTCTACATCGGCTCCAGCCGCTGCAGCGTCGGCTTCTCCGTCACCAGGGGCACCACCCCCGGTTTCGTCACCGCCGGGCACTGCCGCGTGGCCAACAACACCACCAACCCGACGGGCACCTTCCAGGGCGCCTCCTTCCCGGGTAACGACTACGCGTGGGTCGCCGCTCCCGGCAACACCGCGCAGCCCTGGGTACGCGGCTCCGGCGGTGCGAACGTGATCGTCCGCGGCTCCACCCAGGCCGCGGTCGGCTCGTCCATCTGCCGCTCCGGTTCGACCACCGGCTGGCGCTGCGGCACCATCCAGCAGCACAACGCCACCGTCACGTACCCGCAGGGCACCGTCACCGGCCTGACCCGCACCAGCGCGTGCGCCCAGCCCGGCGACTCCGGCGGCTCGTTCATCTCGGGCAGCCAGGCCCAGGGCGTCACCTCGGGCGGCTCGGGCAACTGCACCGTCGGCGGGACCACGTACCACCAGCCCGTCAACGAGATCCTGAGCGTCTACGGACTCACCCTCCGCACAGGCTGATCCACGGCGCCAGACTCCGCGCGGCACGCCCGGCCGACCACACCGGGCGCGCCGCGCGGAATTTTTTTCGCCCCGCGGCGATGAGTTTCCCCGCCCCGTCCGGTCTGCCTGGTGGAAAGCACGTCGACACCATCGGAGGAGCCCGCGATGAGGCGACCCGTTCTCGGCAGCCTGCTGCTCGCCAGCACGAACCCCGAGCGCCTGCGCACCTGGTACGTCACCGCACTCGACCCGGAGGACGACTCCGACGTCAACGGGTACGGGGTGCTCAAGTTCGGCGAGTTCTACCTGTTCATCGACACGCGGGCGGACGTGTCGGACAAGAATCCCGAGCCCGGCAGGGTGATACTGAACTTCGACGTGGCCGACGCCCGCGCGGTCGCCGCGCGCATGGAGAGCGCGGGCGTGACGTGGCTGGCGGAGCTCGAAGACCGCGACGGCAGCCTGTTCGCCACCGCGACCGACCCGGACGGCAACTACGTGCAGATCATTCAGCTCAGTGAAGCCCATCGGGCAGGCATGTGACGTCGGGGGAGACGATCATGTTCGGGACGACGAAGGCGTTCAGCGGTTTCTCGGTGAACGACATAGCGGCGGCCAGGCGGTTCTACGGGGAGACCCTGGGGCTGCGCGTATCGGAAGAGCACGGGATGCTGACGCTCCACATCGAGGGGGGCGCCGACATCCTGGTCTACCCGAAGGAGAACCACGCCCCGGCCACGTTCACGATCCTCAACTTCCCGGTCGAGGACATCGACAAGGCGGTGGAGGAGCTGACGGGGCGGGGGGTGCGCTTCGAGCGCTACGAGGGCTTCGCCCAGGACGCCAGGGGCGTTCTGCGCGGCGGGGGCGGCCCGCCCATCGCCTGGTTCACGGACCCGGCGGGGAACGTTCTGTCGGTGATCGAGCTGTAACTCACTCAGGGTCGGGTCAGGGTCGGGTCGGGGACAGGGCCGGATGTGAGGGGGCTCGCCCCGGCGGGAGAGTGGCTTCATGACCGCAGTGAAGAGGTTCTCCCCCCTGGTCGCCTGCGCGGCGATCCTGTTCTCGGTGGTCGCCGTGCTGGTCGGGCAGTTCGGGCCCGACCCCCAGCTCGACCCCATGAACGTCACCGTCAGCGAATACGCCGTGTCCGACCGCGGGGGCGTCACGGAGGTCGCCATGGCGGTGCTGGGGTTGGGGTCCCTGACGCTGCTCCTGGGGTTGCGGGCGGCCGGGGCGCCGGTGTGGGGGATGCCTCAGTGGTTGCTGGGGGTGTGGTCAGGGGCCCTGGTCGTGGCGGCCCTGGTCCCGACCACAGCCCTCGGGACGGATCTCGACCTCGCGGCCCAGATCCACCGGTACGTGTCCGTCGCGGCGTTCGTCAGCCTGCCCGCCGCCGGGGCGCTGCTGGTGCCCAGGCTGGGCTCAGACGCCCGCTGGAAGCCCGTGGCGCGGGTGGTGGAGTGGGTGGCCCTGGCCGGGGGGTTCGGGCTGCTGGCGATCACGTACGTGGCCCTGCCGGGCGAGCGGGTGATGATCGGGCTCGTCGAGCGGTTGCTGCTGGGCGCCGAGGTGACGTTGCTGGGCGTGCTGGCCGCGTGGCTGGCCTGGCTGACCTGGCGTCCGGTCACCGGCCGGGCCGGTACGAAGCGTGCAAATTTCCCGACATATAACAGATTTATCGCAAGTCGATCTTAAAACCACTGCTTTCGGTGCTATTCTCTCCCGCGATCTTCTATCCGGGAGCAGGTATCATGGCATCGGGCAGATCCATCAGATTCAAGATCTCGACGCTGCTCGTCATCCCCTTGGTCTCCCTGGTCGCACTCTGGGGCTTCGCCGCGAGCACCACGTCGGGAGACGCGCTCAACCTGCTCAAGGTCGAGACGATCTGGACAGGGGTCATCAACAACGCCGACGGCCTGATCTCCAACCTCCAGACCGAGCGACTGGCCTCGGCCGAGCGGATCGCGGGCTCGGTCACGGACCCCGACACGCTGAACAAGGCGCGGGCCAAGGTCGACAACAACCGCAAGACGCTGCGCGAGCGCGGCATGTCCGAGGACGTCCAGTCGGCGCTCACGCCGGACATGAGGACCCAGCTCCAGAACGTCTTCGAGGCGGTCAACCGGATCCCGGACATCCGCCGCAAGGTGGATGACCGCAAGCTCACCCCCGGCACCCTCGTCACCGAGTACGCGAAGATCTCCGACGAGATCCACCTGCTGTACTCCAGGATGATGGTCAGCACCGACCTCCAGATGGCGCTCCAGGCGCAGGGCCTGATAGCCGCGGACGAGGTACGCGAGCTGCTGAGCCGGGAGCACGCGCTGATCGTCGCCGGGAACGGCCGGATGACCGTGAGCTCCGACCTCCACCTGCTGGCCGGCCTGGACAACACCAGGACTTACCTCTTCCCCAAGGCGCTGGCCAACCTCGACACCGAGCTGCGGGCCCCGTTCGAGAAGCTGTACTACTCCCCGCGCTACGGCACCATGGAGAATCTGCTGGAGAGCTACATCTCCGGCCAGCCCGTGGACGTCGATCTGTGGCGGGGCGTGTCCGAGCAGGTCCAGAAGGAGTTCAGGGACGCCGTCTGGCGCACTGGCGACAAGCTGCTGGCCAGGATGGAGCCCGCGGGCGTGGGCATCGTGGTGCGGGCCGGCATCGCGGGCGCGCTCGGCCTCATCGCGGTCGTGTTCTCCATCGTCATCTCGATCAAGGTCGGCCGCCGGCTCACCCGCGAGATGAGGGCGCTGCGCCGTACCGCGCTGGACCTGGCCGAGATCAGGCTGCCGGACGTCGTGACGAAGCTGCGCAAGGGCGAGAGCGTGGACATCGCGACCGAGGCGCCGCCCATCACGGTGGGCCGCGACTCGACCAGCGAGGTCGCGGACCTGGCCGCGGCGTTCGACAGCGTGCAGAGCACGGCCGTGGACGCGGCCGTCGAGCAGGCCAGGATGCGCGAGGGCGTGTCGCAGGCGCTGCGTAACCTGGCCAGGCGCAGCCAGTCGCTGCTCCAGCGCCAGCTCAAGATGCTCGACGAGATGCAGCGCCAGACGGAGGAGCCGGAGGCGCTGGAGCGCCTGTTCAAGCTCGACCACCTGACCACGCGCATGCGCCGCCACGCCGAGGGCCTGGTGCTGCTGTCGGGTGGCGCGGCGGGCCGCAGGTGGCGCGGCGTCATCCCGATCGAGGACGTGCTGAGCGGCGCGGCGGCCCAGGTCGAGGAGTACACCCGGGTACGCGTCTACCCGATGACCGAGTGCGGCGTCTCGGGCGCGGCGGTGGCCGACCTCATGCACCTGTTCGCCGAGCTGATCGAGAACGCCGCCTCCTTCTCCTCGCCCGGCAACGAGGTCTCCGTCCGCGGCGAGATGGTCGGCAGGGGCTTCGCCGTCGAGATCGAGGACCGCGGCCTGGGGATGGACGAGGCCACCCGCAGGGGCATCAACGCGCGCCTGGCCAGCCCGCCGGATTTCGACCCCTCCCACACCGAACGGCTGGGCTTCGCGGTGGTGGGCATGCTCGCGGCCAGGCACGGCGTCAAGGTGACGCTCAAGCCCTCGCCATACGGGGGCACCACCGCCATCGTGCTCGTGCCCGGCTCCCTGGTGGAGCCCATGGCGACCCCGGTGCAGCCGCTGGAGTTCGAGTCCGTCTCGGTCTCAGTGGTCCGGCAGGAGCCCACAGGCTCGGGCGAGCTGCCGCGCCGGGTCCGTACCAGCAAGCGGAGCCAGCAGACGGGCGGCAGCGGCCCCGTGGCCCTGCCCCAGCAGCGGCCCCAGGAAGGGCCCCAGCTGCGACCACAGCAGGTCGGCAGCGGCCCGGTGGCCGTGCCGCAGCAGGAACAGGAGCCCGAGCTGCCGCGCCGCCAGCGGCAGAGGGAGACGGGGTTGCCGCAGCGCGAGCGGCAGAGGGAGACCGGCTTGCCGCAGCGCGAGCGGCAGACGAGCCTGCCGCAGCGGCTCAAGCAGACGCCGCCGTCGGCGCCACCGGCCGAGGAGCGCTCACCTGAGGAGGCCAGGGCGCTGCTCTCCTCGCTCCAGTCGGGGTGGCAGCGGGGGCGGCAGGACAGCAGTGATCAGGATGGGGGATCTCAATCGTGAGCCGCGAGCCCGAGTGGGTCGATGAGGAGGCGGGTCCCGTCGTGCGGCCGTACGCGGTCGCGCGCGGGCGCACCAGGCCCACCTCCTCCTCCGCGCTCGACCTGCTGGCGACCGTCGCCGCGACGGGCCTGCCCGTCCCGGCCAAGGCGGAGCTCAGCGCCCAGCACCGGCGGTTGCTGGGCGCCGTGGCAGGTCAGACCAGGCCCGTCGCCGAGGTCGCCTCGGATCTGGGCCTGCCCGTCGGCGTCGTGAGGGTGCTGTTGGGGGACCTGCTCGACCACGGGCTGGTCACGGTACGCCCGCCGCAGGACAAGGCCGCGACGCCCACGGAGAGCCTGCTCCGAGAGGTGATCAACGGCCTCAGAGCCCTCTAGTTGGCGGAGGTCAACGTCCGCAGGGAGTGCTCCACGAGGGCGATCATGACTTCCTTGGCGGAGGTGCGCCGCCGCACGTCGCACAGCATGACCGGCACGTCGTCGTCCAGGTCGAGCGCGATGCGCACGTCCTCGACGCTGTGCCGGGCCGCCCCCTCGAAGCAGTTGACGGCCACCACGAACGGCGTGCCCCGCTGCTCGAAGTAGTCGACGGACGGGAAGCAGTCGGTCAGCCGCCGCGTGTCCGCGATCACGACGGCGCCCAGCGCGCCGTAGGACAGCTCGTCCCACATGAACCAGAACCGCTCCTGCCCGGGCGTCCCGAACAGGTACACGACCAGCCCTTCGCGGATCGTGATGCGGCCGAAGTCCATCGCCACGGTCGTGGTGTTCTTGCCCTCCACGCCGTCGAGGTCGTCGATCCCGATCCCGCGGTCGGAGAGCACCTCCTCCGTGCGCAGTGGCTTGATCTCGCTGACCGCCCCGACCAGTGTGGTCTTGCCGACGCCGAACCCCCCTGCGATGAGAATCTTCAGCGCGACGGGGTCCTCAGAGAGCACGGAGTCCATTGATCACTTCCTTGAGAATGCGCTCATTCGACCGCGACCCTCCGGATGAGGGCGACGACACCGAGATGAGGCCGTGGTCACGCATGTCGCCCAGCAGGACCCGGACGACGCCGACGGGCAGGTCGAGCTCGACGGCCAGGTCGGCCACCGAGATCGGATTACGTGCGGCCCGCAGGATGAGCTGCTGTTCGGGGCCGAGCTCGCCAGGCGGGTCGCCGATGGCGCGCACGGTTGCCACGAGGTCGAACGCGTCCCCTGAGGAACGCGTGCGGCCGCGGATGAGAGCATAGGGCCGAACGACGGGCCCCGCGTCCTCATCGAACCACTGCGGGCTATCGCTCATGACGCTCCAGCGCGCGGGTTGGTGGTGATGTGCTGGCCCACCCGCTTGACCAGCATCGCCATCTCGTAGGCGATGTGGCCTACGTCCACGTTCGCGTCGGCGATCACGGCCAGGCACGTGCCCTGTCCCGCCGCCGTCACGAACAGGAAGGCCGACTCCATCTCCACAATGGTCTGACGCACGTCACCGCCGCCGAAATGGCGTCCGGTGCCACGGGCCAGGCTCTGGAACCCGGCCGCCACCGCCGACAAATGCTCGGCGTCCTCCCTGGTCAAACCCTTGGAGTAGCCGACCGCGAGGCCGTCGGTCGACAAGATGACCGCCTGTCGCACCGCGGCGACCCTGGTGGCAAGGTCGTCCAGCAGCCAGTTGAGCTCACCGGTGTTGGTGGTCGGCAAA
Organism: Nonomuraea sp. NPDC050153; assembly: GCF_044460125.1. Taxonomy (NCBI): domain Bacteria; kingdom Bacillati; phylum Actinomycetota; class Actinomycetes; order Streptosporangiales; family Streptosporangiaceae; genus Nonomuraea; species Nonomuraea sp. NPDC050153. The sequence continues at coordinate 160,398 of NZ_JBITJQ010000014.1, forward strand.
GTCATTTATCCCCCTTACTCATGGCCCCTCCTCAGAGGCTTCTTCTCGGGCGCGTTGGGTTCCCCGTTGGAACGCGGAGAACAAGTCCCTTACCTCGTCTGGAGAGCGTTCGGGAGGCGGCTCCTGCCCGCGCGGCTCCGGCTCGGGAGCCCGCTCCTGCCCGAGCGGCGGGCTCTCCTTGAGCTGCGCCACCAGGTTGGCCTGGCGCACCCGCCTGGGCAGTCCCGCGTGCGTGCCCGAGGTCACCACGGCGAGCGCCTTCTTCCGCGTACGGTTCGGCAGATCGGCCTTGCCGTCGACGTCGCCCGCCTCCAGCGCCGCCTGCTCGGTCACCATCGAACGCGGCACGAGCACGATGGCCGTCGTCCCGCCGAAGGGTGAGCGCCGCAGCAGCACCTTGATCCCGTACCGTTCCGCCAGCTTGGCCACCACGAACAGGCCCAGCCTGTCGCTGTCGGCCAGGTCGAACTCCGGCGGCGCGGCCATCCGCGTGTTGAACATCGAGTATTCGGCGACCGACAGCCCGAGCCCCCGGTCCTCCACCTCGATGACGTATCCGTTGCTCACGAGGTCGCCGCTCACGTGGACGGTGGTGTCCGGCGGCGAGTAGATGGTGGCGTTCTCGACCAGTTCGGCCACCAGGTGGGTGAGGTCGGCGGCGGCGGTGCCGTCGACCGCGGCGACCGGCATGCCCTCGACCGAGACCCTGGTGTAGTCCTCGATCTCGGCGATGGCCGCGCGGACGATGTCGATCACGGGCACCGGCTTGCGCCAGGCCCGTCCCGGCGCGGCCCCGGAGAGGATCATCAGGCTCTCCGCGTGCCGGCGCATGCGGGTGGTCAGGTGGTCGAGGCGGAAGAGCTCCTCAAGCCGGTCGGGGTCGTGCGTACGGCGCTGCATGCCGTCCAGCAGCGCGAGTTGCCGGTGCAGCAGGCCCTGCTTGCGCCGGGCGAGGTTGAGGAAGACCTGGCCGACCCCGCGCCGCAGCGCGGCCTGGCCGACGGCCGCCGTCACGGCGGTGCGCTGCACGGAGCCGAAGGCCTTGGCCACGTCGGTGATCTCGGCGGATCCGTGAACCTTGATCGCCTTGGCCTCCTTCCGCACGTCGACGTCCTCGCCCCTGCGCAGCCGCTCGACGATGTCGGGCAGCCGGCTCTGCGACAGCTCGACCGCGGCGGTACGCAGCCCGGCCAGCTCGCCGGCCAGCCGGCGACCGAAGCGTACAGAGATGATGATCGACGCGAGCACGGCGATCAAGCCGACGCCGCCCGCGATGGCGATCTTGACGATGGTGGAGGTCGCGGCCTCGGACGTGCGCGCGGCCAGGACGGCGGTCGAGGAGGAGCCGAGCTGGTCGAGCCGCGAGGTGAGCTTGTCGACGGCCTCGGTCCAGCCCTCGGCGGTGGGCGGCGGGCTGCCGGTCTTGATGATCCGAGCCTCCATGGTGGCGAAGCTCTGGAACGGCTCGGTGGCGAAGACCTGCTCGTACGGCCGGCGCAGCGTCACGTCGAGCCCGGCCAGGCCACGGGAGTGGAGGAACTTCCTGGAGGCCGCGTATTCGGTGAAGGCGGAGACCTCGGGCGCGGTCAGCCGGCCGTCGGACAGCGCCCCGATGATGAGCGCGTGCTCCCTGGCGATGTACTCCCTGGCCATGCCCATGGCCTGCAGCGAGGACGCCTGCTGGAAGATCGTCAGGTCGGAGACGGTGACCAGGTGGTCGTAGATGCTGAAGATCGCGTCGAGGATGCGGTTGTACTCGTTCAGCCCGGCCAGCCGGGAGCCGAGGCCGCCGTCGATGTCGGCCCTGATCGCCCCGAGGCGGCCGAGGGTGGAGTCGAGGGTGTCGAGTGGCAGCCGCAGGTCCTCGCCGACCCAGCCGCCGGCCTCCATGACGGAGAGCTTGAAGTCCGTGACGGACCTGTCGGTGCGGGCGCGCTGGGCGCTGAGCACCGAGGTGAGCTTACGCGTAGTGAGCGTCTCCGCCGAGCGCACCCGCTCGGCCTGCAACTGTAATCCCAGGTCGGTGGAGGCGACGCCGAGAGTGCGATAGAGCGTGTTCGCGCGGAGCAGTGACTGGGCGTCGCCCATGGTGAGGTTGAGGACGAAACCCCAGAGCGCGCTCAGAGACAGGAGGGGTAGCAGCAACAATAAGAAGATCTTGAACCGAATTGACCGGTTTCGCGAGCCCATGTCCCAACCTCGAGTCGAGGGCATTTCCACACCTTGTGTAAATACACCTCCGGAAGATCGCATAGGAGACTAGCATCGTTTATGGTTCCGGCGCAGTGGGAGGAACACGTTCATTACCGTGATTATTGGGACAAGATCTCCCGATCCCGGCGCGCCTTGCCGGCGATCGTCCGCAGCCGGAGCGGCGCCACCAGGGAGATCATGATGAGCCCGGCCCGGTTGACCACGGTGAACACGTGCACCTGCCGGTCGGTCACGATACGTAGGAGCTCCCACTGCCACGGCCGGCCGGTCAGCACGAGCGTGATCGCGATGGCGATGGCGGTCATGGAGTCCCAGAGGGCGTGCGGCGACGAGACGCCGAGGTAGGCCCCGCGCGCTCACCCCGTCCGCGCCGGAGGGCGCGCGGCGCTGCGGGAACTTTCGCGCGGCCTATTACCGCGCATCCTCGATTGGAGTAGCGTCCGGAATATCGCGAGCGGGGGGAGTCCGGTGGTCGGCAAGCAGGGCAGGGTCACAGGAAAGATCGGCCCAGGGCTCGTCGGCGAGGTCATGATCCCGGTGCGGGGCGGCGTGGAGGCGTTCTACGCCCATCCCAGCGTGCCCGACGAGGAGTTCCAGACCGGCACCATCGTGATCGTCGTCGAGTACTTCCCCCCGCGGACCGTCTACGTGGCCAGGGCACTCGTGTAAGGGAGGCCGCTCCGATGTCCCCCGAGTTCTACATCGCCGTCGGCGGCATCGCCGCCGCCGCAGTCGTCATCATCCTGCTGTTCAAGGCCGTCTGGCGGGTCGCCGAGCCCAACGAGGCCCTGATCATCTCCGGGCTGGGCGCCCGCCGCCGCGGCGAAGGCGTGGACAGCCTGGGCTTCAAGATCATCACAGGCAAGGGCACGGCCGTGCTGCCCGGCTTCCAGGCGGCCAGGCGGCTGCGGCTGGACACCAGGGCCGCCAACCTCCAGGTCTCCTGCGTCACCCAGCAGGGCATCCCCGTGCACATCCGAGGCGTGGTCATCTACAAGGTCGGCGACGACCTGTCCTCCATCGCCAACGCCGCCCGCCGCTTCCTCGACCAGCAGGACTTCATGACGAGCGCCATCCACGAGCTGTTCACCGGCCACCTGCGCTCGATCATCGGCAACCTCACCATCGAGGACCTCATCCTCAACCGCGAGCGCCTGACCAGCGAGACCAGGGCCTCGGCCGCGGACGAGATGAGCAAGCTGGGCCTGATCGTCGACTCCCTGCAGATCCAGGAGATCGACGACGAGACCGGCTACATCGTCAACCTGGGCAAGCCGCACGCCGCCAAGGTCGCCGCCACCGCCCGCATCGCCCAGGCCCAGCGCGACCAGGAGGCGACCGAGGCCGAGCAGGTCGCCGCCGCCAACATGGCCGCCGCCCGCCGGGACTCCCGCATCAAGGAGGCCTCCTACCAGGCCGAGATCGACCAGGCCCAGGCCACCGCCCGCCAGGCGGGCCCGCTGTCGGAGGCGACCGCCCGCCAGGAGGTGGTGGTCCAGGAGACGAAGGCCGCCGAGCTGGAGGCCAAGCTCGCCGAGCAGCGGCTGCAGTCGCAGGTGCGCAAGCCCGCCGACGCCAAGGCGTACGAGACCGTCACGCTCTCCCAGGCCGAGCGCGACGCCCGCATCGCGCAGGCGGAGGCCGAGGCCAGGGAGACCGAGTTGCGCGCCGCCGCGCAGGCCTCCCAGGTCAAGCTGGCCGCCGCGGCCGAGGCCGAGTCGGTACGGCTGCGCGGCGAGGCAGCCGGAGCCGCCACGAAGATCACCGGTGAGGCCGAGGCCCAGGCCGCCCAGGCCCGCGGTCTGGCCCAGGCCGAGGCTGCCAAGGCGCTGGGCCTGGCCGAGGCCGAGGCGTCGGAGGCCAAGGGTCTGGCGGAGGCTCAGGCGATCAGGGCCCGGGCCGAGGCGCTGAAGGAGAACCAGGAGGCGGTCATCGCCCAGCAGCTCGCCGAGCGCTGGCCGGAGGTCGTGGAGGCGGGCGCGAAGGCGTTCGGGAACGTGGACCACATGGTGGTGCTGAACGGCGCCCAAGGCGTCGAGGAACTGCTGGCCAAGGCCCTCACGCTCGGCGGCGCCGGGATCGGCCTGGCCAGGGCCCTGCTCAACGGCGCCACCCCCAACGGGACAGAGCCGGAAATACCTAGCAAAGCCCCTTGATCGGGCGTACCTTCCAAATTGGGGCGAGCCGGGAAGTCTGGTCGGCAACTTGTACGACGACGTCCTCCCGGGAGTGGGTCATGGACTTAATGCTCGCAGGCATCATCGCCCTGATCGTGTTCGTCGGCGTCGTGGCGTTCAAGCTGATCTGGCGGGTCGCCGAGCCGAACGAGGCGATCCTCATCTCCGGCCTGGGCGCCCGCGGCCGGGAGACGCTCGGCTTCAAGATCGTCACCGGGAAGGGCGCGCTGGTCGTGCCGGGGTTCCAGACCGCGCGCCGCATGTCGCTCGACAGCCGCGTCTCCCAGCTCGAAGTCAAGTGCGTCACCAAGCAGGGCATCCCGGTGCACGTGCGCGGCGTGGTGATCTACAAGGTGGGCGACGACTTCGTCTCCATCGCCAACGCCGCCCGCCGCTTCCTCGACCAGCAGAAGACCGTCGACGACAAGACGCACCAGCTCTTCTCCGGCCACCTGCGCTCGATCATCGGCAACCTCACGGTCGAGGACCTGATCATCAACCGGGACGCGCTCACGAACGAGATCCGCACGTCGTCCGCCGACGAGATGAGCAAGCTCGGCCTGAACGTCGACTCGCTGCAGATCCAGGAGATCGAGGACGCCACCGGCTACATCTCCAACCTCGGCCGCCCGCACGCCGCCGCCGTGGCCTCGCTGGCCAGGATCGCCGAGGCCCAGCGCGACCAGGAGGCCAACGCCGCCGAGCAGGAGGCCACCATCAAGAAGGCCGCCGCGGTCCGCGAGGCCCGCATCCAGCAGGCCGGGTACCAGGCCGAGATCGACCGGGCGGCGGCCGCGGCCAAGCAGGCGGGCCCGCTGGCCGAGGCCACCGCCCGCCAGGAGGTCGTGGTCCAGCAGACGACCGCCGCCGAACGTGAGGCCATGCTCGCCGAGAAGCGGCTGGAGGGCGAGGTGCGCAGGCCCGCGGACGCCAGGGCGTACGAGCAGGTCACGCTCGCGGAGGCGGCGCGGAGCGCGGCGGTCGCCCAGGCGCAGGCCGAGTCCGAGGGCATCAGGCTGCGCGGCGAGGCGGAGTCGGAGGCGATCCGGCTGCTCGGCATGGCGGAGGCCGACGCCGCGCGGGCCAAGGGGCTGGCGCAGGCGGAGGCCATCAAGGCCCGTGCGGACGCGCTGGCGAGCAACCAGGAGGCGGTCGTCGCGCAGCAACTCGCCGAGCACTGGCCGGAAATCGTCGAGGCGGGCGCGAAGGCGTTCGGAAACGTCGATCACATGGTGGTGCTGAACGGCGCCCAGGGCGTGGAAGAAATGCTCGCCAAGGCGCTCACGCTCGGGGGCGCCGGATTGGGCCTGGCCAGGGCCCTGCTCAACGGTGGGTCGCCAAACGGTGCCGAACCGGAAATTGTTCGTAAAGCCACTGAATCCCGCGAATAGCGACGTTACTCGGCTGCTCGCTCTTCAATTCCTCTAGCGTTTTGGAAAATGCCGCTGGAGCGAATTGGAGGACGCATGTTGAAGCCCATTTCCGGCATATTCCTGAGTTTGCTGGCGATTGCCGGATGTGCCGCCGACAACACCCCCGCGGCGGCGCCCGCGGCCGCGGCGCCGTCCGCGCCGCAGGCGCCCGCCGAGACGGCCAGGCTCCGCGCCGCCCTGCTGCCGGTGCCCAAGGGCATGCACGTCGCGTACGGGCCCGAGCTGGGCGCGTTCGGCTCGCTCAAGTCCACCCAGCAGGGTCTCGCGGCCGTCCGCCAGGCGAAGCTGCAGCGGCCGGAGTGCGCGGGCGCGGCCCAGCTCGACGCCGCCAAGCCCGACGTCGCCCAGGCGCCGGCGGCGGTGATCGCCTTCGCCGCCGACCGCGGCTCGATCACGCAGGCCGTCGTCGCGCTGCCCAAGGCGGCCTTCCCGGCGCCGCTGCCCAAGGAGTGCGCCTCGTACACGGCGGACGTGAGCGGCACGCAGGTGACGTACAAGACGCGCACCCTCGCCATGCCCGCCAAGGGGGACGAGTCGCGGGCGTATCTCACGACGGCGGCGGGGGACAACAAGAAGAACGCGGAGATCGGGTCGGTGATCATCCGGCGGGGGACGCTGATCATGAGCATGCTGGTGGTCGGGCAGCGGGTGAAGCCGCAGGGGCTCTACGAGCTGGCCCGCCTCGCCGACGAGAACCTCGCCCGCGTCGCCCGCTGACATCCCACCACCCTCCGGCCGGGCGCGGCTCCTCGAAGGGCCGTCGGGTGAGCGGCCCGGCGCGAGGGCCCCGGGGGTCAGATGAGGACGTGGGCGTCGGGGCGGCCGACGAAGGAGAACTGGGCGTTGCGGGTCAGCTTGATGTGGTCCGCCTGCCAGGTGTGCATCGACGCGTCCGCGCTGCGCCAGTAGACGAAGTTGAAGCGGTCCGCCGAGTAGATCTTGACGGAGTCCTCCTTCAACCGCCGCACGAGGTGGGTGTCCTCGCCGCGGGTGATGTCCGCGAACCCGTACGAGCGGAACATGTCCGCCTTGCCGAGGAACGTGCCGCCCTGGACCAGGAAGGAGTAGCGGTGCTCCAGCCCCGGCAGGCGGAGCATGGTCGTGTTGCTGCCCTCGAAGTACGCGTAGTGCGCCCCCTTGCCGACCAGCTCGGCGTCGGAGTAGTCGAACGCGCGCACCAGGTCCGACAGGTAGTGCTCCCCGTACAGGTTGTCGTCGTCCATCTTGGCGATCAGGTCGCCCTCGGCGGCGGCGATGCCCAGGTTCATGCAGGCGCCGAGCGACAGGGACTCGTCGGCCGGCAGGACGACGACGTCCGAGATGCCCGCCATGCGGGCCTTGTCGGCGACCACGACCGGGTCGATGTCCAGCCCGTGCAGCACCATGACGAGCTGGAGCGGCCGGTGGAGCTGGCGGGCCACGGAGGAGATGGCGTGCTCGATCTGGGAGGCGCGGTTGGTGGGCAGCACGACCGAGATGGAACGCGACCTGGCCCGCACCTGGTGGCCGAGGTCCTGCAGGATCTGGTCCACGCGGTGCGAGAACAGGTGCTTGTCGAAGACCTCGCGCATCGCCAGGTGCCCCATCCTGGCTCGCAGCTCGGGGCTGTTGATCAGGTGCAGGACCTGGTTGTACGACTCGACGGGCTCGCGCGCGATGGGGATCAGCTCGCCGAACGTCTCCTCGACCGCCCGCGACCACCCCGACACGACGGGCGTGGCGCAGGCGGACAGCTCGAAGACCCGGCGGGCGCACATGGTCGGCGAGTCGAGCACCGAGTTGACGTTGAGGAAGACCTTGTACATCCGGTACGCGGCCAGCATCTGGTCGTAGGGGAGCTCGCCCACGATGTGCGGCCGGTACTTCTCCGGCCAGGCGTACTTCTCGTCCACCTCGCCGTTGCGCGCGAAGATGTGCAGACCCAGTTCCCTGACCGGGTCGATGACGGTCTCCATCTGCTCGCGGCGCTCGGGGTGCTTGTCGCGGAAGTACATCCCGGCGAAGACCACGTCGTGCAGGCGCCCCTGCCGCTGCTGGATCGGGTTGTGGACGCGGGGCTGGGCGGCGAACTGCAGCACGTCAACCCGATCGTGTCCCAAAATTTCCCGATATTTCGGCACCATGTCACCGTCGCAGGTGAACACGTAGTCGAACAGCTTGGCCGTGTCGATGAAGAAGTCGAAGTTCGGCGGGTCCTCCTTGTTCCAGAAGACCGTCGGGATGCCCTCCCGCTTGCACCAGGCCACCAGGTCGCGCAGCGGCTCCTTGGGCGCGTTGGTGCCGGTCATCTGGTAGCGCCAGCGGCCCTGGTTCCCGTGCCAGGCCGACTCGCAGAACAGCAGGTCGGGCCGCTTCTCGGCGAAGATCTCCGGCCAGTCCTTGAGCCCGAACTCGATCTGGTCCCACTCGTACCTGAACGCCATCCGGGAGAAGTCGTCCAGGATCACCGCGACCTTCAGGCCGGGCCTGTTGACCGGCCCCTTCGGCCACTTCACCGCCGGGACCTCGACCGGTGGCGGGCGGTGGTTGGCGAGCTCGGTCGCCTCGGAGACCGGGACGGGCGGCTTCGGCGCCTTCTCCTTCGACCGGACCGCCTCGACGATCTTCCCCGGGCTCTTCGAGCCCAGGGCCTCGCCCAGCTTGTACGTCCGCTTCGCCTGCGTGGCCTCCAGCTTCCAGGTCGCGTACGCGGCCTTGGCCTCGGCGATCTCCAGCCGCCGCCGCAGCTCCCTGACCTCGGCCTCGAACCGCTCGACTAGCTTGCGCTCCTCGGGCAGCCAGTTGACGGGCCCGAGGCGCTGGTAAGTGGGCTCTTCGGGGGTTTCGGCCATGGTGATACGCCTATCGCTCAGCGGAGGTTCATCATGCTACGGCGGATACGTCCGCTATTCGGGGCGTTTGCCCTGAGAAGCAGGGGCGAGGTTGTCCCCCTTCAGCCAGGCGGAGATCACCCGCGCGATCCGCGGCCCGGCCTGGCCGTCCCAGAGCACCGGCAGCTCGCCCGCCGGCGTGGCGGCGCCGTCGGCCAGCGCCTTCTCCGCGGCCGCCGCCAGGACGGCGGGGGTGACCAGGCGGTTCGTGCCGTGCGTGATCGTGATCGGCCGCTCGGTGTTGGGCCGCACGGTCAGGCAGGGGACGCCCAGCACGGTCGTCTCCTCCTGGACGCCGCCGGAGTCCGTGACCACCAGCGCGGCGCCGCGTACGAGTGAGAGGAAGTCCACATAGCCGAGCGGGTCGACGACCTTGACCGACTCCCCGTCGACCAGGCCGGCCTCGGCCAGCCGCACCTTGCCGCGCGGGTGGATCGGCACCACGATCGGGATCTGCCGCGAGACCTCCAGCACCGCGTCCACCAGCTCCCTGGCGGCCTCGGGGGTGTCCACGTTCGCGGGCCGGTGGAGGGTCGCCACGGCATAGCGAGCCGGTATGGCCAGCCGCTCCACGACGGGCGCCGGGTCCAGCGAGGGCAGCGCCGAGTAGAGGCTGTCGATCATGGGGTTGCCCACCAGGTGCACCTTGGACGCGGGCACGCCCTCGTTCGCCAGGTAGGCCAGGGCCTCGGGGGAGGTGGCGAAGAGCACGTCGGCCAGCGCGTCGGTGACGACCCGGTTGACCTCCTCCGGCATGCCCCGGTCGAACGAGCGCAGCCCCGCCTCCACGTGCGCGGTCCTGATGCCCAGCTTGGCGCAGACGAGGATCGCGGCCAGCGTCGAGTTCACGTCGCCGTAGACGACGACCAGGTCGGGGTCCTGCTCCTGGACGACCTCCTCCAGCCCGACGAGGAGCGCCGCCGTCTGCTTGGCGTGGCTGCCCGAGCCGACGCCCAGGTTCGCCACGGGCTCAGGGAGACCGAGGTCGGCGAAGAAGACGTCCGACATCAGCGCGTCATAGTGCTGACCAGTGTGGATGATGCCCTGCCGCACGCCGAGTTCACCGAGTGCCCGCACCACCGGGGCCGCTTTCACGAAATTGGGACGAGCGCCCAATACGTGCAGGACCAGGGGGTTCTCCCTCATTGACCTCGCCTTTCATAGCGGAAGGGGAAAAACGTTGCCTATGGTACGGTCACCGCGTGGCATCCGACGCCAGTCGTCAAGACTCCTCCAAGGTTTCCGCGAAGTCCGCCCGAGCCGGCGTCGGTGGACTTCTCAAAGGTTTCGTCCAGCACCCGATCATCGTTTCCCGCGTCGTCGTGACGAAGGTCAAATCCGACCCCGTCCGGGTGGCCCAGGCCGCCGCCGACGCGCTCCCGCCCCGGCTGCGCCCCGTCGTGGGCAGCCTGGCCTGGCCCGCCGCGCGCCGCGCCCGGCGCCTGGTGCGCAAGTTCGGCATGCGCGTGGTCAAGGGGCCGTGGAACGAGGCCAAAGAGCTGTGGAACGCCGGCAGGGTGACCGAGGCCGCCGAGGTGCTCGAAGCCCACACCAAGTACCCGTTCGTCAAGCGCAGGGCCGCCTACTACCGGGGCGAGCTGGCCGCGATCAGCCCTGACCCGATCCCGCCCGGGCCGAAGGTGGCCATCACCGACCGCGTCGCGGGCCGGGTGCTGCACATGGTCACGAACGCGCTGCCGTACACGCAGGCCGGGTACACGGTGCGCACGCACCGTATTGTCACCTCGCAGAAAGCCGCCGGGCTCGACCCGCACGTGGTCACCAGCTGGGGCTGGCCGATGCTGCAGGGGCACGCGGACGCGCCGCCGTTCGAGGAGATCGACGGCATCCCCTACTACCGGCTGCTGCCCGACGGCCATGGCGAGATGCCGTTCGAGACGCGCGGCCGCATCATCAAGGGCGCCGACGCGGTCACCAAGCTCGTCACCGAGCTCAAGCCGCAGGTCCTGCACGCCGCCACCGACCACCGCAACGGCTCCATGGCCCACGCGGTGCGCGACAGGACGGGCACGCCGTTCGTCTACGAGGTGCGCGGCTTCCTGGAGGAGACCTGGGCCTCGCGCGACCCGATCCGCGTGGGCAGCGAGCGGCAGGTGCTCCAGCGCGAGCGCGAGGCGTTCCTCATGCGCGAGGCCGACGCCGTGGTCACGCTGGCCGAGACCATGGCGACGGAGATCGTCGAGCGTGGGGTGCCGCGGGAGAAGATCCACCTGGCGCCCAACGCGGTGGACGACTCGCTGCTGACCGCCCACTACGACGGCACCTCGTTCAGGAACGCGTACGGCATCGCCCCCGGCGAGATCGTCGTCGGCTCGGTGTCCAGCATCGTGGCCTACGAGGGCTTCGCCACCCTGCTGCGGGCCGCCGCGCTGCTGCGCGACGGCGGCACGCCCGTACGGGTGCTCATCGTGGGCGACGGCACCGAGCGCGAGAACCTCCTGGCGCTGGTCGACGAGCTGGGCCTCGGCGACGCCATCCTGCCGGGCCGGGTCGGCCCCGACGAGGCGCTGCAGGCGCAGGACGCCATCGACATCTTCGCCTGCCCGCGGGAGGACCTGCGGGTGTGCCGACTTGTTACGCCATTGAAACCCGTCGAGGCGATGGCGCTCGGAAAGCCCGTCGTGCTCAGCGATCTGCCTGCTCTGTCCGAGCTCGTGGGCTCTGACGGCGCCGGACTGCTCGTTCCCCCGGGCGACCCCGCCGAGCTCGCCAAGGCCATCGCCGGGCTCCGGGAAGACCCTGCCCGGCGCGCTGAGATGGGTGAGGCGGGACGGGCGGAAGTGGCGGCCAAGCGGACTTGGAGCCGCGTTGCCGAGACTTATCAAGCCCTATACCGGTCCCTTGCCTAATGTTGACCTTCACGTTGGCTGTCACTTCTGACGGGTTCGGTCGCATTAGGCGTGAGCTAGGTGGACTTGAGATAACCTTTGCGACCATGAAGTGTTGTTTCCGGCTCTCTAAGGCGCTGCTGTGACAGAAATCGACTTGGCTGTCATCGGTCTGGGCTACGTCGGCATGCCGCTGGCCAAGGAGGCGGTCTCCGCCGGCCTGCGGGTTGTCGGGCTGGACGTCGACCCCGCCAAGGTCGACGCGCTCAACGCCGGGCAGTCGTACATCGATGACCTGGCCGACGCCGATCTCGAGCACATGCTGGCCAACGGGTTCAGCGCCACGCTCGACGAGACCGTGCTGGCCAGAAGCAACACGATCGTGATCTGTGTGCCCACCCCGCTGGACGAGGACCACCGACCGGACCTGTCCGCCGTGGAGGGCGCCACCAAGGCCGTCGGCCGCAACCTGAGCAAGGGCACGCTCGTCGTGCTCGAGTCCACCACCTGGCCCGGCACCACCGACGAGGTGGCCAGGCCGCTGCTGGAGAGCTCGGGGCTCGTCGCGGGCGAGGACTTCCACCTCGCCTTCTCGCCCGAGCGCATCGACCCCGGCAACCCCAAGTTCGGCCTGCGGAACACGCCCAAGGTCGTGGGCGGCTACACGCCGACCTGCCGCGACCGGGCCACGGCGTTCTACGGGCAGTTCATCGAGCAGGTGGTGCCGGTCAGCGGCACCCGCGAGGCCGAGATGGCCAAGCTGCTGGAGAACACCTACCGGCACGTCAACATCGCCCTCGTCAACGAGATGGCGATCTTCTGCGACGAGCTCGGCATAAACCTGTGGGAGTCGATCGAGGCCGCGGCGACCAAGCCGTTCGGCTTCCAGAAGTTCCTGCCGGGTCCGGGCGTCGGGGGGCACTGCATCCCCGTCGACCCGTCGTACCTGTCGTACACCGTGCGCAAGCTCGGCTACCCGTTCCGGTTCGTGGAGCTGGCGCAGGAGATCAACGAGCGGATGCCGTCGTACGTGGTGGCCCGCGTCCAGCGACTGCTGAACCGGCATAAGAAGCCCGTGAACGGCGCCCGAGTCGTTATGCTCGGCGTCACCTACAAACCGGATATCGCCGACGAGCGCGAGACTCCGGCGCTCCCGGTGGCGCGTGCGCTGCTGGAGCTGGGTGCCGACCTCTCGTTCGCGGACCCCTACGTCAAGGAGTGGTCGGTAGACGGCACCCCGGTGCCGCGTGAGGAGGATCTGGCCAAGGCCGTGATCGACGCGGACGTGACGCTGCTCCTGCAGCAGCACGCGGCGTTCGACCTCGACATGGTCGAGGACAAGGCCAGGCTCGTGCTCGACACCCGCGGTGTGCTCACCGAGGGTGAACGCGTCGAGCGGCTGTAGCGACGGAGGGCTGCGCGCAGTGCACGTGCTCGTCATGACGGTGGTGCATAACCCCGAGGATGCTCGAATTCTGCACAGGCAGATTCGTGCCCTTGTGGATGCCGGTCATGAGGTCACGTACGCCGCGTCGTTCACGGCGCACGGCGTGGTTCCGCGACCCTGGGTGACCGGCGTAGACCTTCCCCGCGCAGCGCAGCGCAAGCGCATGGCGGCCGTGTGGGCCGCCAGGCGGCTGTTCAAGCGCATGCGCGACAAGGTCGACCTCGTCCTCATCCACGACCCCGAGTTGCTGTTCGCCGTCTGGGGCGTGCGCAACAGGCCGCCCGTGGTGTGGGACGTGCACGAGGACACCCCCGCCACGCTCTCGCTCAAGCCGTGGCTGCCGGCGCCGCTGCGGCCTCCCGTGCGGTTCTTCGCCCGCATGCTGGAGGGCACCGCTGAGCGCCACATGCACCTGCTGCTGGCCGAGACGGCGTACGCGGGCAGGTTCAAGCACGCGCACCTGATCGTCCCGAACGAGACCTGGGTCCCCGACTCGGTGACGCCTCCCGGCGACGACCGGGTGGTCTACCTCGGCTGGCTGTCCAGGGCCAGGGGCGTGCTGGAGGCCGTCGAGGTGGCGAAGCTGCTGCAGCCGTACCGGGTGGCCGTGGAGCTCATCGGGTACGCCGACCCGCAGAGCCGTCCGGTGCTCAACCAGGCCGTCACCGAGGGCCTGCTGGAGTGGCGCGACTTCATGCCCAACGACGAGGCGCTCAAGCGGCTCGACGGTGCGCTGGCCGGGCTGTCGCTGCTGCACGACGAGCCGAACTACCGCCACTCGATGCCCACGAAGATCGTCGAGTACATGGCGCACGGCATCCCCGTCATCACGACCCCGTCGCCGCGCGCCGTGGAGCTGGTGGAGCGCTACGACAGCGGCGTCGTGGTGCCCTGGGAGGACCCCAAGGCGGTGGCGCAGGCCGTGCTGACCCTGCGGGACGACGTACGGGAGCGGCGGGCGCAGGGCGCGCGCGGCTACGCGGCGGCCCGCGCGAACCATCACTGGCCCAACTCGGCCAAGCGCTTTGTGACCCAGCTGGAGTCCTGGGCCGGGGTCAAGCGAGGGTAGGTTCCTGAGCGTGCGCTGGCTCTTACTCGTCGTGGGCGCAGCGATCCTGGCAGTGGTCGCCGCCGTGATCATCGTCATGCCGTCGTCCGACGAGCCGGCGCCCACGGCCGCGTCCTCGACGCCCAAGCCGTCGGTCACCGAGCCCACGCCGAAGGTGTCGAAGTTCACCGACCCCTGTGGAACGTTCGAGACCAAAGAGCGGGCCCCGTACGCCGTCACCGGCTACTGGATCACCCCCAAGTCGAACCCCTGCACCTGGCGCAGCCAGCTGGAGGAGATCCACAGCGTGGGCGGCGACACGATCATCAGGATCGGGTACGGCCTGCAGTTCCGCACCGTCTCCGACTCCGGCGAGATCATGACCAGGGACGGGGAGCTCGACCCGCTCTACAAGGCGTGCGAGGAGGACGGGCTCACCTGCCACGACGCGGCCGAGCGGGACCTGCGCAAGGCCAACCCGGGCAACCGGATCGGCCGCACCTACGTCTACCGCACGGACGAGGCGTACGGCCCCAACCTGTTCCGCTGCCCGCAGATGGAGCATCCCATCAAGGCGGGCAAGCGGATCTACTACCGCCTCATCACCCAGCCGGACGGCTCGGACGACGCCACGTGCGACTTCTCCGGCAAGGCCACCTCGTACGACCTGATCCTGGTGGCCGGGTCGGAGGAGGACAGCCTGGCCAAGCTCCTCGACCTGGGCGACCAGTTCGGCATGCGGATCTTCCCGGCGCTGCCGCTGGCGCCGCGCGACCCCGCGACGCCCACCAGGGCGTACAAGAAGCATCTCGGCACGCTGACCACGCTGACGCGGCGCATCCTGCAGGACTACGGCGTGCGCTTCGCCAACCGTGACTCGCTCGGCGGCGTCTACCAGCCGTTCGAGGTCCAGATGGCGGCCACCCTGGCCACGAACCCGACGCTGGAGGTCTACGCCGACCAGCACACGATCGTGGAGCAGGAGCTCGGCAAGCCCATCCTGATCAGCCCCTACATGGACGCGCGCAAGCGGGTGCCCTTCGGGCAGTCGCCCAAGCAGGTGGCCGAGGCGTTCAAGGCGCTGGCCAAGACCGGGGTCGGCATCATCGCGCCCCAGGACAGCCGGGGGACCGGCAAGGTGGGGCTGTTCTGGCCGGACCAGCGCGACGACGAGGTGGACGAGCGGCTGCGGCCGATGGTGGGGGAGTCGACGAACGGGACGGCCTACTACGGCTCCACGCGGGACTACTACCGGGAGATGTCGGCGGCCCGCGCGGAGATGGTCGCGGCCGGCTTCCAGGTGGACCTGTGGGCGAACGTCGAGGCGTTCGAGCCCTCGGGCAAGGAGCCGTGCGCGCCGCAGGGCACCCGCGGCAAGACGGACAAGAAGCGCCTCGACCAGGCCGTGACCATGGCGGGGCGTTACGTGCAGAAGGTCGTCTCCTACATGTGGAGCGACTTCATGACGTGCGGCACCCCGTCGCTGGAGAAGGAGATCACCACCGACTGGCGGCGGCCGATCGCGGTGGACGCCATCAGGAAGGCCCGCGACGTCCAGGACGGGGTGGAGGTGCGCGGGTACAACTTCAGGGACAGCACCGTCACGATCACCTGGCCCGGGGGGACGAAGGACCTGTCGGTGCCGGCCGTCGGCTGGCTGGACGAGACCCGCCAGGAAGGGCTGCCCGAGGGCATGGTCACGGCCTGGGTGCCGTTCGACTGGACGCAGGTGCAGGCAGGGGAGTGGGTCCAGATCACCGTCAAGGGCCCGTCGGGTCAGGCCACGACGGAGCCCTTACACGTACGCATTGTCACTTAGGCACGGTTACCTGCCGACTACTGACAGCGTGTAGCGTGCCTCCATGGTCCCGAGCATCCCGGTCAGCGTCGACCTGGTCGTGCTCACCGTGCGAAACCACGCCCTGAGCGCCCTGGTCTGGCGCCGCGACAACCCCCCGTTCCTCCGCCGCTGGTCGCTGTCCGGCGGCTTCATCCAGCTCGACGAGGACCTCCCGGCCGCCGCCCACCGCATCCTCGCCGAGCGGGCCGGCCTGCCGGGCGCGCCGGTCCACCTGGAGCAGCTCCAGACGTACGGCTACCCCGACCGCGACCCCCGCCAGCGCGTCGTGAGCGTGGCCTACCTGGGCCTCGCCCCCGACCTCCCGGCCTCGGAGAAGGCCCACATGAGCTGGCAGCCGGTCGACTCGCTCGCGGTCATGGCCTTCGACCACCGGCGCATCGTGCAGGACGGCATCGAGCGGGCGCGGGCCAAGCTGGAGTACACGTCGCTGGGGGCGGCCTTCTGCCCGCCGGAGTTCACGGTGGCCGACCTGCGCCGGGTGTACGAGATCGTCTGGGGCCGCTCCCTCGATCCGCGGAACTTCCACAGGAAGGTCACCAAGGCCGAGGGCTTCCTGGTGGAGACGGGCGCCACGACGACCCGTGACGGGGGCCGGCCGGCCAAGCTCTACCGCCGCGGCCCCGCCGAGCTCCTCCATCCCCCGATGCTGCGCAGCCTCAAGGAATAGCGCCCTTCAGCACGGCTGCGGTCACGGGGGTGTGGAGGGTCCAGCCGAGGGTCTCGTAGAGGGCCTGGCCCTGCGCCGTGGCCACCAGCACTCCCGAGCGCGCCCCCAGCGACGCCGCCGTGCCCGCCAGCGTCCGCATGATCACCGTGCCGAGCCCGCGGCGGCGGTGGTTGCCCGCCGTCTCCACCTGGTCCACGACGGCCGTGCGGCCCGCCAGGGCGAACTGGCCCCTGGCGGCGACCTCGCCCGCGGCCGTCAGCAGCCGGGCCGCCGTGACCCCGGCGCGGGTCGTGACGGCCAGCGTGTAGCCGGGGGGAGCCCGGAAGGTCCCGCGGGTCAGCGACGCCGTCATCATGTACTCCGGGTCCTGGACGGCCCACTCCTCGGGCAGGAAGGGGGCGACGTCCGGGGCGCAGGCGCAGAGCTTGAGCCAGGTCCCGGGCGTCGTGAGGGTGGCGGTCAGGCGGTGGAGGGTCTCCGGCGTCGGAACGGTGACGATGTGGCGGGAGACGTGGCCGGGCAGGCCCACGTCCACCCGCAGACCCCATGGCTCGGGTACGGGTCGGGGGACGTTGCGGGAGATCACCCAGCCATCCACCCAGGCCCGAACTGTCGCGGTATGGGGAGTTTTGAGAACCTCCGTCATGATGTCCAGCTTATGGTCTGGCCTCCAGTGCTGACCGGGGCGTAGCAGGATAAAAAGGACACGGCGTGGCACCGCCGAGTCGTTACCCGGGCCAGGTAGGGTCCCCGTTGTGCGCGTTGAGATACATGGTCACCGGGGAGCTCGGGGCCTCTGGCCCGAGAACACCCTGCCGGGGATGAGCCGCACGATGGAGCTCGGCGTTCACGCGCTCGAGCTCGACGTCGCGCTCACCCTCGATCGCCGGCTCGTGCTCACGCACGACCTCACGGTCTCCGCCGTGACCAGTGCCGACCGGCGGCCGCTCAGGGCCGACGACCCGCTCTTCCCGTACGTCGGCAAGCCGATCAACGCCCTCACGCTGGCGCAGCTGCGCATGCTCGACGTGGGCGTGCGGCTGCCGCGTCACCCCGACGACCCGTTCGCGCTGACGCAGGTCGCCATGCCCGAGACCAGGATGCCGACGCTCGGCGCGGTGCTGGGGCTGGTGAACGCCTACGAGGCGGAGGGCGTGCGGCTGCACGTCGAGCTGAAGTCCGACCCCACCAGGCCCCACCTGACGGCCGACCCCGAGTTGTTCACCGAGATGGTCGTCGAGGAGCTCGACCGGCACGGCAGGCTCGGCAACGTGGCCATCCTCAGCTTCGACTGGCGGGTCATCACCCATGCCGCGAGGCTCGCCCCGGGCACGCGGCGGTTCGCGCTGATCGAGCTGGACACCCTGCACTGGCACGACGACCTGGGCGACGACATCCCGGCCGCCGCCCGCGACGCCGGAGCCACCACGCTCTCGCCCGAGCACGCCATGGTGGACGAGGCGTTGATGGCCCAGGCCGGGGCCGCCGGTCTCGACGTGGCGGTCTGGACCGTCAACGAGGCCGGCCTGGCGGCGCGGATGCTGGATCTGGGGGTGGCCGGGATCGTCACCGACTACCCCGATCGGATGCGGGAGCTCTGGCGGGAGCGGGGGATGGAGTTGCCCGAGCCCGTGGGCCCGTTGAAGCCGGTGGGCGTCTAGAGCCAGCCGTTCCTGCGGAAGCCCCGATGCAGGAGCACGCAGGCGGTGACCATGACGCCCAGCACCGTGGGGTAGCCCCAGGCCGAGCGGAGCTCCGGCATGAAGTCGAAGTTCATGCCGTAGATCCCGGCGATCATGGTGGGCACGGCCATGATGGCGACCCAGGACGAGATCTTGCGCATGTCCTCGTTGGCCAGGGCGTTTGAGCGGGCGAGGGCGGCCTGCAGTATCGAGCTGCACAGCTCGTTCGAGGACTCCACCTGCTCGCAGACGCGGGAGAGGTGGTCGCCCACGTCGCGGAAGTATTCACGCATCTCGGAGGGGATGACGCGACGCTGCGGCAGCGCGGCCATGGGGGCCTGCAGCGGGGTGATGGCCCGCTTCATCTCCAGCATCTCCCGCTTGAGCTGGTAGATCCGGTTGATGTCGCGGGAGCTGACGTCGGCGAACACCGTCGCCTCGACCTCTTCCAGCTCCAGCTGCATGAGGTCGGCGACCTGGAGGTACTGGTCGACGACGTGGTCGGAGATGGCGTGCAGGACGCCGGCGGGGCCGCGGTTCATCAGCTTGGGCTTGTCCTCAAGGCGCTCGCGGACCACGGTGAGCGGGCAGTGGTCGCCGTGCCGCACCGTCACCACGAAGTCGGGGCCGATGAACACCATGATCTCGCCGGTGGCGATGATCTCGCTGGTGGCGGTCAGCTCGTCGTGGTCGAGGTAGGCGATGGTCTTGAGCACCATGAACAGCGACTCGCCGTACCGCTCGACCTTGGGACGCTGGTGGGCCTTGACGGCGTCCTCGACGGCCAGCGGGTGCAGGCCGAACACCTCGGACAGCCACTCGACCTCGGGGGCGTCGGGCTCGTGCAGTCCCACCCAGACGAACGCGTTGGCGTTCTCGGAGTCCTTGTTGCGCTCGCGTACGAGGTCGACCGCCTCGACGATGCCGGAGGCGGGGATCTTCTTGCCCTGGACATAGGCGCCGAACTCGACGACGGAGTCGACGGGGGGCACGCACATGTCACGCACCGGCTCGGCGAGCTTGAGCGCGGTGCGCGTCTGAAGGGGGTGACGGTTGATGCGACGGAAGAGCGTGGACGAGCGCATGGCAGTCCCTTTCCGCCCGACCTGGCACGCTCCACGCGCGATGAAACTTCACCTCACAGAAATGCGTGGAGGCACGATCAGGCTGCCGGATTGGAGTGATCGGGGGTATACGAGGTGTACGTGAGTGAGCACGTACTGCTGGGATCACCAGGATTCATCCCGGACCACCTCCAATCGCATAGGGACGCCGCGAAGCCGCCTTAACTTACCACAGGCGGGTGAACTTCTTTGACCATACTCGCCGGGACGGTCTCGACTCAGGTAGAACTCCACAAAGTTCTCGCCCTATTCCGGCGATTGGTGTGACCCGGACCCTCGCCTGTGCCAGGCGGCGGGCCTGCGACAATGGACCCCGTGCGCGTTCTAGTCATTGGTTCCGGAGGGCGTGAGCACGCCCTGTGCCGTTCCCTCAGCCTCGATCCCCAGGTCGGCGAGCTCCACTGTGCCCCGGGCAACCCGGGCATCGAGGAGGTCGCGACCGTTCATCCCGTCGATCCGCTCGACCCCGGGCAGGTGGCCGAGCTGGCCGTGCGGTTGCGGGTCGACCTCGTGGTCGTGGGTCCGGAGGCGCCGCTCGTGGCGGGGGTGTCCGACGCCGTGCGCGACGCGGGCATCGCGTGCTTCGGGCCGTCGAGGGACGCCGCCATGATCGAGGGCTCCAAGACCTTCGCCAAGGAGGTCATGACGGCGGCCGACGTGCCGACCGCGCGGGCCAGGACGTGCGTCACCGAGGAGGAGGCGGCCGCCGCGCTCGACGAGTTCGGGGCCCCTTACGTGGTCAAGGACGACGGGCTGGCGGCCGGCAAGGGCGTGGTCGTCACCGACGACCGCGACAAGGCCCTGGCGCACGCGCTGGCGTGCGAGCGGGTGGTGATCGAGGAGTTCCTCGACGGGCCGGAGGTGTCGCTGTTCGCGCTGTGCGACGGCAGCACGGCGGTTCCGCTGCAGCTCGCCCAGGACTTCAAGCGGGCCTACGACGGCGACCAGGGCCCCAACACCGGTGGCATGGGCGCCTACACGCCGCTGCCGTGGGCGCCCGACGGGCTGACCGAGCAGGTCATGCGGGAGGTCGTGCACCCGACGATCGGCGAGCTGACCCGGCGCGGCCTGCCCTACCAGGGCGTGCTCTACGTGGGCCTGGCGCTGACCACGAAGGGGCCGAAGGTCGTGGAGTTCAACGCGCGCTTCGGCGACCCGGAGACGGAGGTGCTGCTCGACCGGCTGGAGACGCCGCTGGGCGGGCTGCTGATGGCGTGCGCGACGGGCGAGCTGGGGCTCGA
Organism: Nonomuraea sp. NPDC050153; assembly: GCF_044460125.1. Taxonomy (NCBI): domain Bacteria; kingdom Bacillati; phylum Actinomycetota; class Actinomycetes; order Streptosporangiales; family Streptosporangiaceae; genus Nonomuraea; species Nonomuraea sp. NPDC050153. The sequence continues at coordinate 181,011 of NZ_JBITJQ010000014.1, forward strand.
TCCGGTGGTCAAGGAGGGCTCGGCCGTGACCGTGGTGATCGCCTCCGAGAACTACCCCGAGGCGCCGGTCAAGGGTGACGTGATCACGGGGCTGCAGGAGACCGGCAACGCGTACGTCCTCCACGCCGGGACCGCCAGGCAGGGCGACGACGTGGTCTCCGCCGGCGGGCGGGTGCTCGCCGTGGTCGGCAACGGGCCCGACCAGGAGAGCGCGCGCCGGGCGGCCTATGACCTGGTCGACCGGATCGAGCTGCGCGGCTCCCACCACAGGACGGACATCGCCCGATGAAGCACGTGCACTCCGGCAAGGTACGCGACCTCTACCAGACCGACGACGGCAAGCTGCTGATGGTCGCCTCCGACCGGATCTCGGTCTTCGACTACGTGCTGGAGACCCAGATCCCCGACAAGGGGGCCATTCTCACGCAGATGTCGTTGTGGTGGTTCGACCAGCTCAAGGACGTCGTGCCCAACCACATCCTGGGCAGGGGCGACGACGCCCGCAGCGTGCTGTGCAAGCCGCTGACGATGGTGCAGGTCGAGTGCGTGGCGCGGGGCTACCTCACCGGCGGCGGGCTGAACGAGTACCGCGCCGACGGCACGGTCTCCGGCGTCCGCCTGCCGGCAGGGCTCCAGGACGGTTCCCGGCTGCCCGAGCCGATCTTCACGCCGTCCACCAAGGCGCCCATGGGGCAGCACGACGAGCCGATCTCGTACGAGCAGGTCGTCCAGGAGGTGGGCAAGGAGACCGCCGAGGAGCTGCGGCGGATCACCCTGGCCGTCTACACGCGCGGCGCGGAGATCGCCAGGGAGCGCGGCATCATCGTGGCCGACACCAAGATCGAGCTCGGCTGGGACGCCGACGGGGCGCTGACCCTGGGTGACGAGGTGCTGACCCCCGACTCGTCGCGGTTCTGGCCGGCCGACGAATGGCAGCCGGGTCGCACGCAGCACTCTTTCGACAAGCAATTTGTACGTGATTGGCTGCTATCGCCCGAATCTGGATGGGACAAATCCTCCGGAAACCCCCCACCTCCGCTTCCTGACCACATCGTGGAGCGCACGAGGCAGCGATACCGAGAAGCATATGAGCGCGTCACGGGGGCTTCCTTTAGCGGATGATTCGGCTGGGTCGGGCGGTGCAACCGACTACTGTTGGCCCGATCGAGCCTCACCGATGATTTCAAGGAGCCGCACGAATGGTCCGTTACCGCGTGCGCGGTGGCAACGCACTGCGTGGAACCGCGTTCATCCAGGGCGCGAAGAATGCCGTGCTCCCCATGATCGGTGCGGCTCTGCTCGCCGCCAGGGGCCGCACCGTTCTACGCAATGTGCCGATCATCGAGGACGTCCGCCGCGCGGTCGAGCTGGCCGAGGCGGTCGGCGCGTACGTCGAGCTGCACGAGTCGGAGCGCACGCTGGTCATCGACGCCTCCAGGCTGACCAGCGCGGTGCTCCCGGCAGAGATCGCCCGGCGCTTCCGCGGCTCCGTCCTGTTCACCCCCGCCCTGCTCCACCGGCTGGGCGAGGCGATCATCGAGGGCATCGGCGGCTGCAACCTCGGCAGCCGCAACCTCGACTTCCACTACCTCGGCTACAAGCGCCTCGGCGCGCTCGTGGACGAGGGCGAGACCGTCATCCACGTCAAGGCGTCCGGGCTGACCGGCGCGACCCTCTACCTCGACACCCCGTCGCACACCGGCACCGAGAACCTCATCATGGCCGCCGCCCTGGCCAAGGGCACGACCGTGATCGAGAACGCGGCCCTGGAGCCCGAGGTGCTCGACGTCATCGACATGCTCACCAAGATGGGCGCGCGCATCAGCGGCGGCGGCACGGGGTTCATCACCGTGGAGGGCGTGGAGGAGCTGCACGCCGTCGAGCACACCGTGATGCCCGACCGGCTCGACGCGGGCGTGTTCGCGATGGCCGCGGCGATCACCGGGGGCGAGCTGAGCCTGGTGGGCACGGGGCTCGACCTGGGCGTCGTCCGTTACAAGCTGGAGCAGATGGGCGTCGAGTTCGCCCGGCAGGGCGCCGTCCTGCACGTGCGGTGCGAGGGCCCGCTGCGCCCGATCAACATCATCACCGACACCTACCCCGGTTTCGCCACCGACCTGCAGTCCCCGATGATGACCGTCGCGGCGCTCGCCGACGGCACCAGCTACATCCACGAGCGCATCTTCGACGGCAGGTTCGCCCTGGCCGGAGAGCTGAACAAGATGGGCGCGAACGTCGAGGTCGAGGGCAGCCGGGCCGTCGTGCGCGGCCGGACGCCGCTGATCGGCACCCAGGTGACGGCCCACGATCTCCGCTCCGGCATCGCCCTGGTGCTCGCCGGCCTCGCCGCCGAAGGCGAGACCCAGATCGACTCCGGATACCTCATCGATCGCGGCCACGCGCATCTCGCCGCCCGAATGCGCGCTCTCGGCGCGGACATTACACGAGAGATTTCAGAGCACTAAAAAACGCCAGAAAAACCTCGTTGAGCTGCTAGGACCTCTTGTCGGACGGTCAACCTGAAGGACTTTCCGGAAAAGTCGGGCGTGACATTACGGCCCCCGCGAGCGATCGTTCCAAAAGAGAGCACTGCAACGGACGGCAGGATGGGACGAACATTGGTCGAGAGGGCCGAAGAAACTCCCCGAGTGTCACGCCCGGGCGCTATGACACCGGACCTCACCATCGGCGTGGTCGGACCCCACGACTTGGTCGAACGAGTCATGCTGATGGGTCACGCAGCGGCGCCGCTGCCGTGTCGCCTGGTCGCGGCCGCATACCGCGACGAACAGGAGGCGCCCGACAAGGTGACGCGGCTCGGTCCCGGAGTCGACGCATGCTTGTTCGCCAGCCCGGTCCCTTATGACCTGGCCAGGCGTTCCGGCGTGCTGACGATGCCGGCGACGTACGTCCAACTCGGCGGAGCAGCACTGGTGGCGGCGTTGGCCAAGGCCGCGCTGGACACTCGCATCGACCCGCAACGGGTCAGCATCGACGTGGTGAGCAGGGCCGATGTCGAGGAGGCCTACACCGACCTCGGCATCCCCGCGACGGACGTGCACAGCCGCGACGAGCCGGGAGCCACCGGCACGATCGCGGCCTACCACGAGCGCCTGGCCAGGCAGGGAGCGACCTCGGGAGCACTGACGTGCCTGCCCGCGGTGGCCGACCGCCTGCATGCGGCGGGCGTGCCGGTCATCAGGATCAGGCCGACGTCGGCGGCGGTCCGCACGGCGCTGCACACCGCGGCGCTGCTGGGGGCACACCACCGGCTGGAGGAGTCGCAGCTCACCGTGGTGCTGGTGGAGGTGCCGACGCTGCGCGAACCCGTGCGGCGCGCGGCACCTCGCTACTGGCGCGATGAGCTGCGGCTGTCGCTGCATCGGCTCCTGGTCCAGGAGGCGAACCGGATCAACGCCACCGTCTGGCCGATCGACGATCACAGCTATCTGGTTACCGCTACCAGAGGCTCGATCGCGGCGGCGACGGACGGATTCAGGGTGTTGCCGTTCGCGGCCAGGATCAGGGACGAGCTGGGACTGGCGGTCGAGGTCGGCGTGGGCATGGGTCGCACGACACACGATGCGGAGTCGCACGCCCGGGCGGCACTGGCCCGCACACAGGCGGGCAAACAGGCACAGGGATTCGCGGTGGACCGCGAGGGACGGGCACTTATCCCGGCCCCGCGGATGCCGCCTACCGGGTCCAACGCACTCAAACCGAAGGGGGTGGAAGTACTGGCCCGGCTGGCGGCCAAGCTCGAAGGCGGAGACACCGTGGTGGACGCCGAGGGCGCGGGCAAGATGCTGGGAGTGACGCCGCGTACGGCTCGGCGGTTGCTGCGCACGCTGGTTGACGAGGGACTCGCGTGGCCGCTACCGCCGAACCGCACACCGCAGCCTGGCCGTCCGCGCCAGCTGTACCGGCTGATCGTGGAGAAGCTCGGGCCCCGATGAGGGTTTCCCGGGATTGAACGTTCTCGGTGCCGAGCCGCCTCTCGGCACCGAGCGTCATCGGGCGAGGTCCCGCGCCCGCGGAGCACTTCGTGCTGCCCGCCGTACGGGCCTGAGACGTCTTTTGAGGCTGGAAACGCTCCAGGGGCTACTCCGATGCCCCGCCGGGAGCCGCGTGCCTCCTGGGTGGGACTCAGCGCGATTACGGAGTCGTGTGAGACGGCTGAGGGCTTTCGCATGACCTGGGGAACAGGATGGCATTGACAATCAATGTCATCTTTGCGAACTCCCGCATTGACTCTTGTGAACTTATTGGTTGACCCGGGTAGATCCGGGTATGTTCTCAACGCCCCCGATCGACGGGATTCGGACGGGGGCGCCAATTCTTTCAGGCGTCGATCTTCCGCCCCCGCGCGTCGCGTCCCCCGCTCCGGCTGAGCGTTTCTGGTTGAGGCGGCGCGGTTTCGCCCAGCACCACGTGGCTCGGTGCGTTTCCGCAGGTCGGGGGCCGGAAGTCGTGGTAGGGAAGCGGCCGGTTTCGGGCTGATTCGTCCGGCTTTGCGGGTCTGCCGGGGCCGCGGGCCGTCAGCAGGCGCAGGCGATGCCGGACACCGGTGCCGTGAGGGCGTCCACGGGGTGCCGGGTGACGCCCGAGGCGGTCTCCACGGGGAAACCCTCCCTGGCCCAGTACTCGAAGCCGCCGATCATCTCCTTGACCCGGTAGCCCAGCTTCGCGAACTCCAGGGCCGCCCTGGTGGCGCCGTTGCAGCCCGGCCCCCAGCAGTACGTCACGACCGCGGCCTCCCTGGGGACCAGGCCGGGTGCCCTCGCGGCGATCTCGGCGGTGGGGAGATGGACGGCGCCCTCGATGTGGCCCTGGTCCCAGCTCTCCCGGCTGCGCGAGTCGACGACCACGACGCCGGGGACCCCCGCCGCCAGGTCGGCGGCCACGTCCGAGACGTCGGTCTCGAAGGCGAGGCGGGCGGCGAAGTGGGCGAGCGCGGCGGCGTTGTCGGACATCGGAAGGCCATTCCCTTCGTCGCGGGTGGGTGACGCGAAGGATCCTGTCACCCGCCGCGGGCGGGAGGACAGTGGCGTGAAAGCCGCTGATCGCTAATATCCCGCCATAGTGCGATGTCTGAGACCCGCGAGAGTTTTGTCAGGGTCGCCCGGTACAGTCATGAGCCATGCGTACGGACACCACTGACAGCCGGGCCACAGTCCTGGTCTGGAGCGCCTTGGCGATCGTCTACGTGGTGTGGGGGTCGACGTATCTCGGGATCGGCATCGCGATCGAGTCGATACCGCCCTTGCTCAGCGGGGGCCTGCGGTTCATCGCCGCCGCCACCCTGCTCGCCGGCTTCCTGCTGATCCGGTCGGGGCCGGCGGCCTTCAGGATGTCGCGCCGGCAGTTCCTGGGCGCTGCCGTCGTCGGAGTGCTGCTGCTGACCACCGGCAACGGGCTGCTGGCGGTGGCCGAGCAGTACATCTCCACGGGCCTGGCGGCGCTCCTGGTGGCCTCGGTGCCGCTGTGGCTGGTCGTGTTCAGGTTCGTCGTGCGCGACCGTCCCAAGGCGCTCACGCTCGCGGGCGTGCTGGTCGGGCTCGGCGGGGTCGCGGCGCTGTCGCTGACCGGCGGCGAGGGCGGCAGCGGCGTCGGGATCGTGGCGGTGCTGCTCGGCTCGGTGTCCTGGGCGGTGGGCTCGTTCCTGTCGAGCAGGATCCAGATGCCCGCCAACGCCCTCGCCACCAGCGCGGTCGAGATGTTCGTGGGCGGCGCCGCGCTGCTGGTCGTCGGGACCGGGGCCGGCGAGCGGCTGGACGTGTCGGCCGTCACCACCAGGTCCTGGCTGGCGCTGGCCTACCTGGTCCTGGTGGGGTCGCTGATCGGGTTCACCGCGTTCTCGTGGCTGCTCGGCAACGCCCCCATCTCACTGGTGTCCACGTACGCGTACGTCAACCCGGCGGTGGCCGTCGCGCTCGGCGCGCTCCTGCTGGACGAGCCGATCACGACCCGGGTGGTCGTCGGCGGCCTGGTCATTCTGGCCGGCGTGGCGCTGGTGATCTCAACCGAGCGGAAGGGACCGAAGCGCGTCCTCGAAGACGTCGACGGTGGCGGCGACGTCGGCCTCGGTGTGGGCGGTGGACAGGAACCACAGCCCCCGAGGCACCATGTTGATCCCGCGGTCGAGCAGCGCGGCGTGTAGGCGGGCCATCATGGCGCGGTCGGTCCTGGCGAAGTCGCGGTAGTCGCGCACCGCGGGCGCGTCGGTGAAGTACGTCTGGAAGACCGGCCCTGGGCCGTCCACCAGCATCGGGACGCCCACCTTGGCCGCGGCCGCGCGCAGGCCGGCCATGAGCTGCCGCCCGCGCGCGTAGAGGGTGCCGTAGACCTCCTCGCGCCGCTCGTCCAGGATGCGTAGGGTGGCCTCGGCGGCGGCGATGCCGACGGGCTGCGAGTTGAACGTCCCGGCGTGCGCGACCTTGCCCGAGGAGATGGCGTCCATCACGCCCGCCCGCCCCGCCAGCGCGGACACCTGCATGCCGCCCGCCATCGCCTTGCCGAAGACCGACAGGTCGGGGCTGACGCCGAGGTACTCCTGGGCGCCGCCGGGGGCGAGCCGGAAACCGGTGATGATCTCGTCAAAGATCAGCAGGCTGCCGTGGCGGTCGCACAGCGCGCGCACCCCCTGGAGGTAGCCGGGGTCCGGCTCGATGGCGCCCGTGTTGCAGAGCACCGGCTCCGTGACGACGGCGGCGATCTGGCCCGCGTGCTCGTCCATGAGGCGGGAGAGCGCGTCCAGGTCGTTCCAGGGGCAGATCACCAGGTCGGCGGCGGGCGGCTGGCCCGCGGTGCCGGGGACGGCGCGGGGGTGGTCCTGCGGCCCGGCGTCATCCAGGGACGGGTGCACGCTGTAGAGGACCGGGTCGAGCCAGCCGTGGTAGTGGCCCTCGAACTTGAGGATCTTGGGCCGTCCCGTGAAGCCGCGCGCCAGGCGCCAGGCGGCGTGCGCGGCCTCGGAACCGACGGTGTTGAAGCGGACGCGCTCCGCCGAGGGCACCATCGCGCACAGCCGCTCGGCGACGCGCGACTCCGCCGCGTGCTGGGCGGAGTAGACGATGCCGCGGGCCGCCTGCGCGGCGACGGCCTCCACCACGGCGGGCGGGCAGTGGCCGAGCAGCGCGGGGCCCTGGCCGAGCACGTAGTCGACGTAGACGTTGCCGTCGACGTCCCAGAGCCGGGATCCCGATGCCCTGTCCACGTAGAGCGGCACGCCCGCGGTGCGGCGGGCGTCGCTGGAGACGCCGCCCGCGATGTAGCGCCGGGCGGTGGTGTAGAGGTCGCGGCTGACGTCCAGAGTGCGGGTCATGCCGACCATCAAACGGCGGTGCCGCGCCCGGCCACAAGAAAGACAGCAAGAAGCGGGTCTAAGCGCAAATTTCGGTGCTTGTGGAGGTCACAGGGCCTTGATGGGCTTACGGACATGTTTCTTGGACGCATTCGGCGCACCCCTTCCGGCCCTGTCGAGCTGGTGGCCCGGCGCGCGCCCGGCGAGCTCGTGAGCCTGGCCGACGTCGGGTCCGACCCGGTGGCGGCCCTGGACTCGTACGGGCTCGACCGCCTGACCGAGCTGGTGGCCGGTCACGACGGCCCCACGCTGGACGAGGGCGCGGTGATCTTCGAGCCGCCCGTGGCCACCTGCACGAAGATCTGCTGCCTGGCGCTGAACTACCAGGAGCACGCGGACGAGAGCGGCCTGGAGGTGCCGCCGGAGCCGGTGCTGTTCCTCAAGCCGCCGTCCGCGCTCGTGGGCCACGGCCACCCGGTCGTCGCCCCCGCCCGCACCCGCCACCTGGAGCACGAGGTGGAGCTGGCCGTGGTCATCGGCAAGGTAACCAGGGACCTGCCGGCCGAGCGGTGGCGGGAGGCCGTCGCCGGATACACCGTGATCAACGATATGACGGCCCGCGACCTCCAGCTGGCCAACATCGCCCGCAACGTGCCGTGGGACCAGTCGAAAGGGTTCGACACCTTCGCGCCCGCGGGGCCGTACCTGGCGACGGTGGACGAGGTGCCCGATCCGCAGGCGCTGGAGCTGACCTTGGAGGTGGACGGCGAGGTCAGGCAGCGGGCCAACACCAGGCAGATGGTCTTCGGGCTGCCCCGGCTCATCGCCGACCTGTCCGACGGGATGACGCTGATGCCCGGGGACCTGATCGCCACCGGCACCATCGCCGGGATCGCCCCGCTCAAGGACGGCGACACCATGCGGGCCACGGTCGAGGGAGTCGGGACGCTGGTAAATACGGTCAAATTTCGGTCCGCCTAAAGTAGAAGCATGACCTACGCCGTGGCTGCCCTGGTGGACATCGACGACTTCCTGGTTTCCGAGAAGACCCGTGGCCGGTCATGGGCGCATCGCCAGCTCCAGCGCACGGACCACGCGGTGCGCTCGGCCGCGAGCACCCGCCGCGACGCGACGTGCCACCTCCTGCCGCCGGAGGAGTGGCTGATCGTGCTGTCGGGCGCCGACCCGGGCGCGCTGATGTCCGACGCGGAGGCGCTGGCCGAGGAACTGCGGGCCAGGATCGTCCGCGAGACGGCGTGGACGGCCACGGTCAGCCTGGGCGCGCCCAGCCTCGAACACGTCGCGGCGGAGCGGGACGCCAGACGGGCCAACGACTACAAGCTCGTGCTCGGCGGCGACCGGGTGATCGCGCCCCCACCGCGCGAGAGCGCCGCGCTGACGCCGCCGGTGCGCATCGAGCAGGAGCTGACCAGGCGGGTCCGCGCCGGTGACCGCAACGGCGCGGCCGGCCTGCTGGCCGGGTGGGTCGACAGGTGCGCCCGGGAGCCCGGGGTCGACCCGCGCACGCTGCGCAACTGGCTCATCGGCCAGCTGCTCTTCGTGGTGGACGTGGCCAACCGGGCCAGGCTGGCCGACGGGTCGACGGACTGGGTGGAGGCCTGCGCCCGGCTGCCGATCGAGGACATCATCATGGTCGGGGACATCCACGAGCGCTCCTACCTGCACATCTGGCTGCGGGAGACACTGGGCCGGCTGATGCCGGCCGCGCCGCGCCGTGACGTGCTCGCGCTGGCGGAGGCGTACCTGGCGGAGCACTACACCGATCCCGGGCTGCGCCTGGCGACCGTGGCGGAGGCCGTGAGCGCGAGCCCGTACTACATCTCGCACCTGTTCGCCGAGGAGCGGCGGACGACGTTCCTGCGGCATCTCACCGGGCTGCGGCTGCGGCACGCCCGCCGCCTGCTCTCGACCTCGGCGCTGCCGGTGGACGTGATCGCCGCGCACACCGGCTACCCGACCGCGAAGGCCCTGCGCAGCGCGTTCCGGCGGCATGTCGGCTGCTCCCCCACGGAATACCGCAGGGCCGGGCTCCGGCCCGGATCGTGACCAGGAGGTGTCCATGGACCTGGCGATCGACGGCGGGCAGACGGGATTACGGCTGGGCCTGGCCGAGTCGGGCCGGGTCCTGGAGGTCCGCGAGCTGCCCGGCCTGTCGTACGCGGAGGGCTCCCCGGTCAAGGCCGTGCTGGAGCGGATCGGGACGGGATGGGGGCGGCTCGGCACCATCTGCCTCGGGCTGACCACGATCCTGGACGATCCCGACGAACTGGCCGACCGGCTGCTCGCCATGGCCCGCCGCGTGCTGATCACGACCGACGTGGTCACCTCGCACGCGGGCGCGTTCTCGGGTGGGGACGGCGTGGTGCTGGCCGCGGGCACCGGGGCGATCGCCCTGGGCGTGGGTGACGGCATCCGGCAGGTGGACGGCTGGGGCTACCTCTACGGCGACGCCGGCAGCGGCTTCTGGATCGGCCGGCGCGGCCTCGACGCCGCCTGCAGGGGCTTCGACGGGCGCGCGGAGCCCGGCCCGCTCACCGAGCGCGCCCAGGCCGTGTTCGGCGACCTGGCCGGCCTGCCCGCGCGCCTCTACCTCGCCCCCGACGCGGTGGCGCGGATCGCGCGCTTCGCCGTCCACGTCCTGGAGCTGGCAGGCGACCCGAACCGGTCCGACCTGACGGCGCGCGCCATCGCCGAGGAGGCGGCCCGCGAGCTGGCGGGCACGGTGGCGGCGGCGGCCCGCTGCTTCGCGGAGGGGGCGCCGGTGCCCGTCGCGTGGACCGGCCGCCTGCTGCGCGACCCCGGGCTCCGCGCCGGTTTCGAGGCTGAGCTGGCCCGGTTGCTCCCCCGAGCGAAACTCCGGCCGCCCTCGGGGGACAGCCTCGCGGGCGCCGCCCTGCTGGCCGCCTCCACCGGACCCGTCCGCTACCGGACGATGATCAGAACGGCCGAACGATGAGAGTGGGACACGGCACCGCCGACCTGCCCGTGCCGGACGGCACGCCGATGGGCGGTTACATCGACCGGCCGGGCCCGTCCACGGGCACGGCCGATCCCCTGTCGGTCAGCGCGGTGACCTGGTCGGACGGCCATAGGCGGTTCGCGCTGGCGATCGCCGACGTCATCTGCGTCAACGAGGACCTCGCCAGGCGGGCCGGGCAGGCGGCCGGATGCGAGCTGTGGCTGGCGGCGAGCCACACCCACGCGGGGCCCGAGACCGGCTGCGTGCCGGGCGGCGGGCCGACCCCCGAGCCGTGGCTCGGCCTGGTCGCCGAGGCGGTCCGCACGGCCGTGCGGCGGGCGGTCGACGCGGAGCGGCCGTGCGAGGGCACGGCCCACCGAGGGGAGCTGCACGGGGTCGGCGCCGATCGGAGCAGGCCGGGGGCGCCGGCCGTGGTGCCGCTCGACCTGATCGCCGTGCGCGACGGCGGGCTCGCCGGGGTGCTGGTGGTGCTTCCCGTGCATCCCACCGTCCTGCCCGCGGCGAACCGGCTGGTCAGCGCCGACCTGGTCGGAGCCGTACGCGGGAGCCTGGGGCGGCGGCTCGGCGAGGACGTGTGGGTGGCGGTCGCCACCGGCGCGGCCGGCGACATCAGCACCCGCCACACCAGGCGCGGCCAGGACGCGGCGGAGCTGCTACGCCTGGGCGAGCTCGTCGCGGACCGCTGCGCCGAGCTGCTGGCGGGCCCGGGGACCCCGCTCTGGCGAGCCGGATCCACCGGCGGGCGGATCTCCTGGGCCACGCGACGGCTGACGCTCGAACCCGCCACCACGACGGCCGACGAGGCGGCGCTCGTCGCCGGGTACGAGCGGGCCGCCGCGTCGGGCGACCCGGTCGCCACCCGCCTGGCCCGCAGCAGGCTCGAAGGGCTGCGGGCGCGGGGCGGGCCGCCCGTCCCGACGGGCGTCGACGTGAACGCCGCCCGCCTCGGCGGGCTCGCTTTGGCCGGGCTCCCCGGCGAGCCGTTCCTCGCCGTCGGCGAGCGCGTCGCCGACCGGCCCGGCGCGCCGACCGTGGTCCTGGGCTACGTCAACGGCTATCCCGGATACCTGCCGACGGCCGCCGCCTACCGGCGGGCCGAGTACGAGGTCCTGGCGAGCCAGGTGGCCCTGGGCAGCGCCGAACTCGTCGCCGAGACCGCACGAAACCTGCTGGAGGACCTGTGATCGACCAGAGCGCGTACGCGCGGACCGCCGCATCGGCCGTGGACCGGCTGCTCACCGCCGAACGCGACGCGATCGGGCGGGCCGGCGAGCTGGTCTTCGCCTCGTTGCGGGCGGGCGGGGTGCTCCAGGCGTTCGGCACCGGCCATTCGAGGTCCGTCGCGCTGGAGCTCACCGGCCGGGCGGGCGGCCTGGTGCCGGCCAACCAGCTCGGCATCCGCGACGTCGCCTACTACGGCGACGCCTCGCCACGCGACATCCTCGACCCGAAGATCGAGCGCGAGCCCGGCCTCGCCGCGCGGATCTGGGAGCTGGCCGACATCCGGCCCGAGGACGTCTTCGTGATCATCTCGAACTCCGGCGCCAACGCGGCGATCGTCGAGATGGCCCGCCTGGCGGTGCGGCACGGGCACCAGGTGATCGCCATCACCTCCCGCGCGCACACCGCCGAGATGGCCGTCGAGGAGCGGCTGGCCGACCTGGCCCACGTGGTCGTCGACAACGGGGCGCCGTACGGCGACGCCGCCCTGCCGCTGCCGGGCGGCGGCAGCGCCTGCGGCGTCTCGACCCTCACCGGGGTGCTGGCCGCGCAGCTCCTGGTCGCCGAGGTCGTCGGCCGCTTCCTCGCGGCCGGCGAGCCGCCGCCCGTCTTCCGGTCGGCCAACACCCCGGGCGGGGACGCGCACAACGCCCGGCTGCTGGACAGGTACGGCTCGCGCGTGCGCCTGGGCGACGCCTAACTCCGCACGAGCCGGTACGGCTGGCGGGGCCGGCCCGCCTGGGTGCCCTTGACCGGAGGCATCGGCCAGGCCAGACCCTCTTCCGCGAGGCTCTGCAGGACCCGGCGGGCACTGCGCGGGGAGATCGACAACACCTCCGCGACGATCTCGGCGTCGACCACCATGGAGTCGCCGTCGTGCAGGCCCTCCACCAGGCGTTCGAGCAGCTTGGTCGCCTTGGTGGCGACGATAGGCTCGCTCTCCTGCCGCTTGCGCCTGCGTACCGGCAGGGACAGCACGGTGCCGTCGCCCCCGACCAGGTACGCGGCGCTCGCCCCCGCGTTGCGGGCCTTCTCGACGGCCGCCACCGCGTTGGCGTCGGCGTCGCGGGCCGTGCTGCCGAGCCCGATGCCCACCTCGACGTCGACGCCGGCGTCGGAGCGGATCCGGTCCATGAACGGCGCCATCCTGAACCCGTCGGTGGCCTGGCCGAGAGCGCCGACGGTGGCGGTGACGACGTAGCCGTTCTCGTCGCGGGGGGCCACGGTCGCGCCCATCACCCGCGCGTCGGCGAGCAGCGACCGGTGCAGCGACAGCTTCAGCTCCTGCTGCCAGTAGTTGCCCGGCCCGGAGTAGCTGGGCTTGGCGGAGGCGGCGAGCTCGACGACCACGATGGCGATCTGCGCGTCCTCCAGCCTGCTGCCGGTGCCGAGCAGGGCGGCGGTGTTGAGCGCGAGGCGCAGCGTATGGGAGGTGGGCAGCAGGCGCAGCACGGGCACGTCGGCCGCGGCCAGTTTGTTGGCGACGGTCCTTATCGTGGTCAGCGCTGCGCTGGTCGCGCCCTGGCGGTAGAGCTGCTCGTGGAAGTCGCTGAAGCCGCGAGCCGACTCCGGCCGGTCGTACTCGGAAAGGTGCACGCCGGCCGTGCTCACGCCGATCTCGCCGTACGCCTCGTCCACGTCGGCGGCGGGCAGCGAGTCGATGCTCACCCTGGCCGGGTCGATCCCGTGGGTGAGCACCCCGCGCAGCAGGCTGGCGTACAGGCTGGCCCCGCTCATGGGCACGAACGTGGCGGGAACGGTCAGCTCGCCCGCCTGCCTGGCCAGGTCGTGCTGGAGCGGCCCGGTGAACAGCACCACGTCGATGCTGTCGGCGATGCGCGAGAACTTGTCGAAGGTCTCGTGCTCCTCGGCATGAGGCGCGCCGACCAGCCGCCAGTCGGCCGCGGCCGGCATGCCCGCGCCGATCGTCATGATCTGTTCGACGAGATCGTGCGGCCCCACGACGCCGATCGTCACCCTGGGCCGCGACTCCGAACGCAACCGATCCATGATCTTGATCACCCCAGTCCGGATCTCCACTGAAGCAAGCGGGTCATCGTCGCACCGAGCACCGCGGCCTGGTCCCCCTCTGCGAGGCCACTGAAGATTACCCTCCCCAGCGAGATCCGAAGATCGATGAAGGGGAAGTCGGACCCGTAGACGACCCGGCCGGCTCCCAGTTCCCGCACCATCCTGGCGATGTCGGGCCCGGTGTTGAAGGACCCGCACACCTCCAGGATGACCCCTGGGCGCCGCTGCGCCACCTCGATGGCCCGCTCGAAGCCGAGCGGGGTCGCGCCCGCGTGCCCTGCGACGATCACCACGTCCGGGTGCTCGGACGCGACGGCGTCCAGCGCGTCCAGGTCGTTGTAGGGGGAGCCGTCGTAGGTGTGGGTGAGCACCGGGCAGCCGGTGCGCCGCGCGAACTCCCACACGCCCGCGTAGCGCCAGCCGGTGAGCGGGTAGTCGTGCAGGTCGGGGTGGAGCTTGATGCCGCCGAAGCGCGGGTCGTCGCCCCATTTGCCCAGCTCGCCGTCGGGGTCCTGCCAGGGGTTGATGGTCAGGTAGCCGGTGAAGCGGTCCGGCGCGCGGTCCACCGCCGCGGCGGTCGCGGCGTTGCCCGCCGCCGCGTCGAGCTGGATCGCCAGGTGGCTGGAGATGACGGCGTGCGCCACGCCGCACCTGTCCATCACCCTGACCATCGCGTCGGGGGACGGCTCGGGGATGAAGAACAGGCTGTAGGGGCCGGCGTGCGCGTGCGCGTCGACGATCCGGACGCTGGTCTGCGGGCGGCGCTGCCACAGCGCCGAGGTGATCGCGTTCACATCGCCCCCACGGGCAGCAGCTCCAGCAGGGTGCCGGCGCCGATGGCGGCCACGGCCGCGTCGTCGAGCTCCGCCCACAGCAGCCGGGTGACCGCCTCTGCGGGATCCCTGACCGGCGCCCCCGTGCCGAAGACGAGACGGCGCTCGCCGTAGCGCTCGACGAGCCATTCGAGCCCGCAGTGCGAGGACAGGTTGGCCAGCCCCAGGTAGACGTTGCCGGTGCGGGAGAGCACCCCGGCCGTCTGCCTGAGCTGGCGGTAGCCGAGCGCGCCGACCACGACTCTCAGCTTCGGGTGCGCGGTGGCCACGGACTCCACGGCGGGCCAGCAGGTCTGGGCCGCGTCCACGAGCAGCGGCAGCCCGGCCTCCGCGAGGGCGGCGAGCACGGCCGCGCAGTCGCCGCCCGCGAGGTCGTAGCCGTGGTCGGCGGGGTAGGCGCGGACGGCGCACACCCCGCGCTCCAGTGCCGCGCCCACGAACTCGTCCGGTGTGCCGAGCTCGCCGCAGGTGTCGGGCAGCATCACCCAGCAGGGGCGCAGCCTGGGCTGATCGGCGATCAGGCCGAGCAGCTCCCTGTTGCCCGTCGCGGGGTCGTGCAGCCACGACAGGGTGTGGCCGACCACGGCCTCCGCGATGCCGAAGCGGTCCATTCTGTCCAGCGCCTCCGTGATCGAGCCCGTGCCCACGTCCCTGCGGGGATAGCGGCCGAGCATCGCGTCAGCGTCGATCAGCATGAACCGTCCAATCTTCGGGGACATCGGGGAGTTTGTCGCGGTAGGGGAAGATGCCGACGGTGAACCTGCCGTCGGCGCGCCGCAGGCCGAGCGAGTGGATCTCGCCGTACTCGGCGGTCCTGGTGGCCGGGTCCGGGATCCTGGCCGGGCCCGTCCCGTACAGCACCTCGTCCGGGGGTTCCAGGGGGACCACGAGGATTCCCGGGCCACGGGTGCCCGCGAACCAGCCGTCGCGCTCGATCCACGGCGACAGGCCGTGGATCTGCCAGATCGCCTCCGCGTCGATCCGGTCGGTGACGATCCAGTACGGGGAGTCGCCCTTGACGAAGACGATCTCGCGGTCGTGCCGTGCGCTGAAGCCATGGTGGTGCCCCGCGAAGACGTCGGCCTGCGCGGAGACGGAGAACAGGTCACAGGCGGCGCGGCGGTCCTCGGTGTAGTCCTCGCCCGGGACGAGCAGCGTGTTGTGCGCCCTGGTCGCCTGGTACCAGTCGTAGTAGCGGGGGTCGTCGTAGGACGGCGGGCCGCCCCCTTCCCAGGCCAGCGGCACGCCCCAGCCCGACAGCACGAAGTCGAGCGCCGCGTGGTGGCTGTGCGGTTCGAGCTCGTGCCCGACGTACGGGCCGTAGTTGACGACGGTGTGGAAGTCGCCGTGGCGGAAGGTGGCGTAGCCGCTGGCCTCCAGGTTGTGCGAGCCCTCGGCCGGCCCGACGTCCTGCGGCCAGATCAGGCCGCTGTCCTGCAGATGGGGCACCCAGCCGCCGGACGTCGTCAGGACGCTCAGCCAGCGGTACATCGCCTGGCGGCGCGGATGCCGCGCGAGCGCGGGCTCGACGGCCACCGCCCGTTCGAGGTTGTCCAGGCACATGAGGTGGTAGCTGGGGGAGCGCTCGTGGTGGCCGCCGTCGGCGCGTACGTCCCGGTCGAGGTGCTCCAGGACGCGGGCCGTGGCGACCTCGGCCCACTGCCCCGCCTCGGGGAGGTCGGCGAACACCCGGGCCGTGACCAGCAGTTCGCACGCGTTGACGAACTGCCAGTTGCCGTGGCGGAACTCGTCGTGTTCCTCGGCCGACCACCGGGCGCCGCCCAGGACCGTCTTCATCATCCGCAGCCAGCACCTGTCGCTCAGCGCGGGCTCGTCCGCGAAGACGGCCAGCGCCTCGGTGACGTACATGGCGCGGGCGCGGACGCCGAGCGAGTACCAGACCACGTCGAGCCCCGGCCAGTCGCCCTGGACCCGGTCGCGGTCGTCGTACCACTGGCGGAACAGGCGGTCCCACCCGGCGGCGTAGCGGGGATCACCGGTCTCGGCGTAGGCCGTGATCAGCGGGGACATCCAGCGCAGGTAGTGGAAGCCGTACAGCAGGGAGCGGCCGTGGCCCTTGTCCAGGAAGTCGGCCTCGATCCCGAGCAGGGCGTCCGCGCCCTCCGCGCCGAGGGCCGCCGGGACCGGCCGCCCCCGGCGCCAGGCCCTGGCCTCGGCGACGTCGCTCGCCCCGAGGGCTTCCAGCAGCGCCTCGTCGGTGATGTGCCGCATGCGCGTGGGATGCACGTGCGGCGGTTTCTCTACGAACATGTCACCGGCCGTCCGGTGCGGGCGGACTCGTGCGCGGCGGCGAGCACGGCGGTCACGTGCCGCGAGCTCTCCACGCTGACCAGCGGCTCGGCGCCGGTGCGGGCGCAGTCGACGAAGTGGTGGATCGCGTCGCGGTAGGCGCCCGCGGGGATGCCGTGCACGACCCGCTGGAGCATGTTGCGCGGGTAGGAGTAAGACTTCTCGGTGGCGAGCTGGATGTTCTCCTTCTGCCTGTCGAGCTGGATGACGCCCGACTCGCCAGCCACGGTGACGTAGCTGTCGACCATGGTCGGGAAGGTGTTCGGGTAGATCCAGGCCGACTCGAAGGTGGCGACGGCGCCCCGGCTGAAGCGGGCCTGGATCTGCATCGCGTCGGGGGTGTCGATGCCCATCCCGCGCAGCTTGCCGTGGCGGGCGGTGGCGAACACCTCCACCACGTGGTCGTCGTAGAGCCAGGTGACCAGATCGATGTCGTGGCTCGACAGGAACCAGGCGCAGGTCGTGCGGTCGGCCCAGCCGATCATCTCGGTGGGCACGTGGATCGTGTCGTCCTTGCGGGCGTAGCCCACGACCGGCTCGCCGATCAGCTCCATCTGCTGCTTGGCCTGCGCGTACGCGGGCACCCACCGGTGGTTGAACAGGCACATCGCGGTGACGCCTGCCTGCCGGATCGCGGCCACGGAGCGGTCGGCGTCCTCGACGGTGGTCGTGAACGGCTTCTCGACCAGGATGTGCAGCCCGGCCTCCGCCGCCGCCACCATCACGTCCGCGTGCAGGTGGTCGGGGGTGGTGATCGACACGGCGTCGACCGTGCCGGACGCGATCAGTTCCCGGTAGCCGGGATAGACGGCCGCCTGCGGGACGGCGTCGAGGGCGCGGCGCGCGACGGCGGTGACCTCGGCGTCCGGGTGGGCGGAAAGGACCTCGGCGTGGCCGCGCCCCATGATCCCGGCACCGATGATCCCGATTCTGAGCTTAGGCAAGTGCGTCATTCCACTGCTTCTCCGCGGCGGCGAGCGCTTCCTCGGCGCTCTTGGATCCCTGGAGGAAGGCCCTGATCTCCTCGGACAGCGACTCTCCGAGCTCGGCGTCCTTGGCCGTGCCCAGCGGGACGTACTCCAGCTTGGGCAGGCCCTTGACGATCACCCGGCGGGCGACGTCCATCGGGGAGTCGCCGCTGATGTCGGAGAAGAAGGCGTCCTTGGTGGAGGAGATCGTCGAGGGGTAGATCGGCACCAGCTTGCAGAAGGCGAGCTGGTTGGCCCCGTTGGTGAAGAACTTGACGAACTCGGCCGCCGCCCGCTGATGCTTCGACGCCTTGGGGATGGCCACGGTCTGCTGGGCGAGCAGCAGGTATCCGCCGGTCTTCGTCTGGACGGGCTCGGTGACGAGCAGGTCCTTGTAGATGTCGGGGGCGTTCTTCTCGACGTTGACCAGCGTCGCCGCCGACGCGCTGGCCGCCATCGCGATCTGGCCGTTCTCCAGGGTCTGCGGGTAGTTCCGGACGTCCTTGGAGACCGATCCCGGCGCGATGCCGTGCTTGTCGTAGCTCTTCTTGAACGAGCCCAGCAGCTCGGCGACCTCGGGCGTGTTGAAGATCGCCTTCTTCTTGTCGGCGCTCAGCAGCTCGATGCCGTAGTAGCGCAGCACCGAGGCGGCGTTGACGCCCGGGATGTCGTTGCTGCCGTAGACCTTGGTCTTGGCGTAGACCTCGTCGGCCAGGGCGAGGGCCTCGGCGTAGGACTTCGGCGGGGCCTTCTCGTCGAAGCCCGCCTTCGTGACGACGGACCTGCGGTAGATGCTCACGGGCGTGCCGCCGTTGTACCACGGCACGGCGTACAGCTTGCCCGACACCCGCAGCGACTCGACCAGGTTCGGCTGGAAGTCGGCGAGGTCGGCGGGCTTCAACAGCTCGTCGAGCGGGGCCAGCGACGGGGTGAACCGGCCGAGGTCGGAGGAGGCGATGTTGACCGCGTCGGGGACGTCGCCGCTGGCGACCGCCGCGAGCAGCTTGGTCGCGATGTCCTGCCCGGGCACGTCCACCCACTTGACGGTGACCTTGGGGTGGTCCTTCTGGTACTGGGCGATCAGCCCGTCGATGTAGGCGCCGAAATTCTTCTTCAGGTTGATCGTCCAGAACTCGACCTCCCCCTCGAACGGCTGGTCATCCGCCCGTCCCCCTGATGTGCCGCCCGACGTTCCGGCGACGCAGCCGGACGACATGAGAGCCAGCGCGAGCGCGCCTGCCCCCAACGCTCTTCTCCTCGACATCGGGGGACCTCCTGAGAATTATGGCCGTCCTTAATAATTCTTTCGGCACAATGACACTTCTTCGGCCCGTACGTCAAGGATCCCTGCTCTGGTCGGCTCTTGACGGTCGAGATGGGCGATCTATAGTCTGCGTCCAAATTCTGGCCGACTCTTATCGAGGCTTTGGGCGTCACTATTAGACACTGAAGGATGTGAGGCCGGTGGCCGCCAGCCGGATTCCGGGGCAGCGCTGGTACACGCCGTACCTCTTCCCGCTACCGGCCCTGGTGCTGTTCGGGGTGTTCTTCGCCTGGCCGGCCGTCACCGCGGTCCAGCTCTCCTTCACCGACTACGACGGCGTCAGCCCGCCCGTCTTCACCGGGCTGGACAACTTCGTCAAGATCCTCGGCGACGCCACGTTCTGGACCGCCCTGCGCAACTCGCTGGTGTTCCTCGTGGGCCTGTTCCCGCTGCTCGTCGTGCTCCCGCTGCCGCTGGCCGTGCTGGTGAACCAGAAGCTGCCCGGCATCAGGACGTTCCGGATGCTCTACTACCTGCCGGTCGTGACCTCGATGGTCGCGGTCGCGGTGGCCTGGAACTACGTCTTCCACCAGCAGGGCGTCGTCAACTGGCTGCTCACCGGGCTCGGCCTCCTCGACGAGCCCATCCAGTACCTCCTCGACCCCGTCTGGGCGCTGCCCGCGCTGATCCTGGTCGAAGGCTGGAAGAACATGGGCGTCTACATGATGGTCTACCTCGCCGGCCTCCAGACGATCCCGACGGACCTGTACGAGGCCGCCAAGATAGACGGCGCCAACGGCTGGCACCGGATGCGCCGCATCACGGTCCCGCTGATGGTCCCCTACATCGCGGTCACCGTCACGATGGCCATGCTCGACGCGATGCAGGCGTTCACGACCGTCTTCGTGATGACCAAGGGCGGCCCGCAGGACGCCACCCTGATGCTCGGCTACTACATCTGGTCCGAGGCGTTCGAGAAGTACGACATGGGCTACGCCAGCGCCGTCGGACTCGTCCTGTGGGTCCTGCTGATCGTGATGGCCCTGCTCAACTATCGGCTCACCAGCGGAAGGAAGGACACGCGTTGAGTTGGTGGATCCGCCGCACCGGCATGTACGTGCTGCTCGTCGCGATCGCCCTGGCCTTCGTCGGCCCCTTCCTCATCCTGCTGTCGGCGGCGCTGAAGCCGGCGGGACAGGCCGTCTTCTCCTTCCCGCCCGACATCATCCCCCGGCCTCCCGTGCTCACCTGGGCCAAGGAGGCGTGGACGGCCATCCCGTTCCCGCGCTACCTGCTCAACTCGGCGTTCCTCGTGGCCGTGATGGTGCCGCTCTACATCCTGGTGTCGGCGCTGTGCGCGTACCCGCTGGCGGTGATGGCCTTCCGCGGCCGGAGCCTGATCTTCTTCGCGATCCTGGCCACCATGTTCCTCCCCGGGGAGGTCATGCTGCTGCCGAGGTTCCTGGTGGTGTCCCAGATCGGGATGGCCGACAGCTACCTGGGAGTGATCCTTCCCGGCCTGCTGTCGGCGTTCGGGATCTTCCTGCTCCGGCAGACCTTCGCCGGGGTGCCGCGCGAGGTGGTGGACGCCGCCAGGACCGACGGCTGCCACGAACTGCGCATCTTCTGGCACGTCATGCTCCCGGCCGCCCGCCCCACCCTGGCCATCCTCGGCGTCTTCGGCTTCATCTCGGTCTGGAACAGCTTCATCTGGCCGATGGTCGTCCTGAAGGACTCCTCCCTGTATCCCATCTCGCTGGGGATCGCCTACCTGGCGGGGATCACCGGCACCGACATCCGCAGCCTGGCGGCGGGCACGATCATCTCGATCCTGCCCGTGGTCGTCTTCTTCATGATCATGCAACGACACGTCCTGGAAGGCATGCGCGGCGCGGTCAAGAGCTGACGCCGCTCGCTCGCTCGTGAAAGGGTCACCATGCTTACTCGCCGCCAATTCGGCCTGGGCGCGCTTTCCCTCGGCGCCCTGGCAGCACTGCCCGGTACGGCCCGCGCCGCGGCAGGCTACGACTACACCTCGCGCGAGACGTTCGACCTGTTCGACAAGCTGTTCCACGAGAGCGGCGCCGTCGGCCAGCCCACCGACACCAACGAGGCGGGCGGGCTCGGCTGGGGCGCCTCCTACGTGATGGCCGCCTACATCAGGATGTACGAGGCCTACCACGCCACCTCCTACCTGGACCGGCTCATCCACAACGCCGACCTCGTGCTGGGCAACCGCGACTCCGAGCGCGGCGTCACGGACTACCGCGGCCTGTCGCTGCCCGCCTGGCGCAGCCTCGTCTACAGCGCGGGCGGCGTGAGCCTGCTCGACGCGTCCGGGCAGCCCCTCCTGGAGGTGCGCAGCGCGCTCGTCAACGTCAACGACGCGGTGGCGACCGTGCGGGCGGGCACCTCGGAGGGGCGCTTCACGCTGGAGGTGAGTAATCCCGTCAAGAACAGGGTGTCCACCTTCGCCGACCTGACGATGGACCCCGCCAGCCCCGACTACGCGGTGAAGCGGATCCTCGACGCCTACCCGTCGCCGACCATGGTGACGGCCAAGGAGTTGCGCCCCTCGCCGGCGGGGGCCACGATGCCGGCGCTGGGGACGTTCAGGCTGGCGGCCGCGCCGGTGATCTTCTCGGTGCACACCGGCATGATCACCTACCCGCTCGCGTCGTTCGTCCGGATCGTCCGCCGGGACCGGCGCCTCTGGAGCAACGCCCGCTACCGGGCCAAGGCCGCCGAATACCTCAAGGCGTGCCGGGACGCCGCGGCCGTGCACGACCCCGAATGGGTGGCCGACGGCTACTACATCTGGCCCAAGGGCATGCCCGTCCCCTACGACGGCGTCGAGCAGCCGATCAACCAGAGCGTCGCCCTCGGCCAGACCTACGCGGAGCTGGCGGCGGCGACCCGCGACCCGCACTTCCGCGACCGCACCCGCCGGCTCGCCACCACGTTCGCCCGCGACCTCAAGGTCAACGACAAGGACGCCTACTACTGGCCGTACTGGCCCAGCTTCGGCAAGCTCTACAGCGGCTACACCAAGGCCGACGGCGTCTCCGAGTGGACCCCGTCCTTCGGCACCCCGCCCAAGGGCGGGCAGCAGATCGAGGACCTCAGCCACGGCGGGATCGACGTGGAGTTCGCCGCCGCCGCGCACCGCTTCGGCCTCGGCTTCACCGACGCCGACATGGGCCGCTTCGCCCGCACTTACACCAAGAACATGGCCACCAGCGACAACGGCGTGGCGACGACCTTCCTGAGAGTGGACGGCACCGGCGGCCTGGCCGCCGCCGGGCAGTACCTCCAGGCGCCGCGCTACATGCCGGTGGCCAAGTGGGACCCAGCCCTGCTCACGCACGCGCTGGCGGTCTACGTCGACCACGCCGTCCAGTCGCAGTACGGCTCCACGCTGCTGTCGGTCGCCTACCTCAACTGGCAGGCCCGCCGCTGATCAGCCGTGGAAGGCCGCGGCGGCGGTGAGGAACGCGTCGTTCGCCTCGGGGGAGCCGATGGACACCCGCGCGCCCTCCCCCGCGAACGGCCGCACCGCCACGCCCTCCACGGCGCAGGCGGCCGCGAAGTCGAGGGTGCGCTCACCGAGCCGGAGCCAGACGAAGTTCGCCTCGGTGGGCGGCACCGTCCAGCCCTGGGCGATGAGCGCCTCGCGGACCCTCGTGCGCTCCTTGACCACGTGCTCGACCCGCTCCAGCAGCTCGTCCTCGGCCTTGAGCGAGGCGATGGCCGCCACCTGGGCGAGGTGGTTGACCGCGAACGGGACGATCGTCTTGCGGATCGCCGTCGCCACGGGCTCGTGCGCGATCAGGTAACCGACCCGCAGGCCCGCCAGCCCGTACGCCTTGGAGAACGTGCGCAGCACGCAGACGTTCGGCCGGTCGCGGTAGAGGGCGAGGCCGTCGGGGACGTCCTCGTCGCGCACGTACTCGCGGTAGGCCTCGTCCAGCACCACCAGCACGTGCTCGGGCACCCGGTCCAGGAACGCCTCCAGCGTGCCCCGGCGGATCGAGGTGCCGGTCGGGTTGTTCGGGTTGCACACGAACACCATGCGCGTGCGCTCGTTGATCGCCTCCGCCATGGCGTCCAGGTCGTGGTCCTCCCCGGCCAGCGGCACCTGGACCGACGTCACCCCGGAGAGGTCGGCCAGCAGCGGGTACGCCTCGAACGACCGCCACGCGTAGACGACCTCGACCCCGGGCTCCCCGACCGCCTCGAACAGCTGCTGCGCCACCGTGACGGACCCCGCGCCGAGCGCGATGTTCTCGGTCGGCACGCCGAACCGCTCCGCGATGGTCTCCGTCAGCTTGACGGCGCCGGGGTCGGGGTAGCGGTTGATCTGCCGCGCCCCCTCGGCGATGGCCTCGACCACGGACGGCAGCGGGTCGTACGGGGATTCGTTGGAGGACAACTTGTACGACCGGCCCTCGGGGGTCGCTACGACCTTGCCCGGCTTGTAGGCGGCCATGGTGTCCAGGATGTGGCGGAAACGAGGCATACCCCAACCATATGAGGCCAGGCAGGCTGAGGCATCACCTGGCCTCGCGGCATGCCGGGGTCCGGCGGGACCGGACCCCGGGCCCGCTCAGACGAGCGAGCGCACCACCACGGTCTGGTCGCGGCCGGGGCCCACGCCGATCGCCGAGATCGGGGCGCCGCTCATCTCCTCCAGCGTCCGCACGTACGCCTGCGCGTTGGGCGGCAGGTCGTCGAAGGACTTCGCGCTGGTGATGTCCTCCTGCCACCCCGGCAGCTCTTCGTAGACCGGCACGGCGTGGTGGAAGTCGGTCTGCGTCATCGGGATCTCGTCGTGCCGCACCCCGTCCACCTCGTACGCCACGCACACCGGGATCCGCTCCAGCCCCGACAGCACGTCCAGCTTGGTGAGGAAGTAGTCGGTGATCCCGTTGATCCGGGTCGCGTAGCGGGCGATGACCGCGTCGAACCAGCCGCAGCGCCGGTTGCGGCCCGTGGTGACGCCGTACTCGCCGCCCGTCTGGCGCAGCCACTCGCCGACCTCGTCGGTGAGCTCGGTCGGGAAGGGGCCGGAGCCGACCCGGGTCGTGTACGCCTTGAGGATGCCGATGATCTTCGTGAGGCGGTTCGGCGGGATCCCGGCCCCGGCGCAGGCGCCCCCGGAGGTCGGCGAGGAGGACGTGACGAACGGGTAGGTGCCGTGGTCGATGTCCAGCAGCGTGCCCTGGCCGCCCTCCAGCAGCACGAACTTGCCCTCGTCCAGCGCCTTGGAGAGCACCAGCGAGGTGTCGGCGATGTGCGGCTTGAGGCGCTCGGCGTAGGCGAGGTACTCGTCCAGGACCGCCGACGGGTCGATGCCGCGCCGGTTGTAGACCTTGGTCAGCACCTGGTTCTTCTCGGCCAGGGCGACCTCGATCTTCTTGGCCAGGATGCCGGGGTCGAGCAGGTCCTGGACGCGCACGCCCATACGGGCGATCTTGTCGCCGTAGGCGGGCCCGATGCCGCGGCCCGTGGTGCCGATCTTGGCCTTGCCGAGATAGCGCTCGGTGACCTTGTCCAGGGCCTTGTGGTGGGGCATGATCAAGTGGGCGTTCGAGGAGATCAGCAGGCGCTCGGCGGAGATGCCGCGCGCGGCCAGCCCGTCGATCTCGCTCAGCAGCACGCCCGGGTCGATGACCACGCCGTTGCCGATCACCGGGACCACCTCCGGAGACAGGATCCCCGTCGGTAGCAGGTGCAGCGCGTATTTCTGGTCCCCGATGACCACGGTGTGTCCCGCGTTGTTGCCACCCTGATAGCGGACGACGTAGTCGACGTCGCCACCGAGCAGGTCGGTGGCCTTGCCCTTGCCCTCATCGCCCCACTGGGCGCCAACGAGAACGGCAGCCGGCATGGTTCAGTCTCCCGTGCACAAAACGAAAACCCCTGGCGCAAGCGCGACAGGGGCTCTTGCGTTGAGAGACTACCCGAACGTGCCTATTCGTCCCAAGACAACGAGGGCTAACCCTTTGTAAGTGCCTCGTAGCCGGTCTCGCTGCTGTCCTTGAGGAACTGCATGCACCGCTCGGCCTCGTCCTTCTCGCCGATCGCCTGGGCGGCTCTGGACAGAGCGTACAGGCAGCGCAGGAAGCCGCGGTTGGGCTCGTGCTCCCAGGGGACGGGCCCGTGTCCCTTCCAGCCGCTGCGGCGGAGCGCGTCGAGCCCGCGGTGGTAGCCCGTGCGGGCGAAGGCGTAGGAAGTGACGGCGTGCCCCTGCGCGAAGTACTCTTCCGCGAGCGTTGCCCAGGCCGCCGGGTAGGCGGGGAAACGGGCGGCCACGTCCGCGGCCTTGGCTCCGGATTCGAGCGCCTCCCTGGCCTCGGGCAGATCCGGCAGTTGAGTCGGGGGCGGCCCGGCGAGAAGGTTATCCATAGGACAAGTCATACCCGCCGGGCCCCGAAACTGGCTAGGAGATCTTCGTCCCAGCGCTCTTGAGGTTCTCGCACGCCTCCACGACGCGCTTTGCCATGCCGGCCTCGGCGGACTTGCCGTACGAACGCGGGTCGTACGTCTTCTTGTTGCCCACGTCGCCGTCCACCTTGAGCACGCCGTCGTAGTTGCGGAACATGTGGTCCGCGATCGGCCTGGTGAAGGCGTACTGGGTGTCGGTGTCGATGTTCATCTTGACGACGCCGTACGAGATGGCCTCGTGGATCTCCTCCTGCGACGAGCCGGAGCCGCCGTGGAAGACCAGGTCGAACGGCTTGTCCTTGCCGTACTTGGCGGCGACCGCCTCCTGGATCTCCTTCAGCACGCTCGGGCGCAGCTTGACGTGGCCCGGCTTGTAGACCCCGTGGACGTTGCCGAACGTGGCGGCCAGCAGGTAGCGGCCCTTCTCGCCGATCCCGACGGCCTCGGCGGTGGCCAGCGCGTCCTCGGGGGTCGTGTAGAGCTTCTCGTTGATCTCGCCGACGACGCCGTCCTCCTCGCCGCCGACGACGCCGATCTCCATCTCCATGATGACCCGCGCCCTGGCGGACTTCTCCAGGAGCTCCCTGGCGATCTCCAGGTTCTCCTCCAGCGGCACGGCGGAGCCGTCCCACATGTGGGACTGGAAGAGCGGGTCGAGGCCCTTGGAGACCCGCTCCAGGGAGATGTCGAGCAGCGGCCGCATGAAGCCGTCGAGCTTGTCCTTCGGGCAGTGGTCGGTGTGCAACGCCACCGTCACGGGATACTTGGCGGCCACCACCCGCGCGTACTCGGCCAGCGCCGTGGCCCCCGTGACCATGTCCTTGACGGTCGCGCCGGCCAGGAACTCGGCGCCGCCGGTGGAGACCTGGACGATGCCGTCGCTCTCGGCCTCGGCGAAGCCCCGCAGAGCGGCGTTCAGCGTCTGCGATGAGGTCACGTTGATCGCCGGGTAGGCGAATCCGCCGGCCTTGGCCCGGTCGAGCATCTCAGCGTAGACCTCTGGAGTCGCAATAGGCATGATTCATCTCCCTGAGAAGTAACGGCTTCGCGCAGGCCCAGTATCCCGACTCACTACCCCGTGTGGTAGACACAACGCGTTTGTCGCCTCTACAGGTAGGCTCTCGGCGTGGACTGGCTCTGGAATCTCCTCGACCCGACGTGGTGGCTGACCGTGTTGGGGGCTTTCGCGACGATCGGCGTTCTCGCCATCATCTTCGCCGAAACGGGCTTGCTGCTCGGGTTCTTCCTGCCCGGTGACTCGCTGCTGGTGGCCGCGGGGATTTTCAGCTCGGCCTCGGTGGCACAGGGAATGGGCATCGAGCCCCTCTCCCTTCCCGTCCTGCTGATCGGCACGCCCCTGTGCGCCATTGCGGGTGCCCAACTCGGACATTTCCTGGGGGCCCGGTTCGGCCGCCGGCTCTTCGAGAAACCTGATTCGCGCTTGTTCAAGAGGGAGCACGTCGTCAGGGCCGAGGAGTTCTTCGAGAAGTTCGGTCCGGCCAAGGCGGTGATTCTGGCCAGGTTCGTCCCGATCGTGCGCACGTTCATGAATCCCGTCGCGGGCGTGCTGGAGATGCCGACCAAGCGTTTCTTCCTGTGGAACGTCGTCGGCGGCATCGTCTGGGTCGAGGGCCTGCTCCTGCTCGGTCACTTCCTCGGCAGCAAGGTCGACCCCAAGCAGATCGACAAGTACATCCTGCCGGGCGTCTTCGTCATCGTGTTCATCTCGCTGATCCCGATCATCGTCGAGGTGATCAAGAAGCGCAGGGAGCGCAAGAGCCTTCCCGAGCCCAACGGCAAGCACCACCGCGTCCACTGACCCGTAAACCGGGGGTTACCCGGGGTACGCTGCCGACTGTGGGACGCCACAGGTCAGATCCGATGGGCGTCGCCCGCTTGGCGCTCGCCGTCCTCGCCGCGGGCGCCGTGGTGACGCTGCTGATCGTCGGCGGTCGCGCGCTGCTGGGCTCGTCCGGCGCGACGCCGGCCGAACGCGAGCGCGCGGTGGCCGTCACGCCCGGCCCCGCCGCGGAGACCACCGCGCGGGTGCCGACCGTACGCATCGAGTGCCTGGCCGAGACCTGCCCCACGGTCACGGTGCGCGTGCCTGGCGGCGACGTGCTGCAGTATCGCGAGATGAGCAGGGGCGAGGAGGTCAGCTACTTCGACCCGGAGCTCGACGTCGTGCTCAGTGACGCGGGCAGCGTCCGCGTCACCGAGAACGGCAAGCCGCGCGAGCAGGGCAAGGACGGCGAGCGGGAGTCGTTCACCGTCAAGGCGTCCGGCGGCTGAGGCCCGCGGCGCTCAGAGCCCGAGGTCGTCGAGGGTGAAGACCGAGCGGTATTCCAGGCCCTCGCCGGTGATGCGCTCCCGCGCGCCCCGGTCGACGATCGTCGCCACGGCCACCACCTCGGCGCCCGCCTCGCGCAGCGCCTCCACGGCCGTCAGCGGCGAGGATCCCGTCGTGGAGGTGTCCTCGACGGCCAGCACCCGCCGCCCCTTCACCTCGGGCCCCTCGATCCGGCGCTGCATGCCGTGCTGCTTCTGCGCCTTGCGCACCACGAACGCGTCGAGCGTGCGCCCGCGCGCCGCCGCCGCGTGCAACATCGCGCCCGCCACCGGGTCGGCCCCCAGGGTGAGCCCGCCCACCGCGTCGAACTCCAGGTCGGTCGTCAGGTCGAGCATCACCCGGCCGACCAGCGGCGCGGCCACCCCGTCGAGGGTGATGCGGCGCAGGTCGAGGTAGAAGTCGGCCTCCATGCCGGAGGAGAGGGTGACCTTGCCGTGGACGACGGCCTTGCTCATGATCTCGGCCAGCAGGTTGTCGCGATCCGTCATGCGGCCAAGCTTATGGCTCCGGACAGAGAGGCCGCGGCGGCGCCTCCTGAAGGTAAAGGCGCGGGCGCGGTTTAGTCCCGGCGGATAGTGCGGAATGAATGCGCGGGGCAACCCCGCGTAATCGTGAGGTCACTATGGGTGTCGAATCGTCGCGAAGCGACGCAGAGCTTCTCCAGGCGGTCAGAGAGGGCAACGCCGCCGCCTACGGGCAGCTCTACGAGCGCCATGTCGCCGCCGCCCGCGCGCTGGCCCGGCAGCTCGTCCGGCGCTCGGAGGTCGAGGACGTGGTCGCGGAGGCGTTCACGAAGATCCTCGACCTGGTCGGCCGGGGCGGCGGTCCCGAGGCCGGCTTCCGCACCTATCTGCTGACCGTGGTGCGGCGCACGGTCTACGGCCGCTCCAGGATCGAGAGCCGCCAGGTGACCACGGAGGAGATCGAGGCGTACGACCCGGGGGTGCCGTTCGTCGATCCGGCGCTCGTGGGGCTGGAGAGGTCGCTGATCGCCAAGGCGTTCCTGTCGCTGCCCGAGCGGTGGCGGGCGGTGCTCTGGCACACCGAGGTCGAACGGTGCAAGCCGGCCGAGGTGGCGCCGCTGCTGGGGCTGTCGCCCAACGGCGTGGCGGCGCTCGCGTACCGGGCGCGGGAGGGGTTGCGGCAGGCGTACCTGCAGATGCATCTGGGCTCGCCGCCCAGGCACGACTGCCGGCCCGTGCTCGGCAAGATGAGCGCGTACGTCCGGGACGGGCTGACCAGGCGCGACGCCAAAGAGGTCGACGAGCACGTGAAGGCGTGCGAGGAGTGCAACGGAGTCCTGCTGGAGCTGACCGACGTCAACCGCGGGCTGCGTGTCATGGTCGGGCCGTTGGTCGCGGGGCCGATCTTCGGCGGGTACGCGGCGACGCTGGCGAAGCCGGCCGTGGCCGGCGGCGCCGGTGGGCTGGTGCGGGGGATCGGCGGTGGAGCGGGCGGGTTGCTGCGGGGGTTCGGCCGGTTGTGGCGGGCGCCCAGGAACCAGCAGGCCGCGATGGCCGGCAGCATGGCCGTCATGGTGGCCGTGGCGGCCGGGCTGCTGCTGGCCACCGACCAGAACCCGATCACCAGGCCCACCGCCGCCGTGCCGGTCGCCGGACGGCCGCCGGCGGGCGGCGAGCAGCCGCCGGTGCCCGTGCCGCTGCGCAGCGAGGAGCCCACGCGGGTGCGGCCGCATGTCAAGAATCCGACGAAGAGCCCGATCAAGGGCGCGATCAAGAGCAAGGAACCCGGCACGGCGCGGCTGCGTGCCACGGTCGACGCGCTCGGCTCGCTCGTACGCGCCCGCCCCGGCATCGTCGGCCTGCGCCTGCGCAATTACGGCGAGGCGCCCAGCGAGGAACTGGCGGCGTCCGTGGACCTGCCCGCGGGCGTGACGCTCATCCCGCCCGCGCGCCACGACGACCGCGACACCGCGGGCACCGTGGACGGGTGGGCGTGCCGCCCCGCCGGGCACGGCGCGCGGTGCGCCAGGGCGCCGCTGGCGGCGGGGCAGGGCACGGCGCTGTTCCTGCGGGTACGGGTGGCGGCGGAGGCGCCGGAGGGCGCGGGCCCGGCCGCCCGGATCGACGCGGGCACCCTGCACGTCAAGGCGCAGGCGGAGAACGGCGTGCGGGCGACGGGAGCGCCCGCCAGGTTCGCCACCGACGGGAAGGTGGCCGTCAGGGCGATCGGCAACTCGCTGCTGACCTGCCCCGAGGCGGGGTCCGGCTGCGCGGAGGCCAGGCGGCGCCAGCACGGCCGGCGCGACAACGACCTCTGGCCGATGACCGTGCTCGACCAGGACGACAGCTCCGGCACCGCCGCGTCCAGCGGGGCCGCGCTGAGCCTGCCCAAGGGGAGCAGGGTCGTGTGGGCCGGCCTCTACTGGTCCGCGAGCGCGACGACGGCCGGGCCCATCAAGGTCAGACCGCCGGGGCAGCGCCGGTACACGCTGGTCAAACCCGATGACGTGGCGCTCCGCGAGCTGCCTTCGGGGCCCGTCTACCAGGCGTACGCCGACGTCAGCGAGCTGGTCGCCGCCTCACCCGGGAACGGCACGTGGTGGGCGGCCGACATGCCCATGGAGGAAGGGGTGTCCCGGCACGCTGGGTGGAGCCTGGTGCTGGTCGTCACGGATCCGGCGGAGCCGTACAGCCAGGCCATGGTGCTCGACGCGGCCACCGTGGTCGGTGGGCCGGCGGGCCGGGTGCACATCCCGCTCGGCGGGCTGAGGCCGTCCGCCTCGCCCGCCAGGGTCGAGCTGGTGACGTGGGAGGGGGACGCCGACCTCAAGGGCGACAAGGTCTCCCTCGGGTCCGGCGCGCTCGCCCCCGAGGGCGGCGACCGGGACGCCTCGAACGTCTTCGACGAGTCCTCGACCGGGGCGGCGGAGATGACGTTCGGTGTCGATGTCGACACGATCGGTGCGGAGCTCGGAGTGGATCCGGGGCTCACGATCGTGACGGACAAGGACGTCGTGCTCTTCGGAGTGGCAGCGTTGAGCGTCCGTGCGCGATCATGATGGTGAACGGGACAAACTGGTACGGTCTGGCTGAATGGTCGGGTGCGGCAGCAGGCCGATGCCGAATCGTCGGGATTAACCCTCGCGCGATCACCTGCTTTCATTACCCTGAGAGAGGGCCGCCGAGTCCGGTCTCTGACGGTGCAGAGCCAGCCAGGACGGACCACCAGGAAAGGGGCGGTGCCTTGTGGATCGCTGTGCGCTGTTCGTAGACGCCGGCTATCTGCTGGCCGATGGCGCGATGGCCGTGCACGGCACGCGTCATCGTGAAGCGGTTGCCTGGGACTACCCGGGGCTGCTCCAGTTGATGACCAGCCTGTCGCGCGAGCGCACCGGCCTGCCGTTGCTCAGGTGCTACTGGTACGAGGCGACGGTCGAGGGCCGTCGCACGCCGGAGCACGACGCGCTGGCCGACATACCGGGCCTCAAGCTCAGGTTGTCACGCATCCGGCCGGGCCGGCGCGAGGGCGTCGACGCCCAGGTTCATCGCGACCTGATGACGCTCGCCCGCAACAACGCCATCTGCGACGCCGTGGTCGTGAGCGGGGACGAGGACCTCGCCCAGGTCGTGTGCGACGCGCAGGACCTCGGCATCAGGGTCAGCGTGATCCACATCGCGGCCGACGGCGGCTGGGCCGTGTCGCGCTCGCTGCGCCAGGAGTGCGACGACCTGGTCGAGCTGGGCGCCGTCCACCTGCGCCCCTACGTCAGCCTCGTCGCGGGCATCGCCGAGTCGTCCAACGGGCACCAGCCGATCAGCAACGGGCAGGCCGCCCATTCGCTGCCGCCCGCCCAGCCGTCCCTTCCCCCGTCGCTGCCCCCGCTGCCGCCGGCCGGCGGCAGCCACGCCGCCTCCTCCTCGTCCCAGCCGTCGTCCAACGGGTCATCGTCCGGCCGTGGCCGGGATTCGTCGACGCCGCCCGTGCTGCCGACGTACGCCAGTTACCAGCCCGAGCAGCAGGTCACGCCGCCGACTCCACCCGCTCCCGCCACCGGTCCCATCCAGGCGCAGCCGCAGTCGCCCACCACCGGGCAGTTCGCCAGCCCGTCGTCCAGCGGCACCTACCAGCCGTCCCAGCTGGGGCCGTACACGGGGCCGCAGCCCGCGCCCGTCACCCCGCCGTCGGCCGCCACCGCCGGCGCCACCACGCTGGCGGACGCGGTCAAGTCCGCCCACCGC
Source organism: Nonomuraea sp. NPDC050153 (assembly GCF_044460125.1). Lineage (NCBI taxonomy): Bacteria > Bacillati > Actinomycetota > Actinomycetes > Streptosporangiales > Streptosporangiaceae > Nonomuraea > Nonomuraea sp. NPDC050153. The sequence continues at coordinate 212,941 of NZ_JBITJQ010000014.1, forward strand.
GAGGGCCACGACTTCGGCGAGTCCGTGGCGCGCGACGCGCCCGCGCTGTGGCTGGAGGCGGTGCTGGCACGCAAACCCCGGATGCCGTCCGATCTGGAGGCGCGGCTGCTGCAGGGGTCTTCGCTGCCGATCGACTTCCTGCTGCACGACGAAGTACGGCACGCGCTGCGCCGCGGCTTCTGGGACGCCTTGGAACGCGCCCGCCACTGACCCTTCCCGCCCGCACCCTCCCTGCCTGGCCACCCCCGCTCCCGCCGCCTCGCCGATCACGCGACCGTCCGGCCACGGGCTTTCCGGCCACAACACCTCTGGTTACCGGGCACGGTGCCTTCACGAATCTTCGGCGGCACCGCTTCTTGTTTCGCGAACCTCTCGGCCACGCCGCTCGGGCCGCGACGCTCCCCGCTCCGCCAGCTCTCTGGCCACCGCCTGACCCGCCCGACTCCCGCACCACCGTCGCATGCCCACCCGGTGCCCGAGGTGGGGGCGACGGTGGCCGGGGGTGGGGTCAGGAGAGGGCGTCGAAGCCGGCGCGGAGGTGGTTGAGGCGGTCCGTGAGGTCGGACAGGGGGACGGCGAGGGCCGGGTCCTGGGACTTGCGGGCCAGCTCCCGCACCCGGGCCAGCTCGTCCTCCACCGCCGTCAGCCGCCGCGACAGCTCGGGCAGCACCGCGGCGTGGTCCCCGACCCCCGGCGGCAGTTCGCCGCTGAGGCGGTCGCGGAGCATGGACGCCTGTTCGGCCAGCCGCTTGTTCATGTTGTACAGCTCAGTGAACACCGACACCTTCGCCCGCAGCACCCAGGGGTCGAACGGCTTGGTCAGGTAGTCGACCGCCCCGGCCGCGTAGCCACGGAAGGCGTAGTCGGGCGCACTGTCCACCACGGTCAGGAAGATGATCGGGATGTTCCTGGTCCGCTCCCGCCGCTTGATGTGCGCGGCCGTCTCGAAGCCGTCCATGCCGGGCATGCGCACGTCCAGCAGGATCAGCGCGAACTCGGTGTTGAGCAGCGCTTTGAGCGCCTCCTCGCCCGACCGGGCGCGCACCGGCACCAGGTCGAGCGAGCTGAGGATGGCTTCGAGAGCGATCAGGTTCTCCTCGCGGTCGTCGACGAGGAGAATCTTGGCGCGATCCGGCATCGATCACGACCCTTCGGCTGCTGAGGCAGATGAGTCGGACGTGGACCCGCGCCCGCGGCTCAGCCAGCCGCGCAGGCGTTCGAGCAGGCGGTCCACGTCCACCGGCTTGGGGACGTAGTCGGACGCGCCGGAGGCGATGCTCTTCTCGCGGTCGCCCCGCATGACCTTGGCGGTCAGCGCGATGATCGGCAGATCGGCGAACTGAGGCATGCGCCGGATGGCGGAGGTGGTGGCCCAGCCATCCATCTCCGGCATCATGATGTCCATCAGCACGAGCGCGACGTCCTCGTTTCGTTCGAGCTGCTCGATCCCCTCCCGGCCGTTTTCAGCGTAGACGACCGTGGAACCATGTCGTTCCAGGACGCTGGTCAGCGCGAACACGTTCCGGATGTCGTCGTCCACGATGAGGATCTTGGCACCGCTGAGCGGGTCGTCGCCCTGCCACTGGACGGGGGTCTCCGCCGGGGGCTCGACCAGCTCGGCCATCGACAGGTCGAGCGGCAGCGGCGGCTCCGGCGCGATCGTCGCGGCCGACTCCTCCGTCGGCGCCGTCATCAGCTGGCGGCGCGGCGCGGCGCCGTCGGTCGCGGCCAGCGGGCCGGTGTACGAGGCCGGCAGGTAGAGCGTGAACGTGCTGCCCTTGCCCAGCTCGCTGTCCACGTGGATCTCGCCGCCGAGCAGCCTGGCGATGTCGCGGCAGATCGCGAGGCCCAGGCCCGTGCCGCCGTACTTGCGGCTCGTCGTGCCGTCGGCCTGCCTGAACGCCTCGAAGATGACGTCCCGCTTGTCGGGCGCGATGCCGATGCCGGTGTCGATCACCTGGAACGCCAGCAGGTCGTCGGCGTCGTGCAGGCTGTCGTCGTCGTAGTCGACTCCGGGCGGCGCCATGGAGACGCGCAGCTTGACCTCGCCCCGCGGCGTGAACTTCACCGCGTTGGAGAGCAGGTTGCGCAGCACCTGCTGCAGGCGCTGCTCGTCGGCGCGCAGCTCCTTCGGCACGTCGGACTCGACGTCGACGGTGAACGACAGCCCCTTGTCCTGCGCCAGCGGCGCGAACGCGGCCTCCAGCAGATCCACCATCTTCGGCAGCGACACCTGGATCGGGTGGATGTCCATCCGGCCCGCCTCGACCTTGGACAGGTCGAGCATGTCGTTGATGAGCTGGAGCAGCGCCGAGCCCGCGCTGTGGATCGTCCGGGCGAACTCCACCTGCTGCGAGGTCAGGTTGCCCTCGGCGTTCTCGGTCAGCAGCTTGGCCAGCACCAGCAGGCTGTTGAGCGGCGTGCGCAGCTCGTGGGACATGTTCGCGAGGAACTCGGACTTGTAGCGCGAGGAGACCGCGAGCTGCTCGGCGCGCTCCTCCAGCGTGCGGCGGGCCTGCTCGATCTGGAAGTTCTGGATCTCGATCGCGCGGTTCTGCTTGGCCAGCAGCGCCGCCTTGTCCTCCAGCTCGGCGTTGGATCTGCGCAGCTCCTCCTGCTGGCGCTGCAGCTCGTCGGAGCGCTCCTGGAGCTCCCGGGTGAGCCGCTGCGACTCGGTGAGCAGGTCCTCGGTGCGGGAGTTGGCGATGATCGTGTTCATCGTGACACCGATGGTCTCGACGAGCTGGCGCAGGAAGTCGAGGTGTACCTCGCCGAACGGTGTGAACGAGGCCAGCTCCAGCACGCCGAGCACCCGGTTCTCGAACAGGATCGGCAGCACCACGATCTGCGCGGGCGTGGACTGGCTGAGCCCGCTGTCGATCGTGATGAACTGCGGCGGCACGTCGTCCAGCATGATGTGCCGGCCCTCGGCCGCCGCCTGGCCGACGATGCCCTCGCCGATCGCGAACCGCTGGCGCGGCCCCCGGTCGGGGCGCACGCCGTAGCCGCCGATCAGGATCAGCTCGTGGTCGCCCTCGGGGTCGATGCCGTAGAAGGCGCCGTAGCGGGCCGAGACCAGCGGCGTCAGCTCGCTCATCGTCAGCTTGGCCACCTCGAGCAGGTCGCGGTGGCCCTGCATGAGCCTGGAGATGCGGGCCAGGTTGGACTTGAGCCAGTCCTGCTCCTGGTTGGCCTGGGTGGTCTCGCGGAGGTTGGCCACCATCGAGTTGATGTTGTCCTTCAGCTCCGCCAGCTCGCCCTGCGCCTCGACGGCGATCGAGCGGGTCAGGTCGCCGCGGGCCACGGCGCTGGTGACGGTGGCGATGGCGCGCACCTGCGTGGTGAGGTTGCCGGCCAGCTCGTTGACGCTCTCGGTGAGGCGCTTCCACGTGCCCTCGACGCCCTCGACCCGGGCCTGGCCGCCCAGCTGCCCCTCGGAGCCCACTTCCCGGGCGACTCGGGTCACCTCGGAGGCGAACGACGACAGCTGGTCCACCATGCGGTTGATGGTGGTCTTCAGGGCCAGGATCTCGCCCTGGGCGTCGACGTCGATCTTGCGGGTGAGGTCGCCGTTGGCCACGGCCGTGGTCACCTCGGCGATGTTACGCACCTGCGAGGTCAGGTTGTTGGCCATGAAGTTGACGTTGTCGGTGAGGTCCTTCCACACGCCCGAGACGCCGGTCACCCGGGCCTGGCCGCCGAGCTGGCCCTGCGTGCCCACCTCGCGGGCCACTCGGGTGACCTCGTCGGCGAAGGAGGACAGCTGGTCCACCATCGTGTTGAGGGTGTCCTTGAGCTGGAGGATCTCGCCCTGCGCGTCGACGGTGATCTTCTTCGACAGGTTGCCCTGGGCCACCGCGGACGACACGGCCGCGATCTGGCGCACCTGCGAGGTCAGGTTGTTGGCCATCGAGTTGACGTTGTCGGTGAGGTCCTTCCAGACCCCGGACACGCCGCGCACCTGCGCCTGGCCGCCGAGCTGGCCCTCCGTGCCCACCTCGCGGGCCACTCGGGTCACCTCGGAGGCGAACGACGACAACTGCTCGACCATGGTGTTCATGGTCGACTTGAGCTCGAGGATCTCGCCCTGGGCGTCGACGTCGATCTTGCGGGTGAGGTCGCCGTTGGCCACGGCCGTGGTCACCTGGGCGATGTTTCGCACCTGGTAGGTCAGGTTGTTGGCCATCGAGTTGACGTTGTCCGTCAGGTCCTTCCAGACCCCGGACACGCCCTTCACCTCGGCCCGGCCGCCCAGCTTGCCCTCGGTGCCCACCTCGCGGGCCACTCGGGTGACCTCGTCGGCGAAGGAGGACAGCTGGTCCACCATCGTGTTGAGGGTGTCCTTGAGCTGGAGGATCTCGCCCTGCGCGTCGACGGTGATCTTCTTCGACAGGTTGCCCTGGGCCACCGCCGTCGCCACGGTGGCGATGCTGCGCACCTGCGAGGTCAGGTTGTTGGCCATGAAGTTGACGTTGTCGGTGAGGTCCTTCCACACGCCCGAGACGCCGGTCACCTGCGCCTGGCCGCCGAGCTGGCCCTCGGTGCCCACCTCGCGGGCGACCCGGGTGACCTCCTCGGCGAAGCCGGAGAGCTGGTCGACCATCGTGTTGACGGTGTTCTTCAGCTCGAACATCTCGCCCACGGCGTCGACCGTCACCTTGCGGCTCAGGTCGCCCTTGGCCACCGCGGTGGTCACGACCGCGATGTCGCGCACCTGCGCGGCCACGCGGGACGACATCGTGTTGACGGCCTCGGTGAGGTCGCGCCAGCTCCCCGACATGCCGCGCAGGTTGGCGCTGCCGCCCAGCCGGCCCTCGGTGCCGGCCTCGCGCGCCACCCTGGTCACCTCGCCGTTGAACAGCGCGAGCTGGTCGACCATGCCGTTGATGGCCTTGCCCAGGCGCCGCACCTCGCCCCTGGCCGACCGGTCGAGGTCGATCCGGCGCGACAGGTCGCCCTTGGCGACCGCGTCGATCACGTCGGCGGCGCCGCTCACGGGGCTCACCAGGGCGTCGATCAGCTGGTTGACCGACTCGACGCTCTCCGCCCAGGCGCCGACGCCCGGCCCGGGCGTCAGCCGCTCTCCGAACCGGCCCTCCTTGACGACCTCTTTGCGAACGCGTACGAGCTCGTTGGCCAGGTGTTCGCGACGGTCGGCCACTTCGTTGAGCAGCAGCCGGACCTCGCTGAGGATCCCGGGAGGCGCGTGTGGGACACGACGTCGGAAATCACCATCACGCCAAGAGAAAAGAGTCTCAAGGATGGGAACGAGATCCGACTCGGTGTAGGTCCTCTCCTCCGGAATTGGCGCGGCCTTGGCCGTGGTCATGGGGCCTCCTTCACTCGCGGCGGGCTCCGGCGAGTGATTCAAGTCTGTCACGATGAGTAGCTTGTAGTCCTGTCCTTGGATTTACCCCAAGTCAGCGCGAAGTGTGGTAGGCACGGTGGGATGACTGCTTCTCCCCACGCGGTGCTCGCTGCGACGTTCGCGCCGGGCGATACCGCTGTTACGGCTGCTATGAGGTTCACGCGCGAGGTGATGACCGCCTGGGCCACCGGCGGCGTGCTCCATACCGCCGAACAAGTCGCGGGAGATCTGGCCGAGCAGGTCGCTGACGAGCCGTTTGAGGTGATCTGGAAACATCTCGGGGATGCCGTACAGGTCGAACTGAGGCAGCGAAGCCTCTCCCAGGGTGATCCAAAAGCTCCTTCCGCCAACGTCGAAGAGTGGGGAGTCACCTTCACGGGCGATTCCCGTGTCCATTGGGCTAGGCTCACGCTACCTGGCTCCCCGGACAGGGTGGCCGCCGAATGGCTGGAGGAGAGCGCCCGGGGGCCGCACTGGCTCGGGTTTCTGGCCGACGCGAGTGACCTGCTCGCGGGCACGCTCGACCCCGACATGGTACCTGCCCTGGTCGCCCAGGTCGTAGTGCCGCGGCTGTCGAGCTGGTGCGCCGTCTACACCTCCGACAACTCCGTCGGGCCGATGCGGCTGGTCTACCTCTGGCACGCCGACGAGGCCAGGATCGACGGCCTGCGCGAGCAGCTCGCCGACATGAACGTCGCCGCCGCCGACACCAGGGTCACCTCGACCGTCCACCTGGCCGACTCGCAGGTGCTCGCGGTGCCGCTCACGGCGCGCGGGCGCGGCCTCGGCATGATGTGCCTGGGCCGGCCCGACCGCTTCCCCGACGACGTCATCCAGTTCGCCGAGGACATCGGCAGGCGCGCCGCGCTGGCCATGGACAACGCCCGGCTCTACGCCCAGCAGGCCGCCGCCAACCGGGCGCTCCAGCGCAGCCTGCTGCCGCCCAACGAGCCCGAGGTCCCCGGGCTCGACTACGGCGTCATCTACGAGCCCGCCGGCGAGACCAACGAGGTCGGCGGCGACTTCTACGACCTGTTCAAGGCGGGCGACGACTCGTGGCGGTTCGCGATCGGCGACGTGTGCGGCACGGGCCCCGTGGCCGCCGCCGTGACCGGCCTCGCCCGCCACACGCTGCGCCTGCTGGCCCGCGAGGGGTACGGCGTGGCGGCCGTGCTCGGCCGGCTCAACCAGGCGATCTTGGAGGAGGGCGAGCGCGCCCGGTTCCTCACGTTGCTGCACGGTGACATCACGCCCGTGGAGACGGGTCTGGAGGTGCGCCTGGTGTCGGCCGGGCACCCCGAGGCGCTGCGGCTCAAGCCGAGCGGCAAGGTGGAGGCCGTGACCACGCCGCAGTCGCTGCTGGGGGTCTTCCACGAGGTCATGTTCGAGGCCGACACCGTGCACCTGGAGCACGGCGACGTGCTGCTGGCCGTGACCGACGGGGTGACGGAGCGGCGCTCGGGCGGGCGGCTGCTCGACGACGACGGCGGACTGGCCAAGCTGCTGGCCGAGTGCGCCGGGCTCTCGGCCAGGGCGGTGGCCGAGCGCATCCGCAGGGGCGCGGCCGAGTTCGCCTCCGAGCCGAGCCAGGACGACCTGGCCATCGTGGTGCTGCGCGCCCGCTAGCACGGTCAATTGACGCCTCCCTGTGACAGGGTCGACACATGCTGTCACCGGGGGAGGTTGGTCGTCAAGGTAAAAAGTCAGGAAAAATTCTTACAGTGTGTCAAATATCGATGTGATTCACGTGCTTCCTGGCGAATTCCAGCTGGAGCGCGGTCTGCGCGATCCGCTCGGCCACGACGAGCGAGCCGCCGACGGCGTCGTACATGTAGACCTCGTGCTCGCGCCCGTGCTCGGCCAGCTCGGCCACGTACTTCTCGATCTGGCGGAGCGGGCAGCGCGTGTCGTTCTCGCCCGCCAGGATCAGCACCGGGCTCTTGACCTGGTCGACGTAGGTGATGGGGGAGCTGGCCGCGTACTGCTCCGGCTGCTCGTCGGGCGAGCCGCCGAGCAGCGCCCGGTGGTAGGCGCGCAGGCTCTCCGCCTCGTCCTCGTACGAGGTCTGGTGGCAGGCGATCGGCACCGCCGCGATGCCGGCCGCCCACAGGTCCGGCTGCGTGCCGAGGCCGAGCAGCGTGAGGTAGCCGCCCCAGGCCGCGCCCGCCAGCACGATCCTTTCCGGGTCGGCGATGCCGCGGTCGACCACGCACTGGCGTACGGCGGCCACGTCGGCCAGCTCGATGTGCCCGACGTCGCCGCGCAGCGCGTCGCGCCAGGCGGAGCCGTACCCGGTCGAGCCCCGGTAGTTGACCCGCACCACCGCGAACCCCGCGTCCACCCAGGCTGCGACCTCCGGCGAGAACGCGTCGCGGTCTTGTGCCGTCGGGCCGCCGTGCAGCAGGAAGACGGTCGGGTACGGGGCGAGGCCCGTCTCGGGCTTGGAGACCAGCGCGTGGATGCGGCCGCCCTCGCCCTCGACGTCCATGTCCTCGACGGGGACGCTCGGCGGGGCGGGCGGGCCGCCGGGATTGACCACGACCTGGCCGCTGCTGGACCGGATGACCGGCGGGCGCGAGGCGCTGGACCAGGAGTACTCGACGTGGCCGCCGGGCCGGGGCGCCGCCTCGTCGATCACGCCGTGCGGCGTGTCGATGAGCGTCAGGCCGCCGCCCGCGAGGTCGTAGCGGTGCAGGTACGTGCGGGCGCGGTCGTCGCGCAGGAGGAGCAGGCCGCGGCCGTCGTCGTACCACTCGGCGTTGAGGTCGCCGGGGTCCCTCAGCCAGATCTCGCGCTGCTCGCCGCTGACCGGGTCCCAGACCAGGGGCTCGTGCCGCTGTCGGCGCTCGTGCAGGGCCAGCAGGCGGCGGTCGCCGATGACCGGGGCGAAGTGCAGGCCGGTGACGCCCCTGGTGGGCCCGTCGTACAGTTCGCCCACCGTCTCGCCGCTCTGGCGGACGACGCGGAGCGCGGGGTGGCGGAAGTCGCCGTACTCGCCGTGGTTGATCGCGACGAGTGATCCGTCGAGGGACATGTCGGCCACCCAGGCGGCCTCGGTGTGCTCGTACAGGAGGGTCGCCGGACCGCCGACGCGGACGACGTGGATCCTGAACGTGCCCTCGCTGGCCATGCTGATCGCCGCGACGCCCGTCGTGGACAGGGAGATCCCGCCGGGCTGGCCCGGCGGGAGGTCGGGGGCGACCGGCTCGTTGGGGCCGCCGGCGAACGGCTGGCGCCACCACACGCCGAACTCGCCGCCTGCGGTGTCGGCGAACCAGTAGATCCACTGGCCGGTGGGGTCGATGGCGGCGTACGCGGTGCCCTTCGGGCGGTCGGTGACCTGGCGGACGGCGCCCGTCACGCGGTCCCAGGCGTAGACCTCCCAGGTGCCGGTGGCGTTGGAGCGGTAGATGGAGCGGTTGGGGGCCTGGCGCGCCCAGGACGGCAGCGTCATGCGCGACGCGCGGAACCTGGCCTGCCAGCGTTCCTCCGCCTTCATCCGGTGCGCCCCCTCCCATTGATGTCCCGTGCCTCCGGGCGCGGGATGCCGTCCAGTATTGCGCGTGTGCCGGGGAAAAACTCGGAGAATGTGGGGGAATTTCGGACTAAATGCCCCATCAGTAACACCAGTCCCACATGCCCGTCAAGGAACGGGTCTTGATCGGGGTACGGGCTCGAAGATAGACACGTGAAACGCGGCGTGCGTTACTACTTTTTGCTGTCTTTCCATGACATTTCGGGAGAAAAATCCCGCGATTCGCTTGTCAAGCTCGGCCGCGTCGGTATGCCAGGCACTCGGGCCCATCCCGACCACCTGGGCGATGTCGTCATGCCCCAGCTCCATCTCGAACTCGACCGAGCGCCGCTCCACCTCGGCGAAGCCCTCCAGGCTCCGCGCCAGCCTGCGCTCCTTCTCCTCGTCCACGGAGAGCAGCCCGAGCTCCTCGACCAGCGGGCTCAGGTGCCGCCCCGCCGGGGTCACGACCACCGCGACCCCATCGGGCCGCAGGATCCTCCTGAACTCGGGCCCGTTCCTGGGCGCGAACACGTCCATCACCACATCGGCCACCCCATCCTTGATGGGGAGCGGACGCCACACGTCGGCCACGAACGCCCCTGCCCTGGGATGCACCCGCGCCGCCCGGCGTACAGCGTGCTTCGACACATCGAACGCCATCCCGATGCCATCGTTCACCGCGTCCAACGCGGCCGCCAGGTAGTGCCCGGTGCCCGCGCCTGCGTCGACGATCAACGGCGCGGACCTGCCCTCCGCGCGACGATCGCCGTCGTTTTCCGGCTCGTACGCGGGACCCGTCGGTCCAGCGCCGTAACCGGCCTCCACTCCCGCCCCACGGTACGCCCTCAGCTCCGCGCCGTCATTCGTTTCGGTGGAGTACTCACGTTTTGCTGGAACGTTCTTGTCGCATACGTACTTTCGTACGGTTTCTGCTACTGCGTCGTGCAGTGGTGAGTAGTGGCCGGCATCGAGAAATCGCGCCCGCGCAGCCACCATCTCTGGGCTGTCGGCCGTTCCCGGGGGTTTGTTACCGACCAGGAGGCTGACATAGCCCTGCTTGGCCACGTCAAAGCTGTGCCCTTGGGCGCACCGCAGCGCGCCGACGTCGAGCCGGAGAGCGGCTCGGCAGACGGGGCACGCCAGGTATTCGACGATATCGGCCAGCATGCCGCCCATTCTCGTCCACCAACCCGGGACCCTTCCCACGGGGCGGCGCCTTTTTTCTACGGGCCCCGCCACGGCGGGACGGATGAGGTCAGGCGGCGGCGGCTTCGAGGAGGAAGGCGGCGTTGGAGGGGGTGGAGCGGAGTTTGTCGACGAGGAGTTCGAGGCCCTGCTGCTTCTCCAGGGTGGTGAGCATGCGGCGCAGTCGCCACACCACCTGCCGCTCCTCCGTGTGCAGCAGGATCTCCTCCCGCCGGGTCCCCGAGGCGTCCAGGTCGACGGCCGGGAACAGCCGCTGCTCGGCGAGCTCCCGGACGAGGTGGAGCTCCATGTTCCCCGTCCCCTTGAACTCCTCGTACAGGTTGTTGTCCATCCGCGACCCCGTGTCCACCAGCGCGGTGGCGAGGATGGTGAGGGAGCCGCCGCCCTCGACGTTGCGGGCGGCGCCGAAGAAGCGCTTGGGCGGGTAGAGGGCCCCGGCGTCGATGCCGCCGGTGAGGACCCGGCCGCCGCCGGGCGCCAGGTTGTTGTACGCCCGCCCCAGCCGCGTCAGCGAGTCGAGCAGCAGCACGACGTCCTGGCCGGACTCGACGAGCCGCTTGGCGCGTTCGACGGCCAGTTCGGCGACGGCGGTGTGGTCGCGGTCGGGGTGGTCGAAGGTGGAGTAGAAGATCTCGCCGGAGATCGTGGCGCGCATCTCGGTGACCTCTTCGGGCCGCTCGCCCACGAGGAGGACCATGAGGTGCACCTCGGGGTGGTTGCGGGTGATCCCGGCGGCCAGCGCCTGCAGGACCATGGTCTTGCCGGCCTTGGGCGGCGCGACGATGAGGCCGCGCTGCCCCTTGCCGATGGGCGCGAAGAGGTCGATGACGCGCGTGCTGAGCGACTCGGTCTCGATGGTGAGCCGCTCGGTCGGATGTACGGGTGTCAGCTCGGCGAACCTGGGCCGGTCGCGCCACCGCTCGGAGCCGTTGACCGAGGTGACGCCGACGAGCTTGTTGCCGGCGAACGACGCGACGACGCGGTCGCCGGGCCGCAGGTCGAACTGCCGTACCTTGTCGGGTGTGACGCGCACGTCGCCGGGGCCCGGGAGGTGTCCGGCCCGGATGAACGCGGATTTCTCGCGTACGTCCAGGAGGCCCTCCACGTCGTGGACGGGTGCGTCCGTGCGCTGCTCAGGAATGTGTACAGACATGGTGAAACCCCTTCGGGGGAATGCGCCGGACCAGCCCGAAAGCGGTCGGGCGCGGTGCGGAAGAAAGGAAGCCGGGCCCCTGGAGAGAACCGGGGCGAGACTCAGATGAAGACCGGCGGAGCCTAAGCTCGACGCCTGATGGGAAGATACCACACCATCTGGTCCACTAAACGCCTAGCCCTCTTGGGCTATTCCCGGGCCGTTCTCGGAGTTTCTCCCACGGACGCGGGCAGGGGCACGTGACAATGTTCTTCTCGGCACCGTACTGCGAGGAAAATGGCCGCACCCGGTGTTCCGAAGGGCATAGGACCTTCGTCGAAGCAGCGCCATCGTGTCAAGTGACATGCAGGACCCCTGCAACTCGGTGAGGGTTCCATAGAACCAACGAAAACTCCTTGGGGGAGCACCAATGAAGACCGTCAACCACTGCCCGCGGTGCCACCACGAGCTCGACGAGGGCCCGATCATCTACAGGTGCGCGCACTGCTGTCGCGCCGTCTACGCGGCCGACATCGAGAACGAGTTCGTTCCGCGCCGGCCGGTGCCCGTAGCCGCCTAATCTGGCGGAGTGCCGCATACATCGATGAACCTGTCCGGCGTCGAGGTGACACCGCTCTGCGACGCCGTAGGCCCCATGGGAGCGGCGATCCGCCGCCCGCTCGCCGAGATGTTCCCCGGTTCCGGGCTTCGGGACGAGCCCTGGGTCCTGCACTTCCACTGCTACCTGATCCGCGACGCGGCCGGTCGGCTGACCCTCGTCGACACCGGCATCGGTGACGAAGACTCACCGGCCGCGAGCTGGGCGCCGGTTCCCGGCACCCTGGCCGGCGAGCTGGCCGCCGCGGGCGTCTCGCCCGCCGAGATCGGCACCGTCGTCCTCACGCACCTGCACAGCGACCACGCCAGCGGCGTGGTGACCGACGGCAGGCCCGCGTTCGAGAACGCCCGGTACGTCCTCCAGCAGGCCGAGGTGGACGCCGCGCGGGGTCCCGTGCTCGACCGGCTCCTCACCCCGATCAAGGGGCAGCTGCACGTCGTCGAGGGCCAGGCCGAGGTCTCGCCGGGCGTCCACGTGCACCTCGCGCCCGGTCACACCCCGGGTCACCAGATCGCCAGGGTCGGCGACGTGGCCATGACCGGCGACCTCGTGCTCCACCCGGTGCAGCTCGACGACCCGGCCGTCCGGTATGCCTACGACGACGATCAGGAGACGGCCGCCCGCACCCGGGCAGAGGTGCTGGCGACGCTCAGGGCCGAGCGCGCGATTCTCGCGACCGCTCACTTCGGCGAGCCGTTCCTGCGTCTGTGACGTTTCCCGGCACGATGTGTAGCCATGAAGATACGCGTTGTGACCGGCGTCGCACTCGGCGCCGCCCTGGTCATCCCGTCGGCGGCGTCGGCCGCGCCCACGCCTGACCACCTGTCGGGCGCCGCCGTCTACGCGGCGACAGGCAACCAGCTCAGCCGATACTCGGGCAGCGGCGAGTGGCACCCGCTCGCCAGCTTCGGAGCCGCGCAGTTCGCCGCGTCGCCCGACGGCACGAAGGCCGCCTGGATCACCGAGAGCGGCAACCTCAACATCAGGGCGCGCGGCAGGACCAGCACGATCGTCAGCGGGCTCCAGGGCAGCACGCCGTGCCTCACCCCGGTCTGGTCCACGGACTCGGACAAGGTGGCCTACCCGAGCGCGGACGGCACGATCAGGGCCGTCCGGGCCGACGGCAGCAACGCCCCGCGCAGGCTGGGCGTCTCCAAGGGCGTCTGCCACCTCGCCTGGTCGGGCAACGGGCGCTACCTCGCCGGCTACACCAGCACGGGCGACGCCCTCTACCGGCTCGACTCCAAGACGGGCAAGACCGTCATAGTCAGGGGCGTCAGGTCCATCACCCACGTGCAGAGCCTGTCGCCCGACGGCAGCAAGGCGATCGTGGCGCTCCCGGAGAACGCGAACGCGGCCGGCGCCGGCACCTGGCCCGCCACGTTCCGGCCGGTCATCCTGGCGATCCCGACGGGCAAGCGGCAGCAGCTGCCGGTCAAGGGCAACCTGATCGGCGCCACCTACCTGCCGGACGGCCGTCTCGTGGTGCGGACGGCCGCTCCGCACACGCAGTCGGGGAACGCGGGCGGCCACGCCCACAACACGCTGGTCGTGTTCGACAGCGCGGGCAACGAGATCCAGCGGCTGGCCGAACCGCCCAAGGCCAAGAACCAGGCGCTGCTCCAGGTCGTGTCCTAGCGCCTACCGCCGGCTCATGGCGGGCTGATCGGCCAGGAGCGACGAGGGCAGGGAGGCCATCGCGGTCAGGCCGCCGTACGGGGAGGGCGCGAGAGTGACCTTGATGCCGTGCCTGGCCGCGAGCCTGCTCACCACGAACAGCCCGAGCCGGTCGCTCTGCGCCAGGTCGAACTCAGGCATCTTCGCCAGCCGCTCGTTGAGCTCGTCCAGCTCGGCCCTGGGCAGACCGAGGCCGCGGTCCTCGACCTCGATCATCAGCCCGTGCGGGGTGGTCGAGGTCCGCAGGTCCACCCTGGTCTGGGGCGGCGAGAAGAGGGTGGCGTTCTCGACCAGCTCGGCCATCAGGTGGGCCACGTCCGTGACCACCGCGCCGAGCAGCGCGACCGGCGGCGGCTGGAGGATCTCGACCCGCTCGTACTCCTCCACCTCCGCCACGGCCGCGCGCAGCACGTCGAGGATCGGCACCGGGTTGCGCCAGCCGCGCCCGGGCGTCTGGTCCGACAGGATGATGAGGCTCTCGGCGTGCCTGCGCATGCGGGTGGTGAGGTGGTCGAGCTTGAACAGGTCCGCCAGGGTGTCGGGCTCCTCCGTCGCCCGCTCCATGCTGTCGAGCTGGAGCAGCTGCCGGTGCAGCAGCGACTGGTTGCGCCTGGCCAGGTTCACGAAGACCTGGCTGACGCCGTGCCGGAGCCGGGCCTGGCTCACCGCGGCCGCGACGGCCGTGGACTGCACGTCGTTGAACGACTGGACGATGTCGCGTACCTCGGAGGTGTTGGACGCGACCTCGATCGGGGCGACCTCTTCGGCGGTGGGTGGGGCCGTGTTCGTCCGCAGACGCTTGACCAGGCCGGACAATCGCACCTCGGCCAGCTCGGTGGCGGCGTCGCGGAGCCCGGCCAGCTCGCGCACCAGGCGCTTGCGGAAGCGGAGCGAGAGCATGATGGACGCGATGACGGCGATCAGGCCCAGGCCGCCCGCGACCCCGATCTTGATCAGCATGCCGATGGCCGTCGGCGTCACCCGGTTCACGAGGGCCTTGACGGCCAGGGCCTGGTTGCGCTCGACCGCCACCCACAGGTTCTGGCCGTCGATGGGCCAGGTGGCGGCAGTGGCGGGCAGGCCGTTCGTGGCCGCCTGGCCCCTGATGGCGTCCTCGGCGTCCAGGAACTCCTTGTAGACCGGCGACCCGGCCAGCCGCGCGTACGGGCCGCGCAGGTCGCGGTCGAGATGCGAGAGCGCCTGGGAGAACAGCAGCCGCCTGGTGGCCACCATCCCCGTGAACGCCTCGTGCTCCCTGGGCTCCACCCGGCCTCTGGCCAGCACGACCGCGACCAGTGCCCGCTCCCTGGACAGCACGTCCTTGGCCTCGCCCAGCATGGTCACCGCCCTGGCCTGCTTGTACAGGGCCATGTCGGGCACCAGCACCATGGCGTCGTACATGCGGAAGGACGCGTCCACGATCTGGCTGTAGCCGTCGATCACGTCGAGCGGCGCCACGGTCGCGCCGTCCACCTCGCGGCGGACCTCCGCGAGCTGGTCGAGCTTGGCGTTCAGCGTGGTGAGCTGCGAGGTCATCTCCGCTGACAGTTCGCGCTGGGTCTTGGCGAGCGCGCGGAACGTGGCCACGGTCTTGTCGGTCTCACCGCGCTGAGCGGCCACCTTGGCGGCGCCCTGCCCGCTGACCAGGAACTCCACGGAGACCAGCCGTTCGTCCTGCAGCTCGATGTTGACACGCTCGGACGGGTCGGCCAGGTTGGTCGCCAAGTCCTTGATCGCCAGCAGGCGCACTCCGTCGCCGCCGGTCAGGCCCGCGGCGAACGCCCACAGGCCCACGAGGGACAGCAGCGGGACGAGTAGGAGGACGAGGAGTTTCACGGCGATGGGGCGACCACGCGTGGGGGGCATGCGACCTCCGGGTGCAAGATGAGATCGCCTCGCAGAGTACACCCCCCTTTGGAAGGATTTCTGTGCGTCTTCCGCGTTCTTTCTCCGGCTGGACCATCGCGGTCTTCGGATTCCTCGCCTTCGCGCTCGGCCTGCTCGGGTTGGTCTCGCCCGACTCTCTGCTGGCCATGCTGGGTTTCGAGGTGCTCGACGTGCGGCCCACCGGTGATTACACGCTGGTCTATATGGCCGCCTCGTCGATGGCGGCGGTGAACATGGGCGTCTATTACGTTTTCGCGGCTTCTGCCGATTACACGCCGTTCTTCCGGTGGACGGTGCCGTTCAGGCTCGTCACGTTCGCGGTCTTCACCACGCTGGTGGTCACCGGGGCCGCGCCGGCCAAGTTCTTCGGCGTCGGGCTCTGGGAAGGGCTCGGCGCGCTCGTCACGGGGTTCGCGCTCTGGCGCGAGGGCAAGCTGCTGCCCTCGCGCCAGTAAGTCACGGCCTGGTGTCCTCCGAGCCGCGCGCGACCAGGCGGTCGCCCGGCTCGGGGTTGTGTTCCAGGCGCTTCTCCAGCTCGCGCTTCTCGTCCTCCAGCCGGGCCACCCGGCTGGAGGCCTCGGCCCTGGCGCCGCGCAACCGCCGGCGGCGCCTGGCGGACCTGCGCGAGCCCGAGCCGATCAGCCAGATGCCCGCCAGCAGGACGGCCGCGGTGGCCGCGCCCACGAGGAACATCTCCACCTGATCGGGCTCGAAGGTGTACCCGAACAGGATGTACCTGGCGCTCTCCTCAGTCAGGACGAGGGCCACCGCGCCGCCGGCGAGGAGGACCAAGAGCACTCCAAGCAGAACCATCCAACTCACCCCTTGTCGTAAGAGCCCGTTTCCACTGCCCTGACGGAGGCGGGGTATGCGCCATGATTGCAATCATGAGACCTGAGCCGGGGCAGGTGCTCCACTTCTCCGAGGACCCGACGATCGAGCGGTTCGTCCCGCACGTGGCGCCGACGTCCAGCATGAGGGAGCCGTACGTGTGGGCGGTCGATCACGACCGCAGCCCCGACTACTGGTTCCCGCGCGCCTGCCCGCGCGCCCTGGCCTGGGTCGGGCCGCGCACCACCGAGGAGGACACGGCCCGGATCGTCGGCGCGGGGTGCGGCGAGCGGGTGCACGCCATCGAGTACGGCTGGCTCAAGGCGCTCAGGGAGGTCCGGCTGTACGCCTACCGGCTGCCGGCCGACGCCTTCGCGCCCATCGGTGACCCGCCGTCCGCCGTGGTGTCCACGGTCGCCGTGACGCCGCTCGGCCCGCCGGAGCGGGTGGGCGACCTGTTCGAGCTGCACGCGGAGGCGGGGATCCAGCTCAGGGTGCTGCCGAGCCTTTGGCCGTTCTGGGACGAGGTGATCGCCAGCACGCTGGAGTTCAGCGGGATCAGGCTGCGGAACGCCCGTCGATGAGGGCCAGCAGGGTCTCCAGCGGCATCGAGCCGGGCGCCTGCTTCTCCTGCGCGAACCTGTTGGCCTCGCGCCGCAGCACCTCGTTGACCGGGGTGGGCACGCCGTGCAGGCGGCCGAGCAGCACGATCTCGC
Source organism: Nonomuraea sp. NPDC050153 (assembly GCF_044460125.1). Taxonomy (NCBI): domain Bacteria; kingdom Bacillati; phylum Actinomycetota; class Actinomycetes; order Streptosporangiales; family Streptosporangiaceae; genus Nonomuraea; species Nonomuraea sp. NPDC050153. The sequence goes on from NZ_JBITJQ010000014.1 coordinate 229,894, forward strand.
CGTTGAGGTAGTCGGCCTCGATCGAGCCGGTGCTCCTGGCCAGGCTCTGCCACGACGACCCGCCGCCGCGGACGATGCCCTCGATGGGCAGGATGTCCACCTGGTGGCCGCGCAGGCTCGCCTCTTCCTCGGGCGTGGAGTACGCGATCCCGGCCCGGTCGAGCACGGCTCTGGCCTCGGCCCTGGCTGATTCGACCACCTTGTCCCTGCCGGGAACGTGGCCCAGGAGGGCCTCCACGGCGTTGCCCAGGTTGCTGATCAGCTTGCCGTACTTCCAGCGCATGACGTCGGGCTGGGTCACGCCCACCAGCCCGTGCTTGCCGATGTCGCCGGCGATCCGCTCGGCGAGGTCGTCCACACCCTGGGGATAACGTCCGACGTGGAGCAGGCCCGAGTTCGGGTGACCGTACGCGGCGACGACGCCGGGCTCCATGTGCTGGGCGGGCAGCCACACGCACATGCCGTAAACACGGTCGAACCGCCGCAGGACCATGCGCTCGTTGGCCACGCCGTTCTGGGCGCAGACCACGGGCAGATCGGACGGCCAGCCGGCCAGCGCGGAGAGGGTGTCCTGGGACTTGGTGGCCAGGATCAGCACGTCGTCGTCACGCGCGGGGACAGGGCCGTCGGCGGCGGGGATGTCGAGGGTCTCGGTGTTTCCAGGGGTGATCAGGCGCAGGCCGTCACGCTTGAGCGCCGCGTAGTGGGCGCCTCTCGCGACGAGGAGAACGTCGTGCCCGCCTTGGTGGAGGCGGGCACCGATGGTTCCGCCGACAGCTCCTGCCCCGATCACTATGTAGCGCATTGTCCAAGGATGTCACTTCGCAAGGGCGACTTGGGCCTGCGCCGTCACGGCGGATCCGCGCGTACGCTCCCGCATGATCGTCTTGAGCACGCGCCAGCCGTCGCGCACCGCGTTCAGGTTGCTCACGCCGTGGATGCGGGAGCGCTCGTGGCTGGGGACCTCGTGGATGATGAGGCCGGCCTGGGCGGCGCGGACGTTCATCAGGGTCTCGATCTCGAAGCCGTCGCAGTCGAGGTCGAGGGAGTCGAGGTGGCGGGCCCAGAAGGCGTTGTAGCCGTAGCAGAGGTCCGTGTAGTGGGTGCCGTAGAGGAGGTTCGTGATCCCGGTGAGGACCTTGTTGCCGAGCGAGCGGATCGGGCTGAGGTCGTCCGAGCCGCCACCAGGGGCGTACCTGGAGCCCTTGGCGAAGTCGGCGCCGCTGAGGAGGGTGGAGACGAAGGACTGGATCTCCCGGCCGTCGGTCGAGCCGTCGGCGTCGATCATGACGATGATGTCGCCGCGGGCGGCCTGGAAGCCCTCGATGAGCGCGTTGCCCTTGCCGCGCCGGCTCTGCACGACGACCCGGAGGTCGGGGCGCAGCCTGCGCGCGACGGCGATGGTGTCGTCGGTCGAGTTGCCGTCGACCAGGATCACCTCGTCGATCCAGTCGGGCAGCGTCGCGAAGACGTGGGGAAGGTTCTCGGCCTCGTTCATCGCGGGGACGATGACGCTGACGCTGGTGGCGAAAGGCTGCTTGTTCATGGAATCAAGGTGACTCCACGCGCATGCAAGTCACTTGACGCTGCCTTGCATTGGTCCGTTCTTTATCGGACCTCCGCCTCCGCGGCCCTCGCGATGATCTCGTCGACGGTCTCCTCGGGGGTTTGGCGCGTGGTGTCCAGCCATAGGCCAATGCGCGGGGTCTCGGCCCGCAGCGACTCGTCCAGCTGGGCAATCGTCCAGTCGGCGCCGTATCCGACCTTGGGGCGGGCACGTTCGCGGCGATCGACTTCATCCGGATCAGGAGCCAGGACGATTACATGAAGAGGACGAGTATGAATCAATTTCGTAAACCGTTCCAAGTCCGGGCCAAGAATAACGTCCTGGACTATTGGTGTGAATCCGGCATCGAAATACAGGTCCGCGGTGTTCGCCGCTATCCGGTGACGCAGGTGGAGCTGGCGGAGCGCCTCGTCGTCGAGGTCGGGGGTCATCTCGGCGCGGCCGCTCACGACCATGCGCCGGAACGTGTCCCCGCGCACGTGGGCGGCGCGCGGCAGCCGCTCGGCCAGCGCCTGCGCCACGGTGGACTTGCCGGCGGCCGAGATGCCGGTGATCAGGACGGCGCCGTTCACGCGCCGACCAGCTTCCGCACCCGGTCGGCGCCCACGGACAGCAGCAGCGTGGGCAGCCTGGGGCCGGTGTCGCGGCCGACCAGCAGCCGGTAGAGCAGGGCGAAGAAGGCCCGCTGCGCCGCCTTCAGCTCGGGCGTCGCCTTGGCGTCGGCCGGCAGGCCCGCCTGGAGCTTCGGCACGCCGTACACGAGCGTGGTGAGGCTCTCCAGCGACCAGTCGTCCAGGCCGTCGGACAGCAGCCGCAGCGACTCGCGCTCGGCGTGGCCGAGCGAGTCGAGCAGTTCCTCGTCCGGCTCCTCGCGCACGCGCGTGCGCTCGTCGGCGGGCACGTGGCCGTCGATCCAGCGCTGCGCCCGGTCCAGGCGGGGGCGGGCCTCGTCGAGGCTCTCGATCGCGTCGAGGTCGTGCAGGATCCGCAGGGTCTGCTCGGCGTCGCCGGTCGTGACGTCGGCGATGGAGGCCAGCGTCCGGTAGGGGACCGGGTGCGGGGTGGCGGGCAGCGGTCCCGCCGCGGTGCCCACGGCCCTCCTGTACGCGGCCAGCTCGGCGGGCTGGCCCTGGCCCTCCGCGATCTTGCGGCCCAGGGCGTCCCACTCGTCGTAGAGCCGCTGGATCTCCTGGTCGAAGGCGATCTTGAAGGACTGGGCGGGCTTGCGGCGGGCGTACAGCCAGCGCAGCACCGGCGCCTCCATGATCTCCAGAGCGTCGGCGGGGGTCGGCACGTCGCCCTTGGAGCTGCTCATCTTGGCCATGCCGGTGATGCCGACGAACGCGTACATGGGGCCGATCGGCTGCCGGCCGCCGAACACCTCGCCCACGATCTGGCCGCCGACGATCCACGCCGAGCCGGGCGAGTGGTGGTCGACCCCCGACGGCTCGAAGACCACGCCCTCGTAGGCCCAGCGCATCGGCCAGTCGACCTTCCAGACGAGCTTGCCGTGGTCGTGCTCGGCCAGGCGCACGGTCTCGCCGAAGCCGCACTCGCAGGTGTAGGCCAGCTCGGTGGTCGCGTCGTCGTACGCGGTGACCGTCGTCAGGTCGCGCTCGCACAGGTCGCAGTACGGCTTGTACGGGAAGTACTCCTCCACCTGCTTCGACCGGTAGCGCGAGAGCACGGCGTCGATCCTCGCGCGCTCGCGCACGGCCAGCAGGATCTGCTCGCGGTAGGCGCCGCGCGTGTACTGGTCGGTCTGGCTGATGCCGCGGTATTCGACGCCCAGCTCCTCCAGGGCCCGGATCATAGGCGCCTTGAAGTGCTCGGCCCAGTTGGCGTGCGAGCTCCCGGGAGGGGCGGGCACCGACGTGAGCGGCTTGCCGATGTGCTCGGCCCACGACGGGTCGACGCCCGCGGGCACCCGGCGGAAGCGGTCGTAGTCGTCCCAGGACAGCAGGTGCACGCACTCGACGCCGCGCCGCCGGATCTCGTCGGCGACCAGGTGGGGAGTCATGACCTCGCGCAGGTTGCCGAGGTGGATCGGGCCTGACGGGCTCAGGCCCGAGGCACAGACGATCGGTTTGCCGGGCGCGCGCCGCTCGGCCTCGGTGATGACCTCGTCCGCGAACCTGGAGACCCAGTCGGTCTCGGCACTTTCCGCCATCGCGCCATTCTTGCGCCTCGCTGTCGCCCAAGCCAACGCGTTACCGTTCAAACCCTCCGGGTCGCCGTCCGGGGGTGGCCCACCCGGCGCCGGGGCGGCCGGGTGGGGGTCCGTCAAAGGGTGGCCGCGTGCGGGTCCCAGTCGGCGGGGAACGGGTCCGGAGCGGTCATGGTGGAGGCGATGGGGCGGAACTCCGCGCGTTCGCCCGACTCCGTGATGGCGCACATGAGCTCCAGCACGTGGAAGGCCAGCTCCCCCGACGCCCGGTGCCCGGTGCCCGCCCGGAGCGACCTGGCCAGGTCGAGCACGCCGATGCCGCGCCCGGCAGTGGTGCCCGACACCGGCAGCTCGCGCCAGTCCGGGTCGCGCGGTCCCCGGGCCAGCAGCGGGCCCTCGAACGTGTTCGGGTCGGGGAGCGACAGCGCGCCCTCGGTGCCGATGATCTCGATCGTCCGGCGGGGGATCGGCGAGTCGAAGCTGAACGTGGCCGTCGCCGTCGCCGTCCCCGGGAAGTCGAGCAGCGCGTTGACGTGCGTCGGGACGTCCACCGGGAAGATCTTGCCCTCTTTCGGCCCCGAGCCGACCACGCGCTGCGCGTGTGCCTTGCGGGTGTCGGCCGCCACCCGGGCGACGGGTCCGAGCAGGGACACCAGGGCGGTCAGGTAGTAGGGGCCGAGGTCGAACAGCGGGCCGCCGCCCGGCTGGTAGAAGAACTCGGGGTTGGGGTGCCAGGACTCCGGCCCCAGGTTCTGGATGGCGGCCGTGACCGCGACCGGCTCGCCGATGAGGCCGGAGCGCAGGGCGTGCACGGCCGACTGGAGCCCGGCGCCCAGGAACGTGTCGGGGGCGCCGCCGACCCGCAGGCCCAGGTTCGCGGCCTCGGCCATCACCTTGGCGGCCTCGTCCACGCTCATGGCCAGCGGCTTCTCTCCGTACACGTGCTTGCCGGCGCGCAGCGACTCCAGCGCGACGGCCGCGTGCGCGGACGGGACGGTGAGGTTGACGACGATCTCGACCTCGGGCACCGCCAGGACGGTGGCGAGGGTCCCCGACACGGGCACCCCGTGCTCGGCGGCGACCGCGGCGGCCCGCTCGGTGTCGATGTCCGCCAGACCCAGCACGCGGACGTCGGGGAAGGTGGTGAGGTTTCGGAGGTATTGGCCACTGATGTTCCCGGCGCCGACCAGGGCGACGCCGATGGGGCCGTTGCTCAAGAGCTCTCCAGGGTGGTGAGGTAGGCGTGGCTGTCCGCGAGAGCGGCGAAGATGTCGGTCGCGCACTCGTCGAGCTCGACGATGCGCCAGGCGTCGGGGGCGGCGGCGAGGATCTCGGGCACCGGCATGACGCCCCGGCCCACCGCGGTGTGCGGCTCGCCCTTCACCACCGGGCCGTCCTTGACGTGCAGCGCCAGCGTGCGCTCCGAGAGGCGGCCGAGCAGGGCGGGCACGTCCGCGCCGCCCACCGCCGCCCAGTACGTGTCGATCTCCAGGAACACCTCGGGAGCGAGCAGGTCGGCCAGCGCCTCGATGGCGTGCCGGCCGTCGATCTCGGGCTCGATCTCCCACCAGTGGTTGTGGTAGCCGATCCGCATCCCGTACCTGGCGGCCTGCTCGGCCAGGCCGTTCAGCAGGTCGGCCGTGCGCGAGAGGCCGTCGCGCGTGGTGAACTCCTCGTGCGCGATGCCGCCGGGGATGATCACCAGGTCGGTGCCGACCGTGGCGATGGCGTCGAAGACCTCCGCCGGTTCCTTGCTGAGCAGCGCGTACGCGTGCGTGCTCGACACCGTCAGCCCCAGGTCGTCCGCGACCTCGCGGAAGCCCTTGGGGTCGGTCGTGGGGTCGTAGGGCTCGACGGCCCGGTAGCCGATCTCCGCGATCCGGCTCAGCACCGTGTCGCGGTCGGCGGCCAGCGCGTCCCTGACGGTGTAGAGCTGGACACTGATGGGCTTCGTCATCCGCGTACCCCCATGAGATGCTCCAGCGCGAGCTGGTTGAGCCGGGTGAAGTGGAAGCCGCGGGCGGCGGCCGCCTCGGGGTCGAAGTCGTCCTTGGCCAGGTCGGCCCAGGTCTCGCCCGGCGCCAGCGTAGGCTGGGCGAGCTCGTCCACGCGGGAGGCGCGCAGGGCCTCCTGCACCTCGGGGTCGGCGCGGAAGGCCCGCGACTTCTCCTTGAGGATCAGGTAGGTGCGCATGTTCGCGGCCGCCGAGTCCCACACGTCCTGGGCGTCCTCGGTGCGCAGCGGCTTGTAGTCGAAGTGGCGGGGGCCGTCGTAGCCGTCGTTCTCCAGCAGGTCGACCAGGAAGAACGCGCTCTTGAGGTCGCCGTGGCCGAAGATCAGGTCCTGGTCGTACTTGGGCCCGTGCTGGCCGTTGAGGTCGATGTGGAAGAGCTTGCCGTGCCACAGCGCCTGGGCGATGCCGTGCACGAAGTTGAGCCCGGCCATCTGCTCGTGGCCGACCTCGGGGTTGAGGCCCACCATCTCAGGGTGCTCCAGCTCGTTGATCAGCGCCAGGGCGTGGCCGATCGTGGGAAGGAGGATGTCGCCCCGGGGCTCGTTCGGCTTGGGCTCGATGGCGAAGCGGAGGTCGTAGCCGCGCTCGCGTACGTACGAGCAGAGCGTGTCCAGGCCCTCCTTGTAACGGTCGAGCGCGGCCTTGACGTCCTTGGCCGAGTCCGACTCGGCGCCCTCGCGGCCGCCCCAGCACACGTACGTCCTGGCGCCGAGCGAGGCGGCCAGGTCGATGTTCCTGATCACCTTGCGCAGCGCGTACCGGCGGACGTCGCGGTCGTTGCTGGTGAACGCGCCGTCCTTGAAGACGGGGTGGGTGAAGAGGTTCGTGGTGGCCATCGGCACCTTCATGCCGGTCTCGTCCAGGGCCTTCCTGAACGCGGCGATGGCCTTGTCCCGGTCGGGCTCGACGGCGAGCAGGTCGTCGTCGTGGAACGTGACGCCGTACGCGCCCAGCTCCGACAGCCTGTGGACGCTCTCGACCGGGTCGAGCGGCGGCCGCGAGGCGTCGCCGAAGGGGTCGCGCGCCTGCCAGCCGACCGTCCAGAGGCCGAAGGTGAACTGGTCGGTCGGGGTTGGGGTGAAATCAGACATTTGAGGGCGCCTCTCTGTTTAGTCCATAATCTGTACATAATCCTGAGGAGGCAGGCATGGTGGCGTCAAGAGGGGTCCGGCATGATTCCATGCGCGCCCGTAACCTGGCCGTAGTCCTGGGCGCCATCCACGGATCAGGACCTCACACCCGGGCCGCGCTCGCCGAGATGACGGGGCTCACCAAGACCACCGTGTCCAGCCTGGTGTCCGACCTGATCGAGGCGGGGGTGGCGGCCGAGGGCGGGGCCGTGCGGGGCGGCGAGCGGGGGCGGCCGGGCGTGGCGGTGAGCCTGAGCGGCCACCGGGTCGCCACGCTGGGCCTGGAGATCAACATCGACTACCTGGCCGCGTGCGTCGTCGATCTCACCCGGGCCGTGCGGCTGCGCCGTACGCGGCCGGCCGACAACCGCAACTCCGACCCCGTGGACATCCTCGGGAGCCTGCGCGACCTCGTGAAGGAGACGACGGCCGAGGCCGAGCGGGAAGGGCTGCGGATCATCGGCGCGGCCCTGGCCGTGCCCGGGACGGTCGAGGGCGAGGTGCTGCGCAGCGCGCCGCATCTGGGCTGGCGGGACGTACGCGTGCCGGACCTCGTCGACCTGCCCTTCGCCATCGACAACGAGGCGAACCTGGCGGCGCTCGGCGAGCTGTGGTTCGGCTCCCGGGAGACGGACTTCCTCTACGTGTCCGGCGAGATCGGCATCGGCGCCGGGCTCGTGGTGGGCGGCACCCTGTTCAGGGGGACGTTCGGGCTGGCGGGCGAGCTGGGCCACGTGGTCGTCGTGCCCGACGGGCCCGCGTGCAGGTGCGGCGGGCGGGGCTGCCTGGAGGTGTACGCCGGCCAGGACGCCCTGATCGGGGCGCTGCCCTCGGTGTCCGAGCTGGTCACGCGGCTGGAGTCGGGGGACCGCCGGGCGCTGGAGGCGTGCGGGCGGGCCGGGCACGCGCTCGGCGTGGCGCTCACCTCGGCCGTGCACCTGCTCGACCCGGGCCGGATCGTGCTGGGCGGGATCTACGCGCCGCTCTTCCCGTGGCTCGAAGGGCCGGTGGCGGAGGGGCTGGGCGCGCGGCTGGGCAACATGCGCGGCACGCCGCCCGCCCTCGTGGTCTCGGGCATCGGCGCGGACGCCGCCGTGCTGGGCGCGGCGGGGCTGATCATCCAGCAGGTCATCGCCGAGCCCGCCCAGGTGCTCGGCCTCTAAGGGGCGATCTCTAACATATCGGCATGCTGATCGAAGAGCGGTCCGCCGCGGACGACGAGCTGGCCGTGCTGCTCGACGCGGCGTTCGCGGAGCTGGTGGCGCGTTACGGGCCCGAGGGACGCTCGCAGGTCAAGGAGGGCGCCCGGTTCCTGGTGGCGTCGGTGGACGGCCGGGCCGTCGGCTGCGGCGCCGTGCAGCACGTGGACGACCTCACCGGGGAGCTCAAGCGGATGTTCGTGATGCCCGAGCATCGCGGGCGCGGCGTCGCCACGTCGATCCTGACCGCGCTGGAGGGGCTGGCCTGGGACCTGGGCTACCGGCGGCTGCGGCTGGCGACCGGGCTGCGGCAGCCCGAGGCCATCGCGCTGTACGAGCGGTGCGGGTACCGGCCGATCGAGCCGTACGGGAAGTACGTGGACGCCCCGCTGACCCGCTGCTACGAGAAGCCGCTGGCCCGGTAGGGCGTTCCCCGACCGGCGGGGGCGGGCCGGGGCGGCCCGCCCGTCGTCGCCTCAGCCGTCGGCGGCGTCCTCCAGGCCCCGGACGTCGATCTTCCGCATGCCCAGCATGGCCTTCATGGCCCGCTGCGCCCGCTCCGGATCGGGGTCGCCGAGCAGCTCCTGGAGCCGGGTCGGGATGATCTGCCAGGACAGGCCGTACCTGTCCTTCAGCCAGCCGCACTGCGACTCCTCGCCGCCCTCGGTGAGCTTCGCCCACAGCTCGTCGACCTCCTCCTGCGAGTCGCAGTCGACGTAGAGCGAGACGGCCTCGGTGAACTTGAACTCCGGGCCGCCGTTCAGGGCGATGAACCGCTGCCCGGCCAGCTCGAACGTCACCACCATGGCCGTCCCTGCGGGCCCCGGCGTGACGTCGAGGACGCGCGAGTCCTTGAAGAGCGAGATGTAGAACTCGGCGGCCTCCTCGGCCTGGCCGTCGAACCAGAGGAACGTGGTGATCTTCTGCATGGCGTTTCCTTCCTGCGAGGTCTTCACCAACGCGTCGAACTCCCCCGAGCCGGATCGACAAACCAGACGTCGAGTTTTCTCTTTTTTTCTCACCCGTCGCCGGCGGGTCGGGGACCGCCTCCCGGCGGCGCGGTGCTCTCGCGGACCACCAGGCTGGTCGCCAGCTCGACCCGCGGCGTCTCCGGCTCCTGGCCGTTGATGAGCTGGATCAGCATGCGGGCGGCCATGCCCGCCATGTTCGCCAGGGGCTGGCGCACGGTGGTGAGCGTGGGGGCGATCCACTGGGCGAAGGACAGGTCGTCGAACCCGACCACGCTCAGGTCCTCCGGCACGCTCAGGCCGTGTATCCGGGCCGCCCGGTACGTCGCCAGGGCCTGAATGTCGTTGCCCGCGAAGACGGCCGTGGGGCGGTCGGGCAGGTCCAGCAGTTCGAGGGCGTGGTGGTAGGCCGGCTCGTGGCTGTAGTCGCCGTGCCGGATCAGGGCGGGGTCGACCTCGATGCCCACCTGGTCGAGCGCGGCGCGGTAGCCGTCGAGCCGGGCCCGCGAGGTCAGCCGGTGGGCGGGGCCGGTGATCATCGCGATCCGCCGGTGGCCGAGCTCGATCAGGTGCCTGGTCGCGGTGAAGCCGCCGTTCCAGCTGGTCGAGCCGACCGACGGGACGTCGGGGCCCTCGTCCACCGACGGCTGCACCACCACGAACGGGATGCCCAGCCGCCGCAGCTCACGCTCCTGGTCGGCCGAGAGCTCGGAGATGACCAGGATCGCGCCGAGCGAGCCGCGCATGGCGAGGTCGTCGAGCCACTGGCGGGCCAGGTTGCTCCGCTTGTGCACGGCCGAGACGACCAGGCCCATGCCCTCGGCCTGCAGCGCCTCCTCGGCGCCGCGGATCAGCTCCACCGCCCAGGGGTTGTCGAGCTCGTTGATGACGAACTCGATCAGGCCGCCGGGGCGCTCGTAGCGGCCGGGCAGCGTGTAGCCGTGCTGGCCGAGCAGCCGCTGGACCTTGCCCCTGGTCTTCGCGGAGACATCCGACCTCCCGTGCAGCACCTTCGACACGGTCGAGACCGAGACCCCGGCCTGCGCCGCGATGTCGGCCATCGTGCTCCGCCGCTCCACCGTGATGTCTTCCACTGTTCCACATCCTCCCGCCCCCTAAGTCTGCCGTCTTGACCGAGCTCTTGACGACATCGGACGTTTCGCCTACGTTTCCGGCAGATTGATGTTTCGCAAGGTTTCGCAACATCGGTGCGGCTGGTCTCCTACGCGGTCGGCGGCACCCGCGGCCACGCCCACTCCGCCGTACTCCGGCTCCACATCTAGGAGGAATCCATGGATCACGCACCCAGCCGTCGCGCGGTGCTCGGCGGCACGATGGCCGGTCTCGCCGTCCCGCTCCTCGGCGGCGCGCCGGCGGCCCAGGCCGCAGCCCTGGCGGGCCCCATCGGCTCCGGCTGGACGGAGATCTCCCCCAGCTACTCCGTCCACCAGCCGCCTGGCAGGACCCGCCACACGTACGACGCCGCCACCGGCGAGCACCACTTCTGGGTGTACGACACCGACCCCAGCAGCTTCCCCGGCCAGGACTCGGGCCCGCGCAGCGAGCTGCGCTACCACAACGACTACACCTCGGGCGACGCGCAGTTCGAGTGCGACATGAAGATCGGGGCGGGCGCCCATCGGATGTGCGTCATGCAGGTCTTCGGCGGCGCGACGTCCGCGACGGCGTTCATGACGCTGGCCATGAACACCGACAGCATCAACTACTACGACTCCACGACCCAGATCTACACCCCGGTGTACGACAGGTACATCCGGCTCAACGTCGTCCACGAGACCGGCATCGGCAAGATCCACGTCTTCGTGAACCGCCAGTACCGGATCAGCTTCAACGACCGCGGGGACGCCACCCACTACTTCAAGTGCGGCCTCTACGGCCGGGAGGGCATGTCGGCGCGCAGCGACAACTACATCAAGAACATCCACATCTATCGCAAGTGACCGAGACCGGGCCCGCCCCGTTCCCGGGGGCGGGCCGCCTCGTCAGAGTGTCGATCACGGAGTCGGCCCGGCGCGCCTCACTCGCGCGCTCCAAGCGTGTCCGCCGGGCGGGAGCCCAGCGCGAACCTGCCCGGGACGGCCGTGGCCGCCAGCGCCAGGGCCGTTACGGCGGCGATCACCCCGAGGTACGTGGCCGGCGGCACGTACGGCAGCGCCGACCCCGTCATCCCCGTGCTGAAGGCGGCCAGCGTGATCAGCGAGATCGCCGTCCCGAGCGCCACCGCGACGATCGTCGCCGTCAGCGTCTCCGCGCGCAGCATCCGCGCGGCCTGCCGCCGTGTCGTGCCGACCACCCGCAGCAGGGCGAGCTCCCTGGACCTGGCCAGGGTGGACATGGCCAGGGTGTTGACCACGGCGATCGCGCAGAAGGCGATGATCAGGCCCATGGCGACGTACGTGACCGCCGCGTTGGGGTTTTCCACCTGCGCCGTCCCGGCCCCGTCGAGCATCGTCACGCCGGGCGTGCGCCGGAGCGCTTCGCGGTCCCCGCCGGAGACCAGGACGGCGCCCCGCGGGTCGTCGACGTGGCCCGCGACGAGCCCCCGGGAAAGGGTCAGGTCGCCGAAGCCGAGGCCGCGGGCGTAGATCGCCACGACCCGCACCTCGGCGGGGGTGCCGTCGCCGAGCACCAGGCTGAGCCGGTCCCCCAGGCCGGCGTCCAGGCGTTCGGCGGCGGTGCGGCTGATCGCCGCCGAGGCGTCGCCGAGCCCGTCCAGCGAGCCCGCCACCACGCCCAGATCCATCGTCCGGTCCAGGCCCTCGGGCGTGACGGCCTGGACGGCGTACTTCTCCAGATCGATCCTGACCGAGGTGCGCAGCACCTCCGTGACGGCCCGCACGCCGGGTACCCGGCGCGCGGCGGCGGCAGCGGAGCCGGGCCCGAGCACGTGGTCGGCCCTGACGCCCGCGCTCAGCTCGTTCTGCGCGGCGTGTCCCATCGTGGTCTGCACGAACAGGATCGTGCAGGTCATCGCCGTCATCAGGGTCAACGGCGCGATCACCGAGGCCAGCCGGCCGGTGCCGGCGCGCAGGCTCTTCCGCGCGAGGTAGCCGGCCACACCGGGCGCGCGCAGCGGCAGCGCCGCCACCGCCCGCGCGACCAGCGGCCCGAGCAGGGCGACCGCGATCGTCCACACCAGCGCGGTCAGCATGGTGACGGGGCTGGAGGCCGCCTCCGTGTTCAGGCCGGACAGCACGATCGTCAGGGCCACGCCGCCGGCGAGGGCGAGCAGGCCCGCGACCAGCCGCAGCGGCGGGATCCCGGCGGCCGGCATCGCCGCCTCTCCCAGCGCCTCGACCGGCCTGATCCGCGCGGTACGGCGGGCGGAGACGCGCGCCGCCACCCACGCGGCCACCAGCGTGGTCACGACCGCGACGACCGGAGGGAACGGGCTGACCACCAGCCGCAGGTTCGCGGGCATGGCGCCCAGGTCGACGAACCTGGAGCGCAGCCAGAGCCCGAGCAGGACCCCGGCCCCGGAGCCGAGCGCCCCGGCGACCGCGCCGATGAGCAGGGCCTCGCCGCCGACCAGCCGCCTGACCTGCCGCGGCATGGCGCCGACGGCCCGCAGCAGGGCGATCTCACGCCGGCGCTGCTGCATGGACAGGGCGAACGTGCCCACCACGACGAGGATCGCCACCAGCAGCGAGGTGCCGCCGAGCGCGCCGCCCAGGCTGATCAGCTTGACCCTGGCGTTCTCCGCCCCGGGGAACTCGATCGCGCCGCGCTCGTCGCCGGTGTAGGCCACGGCGCCCTTGACGGCGATCCCGACCCGGGGCCAGACGCCGATCGCCGTCACCAGACCGTCGCGTCCGGCCAGGCGGCGGGCCTCGGCGGTGGTGAAGAAGATCGTGTCCTGGCCGGGCAGCGCCTGCGCGGTGACCCCCACCACGCGGTGGCCGGGGACCGCCCGGCCGGCGTGGCGGGCGTCCACGACCACCTCGTCGGCGGCCCTGGGAGCGCGCCCCTCGGCGAGCGTGAACGGGGTCAGCGCGGCCGACTCCCAGCCGTGGGCGGTGAACCCGGCGTAGGGGAAGGTCACCTCGGTGACCACCTTCGTCACGCCGGGCACGCGGGCGAGGTCCCGCGCCAGGGCGGCCGGGATCCACCTGCGCTCGGACAGGAGCTTGGCCTTCTCCTTGCCGCTCTCCTTGGACTGCCGGACATACTGGTCGCCCGCCACGATCACGGGGGCGCCGGCGTACCGCTCGGGCGCGACCCCGCCGCGCAGGCCCGTCTCCAGCAGCATCCCGCACGCCGTCACCAGCGCCGCCGCGCACAGCAGGGCCACGAACGCGCCGGCGAATCCGGCCTTGCGGTGGCGGAGCATCCGCAACGCGAAGGAGATCATCAGTTCCACGCCCCCAGCCCGGTCATGCGCCCGGCCACCTTCTCGGCGGTGGGAGCCGTCATCGAGTCCACGATCCGGCCGTCGGCCAGGAACAGCACGGTGTCGGCGTACGAGGCGGCCACCGGGTCGTGGGTGACCATCACCACGGTCTGGCCGAGCCCGGAGACCACCTCCCGCAGGAGGGTCAGTACGTCGCGGGCCGTCATCGTGTCCAGCGCGCCGGTCGGCTCGTCGCCGAACACCACCTCCGGCCTGGTCACCAGCGCCCTGGCGATGGCCACGCGCTGCTGCTGGCCGCCCGAGAGCTCGGCCGGGCGGTGGCCGGCACGGCCGTCGAGGCCCACCCTGCGTACGACCTCCCGCAGCCAGCCCTGGTCGATCCGGGCTCCGGCCAGCATGAGCGGCAACGTGATGTTCTCCGTCACGGTCAGCGCGGAGACCAGGTTGAAGGCCTGGAACACGAAGCCGACGCGCTGCTGCCGGAGCTCGGTCAGCGCGTTCTCGTCCATGCCCGCCAGATCGGTGCCGCCCAGCCGTACCGATCCCGAGCTGGGGACGTCGAGCCCGGCCGCACAGTGCAGGAACGTGCTCTTGCCCGAGCCCGAGGGGCCCATGACGGCGGTGAAGGTGCCGCGGGGGATGCCGATCGACACCTCGCGCAGGGCCGCCACCGCGCTCCGGCCCCTGCCGTACACCTTGCTCACCGCGTCCAACCGCACTGCCTCTGTCATGCCTCAAGCCTGCTGATCTGCGCTTTCAGCCACCAGAGAGCCGGTCACGACCCCGCCATGACCTCATCATGATCCGGACATAATGGTCAGGTGATCCGCATTCTCCTGGCCGAAGACCAGCACGTCATCAGGGAAGCGCTCGTGACCCTGATCAGCATCGAGCCCGACATCGAGGTCGTCCAGGCGGTCGAGTCCGGGGACGCGGTGGTCGCCGCCGCCCTGGTCCACCGGCCGGACGTGGCCGTTCTGGACGTCGACATGCCCGGCGCGATCGACGGCCTCGACGCCGCCGGCGAGCTGCGCGCGAAGCTGCCGGGCACCCGCACGCTCATGCTCACCGGCCACGGCAAGCCGGGCCACCTCCGGCGCGCGCTCGCCTCCCAGGTGGACGGCTTCATCCTGAAGACCGCCTCGCCGGAGGAGCTGACGGGCGCGATCAGGAAGGTCGCGCGGGGCGAACGCGTCCTCGACCCCTCGCTCGCCCTCACCGCGTGGAACCTGGCCGACAACCCGCTCACCCCGCGCGAGGCCGACGTCCTGCGGCTGGTCGCGGAGGGGGCGGAGGCGACGGAGATCGCGGGCCGGCTCTTCCTGAGCGCGGGGACCGTCCGCAACTACATCACCGCGATCGTCACCAAGCTCAACGCCCGCAACCGCACCGACGCCGTACGCATCGCCACCGAGGCGGGCTGGATCTAGACCGATCTAGACCGGGACCGTAGCCGTCAGCTCGAAGCAGCCGTCCTCCTGGGACACGGCCAGCCGCCCGTCGAGCGCCGTCAGCCGGGTGGTGAGGTTGCCGATCCCGGCCGAGCCGCGGCGGCCCTCCGTGGCGCGTGCCCCGTCGTTGCGCACGCTCAGCCGTACGACGCCGTCGCGTACGGAGGTCTCGATCGTGCACCGGCGGGCCGAGCTGTGCCGCAGGACGTTGGTGACGGCCTCCCTGAGCACGATGCCGAGCGTGGTGTCGGCCTCCCCGCCGAGGGCGTCGTGGCCCAGGTCGACCCGGACGTCGATGCCCGCGGTCGCCAGCAGCGAACGGGCCGACTCCGCCTCGCCGGCCAGGGACAGCTCCCGGTGCCCGCCCGACACCGTTCGCAGGTCCTCCGTCGCCTGCTCGGTCATCGACAGGACGTCGTCGAGCTCCTTCCGCGCCCGCTCGGGGTCGAGGCGGCGGGCCAGCTCGCACTTGAGCAGGATCGCGGCCAGAGTGTGCCCGAGGAGGTCGTGCAGGTCGCGGGCGGCCCGCAGCCGTTCCTCGACGACGGCCGCGCGGGCGGGGCCGTCCCTCGACTCGTGCAGCTCCCTGGCCAGCTGGGCGAGTTTGAGCAGGCCGTACACGACCAGGCCGGTGACGACCGTGCTGATCGCGTAGTTCACGGTCAGCGGGAGCGGCAGGCCGAGCAGCACGGCGGCGGCGGCGACCACCGCGACGATGGCCGCCACCAGCGGCAGTGCCACCGCCCACGGGAAGGCCAGCAGGATCGGCCCCGCCAGGAACCCCGCCACTCCCAGCCAGGACTGCCCGAACAGCGGGATCGGCGCGAACGTCAGCACCGCCATGATCGACAGCGCCACCGGGTGCCGCCCCTCGACCGATCGGAGCTGCATGAAGACGATGACGGCCAGCGGGGCCGCCGGCCAGAGCGAGCCGGCCACCAGCAGCGCCTTGGCCGAGAAGCCCACCAGCACGGTCGCCAGCAACACCATCGGCAGCACGCTGCCGCCCCAGGAGGTGTCGTGGACGGGCTCGGTGACCGCGGTGGGCAGCCTCGCCTCCACGGTCACCAGGGCGTCGTCGGTGAGCCCGACGGTGAGCGTGCCGCCCGCCGCCTCGACCTGGGCCGGCAGGTCGCCGAGGCTCTCGTCGCCGGCCGTGCGCGCGCCGTCATGGGAGACGCGCAGCCGTACCGTGCCCGCCTCCGTGACGGTCTCGATGCGGCAGGTGGTGGCCGTGCGCCGCCGTACGATCTCCGTCACGGCCTCCCGGAGCACCGCCGCCAGGAGCGCTCCCGCGGGGCCCAGCGGCTCGGCGTGCCCCACCCGTACGTCCACGGTGACGCCCGCGGCGGTCAGCATGGCCTTGGCGGTGGACATCTCGGGAGCCAGGGACATGGCCCGGTAGCTCGCCGCCGCGGCCCTGGCCTCGGCCAGCGAGCGGCGGGCGGTCTCCACGTCGGGACTGCCGCTCCGAGCGCCGTCGGCGATCGTGGCCAGCGCCCTGCCCAGGCCCGCGCTCAGCTCGGCGGCGATGCGCAGCCGCTCCTCGGCCGCCGCCGTCACCGCCAGCGCGAGCCTGGCCGCGTTCACCTCGTCGATCCGGTCGATCATCCTGGTCAGGCCGTAGACGACCAGGGAGATCAGCACCATGCTGATCACCGGGTCGATCGGGCCGAGCAGGGCGGCGCTCGCCACCACCGCCAGGGCGAGCGGCCACAGCCGGGTCAGCAGCAACGACCCGCCGACGAAGCCGAGCACGCCGACGGAGGAGCCGGACAGCAGGACGGACCCGTACGCCAGAGCGGCCTGGAGGAGGACCAGCCACCACGACCGCCACCGGACGAAGGCGACCTGCGCGCCGAACACGGCCAGTGCCAGGGGCGACCCCGCCACCACATAGACGCTCACGAAGCCGGCGAACACCACGCCAACGATCAGCTTCCCCCGCGTGTGCACCCGTGCAGCCTAGGAGACGCCCTTTCGCCGCCGGGCGCCGGGATCCTCCGGTTCAGGCGGCGGCGGGAACGCGCCGCCGTCCGCCGAGCCCGGCCGACGGCGCGCGCCGCCGGGCGGAGACGGCGAGGATCGTGGTCGCGCACGCCGCCACCAGCCCGGCGAGAGCGGCGGCGGCCCCGAGCGTCAGCGCGTCGGGGTGGACGAGGGCCTGACCGCGCTGTGCCTGCCACAGCACCAGCCAGGTGAGCCCGGCGTACCCGAACGCGGCGACGATCACCAGGGCGGTACGGGTGCCGGCGCCCGCGAGGACCGGGAAGCGCCGGGCGAGCAGGCGCAGGCCGATCGCGACCAGCGGGAGCACCTGCAGGGCGTGCAGGCCGACGAAGTGCGCCACCCGCAGGTCGCCCGCGCCCGTCTCCCATCCGGTGACCGGCAGGCCGGGGCCGCCGTCGGGCGCCCCGACGCTGTGCGCGCCGATCGTGGTCAGGCTCAGACCCTTGGTCAGTCCCTCCACCTGGCCGGGGGTGGGGGCGGTCATCAGGTAACCGATGGACATGCCGGCGAGCGAGACGGCCAGACCGAGCGGGATCGCCCACGCCATCGCGCGGTCCACCCGGCGCTGCGCGATCAGGAGGACGCCGGTCGCGAAGGTCAGCAGCCAGCCCAGGTACGCGGCGCCGCCCATGATCATGAACACCGTCTCGTCCAGCCCGGTGGCGAAGTTGAAGTGGCTGGGGACGCCCCGGGCCGCCTGGAAGGTGATGGCCGTGATCTCCGGGAGGAGGAAGCCGCCCACGGTCACCGTGCCCAGCCACCACAGCGTCCGCCGCCACCGCCGGGCCTGACCGAGCATCCAGGCCAGCGTGAGCGCGTACAGTCCGAGGGAGATCGCGAACTTGAACGGCTTGAGCCACACCCCCTGGCCCATCAGCGTCCGCCCGTCCACCACGAGCCCTATCGCGCAGACGACGGCCAGCACCGCCATCGCCGCCGCGCAGTAGCTGAGCGGACCGTGCCACGGGGACGTGGCCTTCCGAACGTCCCGGCGCTGGAGCAGGGCACCCATGATGTCTCCTTCACATCGACTGAGTGCAACTCTGCTGGTCAGCGGCCTCCCCAACCAGAGACGCGATCACCGGTTCGGCATGACCTCATCACAAATCGGGCATCTTCCCAGAAATCGGCCGTTATGGTCGGGCCGATAGTGAGAAGGGGCAGCCGAGACTGTACCGGTCAGTCTCGGATTTATACGTTTTCTTGACGCCCTGACCAGGCTAATCACCTCTTTGGCCTGGATAGTGTGCGATGCATCTTTATGCGGCCATTGCGGAGGGGTTGACCGTTATGGTGCTGGCGAAAAAGCCGGCCCCCACGGAAGGGACGCTGCGTTCCTGGTTGCTGGAGGGCTTGCAGACCGACAGGAAGCAGATCCAGCACGGCCCCCGCGTGAAGCACTCGTGGTGGCGGGTGATGTGCCTGACCGGCGTGGACTACTTCTCCACGCTGGGCTACCAGCCGGGCATCGCGGCGCTGGCGGCCGGGCTGCTCTCGCCGCTGGCCACGTTGTTCCTGGTGGCGCTGACGCTGCTGGGGGCGCTGCCGGTCTACCGCAGGGTCGCGGTCGAGAGCCCGTACGGGCAGGGCTCGATCGCGATGCTGGAGAAGCTGGCGCCGCAGTGGTGGGGCAAGTTCTTCGTGCTGGCCCTGCTCGGCTTCGCGGCCACCGACTTCGTGATCACGATGACGCTGTCGGCGGCGGACGCGACCGCGCACATCCTGGAGAACCCGTTCGTGCCGGACTTCCTGGCCGGACAGCGGGTCATCGTCACGCTGGTGCTGCTCGCCCTGCTCGGCGGCGTGTTCCTGATGGGCTTCACCGAGGCCATCGGCATCGCCGTGGTGCTCGTCTTCGTCTATCTGGTCCTGAACGCGGTCGTGGTCTCGACGGCCATCGTGCACGTGCTGGAGGCCCCTCAGGTCGTGGTGGACTGGCAGCGCGCGCTGAGCCTGGACTTCTCCAGCCCGCTGGTCATGATCGGGTTGTCGCTGCTGGTCATGCCGAAGCTGGCGCTGGGCATGTCCGGGTTCGAGACCGGCGTCGCCGTGATGCCGGTGGTCAAGGGCGACATAGAGCAACGGGTGAAGGGCACCCGCAGGTTGCTGACCACCGCGGCGTTGATCATGAGCGTCTTCCTGATCTTCTCCAGCTTCGTCACCACCGTGCTCATCCCGCACCAGGAGTTCGAGGAGGGCGGCAAGGCGAACGGCCGGGCCCTGGCCTACCTGGCGCACGAATATCTGGGCAACTGGTTCGGCACCGCCTATGACATCTCCACGATCGCGATCCTGTGGTTCGCCGGGGCCTCGGCGATGGCCGGGCTGATCAACCTGGTACCGCGCTACCTGCCCCGCTATGGCATGGCGCCGGAGTGGACGGGGGCGATCCGGCCGCTGGTGCTGGTGTTCTCGGCCATCGCGTTCGCCATCACGATCATCTTCGACGCCGACGTGGACGCCCAGGGCGGCGCGTACGCCACCGGCGTGCTCGTGCTCATGCTCTCGGCCGCGGTCGCGGTGACGCTGTCGGCCGGGAAGCTGGGCCAGCGCAAGGCCATGGCCGGGTTCGCGACCATCTCGGCCGTCCTGACGTACACCTTGGTGGACAACGTCATCGAGCGGCCGGACGGCGTCAAGATCGCCTCGTTCTTCGTCACGAGCATCGTCGGCCTCTCGCTGATCTCCCGCGCCACCCGCTCCACCGAGCTGCGGGTCACCGCGGTGCACCTGGACCCGCTGGCCGAGCAGTTCGTCAACGAGGCGGCGTGCGGCGAGATCCACGTGATCGCCAACGAGCCGCACCAGCGGGACCAGGCCGAGTACAACGACAAGTCGCGCGAGGCGTGGCTCACCCACCGGCTGCGTCCCGCGGAGCCGGTGCTGTTCGTGGAGGCGACGGTGCCGGACGCCTCGGAGTTCGAGACCGAGCTGCGCGTCAAGGGCGAGGAGCGGTTCGGGCACAAGATCCTTTGCGTCGAGACCTCCGCGGTGCCGAACGCGCTGGCCGCGCTGCTGCTCCACCTGCGCGACCGGACCGGCTCCGTGCCGCACATCTACTTCCACTGGACCGAGGGCAACCCGGTCGTGGCGATGCTGCGGTACCTGGTCTTCGGCGGCGGCGACGTGCCGCCGCTGACCAGGGAGGTGCTGCGCCAGGCCGAGCCGGACCCGGAGCGCCGGCCGCGCGTCCACGTGGGCTGATGGTCAGGGGCGTAGCAGGGCGCGTACCCGGTCGATGGCCGCGCCGGCGCGCTCCAGGTTCTCCTGGAGCGTGCCGGTGGCCGTGCGGAGCCGCTCGGCGGCGAGCTGCCCGTCGGCGAGGAGGCCCGCGCCAAGAAGCTCTTCGGCAGCCCCGCGCTCGTCGGCCTCGGCCCGCGCCCTGGCCTGGTGGATCAGGACGAGAACCGTCTCCGCCAGCTCCGCCGAGCCCATGCGCATGGCTCGCGGGTCGAGGTGGAGCCCCCGGACGCCTGAGACGCTGCCGTACTCGACGCTCACCCAGCCGTCCTTGGACTCGGCGCGCGCCACAGTCTCCGGGAGCTCGTGCAGGCGGCGCATCCGCTCGAAGAGGAAGTCGGCGTCGGCCGCCAGCCGCTCGGGGTCCAGGCCGAGTTCCTGTCCGAAGTCCATGATCACTCCCAGGGGAACGTGTATGAGCCGTCGGCGGCCTGCTCCGGTACGTACCGGCCGGTCACCGTCTGGCTGCCCGTCGTAATGTCGTTGACCGCCTTGGCGCCCGCCAGTTGCGGCAGGCCCGGCGGGAGCGGCGAGCCGGCCCGCGAGCTCTTCCACAGGCCCTCGCCGGGGAAGCGGCCGCCGAGCCCGTGGGCGGTCAGGTCGCGTTCGACCCGGTTGGCCGTGCCCCAGATGAGCATGGGGCCCTGGGCGAAGGTCGCCGCGGCCAGGTCGTTCAGGCCGCTGCGGTCGCCGCGGGCGGCCTCGACGCCGACGTCCACCGCCACGCTCGCGGCCAGCGCGGCGGCGCACCCGTGCAGCAGACCGTCCAACAGCGACTCCATCGCGCGGTAGCCCTCGTAGAGCTTGAGCAGGCACTGCGTGGCCAGGACCCTGGCCTCGGCCAGGCTGAGCGGGGTGACCGCGGCGAGCAGCACCCACGCCGCCACCGCGGCCATGGCACCCGCCACCAGGAACTGGAAGAGGATGAACGCCGCCAGCGCCGCCCCGACCGTGTAGAGGGTGAGCGCGGTGACCACCGCGCGGATCTCGATGCCGCGCAGGTCGGCCAGGTACGCGTCCATGCGGCGCTGGAAGGCCCGGCCGTCCTCGCTGCGCCAGCTCGTCGAGGCCACATCGGCGACGAGAGCCTGCACGTTCAGCCGAGCGGCCACCACGTCGTCGTGCACCGCGAGCCAGGTCTGCGCCCCGTCGAAGAACGACTGGGGATGGTACTGGTGGACGTACATCCTGCCGACGAACGGCCAGCCCGCCGGCACGCCCAGCGCCGACAGCGTCAGCGCCGCGCCCGTGCCCACCTCCAGGCTCCGGCGGGCCAGGACGACGAGGTTCATCTCCATCGGATGGAGCTCGCGACCTCGGCTGCCTGCCAGGTCGCGATCGAGGTGGTCATGCCGTCCTGGACGCGTACGGTGTCCTCGGCCCGGTGGCGCAGCTCCATCATGGTGAACGCCTCGACCTCGTTGTACGCCAGCGCCAACGAGTACGTGAACGACGTGAAGGCGGACTCGGCCACCGTGAGCGAGACCAGGCGCGGCAGCGCTTCGTCGAGCGGCTTGGCGGCCTCGGGCAGACGGGACCTGATCTCCCTGAGCCGGTCCCGCTCGATCTCTACCTCGTCTGTCCGGAATGTCGGCATGTGTAGAAGCCTGTCCGTCGGGAGATCAAGGCGGGGAGGTTCTGACGTAACGACTACGCGAACCTGACGGAACGCCTACGCGGATCCGGCAGGCCACTTCGCGATCTTGACGCCCTGGCGTCGCCCGGCGCTCAAGCCGATCGACGTCCTCCAACCGGACCGGTGGCGCGCCGGCCATCAACGTCGCGTCAGAATTCCGGGTTTGCGCGTGCTGATTGCGTATGAACAGACGATTTTCTCCGAAAACGCATCTAGCGTCCGGGTTGGTGTAGTTCTCGCAGGAGGAATCAGATGAGCCGGTTGTTCGTCCCCAGCCCGCGCGGGCCCGTCCACCTCGACGAGGTGGGGGAGGAGACGCGGTTCGAGCCCTGGTCGGCCACCACCGGTTTCCGGCCGGTGGCCTCCGTCGGAGGCGTGCCGCTCATGGACATCGTCGAGCGCTTCGGCACCCCCGCCTACGTGGTGGACGAGGCCGACGTACGCGGACGCTGCCGCGCCTGGCGCACGGCACTGCCCGACGCCGACATCCTGTACGCCGCCAAGGCGTTCCTGTGCCGGGCGATGGCCACCTGGATCCGGCAGGAAGGGCTCGGCCTGGACGTCTGCTCCGGCGGCGAGCTGGCCATCGCCCGGTCCGTCGGCTTCCCCGCCGAGCGCATCGTCTTCCACGGCAACGCCAAGACCCCGCACGAGCTGGCCGAGGCGGTCGAGCACGGGGTCGGACGCATCGTCGTCGACAACCTCGCCGAGATCCCCCGGCTCGCCATGCTGGTCCAGCCCGGGCGCCGGCAGAAGGTGCTGCTGCGGATCATCCCCGACGTCGAGGCGGGCGCGCACGCGGCGATCCGCACCGGCGGCCAGGACCAGAAGTTCGGCCTGTCCCTCGACTCGGGCGAAGCGGGCGCGGCGGTGGCCAGGGTGCTGCGCCAGCCGGAGTTGCGGTTGGTGGGCCTGCACTGCCACATCGGCTCCCAGATCCGCACGACCGAGCCGTACGAGCGGGCGGTCCGGATCATGGCCGAGCAGCTGGCCGCGATCCGTGACACGTACGGGATCGTGCTGCCCCAGCTGGACCTGGGCGGCGGCATGGGCATCGCCTACCTCGCCGCCGAGCAGGGCCTGACCCCCGACGCGTACGCCACGGCGGTCACCAAGGCCCTCCAGGAGCGCTGCGCGGCGCTGGACCTGCCGGTGCCCCGGCTGACCGTCGAGCCGGGCCGGTCGATCAGCGGCCCGGCCGGACTCACCCTGTACCGGGTCATCGCGGTCAAGCGCACCCTGACCCGTACATTTGTGGCCGTCGACGGCGGGATGAGCGACAACCCCCGCCCGTCCCTGTACGGAGCCCGCTACACCGCCCGCCTGATCGGCCGCCGCTCCGCCCGGATCGACCGCCGGGTCACCCTGGTCGGCCACCACTGCGAGGCGGGCGACGTCATCGCCGAGGACGTGCCGCTGCCCTCGGACATCAAGCCCGGCGACGTCATCGTGGTGCCCGCCACCGGCGCCTACCACCACTCCATGGCCTCCACGTACAACCTCACCGGCCGTCCGCCGGTCGTCGCGGTCGCCGACGGCGCGGCCCGGCTGGTGGTCCGCCGGGAGGAGATCGACGACCTGCTGCGCCGGGACGTGGGGCTCTGACCCGCATTTCCCCCTGACGCACCCCGAAGGGCAATTGGCCTTCGGAACCGAGGACCTGGCTGCGGCTGGCCGCGTGCACCGCCGTGGCGCTCGTGTGGCCATCTCCCGGATGGCCCGACGTCCTCCGGCTCGCCGAGCCGTCCGAGCGCGGTGATCGACTCCACCGCGCCCTCACCGCCGCCTCATCGGCCTCGCCAGCCGAGGTAACCGCCGTCGAGGGCGCGGGCCGCGTAGCCGTGCTCGCCCAGGACGCGTACGGCCTCCGAGGACACCGCGCAGTACGGCCCGCCGCAGTACGCCACGATCTCCATCTCCCTGGGCAGCTCGTCCAGGCGCTCGCGCAGCTCGGCCATGGGCAGCGAGATCGCCCCCGGCACGTGGCCGGCCGCGTAGTCGGCGGCCGGGCGCACGTCCACGACCAGGGTGCCGGGGTCGTCCAGGCGGGCGGCCAGCTCGTCGGCGGTCACCCCGTCGAGAGGATCGAGCCGGGCCCGTACGGCGTCACGCAGGTCGGCCAGCCGCTCCTGGCCGAACCCCCGCAACTGCGCCAGGAAGCTCGACACCCGCTCGTCCGCCAGCCGGTAGTAGACCCGCTGCCCCTCCTTCCTGCTGGTCACCAGGTGGACGGCGCGCAACTGCTGGAGCTGGGCGGAGGTGTTCTTGAGCGCCACCCCAGCCGCCTGGGCCAGCTCCTCGACCGTGTGCTCGCGCTGGCCGAGCACGTCCAGCAGGCGCAGCCGCACGGGGCTGGCCAGGGCCTTGCCGATGCGGGCCAGCTGCTGGTAGATCGGCTCCTCCGGGGACTCGGGCATCAGACCATGTACTGGTCGTGACGCAGGAACAGCTCCGTCCACTCCTCGGGACCGAGTTGGCGTCCGGTGTTCGAAATGTCGGCGAGCTCCTCGAAGTACGCCTCGCGGGGCGCGCCCGGGGTGAAGAGGATCAGCATCGAGGCGGGCTCGCCGGACTCGTTGCGGAAGGCGTGCACGCCGCCCTCGGGCACGAACAGGAAGTCGCCGGGCTTCCCCTCGGCCCACTTCTCGCCGTTGAAGAGCCGGATGGTGCCGGACAGCACGTAGAACGACTCGGTCATCGTGCGGTGGAAGTGCGCGCCGGGACCGGACGGGCGCGGGCCCATCTCCCACCGGTAAAGGCCGAACGCGCCGTTCGTCGAGCCGCCCGTGCCGAGGTAGTGCACCTGCGTGCCGCTGGCCATCGACAGGTCGGGCGGTGTGTCCGCCGTGCGCACGACACCACTGTGCGCGCCGGTCTCTGCCAGGTAGCGGGGCTCGGGGTAAGACATCTGTCTCCTTTGATGTTCTAAGGAATCTTAGAATAGCTCTTGAAGGAGAGCCGGTGCTGTCTACCGTTCGTCCGCGGGGTAGTCGGCCGAGCGGCTCACGCCGGCCCACTTCTCGGTCTCGGCGGCGCGGATCTCCGCGGCCTTCTGGGCGGTCGCGACGGCGTCGCCCCCGAGCAGGAGCCGCCGCGGCGGGTCGTCGGAGCCGGCCACGTCGATGATGATCTTCGCGGCGCGGGCCGGATCGCCGGGCTGGGTGCCGTCGGTGTCCCGCCGGTAGCGGTGGACAGCACCCACCGTCTCCTCGTAGTCGGGGCCGACGGGGCGGATCTCCATCGAAGAGCCCTGCCAGTCGGTGCGGAACGCGCCCGGCTCGACGATGACGACCTTCACCCCGAACGGCGCGACCTCGTTGGCGAGCACCTCGGAGAAGCCCTCGACCGCGAACTTCGCGGTCTGGTAGGCGCCCATCCCGGGAGTGCCGCCCACGCGTCCCCCGATGGAGGAGAACTGCACGAAGACCCCCGACCGCTGTGCCCGCAGGACGGGCAGCGCGGCCCGCGTCACGTTCACGACGCCGAAGAGGTTGGTCTCGATCTGGGCGCGGAAGTCCTCTTCCGCCATCTCCTCGATCGGTGCGCTGTTCGCGTAGCCGGCGTTGTTGACGACCACGTCGAGGCGGCCGAAGGTCCCGGTGGCCTCCTTCACCGCGTGGGAGGCCGCGGCGGCGTCGGTGACGTCCAGCGCGACCGCGCGTATCCGCTCGCCGTGGCGGGCCACCAGGTCGTCCAGCTGCTCCGGGCGGCGTGCGGTGGCGACGACCTGCTCACCCGCCTCCAGGACGGCCTCGGCGAGCCTGCGCCCGAAGCCGCGCGATGCCCCGGTGATCAACCAGGTCCTGGTCATGCGTCTCTCCTCTCCACGTTCTAACTGTCTCATCAATGTAGCACTTAGATTTGAAACCTTCACTTCGTTGTGCGCTACTTCATTGATGGCGGGCACGGTGGCGGAGAGGATGCCTGGCTGCGGCGCCGGTGCGGGGTGCGCGGCCAG
Organism: Nonomuraea sp. NPDC050153; assembly: GCF_044460125.1. Lineage (NCBI taxonomy): Bacteria > Bacillati > Actinomycetota > Actinomycetes > Streptosporangiales > Streptosporangiaceae > Nonomuraea > Nonomuraea sp. NPDC050153. Next base: position 255,606 of record NZ_JBITJQ010000014.1, read on the forward strand.
GCGGTCGCCATGCGCCGGCACGGGTCCGGTGGTCCGGCCGGCGACGTTCTCGCCGACCGGACCGTGGCTGTGTTCCGGGGGTGCCGCCGGTCAGCGGCCAGGAAGCCGTTCGGTGATCTCCTGAAGGAACCAGCGGTTGCCGTCGGGGTCGGCGAATGCGGCGAAGGAGCCGTAGCTGGAGCGCTGGGGGTGCAGGCCCGCGACGCGGCCGGTCTCCCCGGCCTGGTGGAAGGCGCCGGTGGCGTCGTGGAACGGGCCGGTGACGTCGACGCCGCGACCGGCCAGCTCCTTCCGGGCCTGCTCGATGTCGGACACGATCAGGTGCAGTCCCTGGATCGTGCCGGGTTCGGAGTCGGTGATGCCGGCGCCGAAGATGATCGAGCACGCGGAGCCCGGGGGAGTGACCTGAATGATCCGGTAACCGTCGTTGATGGCGAAGTCCGCGTCGAGGCGGAAACCCATCTGCCGGGTGTAGAAGTCCTTGGCGCGATCGACGTCGGATACGGGCAGGACGACGACTTCGAGCTTCATGTCCATGGTCGTGATCTCTCTTTCGGCGGCTATCGGGTGGTGGTTCTGGTACGTCACTGTCGCCGGGGGAGGGCCGCGGCCACATCCGTCACCTGACGGTCAGTCACGCGGGCTGCTTAAGTGCCTCATGGGAGTAGCGATCAAGCGTTTAACTTCCCCGTCTATGTGACAGGAGGTATATCTTGGCCAGGTGAGAGCAGACGCGACGCGCAACCTCGAACGCGTCCTGAGCATGGGCGCCCGCATGCTCGCCGACGATCCCTCGGCGACCATCGCCGCCATCGCCGCCGCGGCAGGGGTGGACCGCCGTACGGTCTACCGCCGCTTCGCCTCCCGCGAAGAGCTCATGGCCGCCGTCTACGGCGCGCGCTACGACGCGGTCGAGCAGGCCATCGAGGCCGCCAGGCTACGCGAGGCCCCGGTCGCGGTCGCGCTGCACCGTTACGTCGAGGGCATCATCGCCGTCAACCGCAAGTGGCCCGTGGAGACGAGCCGCATGCTCCGCGAGGCGGCGCTCCGCGAGCGTCGGCGCGGCCTGATCGACGAGGTCGACGCCTTCCTGCGGCGCGCCACCGACGAGGGCCTGCTGCGCTCCGATCTGCCGCCCGGCTGGGTGGCCGCGGTCCTGTCGCCGCTGATGGTCCACGCCGCCGAGGACCTGCCCGAGCTGAGCCCCGCACAGGCCGCGGACGTCGTGGTCGACACACTGCTGCGCGGCGCCGGCGCCCCGCAGGCGCGCTGACCTGGCTGCTCAGGCCGGCAGCCGGTCGATCTGCTCGATGTCATCCGACCAGCGGCTGAGCATTGCCACGTTTCAGCCTTCCCCGGCGCCGGACAGGACCGCGAGGGCGGCCCGCGCCTGCTCGCGCATCGCCGGCACGAACTGCCGCGCGGGCTCCGGCAGACCGGACAGGACGAGCGCGACCTCCTCGGGCGTGCCGACCTGGTCAAGGAAGCCCACGACCAGGTGCGCCGCCTCGGTCGGCGAGGTCGCGACCGTCGCGCGCGAGAAGGCGGACCACTCCTCCGGCGAGATGTGCTCGCGCAGGGCCGGGAGCAGCAGCGGCTCCTCGTGCTCCAGGTGCCGGTGCACCAGGGCCCGTACCGCCTCGGCCGCCTGCCGGAGCCCCGGGCGGTCACCGTCCTCGCGGACGGGCACGGCTTCGAGGGCGTCGAGCGCGGCGTCGAGCTCGTCGTGTTCCTCGCTCAGGACGGCGAACCGCGCCGCCGCCTCCGGCGCCACCGCCGCGATCATCGGCCACAGCTGGTGATCCTCGGTCTCGTGATGGTGGCGCAGGTTCTTGACGAGGAACTCGCGCAGCTCGGCCAGGGCCGGGAGGGGGACGGAGGGCCGGAGGGCGGCCTCGCACAACAACGTGGTGGCACGCCGGTGGAACGCGTGGATGAGGCGGGTCTCGGTGACGGCCACGGCCTCGGTGTCGGTCGACATGCCGGGAAGCGTAGAGGCAGCGGGAAGAGGTCACGTTGACGAACGGTTGCGTCCGCGGCAGACGTCTGTCCAGGACATATACGTTCTGTCGTGCTCGGGCGCTTTGGGTAGGGTCACGGCGGGACTCGAACGGTTGGGGAGCCGGCCGAGACCGCTGAGGGGAGGAGCGCCGTACCATGCGCCTTTTTGGGCGGGAAGCCGAGCTGAAGGCCCTGGCCGAGCTCATCGACGACCCCGCGGAGCGCAGCGGCGTTCTCATCCAGGGTGAGGCCGGCATCGGGAAGTCCGCGCTCGTGGCGGAGGCCGTCTCGGCGGCATCGGCCGCGGGCCTGCGCGTGCTGACGATGACCGGCGTGCAGGCCGAGCGGCAGCTCGCCTTCGCCGGGTTGCACCAGCTGCTGTACCCGGTCCGGGCAGGCGTGGACGCGCTGCCGGCCCCGCAGCGTGACGCCCTGCGCTGCGCGCTGGGCCTCGCCGAAGGGGCCGAACCCAGCGCGTACCTCATCGGCCTGGCCACGCTGACCCTGCTGGCCGAGACGGCCGCCGTCCGGCCGCTGCTGGTCGTCGCGGAGGACGTGCACTGGCTCGACTGCGCCAGCGCCGACATCCTCGCCTTCGTGGCGCGCCGGATCGAGTCCGAGCCCATCGCCATGGTCGCGACCCTCAGGGAGGGAGAGCGTACTTCCTTGCAGGAGACCGGGCTGTCCCCGATGCCCGTCGATCGCCTCTCCGACGAGTGCGCCGCCGAGCTCCTGGACTTGACCGCCACCGGCCTCACCCCAGCGGTCCGGGCGCGGCTGCTGGCGGAGGCCGCCGGGAACCCGCTGGCGCTGACCGAGCTGCCGGCGGCACTGGGACGCCAGGGCGAGCCGGCGTCGCCCTTCGGCGAGCTCGGTCCGACGCTGCCGCTGAGCGAGCGTCTTGAGCGGGCGTTCACCGCCCGGGTCGCCGCCTTGCCGGCGCCGACCCGCACCGCACTGCTGGTCGCGGCGCTCAACGAGAGTGATTCGGTCTCCGAGACGCTCGCGGCCACGGGAGTGATCCTGGGGTCGGCGGCCGAGCTGGAGATCCTCGCACCGGCCGTCGAGGTCCGCCTGATCGAGCTCGGCGTCGGCGTGGTGAGGTTCCGCCACCCCCTGATGCGGGCGGCCATTCCGGCTGCTTCGGCGCTCGCCGAGCGGCGGCAGGCTCACCTGGCGCTCGCTCAGACGCTGCGCGACGGGCCGGACCGGCGGGCGTGGCACCGGGCCGCCGCGACGTCCGGAGCCGACGAGGCGGTGGCGGCCGAGCTGGATCGCACGGCCGACCGGGCCCGGCGCCGGGGCGGGGTCGCCGCCGCGGTCGCGGCGTACGAGCAGGCGGCCCGGCTGAGCGAGGGGCAGGACCGGAAGGCGGACAGGCTGCTGAAAGCCGCCGAGCTCGCGGTCGAGGCCGGCAGCCGTGGCGCGTCCGAGCGGCTGGTGCGCGACGCGCAGGCCCTCGAACTCTCGCCGCGTCGGCGGGCCACCGCCGCGTGGCTGCTCAGCAGCTTCGAGGACGGGGTCCGCGAGGACCTCTCCCGCGTGCCGGAGCTGGCCGAGCTGGCCGCCTCGGTGGCCGCCGACGGGCAGGCCGAGGCGGCTGCCCGGATCCTGTGGAGCGCCGCCATGCGCTGCTTCTGGTCCGAACCGGGCCCGGCCGGCCGTCGTGCGCTGCTGGACGTGGCCGACCGGCTGCCCGTCCCCGCCGGCGATCCGCGCATGGTCGCGGTGGCCGCGTACGTCGCGCCTTTCGAGCGGGGCCGCGTCGCGCTCGACAGGCTGCGCGAGCTGGCCGCCGTGGCCGGCACCGACCCGGAGGGCGATCGTTACCTGGGCAGCGCGGCGCTGCAGGTCGGGGCGTTCGACCTGGCCGCCCGCTTCTCCGCGGCGGCCGCGCCCGTCCTGCGCGCCCAGGGCCGGCTCGGCCTGCTGCCCCGGGCGCTGGCCGTACAGGCGTGGAGCGGGGCCCGGCTCGGCGACCTGGCCGCGGCCCTGCCGGCCGCGGCGGAGGCCGCCACGTTCGCCCGGGAGACCGGCCAGCCGTTCATGTACGGGCTGGCCACGGCAGTCCAGGCCGAGATCGCCGCGCTGCGGGGCGACCACGGGCAGGCAGGCGCACTCGCCGACGAGGCCGAACGGGTCGCGCTCCCCGTAGGCGCCCGGCCCGTCCTGGCCACCGTCCAGCTCACGCGCGGGCTCGTGGCCTTGAGCGAGGGGCGGTTCGACGACGCGTTCGCCGCCCTGAGCCGGATCCTCGACCCCGCGGACCCCGCCTACCAGCTGGCCCTGCGCGCCTACTGCCTGCCGGAGCTCACCGAGGCCGCCGTGCGCGCCGGGCGGACCGACGTCATGCGGGACATCGTGCGCGACCTGGAGCCGCCGGCCGCGTCGACGCCGTCACCGGCGCTGCACATCGGATTGCGCTACGCACGTGCCGTGCTCGCCCCGGACGAGGAGGCGGAGAATCTGTTCACCGCCGCGCTGCGCGTGGACCTGACCGGATGGCCGGCCGAACGCGGACGTCTCCACCTGGCGTTCGGCGAATGGTTGCGGCGGCGGCGCCGGGCCGCGGAGTCCCGGCCGCACCTGCGGACGGCCAGGGAGACCTTCGACGCGCTCGGCATGGCCGCATGGAGCGAGCGCGCACGACGGGAGCTGCGCGGCGCGGGGGAGTCGAGCCCGAACCGCGACCCGGACGCGAGGGACAAACTCACCCCGCACGAGCTGAGCATCGCGCAACTGGCCGCCGAGGGGCTGACCAACCGGGAGATCGGACAGCGGCTGTACCTTTCTCACCGGACCGTCAGCACTCACCTGCACCGGATTTTTCCCAAGCTGGGGGTGAGCTCGCGGGCCGATCTCGCGCGGGTGCTCAGGTCCCTCGACGAACGGTCCGGCCCGTGGGGCGGCTCAGACCAGTGAGGCGTCGGCCGCCGTCCTGATCCGGGCGAACATCCTGCGCAGTCCGGGGCCGGGCTCCAGGCCCAGATCGTCGTTCAGCAGCCGGGCGATCCGGTGGTAGGCCGACAGAGCCTCCTCGCGGTGGCCGTCGCGGTCGAAGGCCCACATCAGCAACTCCCACAACCGCTCGCGGTAGGGCTCCGCCGCCGTCGCGAGCGTCAGCTCGGCGACCGCCCCGCCGCAGTCGCCCTGTTCGATGTCGAGCGCCCAGCGCTCCTCCATGGCCGACGCGCGCAGCTGCTCCAGCCAGGCGCGGCGGCCCTCGAAGAAGGCGCCGCCCAATCCGTCGAGCGCCGGTCCACGCCACAGCGCCAGCGCGTCACCCAGCAGCCCGGAGGCCTCCGCGATCCTGCCCTGCTCGCGGGCCTGCCGGGCGGCGGCGGTGGTCCGGCGGAACACCGTCACGTCGACCGCGCCGGGGGCGGCGACCAGCTGGTAGCCACGGCCCACCGATCTGATCTCCGCCTCGGTGCCCAGCCCGGCCGCACCGCCGCCGGCCAGCACCCGGCGCAGGCGGGAGACGTAGGTGCGGGTGCTCACGACGGCGCTGCGCGGCGCCTCGCGGCCCCACAACGCATCCACGATCTCGTCGGTCGTGACCTGGCGCCCCTCGCTCAGGAGCAGCAGGGCGAGCACTCCCCGCTGTTGCGGGAACCCCACGTCCAGCTCTTCCCCGCCGCTCCACACCCTGACCGGTCCCAGCAGTCCGAAGCTCATCCCGCCCATCGAGGTTCCCCCGCCCTCTCGCGTAGCGCGATCCGTCGATGACGCTCCGAAGCCGTGCCGGGCGTCCTGACCGACCCTACTGACGCCGCGTCGGGACTTTGGGCACATGTCGGCTGTCTGTGAGATTTCCGACCTTTCCCCGGGCCACCTGGGATGACGTACGCGTACGGCGTCATGTGACGGGCGCGAAGGGGGTCCGGGCCGGGATCTACTACCGCAGGCCCGCACGGCGAGCCGGACGTGCACTGTCGCAAGGAAAGCACTTCGATCGTGAATCGACAGCCGAACGTCGTCTCTGCTCCCTGCAGGTTCACCGTTCTCGGACCGCCCGGCCTCTACTGCGGTGCAGCGCGGATGGATCTCGGCGCGCCGCAACAACAGGCCGTCCTGATGCTGTTGCTGGTCAACAGCGGCAGATTTGTACAGATGGGCGAGCTGATCAGCGGAGTGTGGGGCGACCAGGCGCCGGCCACCGGCGAAGCCGTCATCCGTACCTACATCTCCCGCATCCGGCGGCTGCTGGCCGAGCACGGACTGGGTTCGGCGATCAGCTCCCGGTCCGGGGGCTACATGCTCGACCCGTCGCTGTGCGCGCTGGACGCCACCGAGTTCGCCGATCTGGTCGATACCGCCCGGCAGGAGCGCGCGAGCGGGCAGCTCGCGGTGGCCGCGAGCCGTCTGGAGCGGGCGCTGGGCCTCTGGACGGGCACGGCGCTGGCCGGGGTCCCGGGCGCGGCCGCCGAATGCGAGCGGTTCCGGCTGGAACAACTGAAGCTGATCGCCACCCAGGAGTTGCTGCAGCTCCGCCTGGAGCGAGGGGAGCACGCCGAGGTGGTGGCCGAGGTCCCGCTGTTCATCCAGCTGAACCGGCTCGAAGAGTCGCTGTACGAGATCTACCTCCTCGCGCTGTACCGCTGCGGCCGGCGGGCGGAGGCGCTCGAGGTCTACCGGACGGTCTACGACCTGCTGGGCAAGGAGCTGGGCGTCAGCCCGGGGCCGCGGCTGCGGGAGATCCACGACAGGATCCTCCGGGCCGACGCGGACCACGACGACGAGTTCGCCCTCGCTCCATGGGCAGTGCGCTCGCCGGAGGAGCCACCGTCGCCTGAGCCGGAGCGGCCGCCCGTTTGGCGGTTCGTCGGGAGGGACGCGGAACGGGCCGCCTTCCAGGACCTGTTGAAGGAGGGCCGGGGCGAGCGTCTGCTGTTCGTCCGCGGACCCGCCGGCATCGGCAAGTCGACGCTGCTGCGCGAGCTCGCCGCCGACGCCGTCGCCGCGGGCCGGCGGGTATGGCACTTTCACGGCGGCCCGGCCGAAGCGCGCGAACGCCTCGGGCGATTCGCGGAGGAGCTCTCCGGCGTCTCGGGCCCGGTTCTGCTCGTCGACTCCTTCGAGGAGCCGGCAGACCTCGAACCGTGGCTCCGCGACGACTACCTCCCGGGGCTGCCCGGCGACGCGATCGTCGTGATGGCGGGCCGGACCGGGCCGAGCGCCGCCTGGCTCACCGATCCGGCCTGGTCCGGGAAGATCGTCATCCGCCACCTCGACGCCCTCACCGCGGCGGAGTCCACCGCGCTGGTCGAATCCCGGGGCGTCGACCCCGGCCTCCGGAAATCCATCGTGGACTTCGCCGCCGGCAACCCCTTCGTCCTGTCGCTCGCCGCGGTGGTCGGCAGGAGCATGGCGGCCGCGGGGCAGCCGTCGCGCCGCGACGCCGTACGCGACGTCGTCGACGAGGTGCTCGCGCGCCTGGCCGGGAGCGTGCCGACGGATCAGCACCGGTGGGCGCTGTACGTGTGCGCGCACGCCCGCAACACCACCGAGGATCTCCTCGGCGCGGTGGTGCCCGACGGCCGGGCGGCGGAGCTGTTCGACTGGCTCCGGGCGCAGCCGTACGTCGACACCGCCGCTCACGGCCTGGACATCAACGGTGTGCTGCGCAAGGCCCTCGACTACCACCTGCGGTGGCGGGACCCCGTCGGCTACGAGCGGATGCACCGGCGGATCCGCCGGTACGTCATGGACGAGCGCCTGCGCGACGCCCGCGACCCGCACGCCGGCGTGGCGGTCATGCGGACGATCGGCCACCTGCGCCGGCGCGGCGGGGTCATGTCCCGGTACGTCTCGAAGGTCGGCGAGGCGCAGGTGCGGTCGTCCCCGGCGACCCCCGCCGACCACGACGAACTGGTCGCCATGGCGCGCGAGAGCCACGGGGAGTTCACGGCCGCGACCGTCCGGTTCTGGCTGGACCGCCGGCCAGAGGCGTTCTGGCTGCTGCGGTGCCGCGAGAGCGACCGGCTGCGGGCCTTCATGAGCCGGCTGACCCTGCGGACGCCGGAGCGAGAGGAACTGGAGGCCGATCCGGTCGTGGCCGACATCTGGCGCGACGTGAGCGGGCGCATGGCGGTGCCGCTCGGGATGCACGTCGCGATCGCGCGGCACCTGATCTGCCCGGTCGTCAAGGCCGAGCCCTCTCCCATCACGGACGTGTTCCAGGCGCGCCTCATGCGCGACTGGCTGCACGAGCCGGGGCTGGCGGCCTCGTACCTGGTCGTCGTGAACGGGCAGTGGTGGCGGCCGTTGATGGACTACCTGGGCCAGTACGAGCTGGAGGGTGCGCGGGCGGACTATCCGTACGCGATCTTCGGCCACGACTGGCTGGCCGGCCCGCCGGCGGAATGGCGGGACCACCACCTGGACGAGGAACTGTGGGCGGAACGGCACCCCGACCTGTTCCTCCGCGAGGACGTGCCGGGCGCGGACCGGCCCGTCGGTGCGCAAATGGAAATTCCGAACCGGTGGCCCAAGCCCGGCTAAAGCGATTTGAAGAGATGTTTCCCCGCGTGTGCGTGTCGGCGCGACGGTGCGGGAAGGGGTTTTCATATCCGTACTTCCACGCGACATGCGGAAGGTGGTGTGTGTGACATGGCCGACCGTCCGACCCGACCGACAATGGACATGGGTCAGCACCCCGACATAGCAGCCCTGCGCGCTCAATACGATTTGGCCGCGCAGAGCCCGTCGGGGCAGTCTGTCAGCGGACTGGCCTTTCTGAGCGGTCTCTATCTCGCCATCTCGCCATGGGTGGTGGGGTTCTTCAGGCACACGACCCTGACCGTCAACAATCTGATCACCGGCATCGCCCTGGTGCTGCTCGCGGCCGGGATCGCCGCGGCCTACGGCCGGATCCACGGAGTGGCGTGGGTCATCCCGATCATCGGAGTCTGGACGATCATCGCCCCGTGGGTGCTGCCGCCACACGGAGCCAGCGCCGGCACGATCATCAGCAACGTCATCACGGGGGTGGTCATCACCGCGTGCGGCCTGGCCTGCATAATGCTCGGCACGAGGTCCATGCAACGACGTTGACGCCTTCGGGCGAATCATTCGGTGCGCGCCGAGAAGCGGCGCGCCACCGTTTTCCAAATATACGTGGATTAATGCAAGCGAGGGTATAGAAGCAATATTGTCACGTTTGTGAGGCATGGCGGCGGATACTTTGTTTGTCGTGCTATCACATAGGTGCCATTCGCCCGGGTCGCCGGAAAAGTCGCGCCGGGAGAGCGGGTCATGACGCTGACCCTGCCGCCCGCCGGGGCCGCCCGCGAGCTGGTCGAGCCCATGCTGCGCGAGGCTGTCGACCGGCTCGACCCGCACGTGGCGCGCGTCGCCCGCCACCACTTCGGCTGGACCGACGGTGACGGACGGCCCTACGCCGCCGGCGGCAAGGCGCTGCGGTCCGCGCTCGTGGTGCTGTCGGGCCGGGCGGCGGGCGCGGACGTCGAGCGGTGCCTGCCCGCCGCCGTGGCGGTGGAGCTGGTGCACGCGTTCTCCCTCCTGCACGACGACGTCATGGACGACGACCCGGTACGGCGGCACCGGCCGGCCGCCTGGACGGTCTTCGGCCGCTCCCAGGCGATCCTGTGCGGCAACGCGCTGTTCGCCCTGGCCGGGGAGCTCCTGCTGGAGCAGGGGACCCCGGGCTACGTGGCGGCCGCCCGCACGCTCCATCGGGCGACGCTCTCGCTGATCGCGGGTCAGGCCCTCGACCTGGAGTTCGAGGATCGTGCCGACGTGACGCGGGAGGAGTGCCTGCGGATGTCGTGGCACAAGACCGCGGCGCTGCTGTCCTGCGCCTGCTCGATCGGTGTCACGGCGGTGGAGGGCCCGGTCCGGCTGGCCGACGTGCTGGCGGCGTTCGGCACCGAGGCCGGGCTGGCCTTCCAGCTGGCCGACGACCTGCTGGGCATCTGGGGGCGGGCCGAGGTGACGGGCAAGCCGGTGCTGGCGGACCTGCGGACCCGTAAGAAGAGCCTGCCCGTGGTCGCCGCGCTGACCGGCCGTACGGAGGCCGGAGGCCGCCTGGCCGCGCTGCTGGCCGGGCCAGGGCAGCTGAGCGAGGCCGACCTGCGGGAGGCCGCCTGCCTGGTCGAGGAGGCGGGCGGCCGGGCGTGGGCCGAGCTGGAGGCCACGCGGCGCCTTGAGGCCGCGACCCGGTGCCTTGACGACGTGGACATGCCCGCAGACGTACGCGAGGAATTCCGGCACATCGCCCGATTCATCACTTCCAGGGACCACTGAGGACCCGACGCCGACCAAGGGAGTGCTGTCATGACGATCCCGCTGCGGCAGAGCCTGCGCGTCGGCGGCTACATCCTCGCATGGCGCACTGCGGGTACGAGCCGACCGCCGTCCTGGCCACGATCGGCTCGCTGAAGGAGTCGCTGCGGGCCATCAGGAGCGCCTGACGACGGCTCAGCCGCGCATGCGTTCGGAGGCGGCGGCCGCGGCGACGTCGCGCGGGTAGGCATGCCTGCCGTGCAGGAGCACGACCGCGTTCGCCACCAGGGGCACCAGCATGATCAGGAAGGCGTACCGCAACCCCTGCGCGCTGGTCGTGCCGCCCGGGCCGAGCACGTCGGCCAGCACGCCGAAGACCACCGGGGCGACGGCCTCCCCGCCCACGCGCAGGAACGTGCGGATGCTCTCCGCGCGTCCCCAGAGCCGGAAGTGGACGACGTCGAGGCGGGCGGCGTCCAGCGGGGGAATGGCCGCCGCCGACGCCGCGGCCGCCACGAACAGGAACGGCAGCGCGATCGCCGACGACGTGGTGAGCAGCCCGGGGACGAAGAAGACCGCGGCGGTGCCGTAGCCGATCGCGGGGACCACCATACGAGCGCTGATGTGCCCGCGGCGGGTGAGGTGGTCGGCGAGGCGCCCGCCGCTGAGCACCCCCAGCAGGGCCCCGACGCCCACCAGCAGAATCAGGCCCGTCAGCGCCGCCTGGCTGAGGCCGTACTGCTGATGGACGAAGACGATGGCGAAGGTGCGCAGGCCGGCGAAGAAGAAATATCCGATCACCGAGGCGACGATCAAGGCGACGTTCGTCCGGATGCTCAGCACGTACCGGATCGCCTGCCACAGGGACATACGCGCGGGGTCGCGGCGGAGCAGCGCCGCCGGATCGGGCCCGATCCCGCGCCGGCGCACCGCGCGCCGCGCCGTGTCGTCGTGGGCTGGGGTTGCCCTCTTGCCGGGCGTCACCGCGGGCAGCCGGCTCTGGCCGCCGCGTTCGGGCTCCGGCAGCTTGCGCGCGATGACGAAGACGAAGACGATCCCCACGAGCGCGAGGAACCAGAACGCGGCGCGCCACGACAGCAGATGCGCGAGGGTGCTCCCCGCCAGCAGGCCGAACCCGACGCCGAGCATCTCGCCGCTCAGGATGAAGCCGTAGATGCGGCCCCGTTCCGAGGCGGGGAAGTAGTCGCCGACGAGCGAGACGACCGAGGGCCCGGCGGCGGCGGTCAGGGCCCCGGCCGCTATCCGGGAGCACAGGAGCCACGACAGCGAATCGGCCAAGGCGCCGGCGACCATGGCCAGGCTCCACAGGGCGATGCAGGCGGTGAGGAACCGTACCCGGTTGACGCGGTCCGTCAGGACGCCGACGTGCAGGACGGCAGCGGCGCCGGCCGCGGAGGACACGGCGGACAACGATCCGAGCTCGGTGTTGGTGAGGTCCATGGACCGCTGGATCTCCAGGCCCACCGCGCCGAGAGTCCCCTGGTCGACGGTGACGAGCGCGAGAACGCAGGCGAGCATCGCGATGACCCGGAACCGCGCGGGCCCTCCCACCACGGCCATCGTTCTTCGTGCGACCCAGTCGAGCACGGCATGCTCGGGGCGTCGCTCGTCCCCCGGATTCGCGGACATCGGGGTCTATCCCACGGCCATGATCACGGAGATCACCGCTCCTCCCCGCGCCGGCCTTGGAGGGCGGGCTGCGCGGGCTTCGCCAGGTACGGGGACCGGCCGAGGATGACGATGCCGGCCACCATCGCGACCAGACCGGCCACCTCGCCCGCGAGCGCCGCCGGGGTGACCAGCAGGCGTTCGGCGAAGATCGCCACACCCAGCACGATCCCGCAGATCGGCTCGGCGACCGTGGTGGCCGGCAGGGAGATCTGGAGCGGAGCGGCGTCGAACGCGCTCTGGTTGAGGAGCAGCCCCACCACGGCGACGCTCGGCAAGGCGTACAGCTGCCAGGTCGCCAGTACGCTCAGCCCGCTGTCCAGCGTGAGCAGGGAGCCGCGGGTCAGCACGTCCTGCAGCCCGTACAGCACCCCGGCGGCCGCGAGCATGATCGCCTTGATCTTCAGGGAGCGTCGCAGGCCGTAGCAGACCAGCGCCGCCGCGACCACGACCACCGGGAGCGCCGCCAGCGACACGTTCGCGCCCCGCAGCGCGATGGCGCCGAGGATCTGGCCGCACACCATCAGCCCGAGCCCGGTCAGCCACAACGGCATGCGCATGAGGTTCAGCAGCAGGCGCGCGTGCAGCATCTCCTCCAGAGGCTCGCGGTACGCGGCATGCTGCTGGGCGACGAAGCCGACGCCCAGCAGGCACGCCGCCCCCAGGGAGACGGTGATGACGATCACCAATGGTGACGCTCTCCGATGTCCTGTTCACCAGGAGTGAGCATCGGGGCAGAAAGGTCTTTCCCCATGTCTTGATCACCCATGCCTAGCGTTCGAGGACCCAGCGGCCTCCCCGTTCCGCTTCCCCCAAGGCAACCTCTGTAACTGTGGGGGCCGCGACCTCGCCGTTCGGCCGGGGAGCGGCCGGCCGCTGGTGTACGGCGGGCCGTGGCGGACGATCTGGATGCCATGTGCCGGCTGTACCTGGAGCCGGTCGCCTACGAGGCGCAGTTCGGCTGGGTCACGGTGCTGCCCTCGATGCCCGCCGCCTACGCGCGCCCGGGCGGCGGGGGCCGCGGCATCGGCGCCGCACTGGCCGTCCACGCCCATGCCGAGGCGGCGGCAGGCGTCGAGACCGCGGCCCCGAACCCGCGGTCCGTCCCCTTCTGGGCCCGCCAGGGCTACCGGCCACTCGTCACGACGTGGGGGCGGTGGGTTCAGCGGCCGGGGTGATGCCCGTTCAGAGGATGAGCGCACCACCTCGCCATGCTCTTCAGTCAGCCCTCAGCCGCTGGATGCGCTGATTGTTCCGCAGCGCCCACCGCACGTCCTTCGGCCGGCGCCCGAGCAGGGTCGCCAGCTCATCGCTGACGACGTCGTAACGGCCGCCGGCGAGCAGCCTGGTCAGGGTCTTCAGATGCTCGGCCGCATGCGGGTTCCCGGCCAGGGCCCTGTCCACGTAGGTCTCGTTCCACGTTTCGACGTTCTCGGGAACGTAGGCGACGTGGCGTCCCAGCGCGGCGCCGTAGTCCTCCGCGAACCCATGCATGTCCTTCAGCTCCGATCCGGTGAGCGCGTAGGACTTCGAGAGGTACGGCGCCGGGTCGACCAGGATCTTCACGCACAGCTCAGCCACGTCGTGGCCGGCGATGGGCGCGACCCTCTGGGAGCCGAAGGGCAGGCGCAGTTCCCCGCGGCGCAGCGGTTCCAGCGCCAGCATGGTCAGGATGGGATTCTCGACGAATATGGTCGCCCGTACGTTGACGGTCGGGAGGCCGGACCAGTCCAGCACCTGCTCGGAGATCCAGTGGGCCCGCTGCTGGGGTGACCAGTCCGTGACGAGCCCGCCGAGCCACGCCCGCCGTTCTTCGTCCGGCGCGCTCATCTTCTCGAACGTCATGTACGACTGTTCGTACTCGGAGATGTTGACGAAGACCTCCATCCCGCCCTGGGCCCGCGCCGCCGCGGCCATCAGGGTGAGGGCGTCGGTGTAGTACGGCGACAGGCTCATGCTGAAGTAGACGCGCCGGCAGCCCTTCAGCGCGGCGGTCACCTGAGCGACGTTGAGGAGATCGCCGACGATCACCTCGGCCCCTGCCCGGCGGAGCGCGTGCGCGCGTTCGTCGTCGCGTCGCACGAACGCGCGCACGCGCCGGCCCTGCGCGAGCAGCATCTGGACCATCACTCTGCTCACAGAACCCACTTCGCCTCCGGCACCTGTGATCAGGATGGGATCGTGTTCCGGCATCGACTTGCCCTCTCGTCTGTTGGGGTTGGTCAGCTGTTCAGGAAGCCCAGAACGTGGTCGGCCACGGTCTTGGGCTGCTCAAGGTGGAGGAAGTGGCCCGCACGGGGGACGACGATGCGTTCGAAGCCGTTCTCGAACAGGGGGGCCATGCCGTCGCTCGACTCCACGGACATGCAGTTGTCGTCGGCCCCGTGGAGGTAGAGCGACGGGACGGTGATGGGACCGCTCGCCCGCGCTTCCAGGGCCCGGGTCGCCTCGTCCGCGGGGGGCGAGAACAACTGGCGGTAGTGGCCCAGGACCTCGGTCAGGACTCCAGGGGCGCGGAGAGTTTCCTTGAGTGCGGAACGCTCCGCATCCGGCAGTTCGTAGCCGGGTGACCATTCGCGCCAGAGCCGGTCGATGAAGGCGAAGTCGTCGAGCGCGACGGCCGGCTCCGCCAGCGCCGTCTGGAAGAAGAACATGTACCAGCTGCGCCGCTGCTGGTCGCCGTCGGCGAGCCAGGCCGTTCGCAGCCGAGGGCCATGGGGGACCGCCATCCCGACAAGTCTGCGGACGCGTGCCGCGTCGAGGTTGGCCGCCGCGTACGCCGCCCGGGCGCCGAGGTCGTGACCGATGAGATCCGCTCGCTCGCGCCCGAGTGCTTCGATGAGGTCCAGGACGTCCTGCCCGGTCGCCGACGCGCGATAGGAGCCGTCGGGCGCCGCGCCACCCGGCCAGCATCCGCGCTGGGCGGGAGCGACCGCCCAGTACCCGTCCTGCGCGAAGCGGTCGAGAAGCCCCGCCCAGCTGGCGGCATGGTCGGGAAAACCATGGAGGCAGAGGACGAGCGGCCCGCTCCCGGCCTCAAGGATCGGCACCTCCAGCCCGCCCGCCTGAACGGTCCGCCGACGGACCCGGCCCCCAGCTGGGGACGGCTGCGCCGATGTGCGGACCGGCACACCGGGTTCTCGCAGTAGCCCGGGTTTGCTCTGTGTGCCACCGGCCACGAGCACGGTTTTGTCCATTGTGATGCCCTCCACCTCCTGGTACCGACTGGTACCACGGTCGGATGGTACGGTACCGTCGGGTACCAGAGCAAGGGAGAGTGCAGTGCACGCAGCCAGGACGTCGACACCGGACGAAGAGGGCGCCGGTGCGCCGGACGAAGAGGGCGCAGGCAAGACGCCGGCTCGCCAACGCATACTCCGCGCGGCCTTCTCGGCGTTCACCGAGGCCGGCTACACCCAGACCAGCACGTTGGAGATCGCCAGGCACGCGCGGGTCTCCAAGCGGGAGCTGTACGCCCTGGTCGGCAACAAACAGGAACTGCTCGCCGCCTGTATCCGCGAGCAGGCCCAGCGGTTGCAGCCGCCTGCCGGCCTGCCCGAGCCCCGCGACCGCCAGAGCCTCGAAGGCGCGCTCGTCGCCCTGGGAACCCAACTGCTGTCCGAGGCGACCAGTCCCACCGTCATCGCCGTCTACCGGCTGGCGGTCGCCGAGGCGGTGCGCGCGCCCGAGGTCGCCCACGCGCTGGACACCTTCGGCCGCCAGAGCGGCCGCGCCGCCCTGACCGCGGTCATGGCCAAGGCCGCGACAAACGGACTGCTCGGCGGTGCCCCGCCCCAGATGGCCGAACAGTTCGCCGCGCTGCTCTGGGGCGACCTGATGATCGGCCTGCTACTGCGCACCGTCGACCCGCCGAACGCGCACGACATCACCCAACGAGCCCGCGGCGCAGCGACCGCCTTCCTGCAGATTCACCCGGACACCACCCCGCCACCCGCAACCCGGAGGCCTTCCCGGCGAACAGGCGTGTCAGGGTCGTGAGGCGATGGTGATCGCTGACAGCCGCCGCGAGATCCACCCTCGCAAGCCGGCCCGCTAGCGATCAAGGTGCGGCTCCTGCGGCGCATCCGGCATGTGATCACACTGCTGAGCCTCTGCTTTACACCCAGTTGTCACGTGTGGTGTAGGTGGGGTGCAAGTGGCGATCAAGCGTTGCTCCATATGTTCCTCTCGTTAGGAAAACCCACAAAAGGGACGGTCCCTTACCCGCTACCTGTGAGCATCCTGGGACTTATCTCCTCAAAGTGACTTAAAGAATACTTTTGGTAATCAATTGGGACGCATCCGGAGGACCGCAGTGAAGAGCATCAAGAAAATCGCCCTCGTCTCCGCCATCTCCGCCTCCCTGCTCGCCGTCATGGGCGGTGCCGCCAACGCCTCGACTTCCGAGGGCCCCAGCTCGACGTACGTGGCCTACGAGGGGCCCGGCTTCACCGGCCGGACACAGGTCATCAGCGAGTGCGGCCTGACCAACCTCCGCTACCGCGGCTCGTACAAGTGGTTCGGCTCGGGCCAGTCCGGCCGCATGCACAACCAGATCAACGCCAGAGGGCCGGTGCACTTCACCCTGCCCACCAGGAGCAACGCGCAGCAGAAGACGGCCGTCGGCTGGAAGAGCATCTTCAAGGTGTGCTGACGCCCACTGCCCGGTACATGATGCTCCGGGCTTGACGCGCACGATCTCGATCGGACTTCACGCCGTTAGACCGGCTCGGTTGCGACCTCTCAGTGCATCTGGATGCAGGGCAAGCCGATCCCCCTCCAGCCGTGACCGATCCGTGGGTGGCTGCGATCACGTCGGACCAAGGTGCCACGGATCCAAGGCACTTTTCCGAGATCCCGGGCGTTGGCCGGGTACCGGGACGACGGGGGATCGTGATGAGGTCGGAAAAGCGCCCTGTCTTACGCACGAACGCGGTGTCGTTGACGGGCTTGACGCTCGGCATGCTGGTGGCCGTGGCCATCCTGGGGGTGCGATGCGCGGGCGTCGCGGCGCAGGAGGCGCGCGCCACGGCCCGTGCCACCGCGTACGTGAGCCACGTCGATGACAAGGACGTCCCCGAGACCGTAGGTCTGACATGGACCGACTCCGAGGACGTCGAGCACTTCACCGTCGTCCAGGGGGGTGGCCTCTTGACCCTGGAGTCCGTAGTGGCCATCCGCTACGACCCCGGCAACCCGGCCGACCTGGTGTTCCCCGCCGAGCAGGAGGCGTTCCCGCCCCCTGGGGACTGGCAGAGCCGCTATCTCCTGGCCATGCTCGCGACCTACGTCTTCCTGGGGGTGCTCGTCGGCGCCCGCCTGGCGCTCAACCTGCGGGCCGACAGGATGCCGGAGGCTTCGTGGCGGGCCATGCCGCTGCTGGTCACGTACGGATCGAGTCTGGCCCGGTGGTATACCGGCTACCTGCGCCTGATCCCGCCCGACGACGAGCGAGGCTTTGTTCAGCGGGTCTACTGGCACCCGGCTCTGGACCGGATGCCCTACTGGGCCGATTTCTTCAGGGGCGGCAAGGTCTCGGTCCGAGTCGGCCCGTGGCCATTCCGCCGGGCGGTGGTGACCCTCCCCGACGGCACCCGGCTGTGGCCGGCCGGGCGGCTGCGCCGACGGATCCCCTGGGGATGGAGCCACGATGACCGGCCCGTGGGCGCCCCGCACCACCGCATGCCCACCAGAGACCTCATCCTCGCGATCCTGGCGCTCAGCGCGCTCGAAGTGGCCGGATTCCTCGACTTCTTCATCGGGATGGCGACCCTCGGCCTCGTGTTCGGTCTGATCTTCTTTCTGTGGGGCTGGTTCGGCGGCGAGGCCATCTGCGGCGACGGCCTGAGCGCTTTCGGCGTCGTTCCCAGGGGGCCGGTTCAGAACCCGCGCGGCTCCAGCCCGCGCCGCCTCAGGCGGAAGAAGACCCCGCGGCAGAACCGCGCCTCCTGACTGGGCGTCTCGAAGACTCGCGGGGACAGGCGCTGCGGTTCCCGTCCACGTGCAACCACTGCCGGCCCGGAACGGGAGCGGGGGCGAGTTGGTGGTTCTTGGAGCCGAGTGGCTGCGGGAACGTCGGTGATCCGGCTCGCCGGCGGGCCGTACGGCGGAGAATACCCACGAAGTGCCGGTACGCTCAGCCACACCCGTCGGCTCTCCGGTCGTTAGGGTCTGTCGTGATGACGACTTCTCCTTTATCGGGCGCGCGATGGTTGCTGCTGGACGAGTACACCGGTGAAGTAGGTGAGCCGGACGTCACGCTGGGCGTGTGCCACGACATCGACGGGCTCTTCGTGGACCCCGAGCCCTTCCCTCCGCCCGAGACCTTCACCCTGCTCGGCTGCGATCCGGCGGGCCCGCTGCTGGAGGCGCTGCGGTATCTGGGGACCGAGCGGGCGTGGCTGCCCAGCATCGCCCTGACGCCCGTCCACCGGTCGGAGCAGCGGCCTGCCGAGTGCTGGGAGTACGAGTACGGGTGCTCGTGCGAGGAGGAGCTCATCGACGTCACCGTGGTCGGCCGACGCCCGTCGGCGGCGCGGGACGGCCTGGTGGACCTCGACTTACGCGGATATGTCCGGCTTCTTCCGGAGAACGGGCTGCCGGAGGAGAAGCCCGACGGGACGGGGTTCCGGCTGTCCGCGCTCGACAACGAGAAGCTCGGCGAGTGCCTGGACGTCGCCGGCGTCTTCCGCGTGCGTCCCGCCGCGCCCGTCCATCCGGCGACGCTGATCGGTTTCCGCCCTGAGGTGCCGCTGCTGGGACCCGTCGAAGGACGCAGGATCACGGCGTCCCTCATGGCCGTCCAACGCGACGGACGCACCGTTGGGGGTGCCGGGGTGCTGTCGGCCGCCGTCGTCTCCGTCCGACCGTCGAGTTTGGGCGACGGCCTGCTGGACATCGCCCTGGACGGTGGGGTGGAGGAGCCGCTGCCGAGTGGTGCCCGCGAGATCTTCCAGATGTGGTACGACGGCGGCCCTGCCGAGCCCAACCTGTGGGCACGCTACGGTCGGCTGCTGCGGCACGAATGGGCTGGCCTGGCGGGCAGTCACCGTCTTCGGGGCCTGCCCGACAAAGCGGCCGGAACGACGTATCACCTCGACGGCCGTTTCGTCACCGACATCGACGCCTTCTACTGCGCTGTCGGAGAGGCGATCAACGGTCCCGGCGGCTACTTCGGCTGGAACCTCGACGCCCTGAACGACTGCCTTTACGGCGGATGGGGCGCCGCCAGGCCGTTCCGGCTGGTCTGGCACCACTCCGACGTGGCCCGCCGGCATCTCGTCCCTGGCTACGACCGGCCCACCCACGACCTGCGGTATTGGAGACCGAACGTCGAACTGGACGACCTCCTGGAGATCTTCTCCGAGCGCGGTGTCGAGGTCGAGTTCCGCTGACTCAACCGCCGGCCTCACCGGCACTGACCAGGGCGAATGCGAAGATCGGCGGCCGGGGGCGGTCGATCTCGCAACCGAGCCACTCGCGGTAGGGTTCGCCGCCGGCCTCAAGGGGCGGCGCTGTCTGGCTCTCCAGGATGTGTTGCGGAGGGAGTCGGTGGCGACGATGGCAAGTCGCCCGAGAGCGGCGTCCTCGGCCCACGGCGTGATGGCGGCGACGCTGAAGGGTGCAGTCGTGCACTCGTCGAGATCGCGGTCAGCCGACCGGAACGGAACGGACGCGCCGACTGGGCGATGATCGACGACCTTTGCCGACCAGTGGACTACAGTCGTCCGCCATGGTCGAATCCTCCTCCTATCTGACCGCGACGGCGGACGCCTACGACGCCGTCGCCGAGCTCTACGCCGACCTCGCCCGAGACTCGCTCGAGACTCGCTCGACCGCCTGCCGCTGGATCGCGCGATAGTCGCCGTGTTCGCCGAACTCGTACAGGCCGACGGACCCCGGCCCGTCGCCGAGGCCGGCTGCGGTCCCGGGTACATGACGGCACACCTGCGTAACCTCGGCCTCGACGCCTTCGGCATCGACCTGTCTCCCGCACTGATCGACATCGCCCGCAAAGACCATCCTGACCTGCGTTTCGAGGTCGGTTCGATGGGCGCCTTCGACGTGGCCGACGGCGAGCTGGGCGGTCTGCTCTCCTGGTACTCCGTCATCCACATCCCGCCACCGGAGCTGCCGCCGTACCTTGCCGAGTTCCGCCGGGTGCTGGCCCCGGGCGGTTACCTCCTGCTCGGTTTCTTCGAATCCGAGGGCGGTCCGGTGCTGGAGTTCGACCACAAGGTCACGCCTGCCTACCGGTGGCCGATCGACGACTTGGCCGACCTGGCCCGCAAGGAAGAGTTCGTCGAGGTGGGGCGGATGTTGCGCGAGCCTTTGGAGGATGAACGATTCCGCCGCGGCCACTTGCTGATGCGTAGGCAAGCCGCCGCCATGAGCTGATGCGCGCACTGTAGGCCCCGGCACCGCATACCAGACGGGCGGCCTGGCACGGAACAGGCACGCCCGTCGCCCGAACGCGCCCACCCGCTACCGCGGACCAGCCACCTTGATATGCCGCATCACATGCAGCAGATCCCACTTCGGCAGCCGTCGGACTTCTTGGTGCCCGGTTGAAGGAGCTTGTCACGGCGTGGCGGCGCCGGCACCACTTCCGAAGTTTTCTGCGGGTATCAGCGGCGCCGCGTCGTGCCGCCGTACACGGCCCCAGCTTGGGACATGCGGCCCGAGGGCCGGTCCCGAGCGGCGGCAGCCTGGAGGGAACGACCTCGGCCCCTGATGAACAGCGGGGTGTCGCCGTCGGCCAGCGGGATGGGGTTGCCGAGAGCCTCGTCGCGCAAGGGAGAGTCGGCGACCCACGGCGGGGGCGGCAGTCCTTCGAGCGGTACGTCCTGGACACGTCAAGGGCTGTCCGCTCGTCTCTTCAAGCCCGGCATCGTTGCCGCTGACGACGCCACTTGACGCCCCGGCACCAGCGGCAGGACCTGTGAGTCGCTAGTGACTCTGGTAGAGGTCGGGGATTCCGTCCTGGTCGGAGTCGGCGGTCTCGGCCTCGTGGATGCGCCGGTAGACGCGGGCGCGCAGCCGCAGGATCACCGTGGCCAGCAGCGCGGCGGCCAGCGAGCCCGTCAGGACGGCGACCTTGACCTGATCGTCGCCCGCGGTGCCGAACGCCAACTCGCCGATGAGCAGCGACACGGTGAACCCGATGCCGGCCAGGATCGCCAGCCCCACCATGTCGATCCAGGCCAGCCCCTCGTCCAGGGTGGCGTGGGTGAAGCGGGACACCAGCCAGGTCGCGGCCAGGATGCCGAGCGGCTTGCCGACCAGGAGCCCGGCCATGATGCCCATCGCGACCGGCTCGGTCAGCAGCTCGGACAGGCCGCCCAGCCCGCCGAGGGGGACCCCGGCGGAGAAGAACGCGAAAACGGGCACGGCAACCCCTGCCGAGATCGGCCGGAACCGGTGCTCGAAATGCTCGGCCATTCCGGCCTCGCCTGCGGCTCCGTCCGGCCGCTCTTCGGGCTGGACCGGGACGGTGAGCGCCAGCAGCACCCCGGCCACGGTGGCGTGCACGCCTGAGGCGTGCACCAGCGCCCAGGTGGCGAACGCCAGCGGCAGCAACGCCCACCACGCCCGCACCCCTCGCCGGACCAGCGCGGCGAAGACCACCAGCGGCACCAAGGCGCCCAGCAGCGGGAGCACCGCCAGCTGCGAGGTGTAGAAGACGGCGATGATGACGATGGCGATGAGGTCGTCCACCACTGCCAAGGTCAGCAGGAAGGTACGCAACGCGTCGGGCAGGAACCGGCCGATCACCGCCAGCACCGCCAGTGCGAAGGCGATGTCGGTGGCGGTGGGGATCGCCCACCCCCTGGCTGCTCCTGCCCCGCCGGCGACCGCCACGTACACCAGAGCCGGCGCCACCACCCCACCGACCGCCGCGGCCACCGGCACTGCCGCCCGCCGCAGATCACGCAGGTCGCCGGCGACGAACTCTCGCTTGAGCTCCAGCCCCGCCACGAAGAAGAAGATCGCCAGCAACCCGTCCGCGGCCCAGGTGGCCAGGTCGAGGTTCAGGTGCAGCGCGGCGGGCCCGACCTCGATCACGCGCAGGTTCTGGTAGGACTGCGCCCACGGCGAGTTGGCCCAGACCAGCGCGGCCAGCGCGGCTGCCAGCAGCAACGCTCCGCCGATGGTCTCCTTGCGCAGGATGTCGGCGATGCGGCGGGCCTCTGGCCACGTGCTCCTGTCGAGCAGGCGCGAGGTACGTCGAAGGGTGGGGCCGGGCATGGAACTCCGCTCGTCGCAGGGGTCGGGTCGCTCACCGCCGACCAGACTTCCCGGCACACCCATCAAGAACGTATCAGAGCGCATAAATAGCCACATAACGGATTTTGGCCCGCAAGGCCCAGTCCAGCGGCCTTCCGGCACCTTGATCTCGACCCGCATTGACCATGACCGGCCAGGGCGATGATGTGGGTGCCCGTGAACCTGAGCGGCCTCTCGCCCGACTGTGCAAGGTGACGGAAGGGACGAGATGACCGATGAGCTGCTGGTGGTCCGCGCTCAGTTGGGCGAGCGGGCTGCCTGGGCCGAGCTGGTGGCCCGATGGCGGGTGCCGGTGTGGACCTACGTGCGGCGGATGCTGGATGGTGAGCGGGCCGACGACGTGACCCAGGAGATCTGGCTGGCCGTGGTCCGCGGCCTGCCCCGGCTGCGGGAACCTGGCCGATTCGCACCCTGGCTGTTCACGATCGCCCGCCGATCGGTGACCGACCGCCTGCGCGGTGAGTACGCCCGGGAGAGGGAGAGCTTCACGACCGACGAGGCGATGGTTGAGGACCCCGTCGAGGCCATGGTGGATCGGGCTGAGCTCGTCGCCGCACTGGCGGGCCTACCGGTCCTGGAACGGGAGATTCTCGTCCTGTTTTACCTGGAGGACCTGTCGGTGGAGGAGTGCGCGCAGATCTGCCTCGTCCCGGCCGGCACGGTCAAGTCCAGGCTCAATCGAGCTCGGCGGATGCTGCGGGAGCACCTGGAGGAAAGGGGATACCGGACATGATCGAGGAGGAGCCGCGTCTGTCGGCGCAGGAGATGATCGAGCGGCTTGAGCCGTCGCTGTCACCATGGCGGCAGGTGCGCGCCGTGGCGGCGCTGCTGGCCGGGCTGGCCGGCGTGGGGTTCGTGGCCGTGCTGTGGTGGAGCGAGCCGGGTCCGCTGCCGGGCCGTACCCAGCTGGCGTTCGCGCTGTTCACCGTGTTCTGCCTGGCTTGGGTCGGCTACGGCTGCTGGCTGCTGACGCGCAGGGTGCCGTTGTTCGCCACCGACCGGGTGATCGCCGCCTGGATCGCCCTGGGCGCGTCGCTGGTCACGACCGTGGGCGTGGCGGGCATCGCCGTGCAGCGCGGTACCGGCCTGGCTGCCGCGCTGGCGGTGGGGGGCGTGTTCGTCGCGGCGGCGCTGGTGCTGGTCGTGCGGGCGCACGCGCGCCGGGCCGAGCTGCTGCGCCGCAAGCGTGAGCTGACCGGCGAGGAGCAGGCGTGAAGGCGCTGGAGGCCGGCGAGCTGGGCAAGCGTTACCGCAAGCGCTGGGCGCTCCGGGAAGCCACCTTCGAGCTGCCCGTCGGGGCTCGGTGCGCGCTGGTCGGGCCGAACGGGGCGGGCAAGACCACGCTGCTGAACCTGGTGACCGGGCTGCTGACACCCACCACCGGACGGGTGCGCGTCTTCGGCCGGCCGCTCGAGGTGTCCAGGGTGGCATTCGTGGCACAGGACAAGCCGTTGTATCGGCGGTGGAGCGTGGCCGATCTCCTGCGTTTCGGCGCCGCGACCAACCCTCGCTGGGACCAGCACATTGCCACCTCGTTCCTGCTCACACACGACATCCCCGTCCAGCAGCGGGCCGATCGCCTGTCCGGTGGGCAGCGCACCCTGGTGGCACTCGCCCTGGCAGTCGGCAAGCGGGCGGACCTGCTGGTGCTGGACGAGCCGTTGGCCGAGCTGGATCCGCTGGCGCGCATCCAGGTGATGGACGTGGTGCGGGAGTTGGAGATCACCGTGTTGTTGTCCTCGCACATCCTCGCCGACCTGGCCGAGGTCTGCGATCACCTGATCCTGCTCGGCGCCGGCCAGGTCCGGCTGTGCGGCGGTTTCACCGATCTGCTGGCCTCCCACTCAGCCACCACCATGGAGGACCTCGTGCTGGATTACCTGCGTAACCCTGAGCCGGCCCGATGATCGGGCCTGCCGTGGGGCTGCTGTGGGCGGCCTGGCGCGGGCAGCGCGCCCAAGCCGCCGCCATCATCGCGGTCGTGCTGATGTACGGCGTGGCCGCCGTTGTCGAGCACGTGGAGCCCGACCTGTCCGGACTCACCCAACAACTGGCCGGCCTCCTGCCAGGGGCGATCTGCCTGGTGTGGGGCGCCCCGCTGATCGCCCGCGAGTTCGAGACGGGAACGTTCAAGCTCGCCTGGACCCAGAGCCTGACGCGCGGTCGCTGGCTGGGCGCGATCCTGGCCATCGCGGCCACCGGCGCTCTGGCCGCGGCGGCGGTGCTCGCCACGCTGCTGGCCTGGGCCCTGCCCTCCACCGGGGGCGGTCCGATGGCCTGGCCGTACTACGAAAGCCACGGCCTGGTGCCGTTCGCCCGAGTGCTGTTCGCCTTGATGCTCGGCGTCGCGCTCGGTGCCATGACCGGGCACACCCGCATCGCCATGCCGCTGTCCGTCCTGCTGGCCGGCATCAGTCAGCTCGCCGGCCGGGCGTTGCGTGGCCGCCTTGGGCTGTCCTATTGGCCCACGCAGTGGGTGGAAACGGCCTCCTACCTCGTCCTTACCTGGGTC
Source organism: Nonomuraea sp. NPDC050153 (assembly GCF_044460125.1). Taxonomy (NCBI): domain Bacteria; kingdom Bacillati; phylum Actinomycetota; class Actinomycetes; order Streptosporangiales; family Streptosporangiaceae; genus Nonomuraea; species Nonomuraea sp. NPDC050153. The sequence continues at coordinate 280,342 of NZ_JBITJQ010000014.1, forward strand.
CTGACCGGTATCGCCTATCTGGCGATCCGACGGCGCGCCTGAAGCGAAGGAATCTGAGAATGGCTCACAACCCTAGGTTCATTCGACGCAGGTTCGGCCGGGCGACCCTGCTCGTGGCCGTTGTGCTCGTCGCCGCCGTGCTCCTCGTCGGCGTGGTCATGTTGTCGTAGTCAGAACTCGGCGGGTGTTCCCGGCTTCAGGCACCCGGAGCTGAGCCCAGCGCTTGGTGACGTCGGCGAGGTGTTCACATCCGCCCACACCGGCGGCCTGGCGCCCAGCGCTTCCCGCAGCAGCTGCTGTTTGGGCGTGTTCGACAGGTGTTCCACGCCCCGGATCACCCGCGTGATGCCCTCATCCAGGTCGTCGACCACATCGGCCAGCAGGAGGAGACGCCGAGCACACCGTGACGAGAACAGCCGTCACGGTGTGTACGGGCCCAAGGTGCTCGGTCCCGCCTACTCAGCCGACTCGGCCTCTTCAGCTGACCCGGCCTGCCCGCCGCAGAACGCCGCCTTGACGAGCCCGTCCAGCATCTTCGGATACTTGGCGATGTCGAATGCGGCGTCGCCGGCGGTCAGCGAGGCGGTCAGGGTCTTGCTGCCGTCGGGCGAGCTGTACATCAGCGCCGCGTAGCCCCCCGGCGGGTTGCCGTTGTGGTTGAGAACGGTGCCGCAGGTCGGGCCCAGGTCCTGCACGAACATTCCGAGGCCGTAGCGGCCGTAGAGGGGGTCGCTCTTCGGGTGCGGCTTGCGCATCTCGGCCAGCAGCTTGGCCGGCAGGAGCTTGCCGCCGTTCAGCGCGGAGAAGAACGTGTGGAGATCCTTGGTGGTCGAGATCATGTCACCGGCGCCGGCCACCAGGGAGAGGTTCTGGCGGGAGACGTCGACCACCTTCCACTGGCCGGCGTCCTGGTAGCGGAAGTAGCCGTGGGCGTACGGAGCGGGCAGCTGCGTCCGGTTGCCCGGCACCACGGTGTCCCGCAGCCCGAGCGGCCCCACGATCCGCCGCTTCAGCTCCGCGTCGAACGAGCGGCCGGTGACCTTCTCGATCAGCAGTCTGGCCAGCGTGTAGTTGGTGTTGGAGTAGCTCCAGCCCGTCCCCGGCTCAAACCGCGCCGGCTTGGACAACGCGAACCGCACCAGTTCCTCCGGCCGGTAGGAGCGGAACCGGTTGTCCAGCCACTCCTTGCCCGTCGCGGGGAGCCCCGGCACCCATGTCCCGTCGGGGTCGAGGTCGCCGGTGTAGTTGAACAATCCGCTGGTGTGCTGCAGCAGCATCCGTACGGTGATCCGCCGGTCCAGCCCGAGCTTGGGCAGGTAGTCGGCCACCGGCGTGTCCAGCCCGATCTTGCCCGCGGCCACCAGCTGCAGCACCACGGTCGCGTGGAAGGTCTTGGTGACGCTGCCCACCCAGAAATGCCCGTTCGTCGGCGGCTTCGCGCTCGCGCCCAGCTTGCGCTGCCCGGCGCTGCCGACCCACTCGCCTCGCCCATCGTTCACGCGCACCTGTACTCCGAGGAAACCGGCATCGACGAACGCCTGGATGGCCTTCTGCAGCTCCGGGCGATCCTGCCCGGCGGAGGCCTTCGATACGGCCACACGGCTGTCCGCAGCGGCCACACCCGCTGTGGCCACCGCGGGTGTGGCCGCTCCGGCCAGCAGCGCGGCCGCCAGCGCCGTGACCGCCGCGCGCCGGAAGGCCCGCGGCCTCCGGACCCTGTTGCTCTTGACGGCATGGAGAGATCGACCCATGGCTATTCCTCGCTTCGCGATAGTACGTGTTTTGTGCAACTCGAAAGCTACGTTGCATTTAGAATCTCGTCAATCCGAAAAATGACATTTACCCAGGTGAACGGCGATAAGTTGGTGCAATGACGCTGCGCACGAAAGCAACATCATGTTGCAATGAATGGCGGCTAAGGCAACACTGGCGGCATGCCAGGAGGACGATTGACCCAGCAGGACCGCCAGCGCATCGCGGTCGGACTCACCGACGGACTCTCCTGCCGCGAGATCGCCAGGCGACTCGACCGGCCGACCTCCACGATCACCCGGGAGATCGCCCGCAACGGCGGCCCCGCCGCCTACCGGCCCCAGCAGGCGCACCAAGCGACGCTGCAGCGGGCGCGGCGCGGCACACCGGCACCCCCACACGCGGCCACACCGCCGGTCGCCACGATGGAACAGGAGATCATCGAGATGGCGGTCAGAGCGGGGATGCCGAGGACGGCCGCGCGCGTGCATCACGACCTGGCGCTGTCCGAGGAGGGCCGGCGCACCGCGGCCGAGCTGACCCGCAGGCTGAAGGCCAGCCCCGCCTCCGTCTCCGTCGCCGTGAACTTCCTGGTCCAGCAGGGGTTTGTCCGTCGCGAGCGCGATCCGCAGCGGCGTCGCGACATCTACGCGATCGACGACGACGCCTGGTACCACGCGATCATGATCAGCGAGCGGCAGACGCTCCATACGGCGCGGGCCACGATGGAGGCGGCCGAGACGTACGGGCTCGACAGCCCCATCGGGCGACGGCTGGCCAAGACGGCGGCGTACCTGGAACGCGTCAGCCTGGACATCATGGAGGCAGCCGACCGCTGGCGCCACCTCCTGACGTGACGGGTCTCAGCCGAACCACCTGGCGAGCCGGCTGACCAGTTCCTGCTGATCGTCACCGACCCACCCCACCGGGCCATCTACGGCCAGCGGTGAGTGAAGGCCATCGGCGCGCTCTTCCCGGCGCCGCGATGGTGGTCGGTTCTCATCGCAGGTCAAGGCCGTTCGTCCTCGGCGCCGCCTGCGGGCGCTCCACCTTGACCTGCTCCTGCGGCCGACGGACTTGGCGGCCATCAGGGAAGAGCACGCCGGTGGCCAGCTCGATGCCGCCTGCATGAAGGTGTTGCAGGGGAGCCGGCCCCGTCCGGGATGGGTGCTGTGACCTTTGGATCAAATGCTGGGCGCGTGGAGTGCGATGACTTTGTCGGGTATGGGTGCGGGAGCGTCCTGCTGTTGGGTGAGGACGGCGCTGGCGAGTGCCAGGTTGGTCACAAGCTGTCGTAGCTCGGCGAGTTCGGCGTTCTGGTTGGCAACGGTCTTCCTGAGCTGCGTGATGGTGTCTCGGAGGACTCGTTATGAACCCGCCAGTGACCCCTGGCGCCGTTCAGACCGGCGGTCAAACGATCAAGGGCCTGACCACTGTCTCCAGCGATCAGGCCCTTGACCTGTAACCAACCTGTCGGGGTGGCGGGATTTGAACCCACGACCTCTTCGTCCCGAAGGAAGACCGGGGAGTCTGGGAGTGTCGATTTGAGTCGATCGGGGAGCTTCTGACCTCGCCAAACACTCCAAGGAGGACGCAAGAAGTCCGAGGAAGCCGCAAGGTGTTGGCTCCCCAATTTGGCTCCCGGTAGCCCATCTTGAAAGTGCGTCGATCCTGCCATACTCTTCCGCGCAACTGCTCATGAGCGTCCACTTGCATCGGTCGGATCTTCAGCGGGGACAGCGGCGAGTTGCTCGACTCATGGAGACGGCTTCTCAGACATTCTCGGTGCGTGACGATGGCATGGCTGCCAGGGCCGTCGGGGCTCCTGACATCCATGACCACGCCGTCGCCTTCCGGGCTGAGGACGGTGGGCGTGCCGCAGAAGTCGCACAGCCATTGAAAGCTGTGAGGGTCCTGAGATCGAATCGTCGGACGCGCCCACGCTGGTTGACTCCATCGACGGATCTCTTGCACCACGGCGTCCATCTCCGTCCCGACAGCCGGATGCTCGCCAAGCCACGCCTGGCCGGCGCCGGAGGGACTGCCGATCGCCGCGCCATCGATCGATGCACCGATGCCCTCGTGACCGAGGATCTCCACCATGACACCCCACGGGTGTTGCTGGGTCACTCGGACTCGGACCGTTGACCGGGGACCAGGTCGGCTCCTGCGGCGTCGAATCGCAGCACGAGATCATTGTGTCGCAGGGGCGTGTTGAACCGTTCGCCCATCTTCTTGAGCAGGGAGAACGATGGCTTGAGCTCGACTAAGCGCAGCCGACGGTTTACAGGGCGTCGCGGTCCCTACTTCCCATAGCGCCCTGGCCTGCGACGGAGCCTTACAACGAGCTCAAGCGGCATCAGCTCGGTCCGGGCATATTCCGGATCTTGAGGTTCACCCCTTCGGAGATCCGTTGCTGAGCATCTTGGCCAACGAGACAGCGCTCTGAAGATGCAATCCTCCGGCCAGCGGAGTACAAGGATCGCTCCATACTCAGCGACAGTGGTCCGCCGACGACTCGACGGACCGACCGAGACCAAGACTCTCACGACGGCCTCTCACCACCTGAGCGATCTTCTGAGCTGCTTCTTTAAGATCGTCATGCTCCCAGACCACAATCAAGATCCACCCAGCCGCCGCCAGGAGACGCTCCAGTTCAAGATCTCGCTCGCGGTTGCGCTGAATCTTGGTGGACCAATACTCCTTGTTCGTCTTCGGCAGTCGGCGATGTTCGTCACATCCATGCCAGAAGCAGCCACGCAGTTCAACGCATACCCCGACTGGACGGAAGACCACGTCAACTGTTCGCCGGACGGTTGGCAGTGGCCGTGTGCAGACCCGGTAGCGGAGCCCAAGCGCATGAAGCGCACGGCGGAGAGTGAGTTCAGGGCGAGTGTCTCTGTTCCTGTTCGACTGCATCACCCTGCGTGTAGTCGGGGAACTAGCCCACGAGGCAGGCATGTAACCGAATGTAACCTATCCGGCCCGAACGACCATCGAAGCTAAGATGTTCAGCGGTAACCGACCAGATCAACGCCTATGCACGCCCACCCACCCATGACAGCGGTTGCCGATCAGCTGAGAGAAGGGAGGATTCCCTACCTCCAGGTAGCTCCGAACGGTAACCTACCGGGCATGTCGAACAATGATCGCCCGCTGCAGACACATGGCCTCACCAGCGCAGTCTACGTGCCGATCGTAAGGCGAATCTTCGATGAAAAGTATGCCGAAGGGGACACGGTTGTTGATTTCACGCTGGATGACGTAAGGCGCGCAGCAGCGGAACTAAATATCGTAGTCCGCAACGCGGCCGATGTCATTTACAGGATGCGCTCGAGGACGGTTCTCCCCGCAGAAATATTGGAAAAGGGATTTTATATACTCAGACAGGTTGGCAGGGGGAAATACCGATTCGAGATCGGCGAAACCACCATCATGGAGATCCCGAAGAATGAAGTGATTAACGCCCTGGACCTGACCCCGCTCCCCGTAAGGCGCTTACTGCCGGAAAACTTGGCAGATCTAGACGAACAGGCCTTACTTACGGTAGTCAACTATTGCAAGCTTATAGACCATTTCATCGGTCTAAGATCCTATAGACTCCGCAGTCACGTACGAAAGAGCGTCGAAGGCGTAGGACAGGCCGAGCTTGATGAGCTTGACGTAGCCGTGGCCCTAACGGACGAGGAAGTCCCAGTCATCTTGCCGATTGAGGCTAAGGCTGCGCCCGACGCGATCAACAGAGTCCAGATCAGCGCAATGGTATCTTTCTCTCGGGTATACTTTCCTGGCCACGAGATCCGACCGGTAGCGATCAAAGTCGACTACGACTCTCTGGTTCACCTTGTCGAGTTCAATCGAACAGAAGAACCGGCCGAGCTAAAGATTATCAACAGCGCGACTTACCGCTTGCAACTGTCGGATCAGCAGCGAGAGTTTATACGAGAGACCGAATCGAGGCTCATATGACCGCCCAGGCAATTGACCTTTTTGCAGGATGCGGTGGCCTCTCAACCGGTCTGCTCGATGCAGGTATCGCGGTTAAGGCCGGATTCGACAACAATGCAGCAAGCATAACGGCCTTTGATTACAACCACGTCTACCGGGGGTGCAAGGGCTTCGTTAGCGATCTCGCCAAGGTTGCCAGCCCAATCCTACTTGAGATGGCTGGCATCACTCATCAAGTCGATCTACTTGCAGGTGGCCCACCATGTCAACCTTTCAGCATTGCAGGCAAGCAACTTGGGATGGACGATCACCGCGGGGAGCTGGTTTTTAAATTCGTGGATATTGTCGGCGAAATTCGGCCGACAGCGTTCTTTTTCGAGAACGTCCCGAATCTAGCCCGCTTTGACGACGGCCTCGTGGCGGAAAAGCTTCAGTCGGATCTCGCCGCTCTGGGATACGAAGTAACAGCCGATATAATAAACGCCGCGAATTATGGCGTTCCGCAAGGGCGTCGGCGCTTCATCATCGTAGGCGTACCCAAAGGGAGCAAGTTCGAATTCCCTGAGCCGACCCACGGGGAAGCTGCAGACCTATTCAGCGAACTGAAGCCTTACGTAACGACGTCGGAGGCAATCGGCGATCTGCCTGATGTAACCGACCCGGCCGCCGTAGATGTCCCCAATCACGAACCGACCATGCATGGCGAGAAGATGTTGGCCGCGTTTCGTGAACTTAAGCCAGGAACGCGAGACAAGAAGTACTTCCATGATCGGCTGCACCCAGACAGGGTTGGCTACACGCTGCGAGCAGGGAGCGGGAATTTTTCGCCTCTCCGTCCCGTGCATTATAAATATGATCGCGTAATAACAGTTCGCGAAAGCGCGCGGCTTCAAGGCTTCAGCGACAAATTCATCTGGCCAGATCCATTGCCTCGCCTGCAGCAGTACAGGCAAGTAGGCAATGCCGTTCCTCCTCCTCTTGCAGAAGCGATCGGGCGGCAGATTGCTACCTGCCTTGGCTGGGAAACCAAGCCGGAAGAGCTGGCTGGGCTAGCTGAGACACGCCCTCCAGCATTCTTTATGACTGCCGAAGAGCGTCATGCCCTACGAATGGAAAGAATGCGCGGCGCCTCACTAGGGCTTAGCTAGAGGGCTTGGGTGACTTAGGTCGTGAAGATCGAGTCAAGTTCGTTGATCGTGAGCTGTTTGTGCAGGTGGGCGGCGTGGGTTCAGGCTGCGTGTCCTGCCTGGGTGATGAGGTCGTGAACGGCGGCCTGGTAGGCGCGTGCGGTAGTTCGCAGGGGTGAGGGGGTTGGTGGGTCGGGGTCGGTGAGAGCGGCCAGTCCCACCCGGAGCACTCGCTGGTTGAGATGGGTCAAGAACATCGCGGTGGTCATCCCGGTAGCGGTGACGCGGTAGCGGAAGCTGCCGGGGATGCGTTCGATGAGCCCGTGCAGGCGCAGGCGTCGCAGGTCGTAGGTCAACTGGCTGCTGGTCATGTGCTCGGGTGCGAGCCCGAGCAGGGGCGCCAGATGGCGGCGCAGGTCGGCGTTGGCGAAGCCGTGGGGCAGCAGGTGGAAGACGCATAAGACGGCCAGGAGCGCGAGCACGCGCGGGTCGGTGAGGCGCATGCCGGGGATACGTGTTCCGGTGGTGGTGATGACCGGATCGGATATCTGAGCCAGAGCGGCGGCTCCGTCGGCGGGATCGTGGCTGAGTCGTTGGACGGCCAGTAGCCGTCGGTTGGCGGAAAAGCCGATCTGCGCCAGGGCGGGCAGGTTGGTCAGCCGTTTGCCGATGCCGAAGTCGCGGGTCTCGTTGATGGTGGTCTCGGTCCGGAGGGCGCGGCCGAGTTTGTGGTACTGCTTGATCGAGCTCTTCTTGTAATCGACGTGCAGGCTGGGAGTGACTCCGTCGGTGATGACCCGGGTGCGGAACCGGCCGGGCGTGGCGCGTGGCCCCTTGCGGATGATTCGTCGGTCGAAGACCAGGCCGATCTGATCGGGCCGGCCGATGTCGAGGTTGTCCCGCAGGACCTGCTCGAAGAAGATCCGCCCGGTGATCGGTTTGTCGAGCATCTGGGTGAGAGAGAATTCTGCTTGCAGGATGGACAGCTCATAGCGGTAGCCGGCGGCCCGGTCGGCGGGGCTGAACGGGTGCGGCAGCCGGGCCAGCCATTTGCGCAGTAGCGCATCGATCTGCTCGGCTCCCAGGGATGAGCAGATCTGCTGCAGCGCTGCGGGATTGTCGACGGCGGCGAACCCGTTGTCCAGTTCGGTGAAGCCGATCCCGGCCATGGCCGCTTGCCGTTGAGCCCAGTGATTGCCGTTGATGCACAGCTTGGCGTTGTAGGGGAAGTAGCTGGAGAACTTCAGGAAGAACGGTCCGAAGTCGGCGTCCAGGCAGTGGAAGTACCACTGGTTGATCACGCTGGTGGTCTTGATGATCCAGGGGTAGGACACGCCGGCGGCGTCGCGGCGTTTCTCGGTCCGGAACACCTTGTTCTTCTCTTGGGCGCGGCCGATGAACAGCACGCCCTCGGTACCGGTGAAGGCGGTCAGGTGCTGGTGCATGATGTCGTCTTTGCGCTGCCCCTTGGTGAAATGCACGATCGGTATCTGCTGGTCGCAGGCGAAGCGGTGGATCGTGGCGACGAACGTGTCGGTGATCGGTCCGAGCGCGGCGGTGGAGTTCACCGGGCACCCCAACCGCTCGCGGAGATAGCCGATCACTCCGAGATCGCGCTGGAGTTGCGGGACGTAGACGTTGAGGTACATCCGATCGATGCATTCGATCTCGAACAGGACGTGATCAGCCAGGACATCGGCGACAGAGCGCGGTAGCGTCATCACAAGCTCCGGTCGGACCATGGCCCTCATAGGCCACCTACCGCTTCGAGCGGTTCATAACGGGACACACGGTGTCACCGTCAGGCTCTGACCGGAGCCCTTTTCGCCTACCCTGACCGCCACACATGAGGCTGTCGCACAGTTGTCGACCTTCACTTGTCAAGGGCGGACGTTTGGGTGCGGTGGCGGAGGAGCTTGTTGAGGTTGTGAACGGTTCCCAAGAGTTTGATCTCGGTGTCCACGCTGTGGGTTCCTCGGTAGTTGAGGCGGCGCCCA
>NZ_JBITJQ010000015.1:0-280236 GCF_044460125.1 Nonomuraea sp. NPDC050153
TACTGCACTCGGGAGGGTGTGGGAGAGTAGGTCGCCGCCGGACAATTTTTGGAGAAGGGCCTCACGCTTGGGCGTGGGGCCTTTCTTGTTTTGTGGGGGGGTTCGACGCCGTGTGCGTCGGGCCCCCTCTTTTTGTTGCGCGTCCATGTCGGCACAGCCCCCGGTCGGGACCGCGTCCGGCGGTCAGTAGGGTTGAGGTGTGGATTATCGTGCGGTTGAACGCGCGATCATGGAGCGCGGCGTCGAGTGGGATTTCGAGCCGACGCTCGACAGGATCGCGGCCCTTCTCGATGTGCTCGGCTCGCCGCAACGGGCGTACCCGGTCATACACATCGCGGGCACCAACGGAAAGACGAGCACGGCGCGGCTCACCGAGGCCCTGCTCAAGGAGCGCAATCTGAGGGTGGGGCGGTTCACCAGCCCCCATCTGGTGTCGGTGCGCGAGCGCATCACCGTGGACGGCGAGCCGCTGAGCGAAGAGCGGTTCGCGGAGGTCTACGAGGAGATCATCCCCTACGTCGAGCTGACCGACACCCAAGGGCGGCGCATCCAGTTCTTCGAGCTGCTGACCGCCATGGCCTTCGCCGCCTTCGCGGACACCCCGGTCGACGTCGCCGTCATCGAGGCCGGCATGGGTGGGTCCTGGGACGCGACGAACGTGGCCGACGGCATCGTCTCCGTCATCACGCCCATCTCGCTCGATCACACCGATCGGCTGGGCCCCGACATCCCCAGCATCGCCGGTGAGAAGGCGGGCATCATCAAGCCCGACACCACCACCGTGCTCGGCCAGCAGGAACTGGCCGCGGCCGAGGTGCTCATGCGGCGGGCCGCCGAGGTCGGCGCGGTCGTGGCCCGTGAGGGGCTCGAGTTCGGGGTGCTCAACCGGGAGGTGGCCATCGGCGGGCAGTTGCTCACGCTGCGCGGCCTCAAGGGCGTCTACGACGAGGTCTACCTGCCGCTCTACGGCGCGCACCAGGCGAGTAACGCGGCCTGCGCGCTGGCCGCCGTCGAGGCGCTGACCGGCGGAGACGACCCGCTCGACGTCGATCTCGTACGGCAGGCGTTCGCCCAGGCCTCGTCGCCGGGGCGGATGGAGGTCGTGCGGCGCACGCCGACCGTCGTGATCGACGCGGCCCACAATCCGGGCGGCATGCAGGCCACCCTGGAGGGGCTGCACGAGGCGTTCGACTTCGCCAAGGTCGTCGGGGTCGTCGCGGTCATGCGGGACAAGGACGTCGACGCCCTGCTCGAACTGCTCGAACCGATGCTCGACGAGATCGTCGTCACGCGTAACTCCTCCCCCAGGTCCATGTCGCCGGAGGAGCTCGCGTCCCTGGCCGAGCCGCTGTTCGGCGAGGAGCGCGTACACGTCGTCGACCGGCTCGACGACGCCATCGACCAGGCCATCGGCATGGCCGACGCCGAAGGCGAGTTCAGCGGCACGGGCGTGCTCATCACCGGGTCGGTCGTGACGGCGGGTGACGCGCGGCAGCTGCTCAAGGCGGATGGTTCGCGATGAATTTCCAGGTAACTCCAGGTATGCGCAGGCTGGGCGCCAGCGTGCTCGGCATGGAGGCCATCGTGGCGGGGCTGATCACGCCCGTGGCGATCACCGTGGGCGGAGTGACGCCCGCGCTGGCGGTGACCGCCGGCATCGGGCTGGCCGTCCTGTGCGTGGTCGCCGCGGGCCTGCTCAAGCGGCCTGTCGGGTATGTCCTCGGCAGTCTCGTACAGGTGCTGGCGATCTGCACGGGCTTCCTGGTGCCCATGATGTTCTTCCTCGGTGCGATCTTCGCGGCGCTGTGGATCACGGCGATTATCGTCGCTCGGCGTGTTGAGGGCGCTACTTCCCGCTAAAGTCGGCCCATGACCGTCCCCCCGATAGAGCGGTCGGCCGGGCCCAGGGTCCCGTGGCTGCTCGACGTGACGCTCGGGCTGCTCGTCGTTGTGGCGCTGCCGCTGGCGATCGTCACCGTTCCCAACACGCTCTCCGTCGTCGCCAGGCTGCTGCCCGGCGACATCGACCAGGTCGGGCTGATGCGCACGCACGGGCTCGCCCTGCCGGTGCTGATGCTGACCGTGCCGCTGGCGGCCGCGGTGCTGCGGCGGGCGCAGGTGGTTCACGTGGTGCTGGCGGGGCTGGCGCTGGTGGCGCTGTCCGACGTCGCCGGTGGGTACGCGGGTTCAGAGCTCCTCGCCGGGGTGGCGCGCGTGCTGCGTGGCGTCGGCGCGGGCCTGGTCGTCCCCGCCACGCTGGCGGCCGTCTGGGACCGCGTGCTGGTGCTGCGGGCGCTGTGGGTGGGGGTGTTCAGCCTGAGCCTGCTCGCGGCGGAGGCGCTGGCCCTGTGGCCGCTCGACAAGGCGACCAGCTGGCAGGTCACGCTGCAGCCGTACCCGATGCTGACGGGGATCGCGCTGGCCCTGGCGGGCGCGTACCTGGTCGTCTGGATCCTGTGCGGGCGGCCCGCGGCGCCGGTGCTCAACGACGGGGAGCGGAGCCGGCTGCTGCTGGCCGCCGTGCCGGCGGCGGGCATCGCGGTCGTGGCGGTCAGCACCGCGAGCGAGGGTTGGCGGGCCGTTCCGGTGATCCTGCTGGCGGTGGTGGCCGTGGGCGGGCTGCTGGCGCTGGCCACGATCGGGGCCCCCGAGAGCCGGACACTGGCGTACTCCATGGTGGCGGTCGGCGTGGTGCTGCTGCCCAGCGCGGCGCAGATCACGCTGGTGGAGATGGGTGGGCTCGGCGGGCCGGGGCTGAAGGGGCTCTGGGTGCCGTACGGAGTGGCGGGGCTGCTGGCCATCGGCGCTTCCGCGGTGGTGCGGCGGTTCGCGCGGGGCTCCGGGCGGTGGCTGGTGCCGCTGGGGCTGTTCGCGATGGTCGTGGGGCTGTGCTCGGTGCGGCTCGTCGTGCCGTCGCCCGACGGGCTGGTGCTGGCGGTGCCGTTCACGCTGCTCGCCGTGGGGGCGGCGGTGGCGTTGACGTCGGCGCTGCAGGAGGTGGGGGTCGGGACCGCGGTCTTCGGGCTCTCGCTGTGCGTCGCGGGGGTGCTGGCGGGGTTCCTGCTCGGTACGGGCGTGCAGATGACGATGCTGGACGGGGTCTCGTCGGCCCAGGAGCTGGTCGACAGTTTCGTCGGCGCGCTGCACTCGTGGGCCCTGATCGGCGGGTTCCTCGTGGTGCTGGTCATCGTGCTCTCCACCGTGATGGCGCGGCGAGGTGCCAGGGACGCGGCCGCCACGCCCGTCGAGGAAGCCGAGAAGCCGGCGGAGGACGGCGAGGCGGGGGGCTCGGTGCCCGCCGTGCCGCCGCAGGGCCAATCGCCTGAGGACACCGCCTCTTCATAAAGCCGTTCCGTAGAAAACCGAGGGTGGGGGCGCGGGACGGTAAGCTGAGGCCCAAGCCACGGCGACGCGTGGGCCCATCCCCCGCGAAGCGTCCTGCGGCCGGGCCGGGCGCCCGTGACCGCGATCCTCACTCTGTTCGAAGGAGAACTCCAAGTGTCCGAGCGCACTCTTGTCCTGATCAAGCCCGACGGGGTTAAGCGCGGCCTCATCGGTGACGTGATCGCCCGTGTGGAGCGCAAGGGCCTCAAGGTCGTGGCGATGGACCTGCGCACCCTCGACGCCGACACGGCCAAGTCGCACTACGCCGAGCACTCCGAGCGGCCGTTCTTCGGTGAGCTCGTCGAGTTCATCACCTCGGGGCCGCTCGTCGCCCTGGTGCTCGAGGGCCCGCGTGCCGTCGAGGCGTTCCGCGCGCTGGCCGGCGCCACCGACCCGGTCAAGTCGGCCCCCGGCACGATCCGCGGCGACCACGCACTCGAGATCGGCGAAAACGTCGTCCACGGCTCCGACTCGCCCGAGTCCGCCGCCAGGGAGATCAAGATCTTCTTCCCGGACCGTTTCTAGGCGATTCCGCCCGCTCGACCGCGCCCGCGCAGCCTGTCGCTGCGCGGGCGCGCGTTTTTGTCGGGCGACTGCCGTAGGGTGGCGGGGTCTTGGTGTGCGGGGCGGATTCGTGGGCGAGGTCGGGGCGGGTTTTTGTCGGCGCTTCCGCGTACGGTTGACAAGGTCGAGATGTGAGGCGCCGAGTGGGTGGGCGTTTTGGATCGTTCCAGCAAGCGATCGGGTGTTGTGGTGTAATCCGGGCAAAATTGCGGTTGAGGTAGGGGCTGGAGATTTTTGTGGGGCGCGAGGGCTCATTGCGCCCATCGGTGGGTACGTCACGTTACGATTCGAATTCGGTCCGTAATCATTCGCGAACGACGTTACGGAGGGCTCCGTTCCCCATGGGCAGCAAGCTCGCGTTTCTCGGCCGTGACATGGCGGTCGACCTGGGCACCGCCAACACGCTGGTCTACGTGCGCGGCCGGGGCATCGTGCTCAACGAGCCCTCAGTCGTCGCGATCAACACCGCCACGGGCAAGATCGTGGCGGTCGGCATCGAGGCCAAACGGATGATCGGCCGTACGCCTGGCAACATCGTCGCCGTCCGCCCGCTCAAAGACGGCGTGATCGCCGACTTCGACGTTACCGAGCGGATGTTGCGGTATTTCATCCAGAGAGTGCACAGACGTCGGCATCTCGCCAAGCCGCGCATCATCATCGCCGTGCCGAGCGGCATCACCAGCGTGGAGCAGCGCGCGGTGAAGGAAGCCGGCTACCAGGCCGGCGCCCGGAAGGTCTACATCGTCGAGGAGCCCATGGCCGCCGCCATCGGGGCCGGGCTCCCGGTGCACGAACCGACCGGAAACATGGTGGTCGACGTCGGCGGGGGCACCACCGAGGTGGCGATCATCTCAATGGGCGGCATGGTCACCAGCCAGTCGATCAGGATCGGCGGCGACGAGCTCGACCAGGCGGTGATCGCGTTCGCCAAGAAGGAATACTCGCTGATGCTCGGCGAGCGCACCGCCGAGGAGATCAAGATCGCCATCGGCTCGGCCGGCCCGAGCGGCGAGGAGTCGCACGCGGAGATCCGCGGGCGCGACCTGGTCAGCGGGCTGCCCAAGACCATCGTCGTGTCGAGCGAGGAGATCAGGAAGGCCATCGAGGAGCCGGTCAACGCCATCGTCGACGCGGTCAAGACCACGCTCGACAAGTGCCCGCCCGAGCTGTCCGGCGACATCATGGACCGTGGCATCGCGCTGACCGGCGGAGGCGCCCTGCTCAAGGGGCTCGACGAGCGGGTCAAGGCCGAGACGGGCATGCCCGTGCACCTCGTCGAAAACGCCCTCGACTCGGTCGCCATCGGCTCCGGCAAGTGCGCGGAGGAGTTCGAGGCGCTCCAGCAGGTCCTGGTGCCGGAGTCGCGGCACTGATGAGAGATTCTCGCCATGCGCGGCTGATCCTGGGCGGGCTGCTGACTGCGGCCCTGATCATCCTCACCGTCGACCATCGCACTGGCGACAGCTCGCCGCTGCGTCCGCTGCGGACGGCCGCGGCTTATGTGTTCGGCACAGCGGAGCAGTTCGGCGGGGGGCTGGTGCGCCCCGTCGGGGGGTTCGTCAGCGCCCTCTTGAGCGCGCCCGGCGCGCAGGAGCGCATCGACGCGCTCAAAGCGGAGAACGCCCAGCTGCGGGCCGGTCTGGTGGCCAGCAAGCTCGACGCGAGCCGCTCCAACGAGCTCAAGCAGTTGCTCGGCCTGTCGGGTTCGGGCGGATACAAGATGGTCCCGGCCAACGTGGTCGCCCGGCGCGGGCTGCCCGGCTTCGAGGATGCCGTGCAGATCGACGCGGGCACGAGTGACGGCATCCGTACGGAGATGACCGTGCTCAGCGGCCAAGGCCTGGTCGGGCGCGTCATCAACGCCTCCCCGCACAGCTCGACGGTGGTGCTGCTCAGCGACCCCGCCTCGGCCGTCGGGGCGCGGCTGGAGGGCGGCAAGGAGATCGGCGTGGTGCATGGGGTGGGGGAGAACGGGCGGCTCGTCCAGTTCCGGCTCCTCGACTCCACGGCGCCGCTGACCAGTGGCGCGCGGATCGTCAGCTTCGGCTCGCAGAACGGCAGCCCGTACGTGCCCGGGGTGCCCATCGGGGTGATCGAGCGGGTGGAGTCGACGCCGGGGGAGCTGACCCGCATCGCGTACGCCCGCCCGTACGCGGATCTGTCGGCGCTGGACGTGGTCGGCGTGGTGGTGGAGGCGCCCAAGCGGGATCCGCGTGACGCGGTCCTGCCCACCAAGGCGCTGCCTGCCAAGGAGGGATCGCGATGATCGGGCGGCGGGCGGTTTCACGGCGCCTGCCGATCGATGGGCGCGATCGCCTGGTCGTTCGCGGCGGCGGTGATGGCCGTCTGGGCGCTGGGTGGGGTGCCGGCGGGCGTGTGGGCGAGTGTGAGGGTCGCGGCGGCGTGCTGGAGCGTTCCATCGAGGTGCTCCGTTACGCGTCTCCGAGAGCGCTTGTGGCGGCGTCTGGCGGGGGCTGGGCGCGGCCGTCGCGGGGGTCGTCGGGGCGGGTCGCCCAGCGGGCGCCTCACGGGAGCATGGCTACGGCGTCGGTGCGGGCATCGGGCTCGTGTGGGCGTGTGGCGGGCACGTGTGGACGGGCATCCGGCTCAGGTGGGCGTGTGGCGGGGTCGTGTGGGTGTGCAGGGGCGCTTGGGCTTTCGGGGCCGGTGCTGGGGTGGGCGGCGCTGGGGTGGGCGATGGCGGGCTGTCGCGGGGCGGGCTCAGCGCTGGGTGACGGCGTGCGAGGCGATGAGGACGGCGGTGGGTGGCCGTTGGTGCGGGCGGTCGCGGATGGTGGCTTTTGGGCGCCGGCGGGGGTGGTTCGTCGGCGGTGCCGTCCGCCGGGACGGCTCGACCGATCCGGCCGGGCTCGACCCGGTAGATCGGGCGTGGGGCGGGCGTGCGGAGTGGGGCGGAATGCGAGGGATTCCCGGGAGGGAGCGCGGTGATCGGCGGGTTGTCCGTGTTGTTGGCCTTGCTGGCGCAGGTCATGTTGGTCAACCGATTTCCCCTGCCGGCCGGGGGCTCGCCCGACCTGGTGCTGCTGGCCGTGATCGGGGCGGCGTTGGGGCGGGGCGCGTCGTCCGGGGCGGTGCTCGGGTTCAGCGCCGGGTTGCTCGTCGACGTCATGCCGCCGACCGCGCACCTCGTGGGACAGTACGCGTTCGTGCTGGCGCTCGTCGGTTACGTGGCCGGGCGTGGCGCGGGCGGGCCGGTGACGACCGTGGTGTTGTGCGTGCTGATGGCGCCGTTGCTGGCGGCGGTCGTGGGCGGGCTGATCGCCGACCCCCGGGTGACGGTCGCCACGCTGACCGAGCAGGTGCCCGTCACCATCGTCTACACGCTGGTCGTGTCCCCCATCGTGATCTGGCTGACCACACGCGGCAGGGAGGCGGGGTTCTCGACATGATGCGGATGCGGGCCAGGCTGCTGGTGGTTCAGGTGCTCGTGGTGACGTTGCTCGTCGTGCTGGCCGTGCGCTTGTGGCAGGTGCAGGTGGTGCGCGGGAACGAGTTCGTGACGCGGGCGACGGAGACCAGGACGCGGGCCGTGATCGTGCCCGCGGTGCGGGGGCAGATCCTCGACTCGCACGGGCGGCCGTTGGTGCGCAACAAGACCGCGCTGGTCGTGTCCGTGGACAGGACCAGGCTGACCAGGACGCCGGACGGCGGCCTCAAGGTGTTGCAAAAGCTGTCGGCGGTGCTCGGCCGGCCGGTGGCGGATCTGCAGCAGCGCATCACGCCGTGCGGGCCGGGAGTCTCCAAGCCCTGCTGGACGGGGTCGCCGTACCAGCCGGTTCCGCTCGACGAGAAGGTGGACACGCGGGAGGCGCTGCAGATCCTCGAGCGGCAGGAGGAGTTTCCCGGGGTGACGGCGGAGGTCCACTCCGTCAGGCAGTACCCCGGCGGGCGCGACGGGGCCCAGATGCTCGGCTACCTGCAGCCGGTCACCGAGGCCGAGTTGGAGAAGCGCGAAGGGTTGAAGGCCAGCTTCTCCGGGGTGGACCTGGCGGGGCGTGACGGTCTCGAATACGTCTACGACGAGGCGTTGCGCGGCAAGGCGGGGCTGCGCCGGGTGCAGGTCGACCGGATGGGCAAGGCGCTCGGCGTCGAGGAGCAGATCACGCCGGTTCCCGGCGACCACCTGGTGACCAGCATCGACTCGCGGGTGCAGTCCGTGGTGGAGAAGGCGCTGGCGAAGGCGATGAAGTCGGCGCCGGCGGCCGACGGCGGCGCGGGGGTCGTGCTCGACGCGCGTACGGGACGGGTGGTGGCGCTGGCCAGCGCCCCCGGGTACGACCCGGCGGTCTGGGCGGGCGGGATCTCGACGCGCGGGTACCAGTGGCTGCTGTCCGACAAATCCGACAAGCCGCTCGTGTCCCGGGCGATCAACGGCCAGTTCGCGCCCGGTTCGACGTTCAAGATCTCGTCGGTGGCGGCGATGCTGCGGGCCGGATACCCGCTGAACGGCACGTACGGCTGCCCGGGCTCCTACATGGTCGGCGACCGATCCTTCAGCAACTTCCGCGGCGTCTCGCTCGGCTCGCTCAGCCTGCACACCGCGCTGGTCAAGTCGTGCGACACGATCTTCTACAAAGCCGCGTACGAGCAGTACCTGAAGGACGGCGGGCGCAACCCGAAGAAGGCGACCAAGGAGATCTTCGCCAACACGGCCAGGGCGTTCGGGTTCGGCAGTCCGACCGGGGTGGACCTGCCGGGTGAGTCCTCCGGGCGCATCCCCGACCGGGCGTGGAAGAAGGACCTCTGGAACCGTACGAACGCGGTGAGCTGCGAGCGGTCGCGCAAGGGATATCCGGAGGTCAAGGACCGGGCGCGGGCCGATTTCCTCAAGCGGCTGGCGCTGGAGAACTGCACCGAGGGGTTCCTGCTGCGGCCGGGCGACTCGGCCAACTTCTCCATCGGCCAGGGCGACGTGCTGGTGACGCCGATGCAGCTCGCGCGGGCGTACATGGCGCTGGTGAGTGACGGGAAGGTACGCAGCCCGCGCATCGGGTGGGCGCAGGTGCGGCCCGACGGCACGGTGGTCAGGACCATCCCGGTGCCGGTGGTCGGCAAGCTGCCGATCAGCGAGAAGGAGCGCCTCTACATCAAGAACGCGCTGAGCCAGGTGCCCTCGGACGGCACCGCGGCGGGGGCCTTCGCCGGGTTCCCGATGGACAAGGTGCGCATCGGCGGCAAGACCGGTACGGCGGAGGTCTGGGGCAAGAGCGACACCTCGTGGTTCGCGTCGTTCGCGCCTACGAAGAATCCGCAGTACGTGGTCGTGGTCATGGTCTCGCAGGGTGGCATGGGCGCGCAGACGGCGGCGCCTGCCGTGCGGGAGATCTACGAAGGGATCTACGGCATCAAGCGGCCTCCGGCCGTGCCCGGGGGGAGGCTCACGACGAGACTGCCCCGCTTCTCGCCGGATGGAACGGTGGCCGGAGGATGAGCACCCGGGGCCCGGAGCCGGGTGCGGGCGGGTGGGCGGTCGGCCTCTGCACGGATGGGCGGGGGATCGGCTTCCGGACGGGCCAGTGGGCAGCCGGTCTCTGCACGGATGAGTGGGTGGTCGGCCTCCGTACGGATGGGTGGGCGGTCGGCCTCGGTGCGGGCGGGTGGGGAGTGGCCGACCTTGGGGTGGGCCGTTGCGAGGGTGGGCCGCGGGTTGAGGGGCGGTTGGCCCGAGCCGAGGAGGGTTCGCTGTCGATCGCCCATGCGCCGGATCCTGTGGGCGGCGTCTGTGCGCCTGATCGGGAGGGCTGCGTCCGGGGTGGCGGCGGATGGGCCGCCGCACGCGGAGACGGCCCGGGGGCAGGCGGTCGTGCGGGTGGTGGGCGGGAGGCTGCCGCTCGTGCGGGTGGGTCGGTTGTGGCCGGTTCTGGCGGTGGTCCTGGGGCGGGCTCGCATGATCCGGGCGTGACCGGCCGCGTCAGTCCTCGGTGGGTGGGGCGCCATGGCCGCGGATCGAGGATCGGCGCCCGTCGTCGGCCAGCGGCGGGCGGCGGCTGGGGGCGCTGGTCGGTGGTGGGCGGCGGCCGGGGACGCTGGCCAGCGGTGGCGGGTGGCCGTGGGAGTTCGTTGAGGGTGGCGGGTTGGCGTGGCGTGTTTGGGCGGGTGGTCGGGTGGGTGATCGGCTGTGCGGCCGGATGGGTGATCGGTTGCGTGGTCGGGTGGATGGTCGCTGGAATGGGGGTCCGGAGGTGATCGATCGAACGGTGGCCGTCCGGCGGCCGTCGCTGTTCCGCCGAGTCGCCGGTGAGAACTCGACGGTGCGCAGGCTCGACGGCCTGATGCTGGTCGCGGTGGTCGGGCTGTGCGTGATCGGCACGCTGCTCGTCTGGTCGTCCACCAGGACCTGGGCCCCGGGTTCGACGGGGCTGGTGAAGAAGCACCTGTTCAACGAGATGATCGGCATCGTCCTGTGCGCGGTCGTGGCGACGGTCGACCATCGGGCCATGCGGGCGTACGCGCCGCTGGTGTTCCTGGTGTCGCTGATAGGGCTGGGGCTGGTCATCACGCCGCTGGGCGCGACGATCAACGGGTCGCACTCGTGGATCCTGCTCGGTGGCGGGTTCGCGGTGCAGCCGTCGGAGTTCGCCAAGGTCGGGCTGCTGCTGATCATCGCGATGCTGCTGGCGCAGCCGGCAGAGGGCAGCGATCGGCCGCGCGGGCTGGACATATGGCTGGCGCTCCTGGCCTCGGGGGTCACGATGGGGCTGGTGATGCTCCAGCCGGACCTCGGGACGGCGCTGGTGCTGGCGGTGATCACGGCCGCCGGGCTGATCATCGCGGGGGTGCGCAAGCGGTGGATCGCGGCGCTGGCGCTGGTGGCGGCGGGCGGGGTGTTCTCGGTGTTCTACTTCCAGCTGCTCGAGCCGTACCAGGTGGCGCGGTTCACGGCGTTCGTCGATCCGAGCGTGGATCCACGCGGGGTGGGCTACAACAGCACGCAGTCGATGATCGCGATCGGCTCCGGGCAGCTCCTGGGCAAGGGGCTGCTGGGCGGCGGGCAGACGACCGGGAGGTTCGTGCCCGAGCAGCACACCGACTTCATCTTCACGGTGGCGGGGGAGGAGTTCGGGTTCCTCGGGTCGGTCACGGTGGTGCTGCTGCTCGGGGTGGTGCTGCTGCGTGGGCTGAAGATCGCCAGGCAGTGCGACGACAGGTTCGGGACGCTGGTCGCGGGCACGATCGTGTGCTGGTTCGCGTTCCAGACGTTCATCAATGTGGGCATGACGATCGGGATCATGCCGATCACGGGCCTGCCGCTGCCGTTCGTGTCGTATGGCGGTACGGCCACTTTCGCGAATCTGATTGCGATTGGGCTTCTCCAGGCCATCAGAGTGCGAAGACAGTCGTTTAATTAGAGTCATGTTCTTGGCCTATTGCGATGAGTGCGAAGAGCGCTTCCTGCTGCCCGCGAGCCATGTCGTCGGCGTGCACAACCTGGCAAACGGTGTGATCGCCGTCGAGCTGACCTGTTACGAGGGGCACCATCTCCTGGTGCTCAGCGGAAACGACATCGACATCCCTGGACCTGCCACCGTCTGAGCGCCGCTACCCTGGACGGTATGCCTGTCGAGTCGATATTCCCTCGCCTGGAAGCGCTGCTGCCCAAGGTGCAGAAGCCCATCCAGTATGTCGGGGGTGAGCTCAACTCGACCGTCAAGGACTGGGACTCCGCCGACGTGCGGTGGGCGCTGATGTACCCGGACGCCTACGAGGTCGGGCTGCCCAACCAGGGTGTGGCGATCCTCTACGAGATCCTCAACGAGCTGCCCGGCACGCTGGCCGAGCGCACCTACGCGGTGTGGCCGGATCTCGAGGCGCTCATGCGGGCCGAGGGCGTCCCGCAGTTCACCGTCGACGCGCACCGGCCGGTGCGCGCCTTCGACGTGCTCGGCGTGTCCTTCTCGACCGAGCTGGGCTACACCAACATGCTCAACGCGCTCGACCTGGCGGGCATTCCGCTGTTGGCCGTGGACCGGGGTGAGGACGACCCGATCGTGCTCGCCGGCGGCCACGCGGCCTTCAACCCGGAGCCGATCGCCGACTTCGTCGACGCGGCCGTGCTCGGCGACGGAGAGCAGATCTCCATCGCCATCTCCGAGGTCATCCGCGAGTGGAAGGCCGAGGGCAGACCCGGCGGGCGGGACGAGCTGCTCATGCGGCTCGCCGAGTCCGGCGGGGTGTATATCCCGAAGTTTTACGATGTGGACTACCACCCGGACGGTCGCATCAAGCGCGTCGCCCCCAACAGGGCCGACGTGCCGTGGCGGGTGCACAAGCACACCGTGATGGACCTCGACGAGTGGCCCTACCCGAAGAAGCCGCTGGTCCCGCTGGCCGAGACGGTGCACGAGCGGTTCAGCGTGGAGATCTTCCGCGGCTGCACCCGTGGCTGCAGGTTCTGCCAGGCCGGCATGATCACGCGCCCGGTGCGGGAGCGCTCGATCACGACGATCGGGGCGATGGTCGAAAACGGCATCAAGGAGTCCGGCTTCAACGAGGTCGGCCTGCTGTCGCTGTCGTCGGCCGACCACTCCGAGATCGGCGAGGTCGCCAAGGGCCTGGCCGACCGCTACGAAGGCACCAACACCTCGCTGTCGCTGCCGTCCACCCGGGTCGACGCGTTCAACATCGACCTGGCCAACGAGTTCTCCAGGAACGGCAGGCGCTCCGGCCTGACGTTCGCGCCGGAGGGCGGCTCCGAGCGCATGCGCAAGGTGATCAACAAGATGGTCACCGAGGAAGACCTGATCCGTACCGTCACCACGGCCTACTCGCAGGGGTGGCGGCAGGTCAAGCTCTACTTCATGTGCGGGCTGCCCACCGAGCAGGACGAGGACGTCCTGGGCATCGCCGACCTGGCCAAGAAGGTCATCAAGGCGGGCCGTGAGGCGACCGGCAGCCGCGACATCCGCTGCACGGTCTCCATCGGCGGCTTCGTGCCCAAGCCGCACACGCCGTTCCAGTGGGCCGCCCAGGCCGATCACGAGACCGTCGACCGCCGGCTCAAGGAGCTGCGCGACTCGCTGCGCGGCGACAAGGTGTACGGCAGGGCCATCGGCTTCCGCTACCACGACGGCAAGCCCTCGATCGTGGAGGGCCTGCTCTCGCGCGGCGACCGCCGGGTCGGCTCCGTGATCCGCGCCGTCTGGGAGGACGGCGGCAGGTTCGACGGCTGGAGCGAGCACTTCTCCTACGAGCGCTGGATGACCGCCGCCGAGAAGGCGGGCGTCGACGTCGACTGGTACACCACGCGCGAGCGGGAGGAGAACGAGGTCCTGCCGTGGGACCACCTCGACGCCGGGCTCGACCGCGAGTGGCTCTGGCAGGACTGGCAGGAGGCCGTCACCGGTGGTGAGGTCGAAGACTGCCGCTGGACTCCTTGCTACGACTGCGGCGTCTGCCCGACGATGGGCACGGAAATTCAAATCGGTCCCACGGGGCGGAAACTCCTTCCACTTACGGTGGTCTAGCGCGCTCAGTGGGCAGCCGGTGTCTCGGCGTACACGTACACGCGTCGGGGCGGCTTATCCTGAGACGAAGGAACTCTTACAAGGGAAGGACGACAAGCTCTGAAACCTGTTCCCGAGGGGCCTCCGCCCGCGCCTACGGTGCAGCGCCTACGCGTGCGCTACGCCAAGCGCGGCCGCCTGCGCTTCACCAGCCACCGCGACATCTCGCGGGCCGTTGAGAGGGCGGTCCGCCGTGCCGGCATACCGGTGGCCTACAGCGCAGGTTTCTCGCCCCACCCGAAGATCTCCTACGCGGGCGCGGCGCCGACCGGCGTCGCCAGCGAAGCCGAATATCTCGAGATCGGCGTCACCACGCTGTGCGATCCCGAGCAGGTGAGACAGGACCTGGACGGGTCGCTGCCGCCGGGGCTCGATGTGCTCGACGTCGTGGCGGCGGGCCCGGGTGGGCTGGCTGACCGCTTGGAGGTCTCCGACTGGGAGGTGCGGCTGCCCGGTGCCGATCGCGAGTTCGCCGAGGTGGCGGCGGAGAAGTTCCTCGCGGCAGGCGCTGTGGAGGTTGAGCGCCTCACCAAGAAGGGTCCCCGTCGCTTCGACGCGCGGGAGGCCGTCCTGGGGCTCACGGTTTCCGAAGGAACAGACAGAACCGCAGCTCAGGTGCTTGGAGGGCCGTGTGTCATACTGCGCATGGTTGTTCGGCACATGACGCCTGCCGTTCGACCCGACGATGTGCTCACAGGGCTGCGCCTTGTGGCCGACTTCGCGCCGCCGGTTCCCCCCGAGGTGACCAGGCTGGCGCAGGGGCCGCTCGACGTCAGCACTGGTGCGCTTGCCGATCCGCTCGACCTGGACCGCGACACGACGCGCGGCGGCGAGGCGGGATCGGCGAGTGAGCACGTCGCCGGTTGACGAAGTGCCCTGCGTGAGCGGGGCACGACCGCTGACAGGACTTGGCGCCGACACCCCCTCATCGGGGGCGTTGGCGGACAACGAGACACGAGAGCTCCTGCGCGGCGCGGCGACGCGCCCGGGGGCTGACGGGAGAGCGCCCGCATGCTCGAGAACGAGCCCAACGCCGGGGCCATTGGCCCTGACGGGGAGACAATTGAACAGCCAGAGGTGACCCCACGTCGCCGCTCCGCCAGCCGCCCCGCGGGTCCACCGCCGGAGCTGCCGGAGGAGCCTGCTCACGTTCCGGTCACCACCATCGCGGCGCAGACGGCGCCGTCCGTGGCTGACGTACAACCGGTGCAGAGCACCGCCGCGCAGCGCGCGGCGGGAGAGCCCGCACCCAAGATCCTCGCCGCCGCGACCGAGGCGGAAGCCGTCACGGCGCAGGCCGCGCCGGAGAGCCTGGTCGAGGCGGCCGTGGCCGAGGCCGTCACCGAGGAGAAGCCCAAGAGGACCACGCGCACCCGGTCCACCGCCACGACGACGCGGCGCCGTACGACGAAGAAGGCCGCCGAGGACGAGGCGGAGGCCGCGGGAGCGCTGCCGGTGGAGGAGCCGCCCGCCGAGGCCGCCGAGCCGGTGAAGCGGCGCAGGACTCGCAAGAAGGCGGAGCCGGACGAGGCCGTCGCCGTCGAGGAGGCCGTCGCGGGCGCTGTGGGGGCGGTGGCCGACTCCGAGAAGGCCGCCGCGAGCGAGGGCCCGGCCGCCGAGGCCGCGACCACGCAGAGCGCCGAGGCGGCCGAGGACGAGGACATCCTTGAGATCCTGCCCGAGGACGAGCCCCTCGACGACGAGCCCGCGGGCGAGGACCTCGACGAGGAGTCCGTACGGCCGAGCCTGCTGTCCGACCCGTTCGGGTTCGCGGCGCGGAGGCCGGACGAGAGCGGCACCGCGTTCCAGCGGCCGGCGGCCATCTTCGCGCCGCTGTTCCAGGCGCCCGACCCCAGCAAGGCCAAGCCCGCCGCCACCCGGCGGGCCGAGGCGGCGCAGCCCGCTCCCGAGCCCGAGCCCGAGGAGATCGAGGAGCCGGTCGACGAGTCCGTGACAGAGGACGAGACCGACATCGACACCTCCGACGAGCAGGAGGAGGAAGAGGGCGCGGGCCGTCGTCGCCGCCGCAGGCGGGGCGGCCGGGGCCGCGGCAAGTCGCGCGAGCGTGACGAGGCCGAGGACGGCGAGGAGCAGGAAGAGGAGTCCGAGGAGGAGCAGAGCGAGGAGGGCGCCCAGGACGAGGAGGCCTCCAGCTCGCGTCGTCGTCGTCGCCGTCGCCGCCGGGGCTCCGAGGAGGGCGCTGAGCCGGCCAGCGACGACCCGCCGAACACGGTGGTGCGCATCCGCGCGCCGCGCGCGGGCCGCAGCAGCACGCTGGACACCGCGACCGACGGCGTGCAGAGCGTGCGTGGCTCCACCCGGCTTGAGGCCAAGAAGCAGCGCCGCCGCGAAGGGCGCGAGCTGGGCCGCAGGCGGCCGCCGATCATCACGGAGTCGGAGTTCCTGGCCCGCCGCGAGTCCGTCGACCGGATGATGGTGGTGCGCCGCCAGGGCGACCGTACGCAGATCGCGGTCCTGGAGGACGGCGTGCTCGTCGAGCACTACGTCAACCGCGAGGCCAGCCAGTCCTACGTCGGCAACGTCTACCTCGGCAAGGTCCAGAACGTGCTGCCCTCGATGGAGGCGGCGTTCGTGGACATCGGCAAGGGCCGCAACGCCGTCCTGTACGCCGGAGAGGTCAACTTCGACACCGCCGGGCTGGAGGGCCAGCCCAAGCGCATCGAGGCGGCGCTGAAGTCGGGCCAGTCGGTGCTCGTTCAGGTCACCAAGGACCCGATCGGGCACAAGGGCGCCCGGCTCACGTCCCAGATCAGCCTGCCCGGGCGATACCTCGTCTACGTGCCGGACGGGTCGATGACCGGCATCAGCCGCAAGCTGCCCGACAAGGAGCGCACGCGGCTCAAGAGCATCCTGAAGAAGGTCATGCCGGAGAACGCCGGCGTGATCGTCCGTACCGCCGCGGAGGGCGCCTCCGAGGACGAGCTGGCGCGTGATGTGGCCCGCCTGTCCGCCCAGTGGGAGAACATCCAGAAGAAGGCCAAGTCGGCCAGCCCGCCCGAGTTGCTGTCCGCCGAGCCCGATCTCACGATCAGGGTCGTGCGCGACGTCTTCAACGAGGACTTCACCTCGCTGGTCGTGCAGGGCGCCGACGCCTGGGACACGGTGGACGACTACGTCAAGTACGTCGCGCCGCACCTGGGCGAGCGCCTGTCGAGGTGGGACGGCGACCAGGGTGACGTGTTCGAGCGCTACCGGATCGACGAGCAGCTCGGCAAGGCGCTGGAGCGCAAGGTGTGGCTGCCCAGCGGCGGCTCGCTGGTGATCGACCGCACCGAGGCGATGACCGTCGTCGACGTCAACACCGGCAAGTTCACCGGGCAGGGCGGCAACCTCGAGGAGACCGTCACCAGGAACAACCTGGAGGCGGCCGAGGAGATCGTGCGCCAGCTCAGGCTGCGCGACATCGGCGGCATCATCGTGATCGACTTCATCGACATGGTGCTGGAGTCCAACCGGGACCTGGTGCTGCGGCGGCTGCTGGAGTGCCTGGCCCGCGACAGGACCAAGCACCAGGTGGCCGAGGTCACCTCGCTGGGCCTGGTCCAGATGACGCGTAAGCGGGTCGGACAGGGGCTGCTGGAGGCGTTCTCCACGCCGTGCGACTGCTGCAACGGGCGTGGCCTGCTCGTCTCCACGGAGCCGGTCGAGCCCAAGCCCGAGCCGCGTGGCACGCAGGGGAAGATGGCCGTCGAGAAGGCGGTCTCCGACAAGGTTTCCGCGGCCAAGGACAGCTCGAGCCGTGATACGGTGACCGGTGCGCTTGAAGACGTCCCGGCTGAGGACGACCAGGCAAGCCAGACTTCCGGCAGAGGGCGGCGACGCTCGCGCCGAGCCAAGTCGGCCGAGTAGCTCTCGGCAGGCTTCCGACGTTCCGTCCGGTTCGCCTAGGGGACCGTTAATCCGGTACCCTGGTGTATCGGTGCGTCAGGTGACGTGCCCTGTTGGCGCGCTTACTCGGTTCGTCGGTTTGAGACAGGCCGAATGACAGGCGCAGCATTCGGCGGCCGCCTCTCCATGAGGCGGCCGATGTACGAGACAACAGTGAGTCAGTAGAAGGGTTCCGCGGTGTACGCGATCGTTCGTTGCGGCGGCAGGCAGCAGAAGGTCTCCGTCGGTGACGTCCTCGAGGTGGACAAGGTCGCCGGCGAGGTCGGCTCTTCGGTTTCGCTGCCGACGGTGCTCGTCGTCAACGACGGCGATGTGACCACGGAGGCGGGCAGGTTCACGGTCAGCGCCGAGATCCTCGGTGAGACCAAGGGCCCGAAGATCCGCATCCTCAAGTACAAGAACAAGACCGGTTACAAGAAGCGCCAGGGTCACCGCCAGCGGTACACCCAGGTGAAGATCACCGGTATCGAGCAGGCCTGAACGGGAGTTTGAGAGATGGCACACAAGAAGGGCGCGTCGTCCACCCGGAACGGCCGTGACTCCAACGCCCAGCGCCTGGGCGTCAAGCGCTTCGGTGGTCAGCTGGTCAACGCGGGCGAGATCATCGTCCGGCAGCGTGGCACCCACTTCCACCCCGGCGACAACGTGGGGCGTGGCGGCGACGACACGCTGTTCGCGCTGGCGGCCGGGCACGTGCAGTTCGGTGTCAAGCGCGGCCGGCGGGCCGTGAGCATCGTTCCCGTCGCGGAGTAAGGGCTCTTCCTCTCCGTAGACCTTGGGTTTTCTTGCCAAAGGGGTGGATCGCGGTGTCGATCCACCCCTTTGGCTTTTGTCTGACTTCCGCCGATGGGCGGCGTGTGTGGAGGAGTGCGAAATGCCGGACTTTGTGGACCAGGTGGTCCTTCATGTCAGTGCCGGTGACGGGGGGAACGGGTGCGCCTCCATCCACCGGGAGAAGTTCAAACCGCTCGGCGGCCCCGACGGCGGGAACGGCGGCCGGGGCGGTGACGTCGTCCTCGAGGTCGACCCCAACACGGCCACGCTGCTCGAATACCACCGCCGGCCGCATCGCAAGGCCGAGAACGGCAAGCAGGGGCAGGGGTCCAACCGGGACGGCGCCAACGGGCCCGACGTGATCCTGCCCGTGCCCAACGGGACCGTGGTGAAGGACGCCTCCACGGGCGAGGTGCTGGTCGATCTCGTGGGCGCCGGCACGCGGTACGTCATCGCCGAGGGCGGGCACGGCGGGCTGGGGAACGCCGCCCTCGCCACGACCAGGCGGAAGGCGCCCGGGTTCGCGCTGCTCGGGGAGCCGGGGGACGGGCTCGACGTCATGCTGGAGCTCAAGAGCGTGGCGGACGTGGCGCTGGTCGGGTTCCCGAGCGCCGGCAAGTCCTCGCTGATCGCCGCCTTGAGCGCGGCCAAGCCCAAGATCGCGGACTACCCGTTCACGACCTTGATCCCCAACCTGGGCGTGGTGACCGCGGGGGAGACCGTGTTCACCGTCGCCGACGTGCCCGGGCTGATCCCGGGGGCCTCGCAGGGGAAGGGGCTCGGGCACGAGTTCCTGCGGCACGTCGAGCGGTGCGACATGCTCGTGCACGTCATCGACTGCGCCACCATGGAGCCCGGGCGCGACCCGATCACGGACTATGAGGTGATCGAGGCGGAGCTGCACGCGTACGGGAAGCTGGAGGACCGGCCGCGGCTGGTCGTGCTGAACAAGGCCGACGTGCCCGACGCGCGGGAGCTGGCCGAGCTGGTCGCGCCCGAGTTCGAGGCGCGGGGGCTGCGGGTGTTCACGATCTCCGCCGCCACGCATGACGGGCTGCGGGAGCTCACGTACGCGATGGGCGAATGGGTCGCCGCGGCCAGGGCACAGAAGCCGGTCGAGGAGCCCACCAGGCTCGTCATCAGGCCCAAGCAGCTCGGCGACGCCGGGTTCCGGGTGCGGCGGGTCAACGACAACCTGTTCCAGATCACCGGCGAGAAGCCGGAGCGCTGGATCAGGCAGACGGACTTCAGCAACGACGAGGCCGTGGGCTACCTGGCCGATCGGCTGGAGCGGCTCGGCGTCGAGGCGGAGCTGGCCAAGGCCGGCGCCACCGCCGGGGCCGAGGTGGTCATCGGGTCGATGGAGGGCGGCTACGTCTTCGACTGGCAGCCCACGCTCAGCGCCGAGTCCGTACGGCAGGGCCCGCGAGGGTCCGACAACCGCCTCGTGTGAGGCGGGGCGGCCGCGACGCCGGGCGGGTCAAGGGCTCCCCGGGGCTCGGATAGGCTGCCAGACGTGCGGGAACAGATCAGCTCAGCGTCGAAGGTCGTTGTCAAGGTCGGCTCCTCCTCGCTCACCACCCCCCAGGGCACGATCGACGTCGATCGGGTCGACGCCCTTGTGGACGTGCTGGCGGCGCGGCGCCGTACGGGGACCCAGATCGTCCTGGTCTCCTCCGGGGCGATCGCGGCGGGCCTCGGCCCGCTCGGGCTGACCGCGCGACCACGCGACCTGGCCACCCAGCAGGCGGCCGCGTCCGTCGGGCAGGGTGTGCTCGTCGCCCGCTACACCTCCTCCTTCGCCCGCTACTCCCTGCGCGTGGGCCAGGTGCTGCTGACCGCCGACGACATGATGCGGCGCGCCCACCACGCCAACGCCCAGCGCACGCTGGCGCGCCTGCTGGAGCTGGGCATCGTGCCCATCGTCAACGAGAACGACACCGTGGCCACCGACGAGATCCGCTTCGGCGACAACGACCGGCTGGCGGCGCTGGTGGCGCACCTGATCCACGCGGACGCGCTCGTGCTGCTGTCGGACGTGGACGCCCTCTACGACGGCCCGCCGAGCCGCAGCGGCTCCCAGCGCCTGTCGGAGATCCGCGGGCCGGAGGACCTGGTCGGCGTCGAGCTCGGCAAGAACGGCGCGGCGGTGGGCACCGGCGGCATGGTGACCAAGGTCCAGGCCGCCAGGATCGCCACAGGGGCGGGCGTCCCCGTGGTGCTGACCGCGGCCGCGCACGCCGCCCAGGCGCTCGGCGGGGCGGATGTCGGCACCTACTTCCATCCCGGGGGGCGCCACCCCGGCACGCGCCTGCTGTGGCTCGCGCACGCCACCACCGGGCGCGGCC
The DNA here is from genome assembly GCF_044460125.1 of Nonomuraea sp. NPDC050153. Lineage (NCBI taxonomy): Bacteria > Bacillati > Actinomycetota > Actinomycetes > Streptosporangiales > Streptosporangiaceae > Nonomuraea > Nonomuraea sp. NPDC050153. The sequence goes on from NZ_JBITJQ010000015.1 coordinate 20,504, forward strand.
GCCTCCACCTCGACCAGGGGGCGGTGGAGGCCATCGTGGGGCGGCGCAAGTCGCTGTTGCCCGCCGGGGTGACGTCCGTGGAGGGTGAGTTCGCGGCGGGCGATCCGGTGGACCTGTGCGGGCCTCAGGGGCTCGTCGTGGCCCGCGGCCTGGTGAACTTCGACGCCGTCGAGATCCCGGAGCTGCTCGGCCGCTCGACGAGGGAGCTGGCCAGCGCCCTGGGTCCGGAATACGAACGTGAGCTGATCCACCGTGATGACATCGTCATACTGGAAGCCCACAACTAGGGCCTAGATCGTAGCGGAGCGTAGCCATGAGTACTGAGTTCCTGAAGGTCGCCCGAGCGGCGCGAGAGGCCGCCGCCGAGCTGGCCCCGCTGCCGCGGGCGCCGAAGGACCGGGCGCTGCGTGCCGTGGCCGACGCCCTGGTCGCGCACGCGGCGGAGATCGTCGAGGCCAACGCCAAGGACGTCGAGCAGGCCAGGGCCCAGGGCACGTCAGAGGCGATGATCGACCGGCTGCGGCTCGACGAGGCCAGGGTCGCCGCCATCGCCGATGCCGTGCGCCAGGTGGCCGACCTGCCCGACCCGGTCGGCGAGGTCGTACGCGGCGGCACCCTGCCCAACGGGCTGGAGCTGCGCCAGCTCAGGGTGCCGCTCGGCGTCATCGGCATCATCTACGAGGGCCGCCCCAACGTCACCGTCGACGCCGCCGCCCTCTGCCTCAAGAGCGGCAACGCGGTGCTGCTCAGAGGCTCCTCCAGCGCCTACTCCTCCAACACGGCCCTGGTGAAGGTGATGCAGGACGCGCTGGAGGGCACCGAGGTGCCCGCGGGAGCCGTCCAGCTCGTGCCGGGGCAGACCCGAGACTCGGTCAAGGAGCTCATGCGGGCCCGCGGCCTGGTCGACGTGCTCATCCCGCGCGGCGGCGCCTCGCTGATCAACTCGGTGGTCGAGGAGTCCACGGTGCCGGTGATCGAGACCGGCGTCGGCAACTGCCACGTCTACGTGGACGCCGAGGCCGACCTCGACCTGGCCGTGCAGATCCTGGTCAACGCCAAGGCGCAGCGGCCGTCGGTGTGCAACGCGGCCGAGACGTTCCTCGTCCACGAGGACGTCGCCGACGCGTTCGTGCCGCGGGCGCTGGCGGCGCTCGCCGAGGCGGGCGTGACCGTGCACGGCGACGACCGCGTCGCCGGGTACGGCTCCGGCGTCATGCCCGTCACCGAGGACGACTTCTACGCCGAATACCTCTCGCTCGACATCGCCGCCGCGGTCGTCGGCTCGCTGGAGGAGGCGGTGGCCCACATCAGGAAGTACGGCTCCGGCCACACCGACGCCATCGTCACCAGGTCGCAGCGGGCGGCACGCAGGTTCGTGGCGCTGGTCGACTCGGCGGCCGTGGCGGTCAACGCCTCGACGAGGTTCACCGACGGCGGGGAGTTCGGGTTCGGGGCGGAGATCGGCATCTCCACGCAGAAGCTCCACGCGCGCGGCCCGATGGGGCTGCCCGAGCTCACCTCCACCAAGTGGGTCTATACCGGTGAGGGGCATTTGCGCACGTCAGAGGGCACGGTGGTGGCAGGTTGACCGGCGTGTCGGCCTGACCGGTGCCGAGGAGCGCAGGTTGACTGAGAGGCATGGAGATTGTCGTCGCCCTTGTCTTCTCGGCGGCCGTGCTGATCGGCGCCGACCGGCTGCTGCTCTGGCTCGAGAGCCGCGGACACGTCCATTGGCGCAGAAAAGGCCGCAGGCAGCTGTCGGAGGAGCCCACGGCGGCGCTCGACAGCATGCTCTCCGATCACACTCGCCGATAATCCTTCGGCGTGCCTCAAGCGTCGACGGGCGTCCCAGCGCTAGGGTTAGGTCCCTTATGGGTGGGCCGGGCGGGGAGGGACGGTGAGCAAGCTCGGCAAAATCGGGCCGTACAGCCTGGTCGAGCGGCTTGGCCGGGGTGGCATGGGCGAGGTCTACCTCGCGACCACCCGCCGGGGCGAGAGCGTCGCTCTCAAGGTCCTGCACGACCTGGCCGAGGATGAGACCTCCCGCGTCAGACTGGAGCGCGAGGTCCGGGCGCTGCGCCGGGTCGAGAGCCCGTACGTGGCCAAGGTGCTCGACGCCGACCTCAACTGTGCCCGCCCGTACCTGGTCATGGAGTACATCGAGGGCGCCACGCTCCTCGACCGCGTGCGCCAGAGCGGCGCGCTCGACGTCGCCGACCTCGTGGGCCTGGCCCAGGGCATCGCCGCGGCCCTCGCGATCATCCACGCGGCCGGGGTCGTGCACCGCGATCTCAAGCCGGGCAACATCATCATGGGCTCCGAGGGGCCCGTGCTCATCGACTTCGGCATCGCGCAGGTGCTCGACGCGACCCGGCTCACCATAACCGGCACGTTCCTCGGCACGCCCGGCTACACCGCGCCGGAGATCTTCGCCGACGAGCACGTCGACTCGCCCGCCGACGTGCACGCCTGGGCGGCGACGGTGGCGTTCGCGGCGACGGGGCGGCCGACGTTCGGGCGGGGTACGGCCGAGGCGCAGATGTACGCGGTGCTGAACGGGCAGGCCGACCTCAAGGGCGTGCCCGTGGAGCTGCTGCCACTGGTACGCGCCGCGCTCAACAGGGAGCCCGGCAAGCGGCCCACGGCGGCGTTGCTGGCCGATCGGCTGTCGCGGCTGGCCAGAGCCACCAGCGCGGCCGAGCCGGAGCCCGCCTCCGGGCCCGCGGAGGAGGCCAAGACAGGCCGGACCGCCCCTGATGACAAGTCCGCGCGCAGCCGGGCGAACACTGACAGTAAGGTGCCCCCGCCTCGTTCCCGTACGAACCCGGACACGAAGGGCTCGGCCGTCCGCGCCGACGGCAAGGGCGCCGCGGGGCGGAGCCGTACCGGAACGGATGGGAAGGGTGCTGCGGTCCGCAGCCGCGCCGAGGTGCCCGCGCCCCGCGCCCGCACGGGCGCGGACGGCAAGTCCGCTCTCGCGCGTTCCAAGATGACCGCGCCGCGCCAGCGTGCGGCGGCGGCCGTCCGGAGCCGGCCTCAGGTGCGCAGGAAGGCCGGGCTCAGGGCAGAGTCGGCCACCACGCTGCCCGCGGGCAACGGCGCCCTGCTGATGCTGGCCGTGCTGGCCGTGCCGTGCGTGGTGACCTCGGTGATCTGGCCGATCGCCTCCATCGCCATCACCACGGTGTTCGTGGTGCTGACCAGGACGCTCTGGATGAGCCACTGGTTGATCAGGAACCGCAGCTCACGGGGTACGCGGGTGGCGCTGCGCGTGCTGCTCTTCCCGGTCGCCCTGGTCGGGGCGGCCGCGACCGCCGCCGTGTGGCCGGGCGTGCCGGTCGCGCTGGCGTCGGGCGGCGCGCTCTGGGCGACCGGCGGCGGAGTGATCGACTCCGACTGGTGGCAGCAGCCCGCGCCCGTGACGGTGGCGGGTGTGGTGTTCGGGATGTTGTGCGGCGGTTTCGCCGGGCGCGAGATCGAGCGGATCGGGCATCGGCTGCCTGACCTGCGGAGGGAGGGGCTGCGCGCACTGGCCGTGTTGGGCGGGTTCGTCGCCCTGTGCGCGGCCGCCGTGCGCGCGATCGCCCTCCTGCTCTGACCCGCCGCTCTCCAAGGCAGGCCGGAGCGCCGGCTGCCGCCGCCCCCTGGAGGGGTCGCGGCTCCAACCCGCCGTCGCTCGTCGCCGACCGCGGCGGGTCTTCGCGGCCGATCAAGCTGATCGGCCGCGTACGGCGGTGCGGCCGGTCAGCCCTGGCCGCCGTCGCGGCGCGAGAAACGGTTGAAGATGCGCTCGCCCGCGTTGACCGCGCCCTCGGCCACGTCGCGCAGGACACCGATGAACGGGTCCTGCGACTGGGACCAGGACGCGCGGTAGGACTCGGCCGCGGCCTTGATCTCGTCGGTCACTCGTGCGTTGGCGTCGTCCTCCCTGCGCGGGTAGTCCCCGCCCAGGATGCGCTCGTACTCGCCGCTGCGCTGCCACTTGTCCAGCTCGGCCACGCGCACGACCGCGAACGGGTGGGTGGTGCCGAGCAGGTTGAGCACCTTGAGGAAGCCGTCGCGAAGGTCGCCCGCGGTGTCGTATTCCTGGTACTGCTCCAGGAACGCCTCGATGTTCATCTCGTGGGTGTAGTCGCCGCCGGCGAGCTTCATCAGCGCCCTCTTGGCCGCCTCGGGATCCTGGCCGACGAGCAGGCCGCCGCGGTCGGAGGACAGCTCCGACTTGCGGTACCACTCCTCCAGGCCCGCGACGATCGCCCGCAGGCCGATGTAGCCGAGCGGGATCCACGCCACGCGGGCGGCGAGGGTGGTGAGGATGTCGAGCATCGTCCGGTAGACCGCGTGCCCCGAGAGGATGTGCGAGGTCTCGTGGCCGATGACGAAGCGCTGCTCCTCCTCGTTCATGAGGTTGAGCAGACCGGTGGTCACGACGATGAACGGGTCGTCGAAGCCGATGGCCTTGGCCTGGACCCGCGGATCCTGCTGGATGTAGATCTCCGGGATCCGGTGCAGGTCGAGCGTGTAGGCGGCGTCGCGACCCATGTCGTAGACGGAGCGGAACTGGGTCTCGCTCACGCGGACGGACGACGCCAGGTACATCAGGCGCAGGCGGCGCTCACTTACGAGGCCGGACATCTGCTTGAGAACCGTGTCGAACCCACTCAACTTACGCAGAGCGACCAGGGCGGACCGGTCTGCGGGGTGTTCGTAGGCTCGGGACGAGATGCCGGGCAGTTGGACGCGGTTGCGGTCCGGGGTGGTCGTCATGCCCGGCATGCTACGTCCGCAACGGGAGTGATGCGCGGTCATCACCAAGGGGGGTGCCATCATGTTGTGGTACAAGGTCCGCGTAAGGTCCGTTTCATGATGAATGCGCCTGGTGTGCAGGGGAAGCGGCGAGTCGGAGTGATGGGTGGGACGTTTGATCCCATCCACCATGGCCACTTGGTGGCCGCCAGCGAAGTGGCCCACCACTTCGACCTGGACGAAGTCGTGTTCGTGCCGACCGGGCGGCCGTACCAGAAGGCCGAACGCGAGGTGTCGGCCGCGGAGGACCGCTATCTGATGACGGTCATCGCGACCGCGTCCAATCCCCGTTTCTCGGTGAGCAGGGTGGACGTCGATCGCCCGGGGCCGACGTTCACCATCGATACTTTGCGCGATATTTCGGAAATTTACGGTCCTAGGGTTGAGCTGTACTTCATCACCGGCGCCGACGCGCTCGGCGCCATCCTGGACTGGCAGAACGCGGACGAGCTGTTCGAATTGGCCCATTTCGTCGGCTGCACCCGTCCGGGGCACACGCTGCACGACCCGGGGCTGCCGGAGGGGCGGGTGACGTTGCTGGAAATCCCCGCGCTGGCCATCTCGTCGTCCGAGTGCCGGCAACGTGTCGCCAAGGGAGAGCCGATCTGGTATCTGGTGCCGGACGGAATCGTCCAGTACATCAACAAGCGGGGGCTGTATCACTCGGAAGGGTGAACGCCTCCGTGCCGTAGGTGAGGGGTTTCGGCCCGGAAGGGTACCCTCAACGTATAGGCATGCTGCCGACACAGGAGGACAGACCCGCATCGTGACCGCATCCGACAGATCCGTCCAGCTCGTGCGCATCGCCGCGGAAGCCGCGGCGGACAAGCTGGCCGATGACATCCTCGCATACGACGTGAGCGAACAGCTCGTCATCACCGACGCCTTCCTGCTCTGCTCCGCCACCAACGACCGCCAGGTACGCGCCATCGTCGACGAGATCGAGGAGCGGCTGCGCGCCGAGGCCGACGCCAAGCCCGTGCGCCGAGAGGGCGAGCGCGAGGGCCGCTGGGTGCTGCTCGACTACATCGACATCGTCGTGCACGTCCAGCACGAGGAAGACCGTACGTTCTACGCGCTTGAGCGCCTGTGGAAGGACTGCCCGGCCATCTCGCTGCCGGAGAGCGTCATGCAGGCCAACCTCCAGCGGGCGCGCGCGTGAGCGGGCTCCCCCATCTCGGATCCGAGCGTTCCGCATGAGCAAGAGGATCGTCTGCCTGCGCCACGGGCAGACCTTGTGGAACGTCGAGCAGCGATTTCAGGGACACTCCGACATCCCCCTCGACGAGACCGGCATCGCGCAGGCCGCCAGGGCGGCGTCGTTGCTGGCCTCACTGCGGCCCACCCTGATCGTCTCCTCCGACCTCCAGCGTGCCAACGACACGGCGCTGGCGCTCGCGCGGGTCGTCGGGCTGGACGTGGCCGTGGACAAGGACTTCCGCGAGCGCGGGGGCGGCGAATGGGAAGGGCTCACGCGCGACGAGATCGCCGCGCGCTGGCCCGACGAATACGTGGCCTGGGAGGCGCCGGGTGGAGAGCCCGTCACCGACGTGGCCACCAGAGTGGCCGGCGCCATGCGGCGCTGGGCGGCCAAGCTCGACGACGACGGCCTGCTGGTCGTGGCCTCCCACGGGGCCGCGCTGCGGCTGGGCATCTGCGAGCTGCTCGGCTTGCCCGAGTCGCTCTGGCCGGCGCTGGGCGGTCTGGGCAACTGCTCGTGGTCGGTGCTGCAGGAGGGGCGCAGGGGCTGGCGGTTGCTGGAGCACAACGCCGGGACGCTGCCCGAGCCCGTCCGCAGTGACGACCGGCCGGAGGCAGAGGCGTAGCGAGCTCGTACGGCTCGGGGGCCGTACGACCCGCGCCGCGCGATTAGGCGAATCGGCGCGGATGGCTATATGCTCTCGGAGCGCCGCAACGGGTGGACCCGGAGCGGTGACCAGGGGCTATAGCGCAGTTGGTAGCGCGCCTCCATGGCATGGAGGAGGTCTGGGGTTCGAATCCCCATAGCTCCACCTTTCCTGCTGCCCGGTGTGGCAGAGTGCGAGGGGACAACAAGATCGAAAGGTAAGAATCTTGGCAGTCCCCCTCGTCGCGTTAGCGCTTGCCTCGTTACTCACCTCTCCGTCCGTCGCACTGCCCGCCTGCCCGCAGATCTTCGGGCACGGTGGCTACCCCACCGGCGCCAACGCCTGGGAGCGGGACCAGGTGCGCCAGCCCAACAATCCCACGGCCATCCGCCGCTACCAGTCCTGGGGCGCGTCCGGCGTCGAGGCCGACCTGCAGCTCACCAAGGACGGCACCAAGGCCGTCATGTGGCACAACACCTCCACCTGGGGCCTGACGAGCACCAAGAAGAACATCACCGACATCTGGTGGGCGGCGGGCGACACCGCGCTCAAGGGCCGGACCATCAACCGCGGCCTGTTCCAGGGCGAGACCGTCCACACCTTCCGCGAGTGGCTGGCCGCGATGAAGACCACCGGCATGATCGGGCTGGTCGAGATCAAGCCGGAGGCCCGGCAGTCGCTGCTCAGCTCCGACGCCACGATCAGGTCGCGGGCCTGGGCCGAGGTGCTCGACCCCGTCAAGGAGCGCTACGAGTCGCAGGAGATCATCCTGTACTCCCACAACAGCGAGATCGCCGCCGAGCTCAGGAGCCGCGTGAGCGCCGCGGGCATGGCGCAGGTGCTGAGCGGCGGGCCCATCTGGCCGGAGGTCACCAAGTGGGAAGAGCCGCCTCCCTCCTGGACGCTGAACGAGAGCGCCTGGCAGGCGGCGCTCGATCGCGGTGCGAAGCGGGTGGCCACCGACTACACGCTCCAGTTCAGCGCGTGGCTGAAGGGGAAGTGCCAATGACCAAGTTTGTCGCTCTGGACGCGGCGTGACCCCTTCGCCGAATTCGACGCCCTGGTCCGCGGCGTCTTCGCCCCGGTAGCGGTCCGGATTTCCGCCCGGCCGACCGGGTTCAGGCCGGCCACCGAGATCGTCCGGGACGGGGACGACGCGGTGGTCCGGGTGGAGCTGCCCGGCGTGGACGTCGCCAAGGACGTCGCCGTCGAGGTCGACCGGGGCCGGCGGGTCGTACGCGACGAGCGGTCCGAGGAGCGTGACGGACGCGGACTGCACGAGGTGCGCTACGGCTCCTTCCAGCGGTCGTTCGACCTTCCCGGGCACGTGACTGCCGACGCGGTCAGCGCGGCCCGGTCACTGCGGTCCGGTCAGTTCAGGTCGCCGTTGCGGGCGCGCCAGCGGGTCCGGTGGCGCTCGGCGGCGTCCTCGGCCAGCGCCGTCGCCGCGGCGGGCACCGGCTCGCCGGCCCAGGAGTCGAGCCGGCTGTCCATCCGGTCCACGAAGGTCACCCCGTGCTCGGTCAGCCGGCCGCTGCTCAGGAGGGTGCGGGTGACCAGACGGGCCGCCGCGCGCCAGCGGGTGAACTCGGCGCTCGCGCGGATCTCGTCCTCGCCCGTCTCGTGCCGCCGCTGCCGCCGCCAGAAGTCCGTCACGCCCAGGTACGCGTACGCGCCCTGGAGCAGGCCGCCGGCGGGCCTGGGATCCTCGCGCCAGGGCGCGTAGTAGCGGGAGCCGTCGTCGGGCTTGGTCAGCGGCACGATGTCGAGGAGGGCCGAGAGCTTGGCGTGCTGGGCCTCGTGGGTGAGGGTCTCCGCCAGCGTACGGGGGTCCGGCGGGTCGGAGAGGGCGATGCAGCCGTAGGCGTCGCGGGAGGAGGCGCTGGTCGAGCCCGTCGAGGGGGCGGCCAGCGGGGTGAGGACCGTGATGCCGGCCGCCACCTCATCGGCGACCGGCTCGTGGTGGCTCACGAGCAGTCGCCAGGACTCGTCCAGCAGGCGCTGCCAGCGGGCCGCCTCCGCGTCCGTGAGCCGACCGTGAAGATCGCTCGCCCCCGGCAGCCGGTGCGGGTCCAGATCGTCGATGAGAACGTTCAGGCGCCTGCCGCCGGACTCGGTCGCGAGGGCGCGCAGCCGCTGCCAGCCTGGGGCGTCGTCGCGGATCTCGACCACCAGGTCGCCCGCGCTCACCTCCGCGCCCTCCGGCCAGCAGTGCACGGTGGCCATGGTCACGCCGCTGGGGAACGTGACCTGCCCCAGCGACGGCAGCATGGCCCGGCCGACGATGACCGGCACGTCCACCTCGCACGCCGTACGGGCGTGGATGGCCGCCGCCGCGGCCAGCGCGGCCAGCTGCTCCGGCGAGCGCCGGGAGCGGACCGCGTGACGGGCCCAGGCGCCCACCGACGGGTGCTGCAGGACCCTGCCGACCGCCTCCGGATGGCTCGACTGCAGCGTGGCGAGCAGGTCGTACGCGCGGCGCGTCTGCGCCCAGGAGTCGTGGCCCAGCTCGCGGGCCACGTCCAGGACGCCCCTGATGAGCAGCAGGTGCTTGCTGTATTGGGCGCTCTTGAGCCGTCGCACCGCGCCGCCGCCTCCGCCGCCGCTCGCGAGGGCGTCGAACGCGTCCGCCGGGATCCGGTGGTCAGTGAGGTTCATCGGGATCCTTAGATACGGCGCCGGACGTCGGCCTGGACGGTCTGGCCCACATGCTTGACCAGGCGCAGCAGGTCGGCGCAGTAGACCGAGGGGTGGTGGAAGCCGCTGCCCGCTCTGTAGCGGTGGGCGAACAGGCCGCCGCCGCAGATCATGCCCACCTCGCACGCGGCGCACTCCGGCGCGGGGTCGAGGCGGGCGAGCTGGCGGGCGGCGGTGAAGGGGAGCAGCAGGAGGTCGTCGAAGGAGTCGCGGGCCACGTGCAGCCCGGTGCTCCCGGCGCCCTCGAAGGCGGATTTGAGCAGGTCGGACTGCTCGATCTCGCCGTCGGTCTCGATCACGATCATGGCCGCGGGCGAGAGGCCGATCTGCTCGGTGGCCGACTCCCCGCCGAGGAGCAGGTGGATGATCTCGTCGAACAGCCGGACGCGGGTGGGGTGGGACGGGGTGGCGTACCACCCGTCGAAGACGGTCGTCAGCCAGGTCGCGTACGGGGTGTCCGGCGAGCCGAGGACCCTGCCGGGCGGTGGCTCGGACCAGTTCCCATGGGGGAGGAGGAAGTCGATCACCGGCGGATCGAAGGCCAGGAGGGCGGCGTAGGTGCCGAGGGGGTCGTTGCGGAGATCGACCGTGCAGAGCAGCCCGTGGAACAGGTGGCGGAAGTCCTCGGACGCGAGGAGCTCCAGCGCGGCGGCCACCCGGTGATAGCTGCCGCGGCCGTCGGCGGTGCGGCGGGAGCGGTCGTGGTCGGCCTGCCCGCCGTCGAGGCTGACCCCGACGCCGATCTCCAGCTCGTCGAAGAGCCGCAGGAAGCGCCGGTCGAGGAGCGTCGCGTTGGTCTGCACGCTCACGTCGACGCGGACCGGCACGGCGGACCTGACGATGCCCACGAGGTCGCGGACCTCGTCGTGACCGGCCAGGAGCGGCTCCCCGCCGTGCAGGATCACGTCGACGCGGTCGAGATCGTGGGCCTTGATGTGCTCGGCGATCCTGCCCGCGGTGGCCTCGACCGTTTCCCGCGACATACGTTTTGGGCGAAATCTCCAGCTTTGATCCGCCATTTCGTACATGTAGCAATATGTGCATGCCAAATCACATCTGCTATGTACTTTGAGGATGAACTGCCGGAACGGCGTCGGCCGCCAGCCGCGGGCCAGCAGCGCGTCGACGTCCAATGTCGCTGGCCACTCTGACACCGCGGATCAGCCTCCACATTGAGACTTGCGAGGTGCCCAGCATATGACGTCATTCAGATAGTCGAAGCATCTCGTTCGCCCTGTCGAGCGCCTCGTCCGCGAGCAGGGGAAAGATGCCGTGAAGCACGGCCGCGGCGGCTCGCGGAGTGCCCGAGCGGTGAAATGCCTCCGCTAGCGCCATTTGTGCGGATATGTCATTTGGTGCGAGGGTCACTGCGGCGTTGATCTGCTCGATGGCTTTGGTGAGATCTCCGTGTGCCAGGTGCCAGCGGCCGTCGATGGTGAGCGCGCGGGCGACCCCGTCGAAGCGTCCGCGTTCGGCGTACAGGCTCACCGCCTCCTCGCAGTAGCGGCGCACCTCTTTGACATCGCCCTGCGCGAGCGCCGCGTCGGCGTGGATCTCGGCGACCTCGGCACGTACCCAGGAGTCGTCGGGCTCGGCCGCGTGCCTGGCCTCGTCGGCGAGGCGGGCGGCGAGCGGCCAGTTGCGCTGCGACTGGGCCGCGCGGGCCGCCTCCAGGTAGGTCGCGGGAGAGCCGCGATGCGAGACCGGGCCGATGAGCCGGTCGTGGGCCAGCTCGTACCAGCGGCTGCCCATGCGGTGCTCGCCGCGCAGGATGTGCCGGTCCTCAAGGGCGCGGGCCACGGCGTTGGGCACGCCCATGGTCTGCTCGATGCCCTCGTACGCGATGTTGCGGGTGCCGTGGTCGGTGATGAACGTACGGCGCAGCCAGAGCAGGAGCTCCCCGACGGGGATGCCGAACTCGCGCGCCACCTCCCCGACGGCCCGCTTGAAGAAGTCGAACAGGAACTCCTCCACCACGGCGTACACCCGCACGTGCTCCTCGCCGATCTCCGTCACCTCGACGGGCAGCGAGTCCCACAGCGCGGAGCAGACCACCTGGAGCTGGACGGGCTCCACCAGGTCGAGTTCGACGGTGGACAGGTTGCCCCACGCGTCCTTGACGGTGGCCGAGCGCAGCTCGCCGACCAGGAGCCGGGTGGCAGCCTGGGTGATGGTCCTGGCGGTGCGGTCCAGCGGCCGCTCCACGGCCTGCCGCGCCGCCTCGGGGGAGAGCGGCTGCAGGTGGAAGCGGGCGCGCGAGCCCTGGCCGAACGGGCGCTCATAGGGCAGGACGAGGAACAGGTACTCCTCGCGGAGCGACAGCAGGAGGTGGAGGCTGGGGTGGTCGCGCATGGCCCGCACGAGCTGGTCGACGAGCTCCTTGCGGTCGCGCTGGCGGGCCAGGTCGCTGTGGAACATGGTCTCCGCATGGTCGATGGCGGCCAGGACGGGCAGCGGGTCGCCGTACTCGTCCTCGCGCCGGGGGCGCTCGGCCAGGAACCGCGTGATGGTCATGCCCGCCAGCGAGCCGGGCGTGGCGTCCGGTGCCCAGGCCGACAGCAGCGCCATGACGTACGGGTTGCCGCCCGCGATCGGGAGCGGGGCGTGCGGCGCGATCCTGGCGAGAGGCAGCACGTCGGCCCGCTCCGGGTCGATCCTGGGCAGCACGCCCGCGTTGAGCAGCGAGGTCTTGCCCACGCCGGAGGCGCCGTAGAGCACGGTCAGCCCGGCCGCCCGCCAGAGCGTGGCGATCTCCCGTGACTCCTGCTCCCTTCCGTGGAACAGGTCGCTGTCGGCGCGGCCGAAGGGGCGCAACCCGACGTACGGCCGGTCGGAGGGATCAGTCACGGTCATAGCGGCGTCCTCGCATTCCAGTCGAGCAGTTCCTTGAAGAACGCGGACGTGGTGCCGACGTAGATCGAGATCTTCAGGTCGGCGTAATAGCTCCTCAGGAAATCACTCGCCAGATTCTCCGCGTCGGTCAGCGAGGTGTTCAGGTCCGGCAGGAGTTGCACGCTGATATGCGTGCGCTGACGGGTGGAGGGAATGGATTTGATCAGCCCGTGGAAGAGCACCCGGAAGTTCCAGTCCTGGAGGCTGTAGCCGAGGAAGAGCAGCGGGCTGGAGGTCATGGCGTCGAGCACCGGCTCGGGGATCGGGAGCAGTTGGCGGCCGTTCGCGTCGTCGACGTCGCGCAGGTTGAGGAGATACTGCACATAATCGTTCTCGGTCAGCACGATGGAGGCCGGGTCGTCCCAGTTCCCGTGCAGGTGATAGATCAGCGGGTGGTCGGGATCGGGGTCGGGCACGACGGCCCGCTTCGTCGGCTCCCACCACGTCGACCTGCAGACATTCGGGGTTCGCGGACCTTTGCGGCAGTGCTGTAAAGCCTGGAGCATGAAGTCGTCGTAGTTGGTGGTGAGAAAAGTCTTGATCGGGAACTCGGCCAGCACCGTGTGCGGGTCGAGCGGGTCGTCGGCGCTCGCCGCGCGCTGTTTCAGGTAAGTGCAGACTTCCACTTTGAGATCAGTGGGATCGTTATGCACGTGAGCTGCGTACTGCATCACGTGCGCGAGATTTCCGTTGTCGGTGAACGGAAAGCCGTACTCCTTCGCGAAGTGCTTGCTGAGCTCCTTGCCGGTCGGAAGTCGCCCATAGCAGGCGCCCGCCCCGAGAAGCGGGGTGCAGTCGCCTCTGCGGAGCTGTCTGACCAATCGCACCCAGTCCGCTTCGTTCACGCGCCACCCCACCGGCAGGACCATTCTTGTGCTGAGGAGTATATGACCCGGGACGGATGGAAATATGTGATTGTTTTCGGGCCGGCCTAAATGTGGGGGAAGTGTCTGCCCGCAGGTCAGGCGTGGCGGCCGACCCGCGGGCCGGCTCAGATGGAAGACTGGAATTTGGCCACGGGTGTCACGCCGGTCTCGTCGAGAAGGCGGCCTATGGCGTCCTTCAGCCGGGAGTCGTCGAGGTCTTTCAGCTCCTCCAGGGTGCGCCCACTGACGTCAATGAGCCCACCGCCGTACCCTTGCACTGCTTCCTTGTTCATCGCTCTCCCTGGACCTGATGGATCTAGCGGATCCTGTCTATCTCTGGCTTCAATATGCTGTCTATGCTTGTCTCAGCTGATGTGACGACCGGCCGACTCGAGGCGATATCGTGACAAATTCGAGCTCGCACCACGATTCTGGCCATGCTCCGTCCGTATGGGGCAAAGTCCCCCAGCGGAACAAGAACTTCACGGGTCGGGACGACCTCATCGAGAAGCTGCGTACGGGGCTCCAGTCCAAGGTCACCGCCGTCCTCCCCCAGGCACAGGACCAGTCTCAACCCGTGCCTCACGCTCTGCAAGGACTCGGCGGAGTGGGCAAGTCGCAGCTCGCGATCGAGTACGCCCACCGCTTCAGGCACGCGTACGACCTGGTGTGGTGGGTGCCGTCGGCACAGACGATGCTGGTGAAGTCGTCGCTGGCCGGGCTGGCCCGCGAGCTGCATCTCAGGGTCGGTCCCCATAGCGTCGAGGACGCGGCGGAGGCGGCGCTGGACGCGCTGCGGCGCGGCGATCCGTACCGGAACTGGCTGCTGATCTTCGACAACGCCGAGAACCTGGAGATCAACGACATCGTCCCGCGCGGCCCCGGCCACGTGCTGATCACCTCCCGCAACCACAGCTGGCAGGGCGTGGTCGACACCCTGCCCGTGGACGTGTTCGAGCGCGAGGAGAGCATCGCGTTCCTGGTCAAGCGCGTGGGGCAGGCGCTCGGCAGGGAGCAGGCCGACCGGCTGGCCGAGGCGCTGGGCGACCTGCCGCTGGCCCTGGAGCAGGCGGGCGCGCTGCAGGCGGAGTCGGGGATGTCGGCCGAGGAATATCTGCGGCTGCTGAAGAAGCAGACGACCCGGCTCCTGGGCGCCAACAAGCCGTCCGACTACCCGCTGTCGATGACGGCGGCGTGGGCCACCTCGGTGTCGCAGCTCAAGGCGAGGCTGCCCGAGGCGGTGGAGCTGCTGCGCTGCTTCGCGTTCTTCGGGCCCGAGCCGATCCCGCGCGACCTGCTGGACGAGCTGCCCGAGCAGTACGCGGCCGGATCCAAGATCGCCGGCCTGCTGGCCGACCCGATCCAGCTCAGCCAGGTCATCCGGGAGCTGGGCAGGTACGCCCTGGTGCGGATCGACTCGGAGAGCCGTACGGTCCAGGTGCACCGGCTGGTCCAGGCGCTGCTGCGGGACGAGCTCGACGAGGATGACGCCGACGCGTTCCGCCGCGAGGTCCACCTCCTGCTGTCGGCCGCGGTGGCCGACTACGAACCCGACGACACCACGGCCTGGCCCCGCTACGCCAACCTCCTCGGCCACATCACCACGGCGGACGTCAAAGGCAGCCGCGACCCCAACGTCCGCAAGTTCGCGCTCAACATCATCCGCTACGTCTACATCTCGGGCGACTTCACCTCGGCCCGAGAGCTGGTGCAGGAGTTCCTGGAGGCCTGGCGGGAGGACAGCGGCGAGGAGGACCGGCACGTGCTCACCGCCCAGCGCCACTACGCGATCGTCATCCGCGAACTGGGCAGCATCGACGAGTCGTTCGAGCTGAACAAGGCCCTCATGGAACGGATGCGCCGCGTGCTGGGCGAGGGCGACGAGGAGACCCTGCTGCTCACCAACAGCCACGGCGCCGACCTGCGCTTCCGCGGCGAGTTCGCGGAGGCGCGGGAGCACGACCAGGACTCGCTGAGCAGGCACGAGGCGGTCTTCGGCCGGTCGCACCGCCGCACCCTCCGCGCCATGAACAACCTCGCCCTCGACCACCTGCTGCTCGGCGACTACGAGACCGCGCAGTCCCTGCACGCGCGCGTGCTCAAGCTCCAGCGACAGGCCGGATCGGGCGCGAGCCGCGCCAATGTGCTCTCCTCGATGAACAACCTCGCCCGCGTCGTACGCCTCCAGGGCCGCTACCGCGAGGCGTGCGACCTCGGCCAGGACGCCTACGACTTCGGCCTCCAGGAGCTGGGCCAGGAGCACCCCTGGACCATGCGCAGCGCCAAGGACCTGTCGATCGCCAAACGCCGGGCGGGCCTCATCGAAGAAGCGCTCGAACTCGCCGAACGCACCTTCGAGGTGCAGAAACGCGGCACCAGCATCGACCACCCCGACACGCTCGCCGCCGCCCTCTGCCTGGCCAACGCCCAGCGGGCGGCCGACCAGGTGGACGACTCGCTGCGGCTGCTGCGGGACATCGTCTCCAGGTTCGCCAGCATGTACGGCGACGACCACCCGTTCAAGTACGGTTGCGACAGCAACTTCGCCCTGCTGCTGCGGGTGAGCGGCAACAAGGATCAGGCGCGGGAGATCGACGAGGCGGCGCTGGCCGGCTTCGACCGGCGGCTCACGCGCAAGCACTACTTCTCCCTGACCTGCGCCATCAACCTCGCCAGCGACTTGGCCGAGGTGGGGCTGCACGAGGAGGCGCGGGTGCTCGGGGAGCAGACGCTCCAGGACCTGCGGGCCCTGTTCGGCGACGATCACCCGGTCACGCTGGCCGCCGCGGCCAACCTCGTCGTCGACCTGCTCGCCACGGGTGCCGCGGAGGAGGCGGGGGCGCTGCGCGAGGACGTTCTGGATCGCTACGACCGGGTCCTCGGGCCCAACCACCCCGACGTGCTGGTGTCCCGCCAGGGCAACCGCTTGGACTTCGACTTCGACCCACCCGTGCTCTAGCCGGCCGCCCGGGGGCGTCGCGTGCGACGCTGGCGCCGGCCCCGGCCCGCTGGCTGTCGGGTGCGCGGCGTCGAGTGTCGGGTGCGCGGCGTCGAATGTGGGGTGCGGCGTGTCGGGTGTGATGGTGGACGAGGCACGCTGCCCGGGGTGGCGATGGTGGGCTGGGATGTGGCTGCAAACCGGGGCCGAGACGCTGCCTGGTGGGTGGGTGGCAGGTCCCGGAGGCGTACAGCGGACTGGGCATGCGAGAGCGGTGCGGTGGATGCATGTCGGCGGTGTGCTGGGGTGCGTGCCAGCGGTGTGCTGGGGAGCGTGTCGGTGGTGGGGCGGGGTGCATGTCAACGGTGCGGTGGGGTGCGTGTCGGCGGTGTGGTGGGGTGTGTGTCGGTGTGATGGCCAGTGGGTGTGATGGCGGGGTGTGGGTTAGGCAGAGAGGGCGGGGACTGCGATGGCTGTCAGGATCAAGCCGCTGCTCACCAGCCAGCGGCCCTCGAAGTGGGTTGGCCACCCCGGGCCGTGGGCTGCGATCTCGGCGTTGAAGGTGCCGAACATGGTCAGCGTTCCGGATTGCGTGGCCGTCTTCGCCGCGGCGGGTGCTGCTGCCGTGGCGGGCGCTCCTGGCTCGGCGAGTGCTCTGGTATGGGCTGGGGGCGTCGTGAGGTGGGCGGGTGGTGCGGGTCGGGGGCTGAGCTTAAGGGCGTCGGAGGCGTGTTGCGCCGAGTGGCTGGGGGCGTTGGGGGCTGGCTGGGGCGTGGGTGTTGGGGTTGTGGAGTGTGGGGAGGGGGGTGGGGGTTGGGAGGTTGCGAAGGTTACTTTGGCGTCCAGGAAGCCGAGCCAGTGGCCCGTCAGGGGGTACCACGCCTTGTAGATCGATTCCTTTGCGCTGAACAGCAGGCGGCCGGGGTTGGGGAGGCCCAGGAGGTCAAGGGCGGCAGCTTCTGCGGGGGTTGCGGTTCGTTCCAGGACGCCGGTGGGCATCGGGAGATGGGGTTCTGCGTCGATGCCGATCGATAGGGCGCCGTGGGCTACCGCTGCTGCTCGGTAGCCCGTGCAGTGCGTGATGCTGCCCACGACGCCGGGTGGCCAGGTGGGGGCGCCGCGGTCGCCCCGGAGGATGGGGCGGGGATTCACGCCGAGTTGTCGTAGTGCCAGGTGGGCGCAGTGGCGGGATGTGCGGAACTCGCGCTGCCTCTTTTCCGCCGAGTCCGAAACGAGTGCTTCCTCCTCAGGAAGGAGCGTGATGTCGGGTGGGTCGCCGAATAGCTCGGCGGCGGCGACCCACGGGGGCAGGATCTCGTCGATCATGGTGAACGCATTATCGTTCACCGTCTCGCGATGCGTCTGGGGCTTGCCGGTTGCCCGGCTCACGTCGTCGGTCAGCGGCCCTTTTCGTAGATGGTGAGGCTATGGGACAGGCGTAGGGGGACCAGGATGAGCTCGATCACTAAGGCTTTCCAGGCGTAGTACAGGTTGACGGCCTTGTTGAGGTAGACGAACGGGAGGTTGAAGAGCACCTGGCGGACGGGTAGCCGGCGGCGTTTGGCGGCGTAGAGGAGGGCGGGGACGGTGAGGAGGAATTCGCCGCCCGCCCACCACACCAGCGTGCCGGAGATCGGCTTGTGCATGGCGAAGGTGAGGATCAGTGGGGTGGCCCACCAGAATGGGGCCAGGATGATCTCCAGCAGGGCCACGATGATCCAGGTCGCGAGCATGGGCTTGCGGGTGATCAGGCGGGGCAGGTGGAGGCGGACGTTCTGCATGAAGCCCGCCATCCAGCGCCATACCTGCTTGCGGAGGTACGTGAGGGTTTCCGGGTCGGCGGCCCAGGCCATGGCGTCGGACACGTAGACCGCCTTGCGGCCTTCGAGTTGCTGGCTCCAGGTGAAGTCCATGTCCTCGACGATTGTGCGCTCGGGGAAACCGCCGAACGCCGTCAGTGTCGTGAGTCTGAAGGCCGAGCAGCAGCCTGAGCAGACCACGGGGCTGTTGGCCAGTTGCTGGATGGGGCGGTGCCAGTGGAAGCCGAAGAGGTATTCGGTCGATCGGCCGCGCTCCCATGGGGTGCGGGTGAAACGGGTCTGCACGTTGCCTGCGGCCACGCCCACGGCTGGGTCGTCGAAGGCGGGCTTGATGCGCTCTATGTAGTCGGGAGCCAGGACGGTGTCGGCGTCCACGGCCAGGACCAGGTCTGTGCCGCAGTGGGGGAGCGCGTGGTTCTGGGCCCTGGCTTTGCTGCCGAGGTTGCGGGGTGGGCGTAGGACTGTCACGCCGTCGTAGGACCTGGCGACCTCGCCGGTGCGGTCGGTCGAGCCGTCGTCCACCACGATGATCTTTTCGGGTGGGACTGACTGGGTCTTGATGGAGTGGAGGGTGGCGGGGAGGCCGGACTCCTCGTTGTGGGCGGGGATGATGACGGTGATTGTCATCTTGTTGCCTTTTGTGCCAGTGGTGGTGCCCGGGGTTGAGGTGGCGCCCGGGCCGGTGGTGGTGACGGCGGTGCCTGGGCCAGCGGTCGTGGTGTCTGGGCTGGTGGTGGTGGCGCCTGAATGAGTGCTGGGGGTTGGACGCGGGCTCACCTGCGCCTCCTCAGCTTGAGGGTGATCAGGGTCACCAAGCCGACCATGGCGTAGATGATCAGGCTGAAACCTAGCGTGGGTGGGCCTCCGGGCATCCTGTGGCTCCCTTCCGAAGGGGTGGGTGATGTGGAACGAGGATGCTCTGGCGGGCCGAGGCTTGAGGGCGCCGAATCGGGTTCTGGGGATGGAGCGGGGTATCGGGGGTTGGGGTGTGGATAACGCGTGGTGGTCAGCACCCATGGGGAGGGGTCAGTTGGCAGTCGTTGTCCGTGAGGGCGGGGCAAGGGCAGTGGGTCAGGACCCTTGGGAGGGCAATGGCCAGGGGGCGTGGGAGCGGTCCGCGCGTCGAGGGCATGCGGAAGGCCAGCGGCTTAGGGGGTGGAAGGGCGGTGGTTCAGGGGATGGAGTGGCGGCGGCTCAAGTGTGGCGGAGGGCGGAGGGTGGAGGGCGGTGGTCAGGGTCCGTGGGCAGGCTCGCGGCCAAGGGAGTGGGAGGTGGGTGTGCCGAGGGATGTGTGGGGCCAGCGGTTAGGAGCGGGGGGGAGGGCTGCGGTCAGGGTCTGTGGGGAAGGCAGTGGCCAAGGGAAGGCAGTGGCCAAGGGGGCGTAGGAGGTCGGCGCGTCGTGAGGCGTGCAGAAGGCCAGCGGCTCAGGGGCGGGCGGTGGAAGGGTGGTGGATCCGAGGGGAGGGCGGTGGTTGAGGCTGGTGGCTGAGGGGTGGGGCGGCGGGCGTGCTGAAGGTGGTGGGTGGGGCATGACCGGGTGTGCGGCGGGTGGTGGTCCAGGGGTGGATGCGGCGGCGGTCATGGGCGCAGGAAGGGGTGTGGGCCGGAGTTGGGGAGGGGCGTGAGCCTGGGCTGGAGGTAGGGGTGTGGTTGGAGGGGGAGGGGTGTGGGTCTGGGCTGGAGGTAGGGGTGTGGTTGGAGGGGGAGGGGGACGGCCAAGGTGGTGGGGCTTGGCCGTCCGGGGGTTATTTCAGGGTGTAGGCGCGGGTGATGGTTTGGGTGGTTGAGGTGTCTGTTGGGTTCGATGCTGTGACTCGTAGCGAGACGAAGCCGTTGGTCTGTGCCAGGGCAGGGTGTGGCAGTTCCACTTGGAATCGACCGTCGCCGCGCTTCTTGACGCGGGTCGCGGCGCGCCACGTGGTTCCGTCATCGACCGAGAACTCGACCGTGACCTGGTTGACGGCGGGCGCCCGGCGGATGGTGGAGTGGGTGCCGGCGCGCAGGTCGAAGGTGAACGGCTGGCCGGCCGGGGCGCGGTTCTGGAGGTCGAGGGGGAGGTCGTACGTGAGCTGGATGGCCGGTTGGAAGGCGCAGCCCGGCCCGAACGAGCACGAATAGCCCCGGGGAGTCCCCGACCACGGCGCTGGGGAGGAAGGGAAGCGGGACGTGGTCGTGACCTTGGTGGACAGGGTGCGGCCGGGGGTGTCCAGCGATTCCACGCGGTAGGAGCCGGGGTCGCCGGGCACCGTGAAGGATCGGGGCCGCCACCCCTGCGGCGCGAACTCCCGGTCTCCGACGAACAGGCGGGGGGTCGAGGTGGCCGGGCCCAGGTCGCTGTAGTGGCGGGGGTCGGAGTCGCGCCACTGTTCGAAAGGTACGAACCGATCCGAGTCACGGCACAGCGCGCACGGCACCTTGACCGGGTAGCCCGACGGCACGTCCGCGGCCCCGGGCACCAGCGGGGCCTTGAACCACTGCTCGGAGACCCGCCGCTCGTCGCCGGTGAACCGGTCGTCGGAGTGCAGGATCAGCCCGTCGTTCGTGATCGTGCGGGACCACACCACGTCGTCGGACACGGGTCCGAAGTACTCGGCCCGGGTGACGGGCATCCGCAGCGACCCGCCGTACGCCATCCGCCCCGGCTCCTCGCCGGTCGTCGACTCGCCGAACTCCCAGCCGCTGGTGTCCGGTTTGTCGGCGTGGTAGGCGGCGTCGATCCGTATCAGCCGCCGCATGTCGACCTTGGCGGGCCGCGAGGGCACCCGGCCGCGCGAGTCGAAGCGGAGGTGGTAGGTCGCGCCCGGCCCCGCGTACGGTTCGAGACGCAGTGACACCGGGCCCTTGGCCAGCGCGGACCGCAGCGAGCGACCTTCGGCGGCGGTCAGCCCCATCCGGAGCGACCAGCCCTGCAGCACGCGCGCCCGCCCGCCGTCCACGTCGAGGAAGCCGATGACGCCCGCCGCGCCGCGCAGGGAGGCCTCGCGGCCGGCGTCGTCCATCCGGACGCTCGCGTTGACGTAGCCGTTCTCGACCGGGATCCCGACCAGCGCGATCTTGCCGGAAACGTCCACACCGGAGAAATCCTCCGGCCGGCCTCTTCCGACTGAGACGAGGGGATATGCGGTGGGAGCGGTGAGGCGGCGCATGGACTCCACGTCGTACGCCGGGTGCAGGGCCAGCCCGTCGGCGGTGGCCGAGGTGAGCACGGGGGGCTCCAGGTTCCACTGGTGCGAGAGCCGCACCTTGCCCGTCCTCACCGAGGACATCGGTGTGACGAACATGTCCTGCCCGCCGCCCTGGACCCCACCATAGAGGGAGACCGGCTGGGTGCGGTCGGCGAACGTGCGCACGTAGTACGCGTTCCCGCCCCCGTCCAGCGCCTTCGGCGTCCGCGGCCGGATGGGCGCCGTCTTGCGCGCGTCGAGGGTGACGGTCTTGTCCCCGTCGAGCCGGACGTTCTCGATCACCCAGCTCGTACGGTTGCTGATCCGGCTCTCGTTCGCGACCCCGATCACCTCGTAGTCCCCAGCGGGCAGCCAGAACTCGCCGTTGCCCGAATAGTCGGTACGCAGGTAGTAGTACCCGTACGGGTTGAACGGGTCCTCAGGGCTGTTCGCCCGCTTCGACGGGATCGCGTACACCAGGGGCTCGGCCTGGTAACCGGGGAAGAACTCCTTGGTCCCGTACGAGTTGACCAGCGACACCCCCAGCCGGTGCGTGGCCGGACCCGTGTAGTAGCTGAACGGCGTCACCAGCCGCACGTCGCCGCCGCCGGCCGTCACCCAGCCGCCGTACACGCCGATCGGGCCGGCCGACGGGTCGACGGTGAGGGAGACATCGGCGGTGCCGTTCGCGGGGACGGTGACGCTCTGCGTGCCCAGTTTGACCGCTTTGTCCGGCGCGGGACTGCCGCTCCAGCCACGAGTGACGAGCGACACGGCCAGCGTGACCGGTTCGGAGCCGAGGTTGCGGTACGTGACCTGACGGGTGGCGGGCTTGCCGAGAAGCCGGAAGTCCACCACGGAGCTGGCGAACACGCTCTGGGTGACGGCGCGGGCCACGTCCACTCGCCCGCTGCCCTGCTCGAACCAGTTGTGCCCGTCGTTGCGCACGGCCGTCGAGGTCAGCGCGTCACGCAACTCGGCGGCCCGCCAGCCGGGATGCTGCTGGGCCAGGATCGCGGCGGCCCCGGCGACGTGCGGCGTCGCCATGGAGGTGCCGCTGAAGGTCGTGTACTTGTCGTCGCCCGGAATGCCGGGCAGCGAGGAGTCGGCCGAGCGCGCGGCGACGATGTCGACGCCGGGGGCGACGATGTTCGGCTTGACGGCGGCGTCGTCCAGCCGCGGCCCCTTGCTGGAGAAGTCGGCCAGCGTCGTGCCGGTCTCCTTGTCCACCGCGCCCACGGCCAGCGCCTCGTCGGCCGCCGCCGGGACGCTCACCGTGAGCGGGTCCGCCTCGTTGCCGGCCGCCGTCACGAAGAGCGTCCCGTACTTCTTGGTGAGCTCGTTCAGCGCCTGGCTCATCGGGTCGGTCCCGTTGCCGCAGCAGGTGCCCAGGCTCATGTTCACCACGTCGGCGCCCTGCGCGGCGGCCCACTCCATGCCGGAGATGGCCCACGACCAGTCGCCCTGCCCGTTGTCCGCGAGGATCTTGCCGACCAGCAGGGACGCGGCCGGCGCCACGCCCTTGTACGTCGCCCCCGCGCCGGCGATCGTCGAGGCGACGTGCGTTCCGTGCCCCACCTTGTCGGCGATGCCGGCGGAGTCGGTGAAGTTCTCGCCGGCGAGGATGCGTCCGGCGAAGTCCGGGTGGCCGGCGTCGATCCCCGTGTCGAGAACGGCGACCTTGACGCCCTTGCCGTCGAACCCGCGCTCCCAGCCGGTCGGCGCGCCGATGAGGGGCACGCTCTTGTCGAGTGAGGCCCGCGTCTTGCGGTCCAGCCAGATCTTGGAGGGCGCGCCGCCGGTCAGTCCGGCGCCGCCGCGGAGCCCGGCCCAGAAGTCGTCCGCCTGGTCGGCGCGTACCGTGAGCGCGGCGCCGTTGACGCTGTCGAGCACCCGTACGTTCTCACCGGCCGGCAGGGACCGGGCGGCTCTGGCGAGGGCGGCGGGGGCCGGGTCGCCCGGGTAGGTGACGAGCAGCGGGATCGCCTCGACGCGCTGGTCCCGTGCCAGCGTCTCGACGTCGAACAGCTCCTCGTCCAGCGTCCCGGCCGCGACCATGGGGGCCGCGTCGGAGGGCAGGACGAGATATCCGCCGTCCTTGCCGGGCAGCGTGGCGAACGTGACGTCCGCGCCGTCGGGCCTGGGCGCCGGCCTGATGGCGATGGAGGGGGCGCCGCCCTGCGACGGCGCGTAGTCGACGACGTCTCCGGTGATGAGGGTGAGGGTGAGGGGGACACGGGCCGGCCGGGTCTCGGCGGGCTTGGTGGGCTTGGCAGGCTCGGTTGCCGCGGTTGCCGCGGTTGCCGCCTGGTGGAGCGGCGTCGTTTCGGCGGAGGCCGCCGCCGGGTGAAGGGGCGTGACGCCGGCGGCGAGCATGAGCGCCGAGCCCGATAACACCGCCGATAAGCGCGCGTGAAATATGGACAAGGGGTGCCCTTTCGGTTAGAGCGGGAGCGCTTCGGGAGCGCTCCCAAATTCTCCGAGAGGGCCAGTATCCATCAGATGATCAAGGAGGTCCGCACCGGGACCGAGGGGCCGGACCCGGTGCGGAGAGTCGTCACGTGCAGGTGGCGCCGTTGAGGGTGAAGGCCGACGGCTTGGCGGTGTTGCCCGTGTGGGTGGCCTGGAATCCGAACGAGGCGGACGCGCCCGGCGCGACCGTGCCGTTGTAGCTGACGTTCCTGGCCGTGACCTGACCGCTCGTGGGCGAGATCGTGGCGTTCCACGCGGAGGTGACGGTCTGGCCGCCGGGGAGCGTGAAGGCCAGCGCCCACGAGGTGAGCTGGCTGGTGCCGGTGTTGGTGATCGTGACCGCGGTCGTGAAGCCGGTGTTCCAGGTGTTCATCGTGTACGTGACCCGGCACGCCCCGGTCCCGGGCGTCGGGGTCTGCGGTGGGGTCGGCGTCGTCGTGGGCCCGCCGCCCTGGTCAAGGCCGAAGAACGCGATCACGGCGGCGGCCATCCCGCTCATCGGGACGTTGTGGCCGACGCCCTGGAGGCTGATCGCCTCGACGGGGGCCATGGTGCCGGTGCCGCCGTACCTGGTCCTGGTCCAGCCGGACTGCGGCTGGTCGGTGCTGCTGGGCGTCTGGCTCAGGCCGTGGACGTTGGTCCACTGCTTGATCTGCTCCTGGAAGTTCGGGTAGTACAGCGTGTTGTCGGCGGTGCCGTGCCATACCTGCATGCGCGGCCGGGCGCCGGTGTAGCCGGGGTACGCGCCGCGTACGAGGTCGCCCCACTGCTGCGGCGTCTTGGAGACCTGGCCGTTGGCGCAGGCGCTGTTCCACATCGACCCGTCGGTGGTGGCGAAGCAGGCGAACGGCACGCCCGCGAACGCGGCTCCGGCCTTGAAGACGTCGGGATAGTCACCCAGCAGGACGTTCGTCATCATGGCGCCCGACGAGGCCCCGGTGACGAACGTGCGGTCGGTGTCGGTGCCGTAGCGCTGCTGCACGTACCTGACCATGGAGACGATGCCCACAGGGTCGCTGCCGCCGTCGTGCCGCAGCGCCTGCGGCGAGGAGACGTCGAAGCAGGAGCCGCTCCTGGTCGCGGACGGGTAGATCACGATGAACTTGTACCGGTCGGCCAGCGAGGCGAACTCCGTGCCGGAGTAGAAGGCCGGGCCCGATCCCGTGCAGTAGTGCACGGCGACCAGGAGAGGCGGTCGGGTCCCGACGCCGTCCGGGACGTACAGGTGCATGCGTAGGTTTGTCGGGTTAGTGCCAAAGCCGGTCACCTCCGTCAGCTGTGCCGACGAGGCCGGTGGCGCGGCGATCAGCCCCGCGACGATCAGCGTCACGGCGGCGATCAGGGCACCCACGATCCGAGCTCTCACGTTCATCGGGTTCCTCTCGTTCGCCTGAAACATTGCGAGTGTGAAGAGAAACTTTCGCCAGCGCAATCGTCGCTGGTGGTGATGTGTGGAGCGAGCTGGGTGACCTGCGGAGAAGGATGAAAGGGCGGCGGCCGGTCGTGAAAGTTTCGGAGGAAGGTAGGGGCAAAAGAAATTTTCTAAACCTGCGTCGAAGGAGAAAATTAATTCCCGATTCATCTTGACCAGGTCGATGACCATGGGAAAGCTGTGACGGGAGAGCCAAAGGTGAAAGGACCCTGATGGTCACAGTCCGCGCCTTCGCGTCCGGTGACGAGGTCTTCCTGGTAGACGCCTGGAACCGCAGCATGCCGGCCGATCCCACCACCTCCGCCTGGTTCCGCGACTGCGTGTTGCTCGACCTCAACTTCGACCCCGAGGGCCTGCGCGTGGCCGTCTCCGGCGGCCAGGTGGTGGGCTGCGCGTACGGCGTGCGCCGCCTGACCCCCTTGGCCCCGGGGACCGACCTGGAGCCCGACACCGGATGGATCCCGTTCTTCTTCGTCGTCCCCGAGCATCGCGGCGGCGGGCTCGGGAGGCGGCTGGTGGGTGAGGCGCTGGCGTTCCTGGAGCGGGCCGGCCGACCAAAGGTCGATTTTTCGTCCTATACACCGAACTATGTGCTCCCCGGAGCGGACGCCGAGCTCTACCCCGACGGCTACCGGCTGCTGAACGGGCTCGGCTTCCGCACTCTGTACTCGCCGGTCGCCATGGACCGGACGCTCGTCGGCTACGTCACCCCCGACGAGGTACGCGAGCTGCGCGCCAAGCGCGAGAGCGAGGGGTACGTCTTCCGCAGCCCCTCCGACGGAGAGCTGCCCGAGCTGATCCGCTTCGCGGCCGGCGCCTTCAACCCCGACTGGGGCGAGGCGATTCGCCAGCATCGTGACCCCAAACGCATGATCATCGCGAAAAAAGATCAAATAGTGGGATTCGCTCTGTATGCGGCCTATCGCGGCGTCCCCGAGCGCTTCGGCCCCTTCGGCGTCGACCCCGACCAGCGCGGCACCGGCCTCGGCAAGATCCTCCTCCATCTCACCATGACCATGATGCGCGCCGAAGGGCTCCACTCGTCGTGGTTCCTCTGGACCGGCGAGGCGAGCCCGGCCGGCCGCCTCTACGCCAGGGCCGGCTACGAGGTCACCCGGCGCTTCCACGTGATGAGGAAGTCATGACACACGTCCTGGCCATCGGCGCTCATGCCGGTGACCTCGACCTGACCGCCGGTGCCGTGCTCGCCCTGAAACGCAGTCTGGCAGTACTCCTCGCCCTGGCCCTCGCAGGCTGTTCGAGCAGCGGCGGCCCCACCGGCAAGAGCGGCGCGAGCGCGCCGCCGCTGGTGATCCACGCCATCGACGCGGGTCAGGCAGGTCAGGCGGGGCAGTAGCGGGCGGCGAGCTCGGCGGCGGTGGCGGCCATGCGGTCGCGTAGCTCGGCGGGGGCGAGCACCTCGACGTCCGTGCCCAGCCGCAGGAACTCGGCCAGCGCGTGCTCGATCGACTCGATCGGCACCGTGACCCGGGTCCAGCCCTCCTCGTCCGGCGGCTGCGCGCTCTCCCTGGCCGCCGTCACCACGCCGGGGGTCATGAGGTCGGGCAGGCGTTCCATGCCGCGCGGCGACAGCCGGAGCACCGCCTCGCCCCGCCGCAGCCGGGCCTCGAACTCGGCCAGGTAGCCCTGCCAGTACGCCGCCAGGTCGAAGTCGTCCGGCCTGGTGAACCCCTCGGAGAGCGGGTGCAGGTCGAGGATCTGCGAGACCCGGTAGGTGCGCACGTCGTCGCCCACCCGCGCGACGAGATACCACCGCCCCGCCTTGACGACCAGCCCGTACGGGTCCAGCCGCCGCTCCACCTCCTGTGGCGCCTTCCAGCGCCGGTACCTGACCTGGACGCGGCGCTCGTTCCAGACGGCGTCGGCCACGGCGGGCAGGTAGGTCACCGGCTCCTGGTCGCGGTACCAGGTGGGCGCGTCGAGGTGGAAACGCTCCTGGATGCGCCCGGCGCGGTCGCGGAGCTCGACGGGCAGCGCGGCCATGAGCTTGAGCTGCGCGGCCGTGACCACCGCGCCCAGCCCCAGCTCCGCCGCCGGACCCGGCAGGCCGGCCAGGAACAGCGACTCGGCCTCGTCGGCCGTCAGCCCGGTGAGCCGGGTGCGGTAGCCGTCGAGCAGTTGGTAGCCGCCCTTCGGGCCCGCGTCGCCGTACAGGGGGATGCCGGCGGCGTGGAGGGACTCGACGTCGCGATAGATGGTGCGTACCGAGACCTCCAGCCGCCCGGCCAGATCCTGCGCGGTCATCCGGCCGCGCGTCTGCAGGAGCAGGAGGATCGAGACCAGGCGGGAAGCACGCACATTCACTGACACTACCTGTCAGTGACCACGTCCTAGCGTCGCCCGCATGAACGATTTCGACTTTCTCGCCGGCCACTGGAACGTCGTCAACCGCAGGCTCGTGAAGGCGCTCGCCGGCAGCGACGAATGGGACGAGTTCCCCGGTCGATCGGTCGCCACGCGGCACTTCGACGGGGCGGCCAGCTTCGACGAGATCGCGTTCCCGACCAAGGGGTCCAGCGGGCTGACCGTGCGCCTGTTCGACCCCGAGTCGCGGCAGTGGTCCATCTACTGGGCCAGCAGCAAGAGGGGCACGCTCGACGCCTCGCCGATGGTGGGTGAGTTCGCGGGGAGCCGGGGCGAGTTCTACGGGGAGGAGGCGTATGAGGGCAGGCGGGTGCGGTGCCGGTTCATCTGGACGGTGCTCGGATCGGACGCGGCCCGCTGGGAGCAGGCGTTCTCGACCGACGGCGGGCTGACCTGGGAGACGAACTGGACGATGGACTTCAGCCGGGCGTGAGGCCGGTCTCCGGGGCTAGGCGCCGGTGCGTGCCAACAGAACCGCCGCCACCGCGACGGCCGCGACCAGCAGCACCAGCGACCCGGCCACGATCGCCCACCACCAGGCCGATTTCGGCGCCCTGGCCTCGTAGTGGGCCACGTCGGGCAGCATGTCCGGCGTGTAGGGGAGCCGCTGCGTGGAGGGTGGATCCTGCGGCCCGCGTCCGGGTCGGCGCACGCGCACGGTCGGCGGGGCCGGGGGCGGCGGCACTCGTACGGTCGCCGGGCCCTGCTGGGGCGGCGGCGGCACATGGACGGCCGGGGGCCCCTGAGGGGGCGGTGGCACACGGCCGGGCGGAGGGCCCTGCGGGGGCGAGTGCCGCTGCGGCGGGACCTGTCCGGGCCCCTGGTGGGAAGGCTGTGGCGGGACCTGTCCGGGTGGTCCCTGGCGGGATGGCTGTGGTGGTCCCTGGCGGGAGGGCTGTGGCGGTCCCTGCGGAGAGGGGTGCGGCGGGAAGGGGGGACGGTGCCTGATCGTCTGGTGGGGATCCGGTCCCTGCGGGTCAGGTTGCTCTCGAGTCATGATCTCCTCAGGAGCTGCTGCGGAGAGTGCGGGCGTACAGATCCATTGTCACACTTCGCCGGGGGACCCGTCCCGCGAGTTCGTCAGCTCTGGCCGCCGCCGTAGGGCCCCTGCGGCGGGTTCTGCCAGCCGGGCTGCTGGTAGGGCGGTTGCTGGGGCTGCTGCTGCCAGCCGGCCGGGGGCTGCTGGGGCTGCTGCCAGCCGGGGCCCGGCTGCGGCTGGGTGGCGGGCGTGCGCGGCTTGCGCCGGGCCACCACGGCCCAGATCAGCAGGGCCGTGCCGCCCCCGTCGAGGAGCAGGGAGACCAGGTTGGTGACGGTCAGGGTCGTCTGGAGGTCCATCGCGCTGCTCATCTGCGGGAAGAGCACGTAGCTGCGGAAGATGTTGAACGCCAGTCCCAGCAGGAGCAGGATGCAGCCCGCCATGCCGATCATGGCGGCCGAGCCGTGGTCGCGCCGGGCCATCGCGGTCACGACGATGCCGAAGAGAAACAGGATGCCCATCACCACGAAGGGGATGATGTTGCTGATCGTTGATATCACGGGGGACTCCGATTGGCGACAAGTCGGACGCGATGACGCTACGGGGATTCGAGTAGATCGTCCACTGCCTTGCCGATCGACCCCTCGTTCAGGGGGCCCTGGTAGCGCACGCCGTTCAGGAAGAGCGTGGGGGTGCCGCGCACGCCGCTGTCGCGGCCGGACTCCTCGTTGAGGGCGATCCGCGCGGCGTGGCCCGGCACGTCGGACCAGGGGTCGATGCCCAGCTCGGCGGCGTAGTGCTCCAGGTCCGCGTCGGTGAGGAAGCGCTGGTTGTCGTAGAGGATGTCGTGCATCTCCCAGAACCTGCCCTGGTCGGCCGCGGCCTCGGAGACGATCGCGGCCGACGCGGCCCGCGGGTGCAGCGTACGGATCGGGTAATGCCGGAAAACCAGCCGCACGTCGGGATTCTTCTGGCGGATCTCTTCCAGGATCGGGTGCAGCCGCCCGCAGTACGGGCACTCGAAGTCCCCGTACTCGACGATCGTGACCTTGGCGGCCTCGGGCCCGCGCACGTGGTCCCTCGGCCCGACCGGCACGGTGAGCCGGTCGGGCAGCTCCTCGGGAGGCTCGGCCTCGGGCGGCGCGCACACCCCGCCCCGATCCCAGGCCAGCCGGAAGATCACCCACCCCAGCAGGGCGGACAGCAGCGACCCCGCCAGGATGCCGATCTTGGCCTGGGCGTGCACAGGGGACCCGTCGAAGGCCAGGTCCACGATGAACAGCGCCACCGTGAACCCGATCCCGGACACGGCCGCCCCGCCCAGCAGCTGCCCCCACACCAGGTTCCCGGGCAGGACTCCCCACCCGAACCGCAGCGGGAGCCACGTGCCGAGCGAGATCCCGACGAACTTGCCCAGCACCAGCCCCAGCGCCACCCCGATGGCGACCGGTGAGGTGAGGGCGGCCCGCAGGGTCTCGGCGTCGAGCCGCACCCCGGCGTTGGCCAGGGCGAAGATCGGCACGATCACGTAGCTGCTCCACGGGTGCAGGCGCAGCTGCAGCCGCTCGTTGACGGAGACGGCCCGCTGGACCCGCCGCATGGCCTCGCGGGCGGCCCGCGCGCTCGGCTCGCTGGTGAACCCCTGCACGGCCTCGCCGGCGAGCAGCAGCTTCTGGTCCGTGGGCGCGTAGACGAAGACCAGCATGCCCAGCGCGATGCCGACCAGCGTCGGGTGGATCCCGCTTTCGAGGGTGGCCACCCAGAGCGCGAACCCCAGCAGGATGTAGGCGGGCGCCCGCCAGATCTTCAGCCACCGCAGCGTCACGATGGCCGCGAGGAGCACGGCCGCGCTGATGAGCGCGGTGACGGAGAGGCTGTCCGTGTAGAAGATCGCGATGATCATGATGGCCAGCACGTCGTCCACGATGGCCAGCGTCAGCAGGAACGCCCGCAGCGGATCCGGGCACCGGGCCCCCACGACGGCGAGCACGCCCAGCACGAACGCGGTGTCGGTGGCGATGGGCACGCCCCACCCGCCCGCGCCCGGCCCGCCGAAGTTGAGCAGGAGGTAGATCCCGGCCGGCACCAGCATCCCGCCGAGGGCCGCGACGGCGGGCACGGCGATGAGCCGCCGGTCCCTGAGCTGGCCGAGCCGCACCTCGTACGAGACCTCAAGGCCGATGAGGAAGAAGAAGACGGTCATCAGCCCGTCGTTGGCCCAGTGCCGCAGGTCCAGCGAGAAGTCGGCGTCCCCGAAGGAGATGCCCATGGGGATGTGCCAGAACGCCTCGTACGTGTCACCCCACGGCGAATTCGCCCAGAGCAAGGCAAGCACCGTGGCCACCAGCAGCACGAGCGTGCTGCCTGCCTCGGTTCGCAGGAATGCCCGCAACATCACAGATCTCCCCCCGAAGATCCAGCGGAGGCATCCGATCCTACGGTCTCTGGAAGAACAGATAAAACGCCGCATCCCGGGCGAGCAGGAACCCGACGATGGCCAAGCCCCAGCTCAGGGCCGATGCCGCGTGCTTGTTCATCCAGGTCCGCAGCCGCTCCAGCTTCGGCTCCAGCCAGGTTCCCGCCAGGCCGCGCAGCGCCATGAGCGCCAGCGGCGGCAGGATCATGACCAGCACGTACGCGGCCAGCACCGGCACCCACTGCCCGGTGGTCAGCTCCGCCGTGGTCATGATGCCGATCGCGGCGAGGTAGGGCACCATCGTCGCCACCTCCAGCGCTCCGGCGGTCAGCCCCAGCAGCACCATCACGCGCGGACCGCCCACCCGGGGCTCGAAGCGGCGCGCGGGCTCGCCCCGCTTCGCGCGCCGTTTGGGGTCGAACCGGAAGCTCAACGCGAACAGCCCCACGCCCAGCACGAGCTGCACCCAGTACGCGGGATCGCTGCGCAGCACGTCGCCGAAGCGCTCCATCACGGTGGACAGCCCCAGCATGAGCGCGACCCCCACCAGGAAGTAGAAGATCGCGATGGTGGCCAGGTAGATCAACAGCCCGCGCGACCGTTTCGAGGCCAGCAGCAGGTAGACGGGAATGCCGAGGGTGCCGAAGCTGGTGCTGTCGACGAGGGCCAAGGCGGCGAGGGCGAGCAACAGTCCGATCGTCATGTTATCGATCGTGCTGGGTCGCGACCGCCGCCTCCTCCTCCGGCGGGCTGAACCGGGCGTACATACTTCTTCGTATCGCACGGGGAAAGGCCGGGCCACGCCCGGCCTTTCCGGCTACAGGTTCCGCAGGTACGCCAGCGACGGCGCGAAGAAGTACTCGCCGCCCTTCATCGTGACCGTCTGGGCCACCTGCGCCTGCGGCGCCGACAGCTCGGGCTTGCCCCAGACCTTCGGGAACGCGACCTTGATGTCCCGATCGCCCTGGCCGATCACCGGGTCGTGGCCGGTGGCCGGGTTCTCGAAGTCCGGGTTGTTCGCCCACGACTGCTGCGTGAACTCGAACTGGCTCAGCAGACTGCCGTTGAACGCCATGAACAGCAGGCCGACCTCACCGCTCGGCCGGGTCTCCGGCGGCGAGTCGTCCCACGGCTCGTCGGCGCGCTCGCCGTACGTCTGCCCGCGCCGCGCCATGAGCACCTCACGCCCGAACGAGCGCGGGTTCGTCTTCCTGATGTGCCCGCTGAACGGGCACTTCGTGCCGTCGTCGCCGTCGAAGGTGAAGTCGTTGCCCACCGGCCCGCCGCCCGGCTTGGGCTTGCCGGTCAAGGGCGTGCCGTCCTTGAACCGGCCGACGAGCATGGCGCCCGCCCGGTCGCGGTCGGCGCCGACCAGGCCCAGGCCGTCGGCCAGCTCCTGCTCGATCTGCTTGAACGCCCGCACGTTCTGCTCCAGCTTCCTGAACACCAGGTAGCTGCCGTGGTGACGGACGGGGTTCGGCGCGAACGGGTCGGGCACGAGCACGTTGCTCAGCGGGAAGGCCGGGTTCCAGTGCTTCTTCGGCTCCTTGTCCACCTCGTCCTTCACGAACAGCGGCTGGCTGCGGCCGTCCACGTACCCGAAGTGCTCGATGCCGTCGCCGGCGGGGTTGCGCATGCCCTGGCCGGTCTCCTCACCGAGCAGCCGCGCGCTCTCCGGCAGCTCGCCGAGGATCTCCTCGCGCAGCGCCGCCACCGGCTCGGGCTCCGCGTCGCCGATCAGGATGACGGCGTGGATCTCCCGCTGGTACGTGCGCTCCCACGTCTCCACGGGCGGGTCGGCGACCTCGGCCACGCGCCGCTTCATGCCGTCGCGGAAGACCCTGTCCTCGAACCTGCGCACCTCCTCGACCGAGTGGCCGAGGTCGCGGTATCCGGCCTTGCTGATGCCGATGCCCACATACGGCGTGCCGCGGCCGCCTCGCGCGTTGAAGTCGCGCACCTCCTCCAGGTGCTTGCGGGCCGACTTCATCCTGGTGGTCGCGACGTGCCGCAGGAACGCCTTTCCTTCCGCCACGTCGTTGAACCGGACGAACAGCACGGACAGGTGCTCGCGCACGTGGGCGCGCAGGATGTTCGGCTGGAGATTGTCGAGCATCGCCTTGGTGTCCGCGTCGAGCGTGGCCGAGTCCCAGGCCAGAGGTTGTGCGTTGTTCAGGTCGACAGGCATTGCCGAGTCCCTTCCCCGTTTCGATGTGAAATCGGGCCCCCTTACGCGCCGTACGAGGAACGCTCTCCACGAATCCCCCGTATTCCGACGCGCCCCAACCTGTACGACTCCTGGGAACGCGGGAAGGTTTCCGGGAAATGGGTCGGGTTGCTTTCCCGATCAGCTGACGGTCAGACCGGTACGCGCCACGCCGCCGTTCTCGCAGCGCACCGTCACCGCGAACCGGCCCGCCTTGACCGCCTTCAGAGCCTGTGACCAGGTGGCCGCGGGCGCACCGGGGCGGCTCCTGACCGTGGCGAAGGCGCCGGAGGTCACGTCGCGCACCTTCGAACCGCCGCAGACCGCCGTCACCCGCACCTGCTGGCCCACCCTGGCCGCGGCGGGGGCGAGGCCGACGCCCGCGTTGACGGCCGGCAGGTCACCGGAGGGCTGCGTGGGCGTCGACGGGGGTGTCGACGTGGGGGTGGGCTTGGGGGTGGCCGTCGGGGTGCCGGTGGGCGTGGGGGCGGGGGCGGGGTTGGCCTGGCCGAAGACCACGTCCGAGCAGGAGTAGAACGCCTCGGGGCTGTCGCTGCGCTGCCAGATCGCGTAGATCAGGTGCCGTCCCTGCCTGGCGGGCAGCTTGGCGGCCATCGTGTAGAAGCCGTCCGTCACCACCGGGTTCTGCACGGTCTGGAACGGCTTGGCCTCCAGGTCCGACCACTTCAGCGGCCTGGCCGGGTCGTAGCCGTCCTTGGTGATGTAGAGCTCGAACGACCCCTTGTGCGGCGCGGTCGCCCGATACCTGAACGTGTGGGACGCGCCGCTCGCCAGGGTCGTCGCGGGCCAGTCCGCCCGCGCCTGGTCGAACCCGCGGTACTTGTCCCGCCCCGCGCTGCACAGCTTGCCGTCCGGGATGATCTGCCGGTGCCGGCCCGCCGCGTCGGCGATGTTGACCTCGTTCCAGTCGTACAGCGGCTGCGTGCCGCCGATGGCCACGGCCTGCTTGCAGGCGGCCGACTTCGGGTTCTCCGGGCCCTCGCTGTAGCAGACCATGGTGCGGCTGGGCGGGTTGCTCATGGTTCCGTGCGCGGAGGCCGTGCCGGGGGCGACGGCGAGCACGAGCAGCGTGGGGGCGGCCAGGGTGGTGGCGACGAGCGCCTTGCGGGTGATCTGCATGCAGATCACCTTGATGCACTCGAAAGAGCGAAACTTCGGGCTTAAGTGTTCTTTAAGGCTGGCTTAGCTGCTATTTCAGTACGCAACCACACCTGCACCTGTGCCCCGCCCAGCGCCGCCCGGTCCAGCCGCACCCGCCCCCCGGTCGACTCGGCGAGCCTGCGCGCGATGTCCAGCCCGAGCCCGGTGGACCCGCTGCCGCTGCTGCCCCGCTCCATCGCCGACTCCGGGTCCGCGATGCCGGGCCCCGCGTCGGCGATCAGGATGCCGACGGTGTCCTGGCCCTCGTGCAGGGTGACGCCGAACGCCGTGCCCTCCGGCGTGTGCCTGAACACGTTCCCGAGCAGCGCGTCCACCACCGCCGTCAGCTCGCCGGCCGGTACGGGCACCCGTACCGGAAGCGTGGCCCCGACCAGCTCCCACGGGCGCCGCTGATCCTCTGCCAGCGCCGACCAGAACGTCAGCCGCTCGCGCAGCACCTCGGCCGCGTCGCACGACCTGGCCGCCCGTGACGGCCGGCGGGCCGCCGCGATGATCGTGTCCACCTCGCCCTCCAGCCTGGCCAGCGCCTGCCTGCCGGGCTCCGCCTGCGGCCCGAGCTGGTCCAGGCTGAGCTTGAGCGCGGTCAGCGGGGTGCGGAGCCGGTGGGAGAGGTCGGCGGCCAGCTCCCGCTCGGCCGCCAGGAGCTGGGTGACGCGGTTCGCCATGGCGTTGAACGCGGTCGCGGCCGCCTTGAGCTCGGGCGGCCCGTCGGGGTAGACGCGTTCGCTCAGGTCACCGGCGCCCAGCGCGGTCGCGGCCGTGCCGAGCCGGCGCGCCGCCCGCACGACCCGCGCCCCGAGCCGGTCGCCGACCAGCACCGAGCCGAGCACCAGCGCCACGGCCACCCCGGTCAGGACCGCCCATGACGTGAAGACGCCCCGGTGGAGGTCGGCGGCGGGCACGAACACCTCGATCACCGCGCCCCGGTCCTCGTCCAGCGCGACCGGGCGCAGCAGCACATATCCGCCGTCCAGCTCGACCGTGCTCGCCCTGGTCTCGCGGGCGGCCCTGGCCACCTCGGCGGCGGGCGCGCGGGAGGTGCCCTGCGTCGCGCCGCCCTTGACGTGGACGGCCAGCAGGCCGCGCCGTCCGGCGTCGGTGCGGGCCATGGCGTGTCCGAGGTCGTCGCTCCTGGTCGTCAGCGCCAGTACGGGGACCAGCGCCGACGCCTGCCGCTCGGCGCCCGCCAGCGCCCTGCTCTGCGCGGTCTCCTTGACGATCATCGCCAGCGGCACCAGGAAGGCCAGCGCGACCATCGAGGTGACCGCGACCATCAGCACCGCCAGAGTCCGCCTCATCGGGATGCTCTCGGCGGCGCACTCATCCGGGATGTTCTCATCCGGGGCGCTCTCATCGGGGCGCCGACAGCATCACGCCGACGCCCCGGACCGTGTGCAGGTAACGCGGCCGGGCGGCGCTCTCGCCGAGCTTGCGCCGCAGCCACGACAGGTGCACGTCGATCGTCTGGTCGTCGCCGTACGACTGCCGCCAGACCTCGGCCAGCAGCTCCTGGCGGGTGACGACGCGGTCGGCGCGGGCGGCGAGGTAGGCGAGCAGGTCGAACTCCCGCCTGGTCAGCGAGAGCGGGCCGCCGTCGAGCGCGGCCTCGCGCCGCCCCACGTCCACCTCCAGGCCGCCCACGCGGAACGTCTGGGGCGCCGGCGCGGACCTGGCCCTGCGCAGCACGGCGTCCAGCCGGGCGCTGAGATGGTCGCCGGAGAACGGCTTGACCAGGTAGTCGTCGGCGCCCGCGCGTAACAGCCGGACGATCTCCGCCTCCTCGTCGCGGGCCGTGGCCACGATGACGGGCACGTCGGAGACGCCGCGGACCATGCGCAGCGCCTCGGACCCGTCCAGGTCGGGCAGGCCGAGGTCGAGGACGACGGCGTCCGGCGGGCGCTGCGAGATCTCCCTGAGCGCGTCGAGCGCGCACCCGGCGCTGCGGACGGCGTGCCCGCGCCTGCCGAGCTCGTGGATGATCGCTGATCTGACGAATTCATCGTCTTCCACTACGAGAACCGTCGCCATGCGCCCAACCGTACCGATCAAGCGGACATAATTCGTCTCATGCGTCGAGCCCTTCGATATGCGGCGATCTGGTGCGGTGCCACCGCGGTCGCAGTGTCGGTCTCGTGGTTCGGCGTGCGGGGCGTGCTGCGGGAGGAGTTCGTGGACGACGTGGACGTGGAGCCCTTCGTCGCCCAGACGATCGCGGCCGACGACGCCCCGCTGACCATCACCAGCCCCACCAGCAGCCCCTCCGCGAGCCCCACCACCAGCCCCACCAGCAGCCCCACCGCGAGCCCCACCACCGGTCCCACCCGCCGCGCTCCTTCCGCGACGCCCACCCCGAGTCGTACGCAGCGGAAGCCGGCCAAGAGCCCCGAGCCGCGCAAGCCGCTGAAAGTGGTGAAGGTCAAGGGCGGCGAGGTGGCGTTCACGCTCGGCCCGGAGGGGTGCCGCCTGGTGTCGGCCACCCCGGTCAGCGGCTACACCGCCAAGGTCGCCCGCGCCACCGGCTGGATCAGGGTGGACCTGGTCAAGGGCGCGCACGGCACGGGGGTGTTCTGCATCAGCCACGAGCAGCGCACCGACACCTGGGAGTACTGACCGCCTACGGCGGACGCGGTATCCACGCCGCCTCCCTGGGGACGATTCGCCGGCCCGCCACGGGTGCCAGGGTGAACGCATGGACGTACTTCGCAGGGCTCTGGGCTGGCTGTCGCTGCTGTACGGGCTGATCTTCCTCTCGTTCGCGCTGCTGCACGCCGGGATCGCGGCCGGACCGGTACGCGAGCCCGTGATCGTGCCGGCCGCGATCGTGGAGACGCTGTGCGCCGCGGCCACGTTCGCCGGGGCGTACGGCGTGCTGGCCGAGCGCGCGTGGGCCTGGGACGGGCTCATCTACAGCCATGCCGCCGCGCTCGGCGGGGTGCTGCTGGGGATCCTGTCGCTGGCGCTCGGGGCGGGCCCGTCGAGCACGCTGCTGAGCTGGTATCACAGCGCGATGGCGGCCGTGCTCGCCGCGGGGCTGGCGGGCTCCTTCTACGTGTCCAGGGTGCGCGGGCAGCCGGCGCCTACGTCTCCAGGGTCCGCAGGTAGTCGGCGGCCTCGTCGAGGTGGTCCTCGGTGAAGACGCGGATGCCGTGCTGTTCGAGCAGCGCCGTCGTGACGCCCTGGCCGGGGCTGCGCCGCCCGCTGAACGAGCCGTCGTTGATCGACAGCGCGCCGCACGACGGGCTGCCCTCCTTCAGCACCGCCAGCCGGATGCCCTGCGAGCGAGCCACGGCCAGCGCCGACTCCGCGCCCGCCACGAACTCGGCCGTCACATCGGACCCGTCGGTCGCCAGCACGCGGGCGGTCCCGGACAGGACGGCCGCCCCGCCCGCGCCGCGCTCGATCTCGGCGGCGGGGCGCGGGGTCGGCAGCCCGCCCGACACCTCGGGGCAGTGCGGCACCAGTCGCCCCTCCTCGCGCCACGCGGCGAGCCGGGCGTCCGAGCTGGTCTTGGCGCGACCGTCGTAGCGCACCCGGCGGCCCATCAGGCAGGCGCTGACGAG
Source organism: Nonomuraea sp. NPDC050153 (assembly GCF_044460125.1). Lineage (NCBI taxonomy): Bacteria > Bacillati > Actinomycetota > Actinomycetes > Streptosporangiales > Streptosporangiaceae > Nonomuraea > Nonomuraea sp. NPDC050153. Next base: position 58,166 of record NZ_JBITJQ010000015.1, read on the forward strand.
GATCCTCTCCATGCCTTCGATCCTATGAGCGCGATCGGCACCAGCGAGACGGCCGCCAGCGCGATCGCGACGCCGAACGCGTACGTGAAGGGCCGTTCCACGCCCGTCCTGGTGAACACCTGCAACAGCACGGCCAGCACCGCCACGCCGAACGGCGAGGCGAGCCGCACCGCGATCACGCTCAGCGTGGTCGCGGCCGGGATGGCGACCGGCTCCAGCGTCCTGAACGCGGCCGCCATCAGCGACGTCGACACCAGCCCGTGCCCGAGCCCCAGGACGAACATCGGCACGAGACCGCCGAAGACGGCGAATCCGGCGATGCCCGCCACCGCCACGACCACGCCCGCCGCGCCGACCCCGCGCGGCCCCCTGCTGTCGGTCAGCCTGCCCGCGACCGGCATCGTGATCGCCGCGCCGATCCCCATCGGGGCCAGCAGCAGGCCCGCCTCAAGCGCGCTCCCGCCCTGCGCGAGCTGGCTGTAGAGGGGCACGAGCACCGTGAAGCCGAACATGGCCGCCGAGTAGCACACGAGCGCGCCCACAGCGGCGGCGAACGTCCTGTTCCCGAACAACCGCAGGTCCAGCAGCGTGCCCGCCGTCCGCAGCGCGCGCACGGCGAACGCGGCGACCAGCGCCACGCCGATCCACAGCGCGGGATGGAGCGCGGAGGCCCCGTTGCCGATCTCGGACAGCCCGTAGACCAGCGCGGCCAGGCCGGGCGAGAGCACCGCCAGGCCCAGCACGTCGAGCCCCTGCGGGCTCGCGCCCGGCTCGCGGGGCAGCAGCACGAACGCCGCCGCCAGCGCCACCGCGCAGATCGGCACGTTGATCAGGAACAGCCACCGCCAGCCGAGGCTCTCCACGATCACCCCGCCCAGCGGCGGCCCGAGCACCGGCACCAGCATCGCGGGGAGCGAGATCATGGCCATCGCGCGGCCCATCCGCTCCTGGCCGGCCGCCCTGGCCAGCATCATCTGGCCGACGGGCAGGAGCAGGCCCCCGCCCAGCCCCTGCACCGCCCGGAAGGCGACCAGGCTCCCGACCGACCAGGCGGCGGCGGTGAGCGCGGAGCCCGCGACGAACAGCACGAGCGAGACCAGCCAGACGTTCCTGGCGCCGAACCTGCCCACGGCCCAGCCGGTGACCGGGACCGTCATCGACAGGGCCAGCAGGTAGCCGGTGACCGCCCACTGCATGGTGGCGAGCGTGGTGCTGAAGTCGCGGGCCAGGGTGCCGAGCGCGACATTGACGATCGTGGTGTCGAGCATCGTCATGACGACGCGCGCGGGGCGGACGACAACTTCGAACGCGGCCTCAACTGGGTCCTCGACGGCATCGAACGCGCCATCCCGCGGCGGTAGCGGGACCCCCACCTCATGCGGGCCCGCGGGATGGGGACCGGGGCACCCTGGGGATAGCCTTAGCCCCGATGAACACCGTCATCTCCACGATCGTCATCGTCATCTCGCTGCTGCTCATGCTGGCGAGCCTGATCGTCGCGATCCGCAACCGGCCGATGGGCATGGTGCTGCTGATCGGCTTCGCCGTGCTCGAGGTGGCCGTGCTGGTGCAGGCGGGTTTCGTGATCGCGGCGGTGGCCGGGGGCCAGGGGCCCGCCGAGAAGGTCACGCTCTTCGGCTACGTCGGGGGCCAGGTGGTGATCCCGCCCGCCGGGGTGTTCCTGGCGCTGGCGGAGCGGAGCAGGTGGGGCTCGGCGATCCTGGTCGTGGCCGGGTTCGCGATCGCGGTGATGACGGGGCGGCTGCTGCAGATCTGGGCGGGGGGCGCGTGACCACCTCCATCGGCACGGGGCCGGGGCGTGCCCTGATCGCGGTCTACGGGCTGTTCTCGCTGGCCGCCGGCGCCCGTGCGGCGGTGCAGATCGCGAGCAGGTTCGACCAGGCGCCGCTGGCGTACTCGCTGTCGGCCCTCGCGGCCGTCGTCTACATCGCCCTCACCGTCGCGCTCTGGCGCGGGGCGCGCCTCCTCGCGCTGGTGGGGCTGGGGATCGAGCTGGTCGGCGTGCTGGTCATCGGCACCCTCAGCGTCCTCGACCCGGCCGCCTTCCCGGACGAGACGGTCTGGTCGGCCTACGGGAAGGGGTACGCGTTCATCCCGCTCGTGCTCCCGGTGGTGGGCCTCTACTGGGTGCTCCGCCGCAACCGTTAGTCAGTCCGCGCGTCCGACGCCGCCTGCGCCATTCGCCACGCCTGCCGCTCTCGACCGATCCGCTCGCCTCACCCGCGCCTCGGCACCACCAAAGTCTGCACGGGCGATGCCGCCCGCGTCCTCGCTCGTGCTGAGTCGGCTGCCGCGCCCGCTCGCGTTGCGGTGGCGTTACCGGGGATGCCTCGGAGGGCGGTGGTGGGCGGCCAGGAATAAATGGATATTTCGGTCCTGTTAAGATGGCGATTCGTCCTATGACTTGATGAGTGGAGGACCGCCCCCGACATGAGTGTGCTGACCCAAGAGGCACGAGGCCGTACCACCGGACCCCTCGCCTGGCTCCTCGTGCTGGGAATCGTCCTCGCCGCCCTCAACCTCCGCACCGCCGTCACCAGCGTCGGCCCCCTCCTCGACCAGCTGACCGGCGCGCTGGGCATGTCCAGCGTCGGCACCGGCCTGCTCACCACGCTGCCCGTCCTCGCCTTCGCCACCGTGGGCGCGATCACGCCCACCCTGGCCAGGCGCCTCGGCGAGCACCGGCTGCTCCTGCTCGCCCTCGTCACGCTGGGCGTCGGCATGCTGGTCAGGTCGCTCGTCGGCTCGGCCCCGGTGTTCCTGCTGAGCAGCGCCGTGGCGCTCTCCGGCGGCGCGGTCGGCAACGTGCTCATCCCCACGCTGATCAAGCGCCACTTCCCGGCTCGCACCGGGATCATGACCACCGTCTACACCACGGCCCTGGCGGTCGGCACCATGCTGGCCGCCGCCGCGACCGTGCCGATCGAGCGCGCGTCGGGCGACTGGCACATCGCGCTCGGCGTGTGGGCGGCCCTGGCCGCCGTCGCCGCCATTCCGTGGCTTGCGCTGCTGCGCAGTGAGCCGGAGCGGGACGCGGGCAGCCGGGATGCGGGCCTGCGCCGTCTCCTCCGGAGCCGGCTGGCGTGGATGATCGCGATCTACTTCGGCACCCAGTCGATGATCGCGTACATGATGTTCGGCTGGCTCGCCACCATCCTCACCGACAGCGGGTTCAGCACGTCGGAGGCCGGGGCGGTCCTCGGTGTGTTCACCGCGCTGAACATCCCGGTCTCGATCCTCGTCCCTGTCGTCGCCTCCCGCTTCCGCGACCAGCGTCCCGCCGTGGTCGGGCTCGTCGTGTTCTACGCGGCCGGGTTCCTGGGGCTGTGGGTCGGGCCGCCCGCCCTGGCGCTGCTCTGGGTGACGCTGGTGGCGGTGGGCATGGGCTCGTTCCCGCTGGCGCTGATGATGCTGGCCCTGCGCACCCGTACGCCGGAGGCCACGGCCGCGCTGTCGGCGTTCGGGCAGAGCGCGGGTTATCTCATCGCCGGCGCCGGTCCGCTGCTGGTGGGCGTGCTGCGTGAGGCGACCGGCGGGTGGACGCTGCCGTACACGCTGATCTTCGTGGTGCTCGTCGCGCAGCTCTTCACCGGCCTGTACGCGGGCCGCAACCGCTACCTGGAGGACGAGCAGCCGGCCCCTGCGAGAATGACCGGGTGAGATCCACCCTCGTCACCTTCCCCGACGGCCGCACCAGCGGTCGTTCCCAGGTCGTCGGGGCCGTGCCGGTGGGGGACCGGCACGGTCTCGTCGTCGCCGAGACGCCGTTCCACCCCCTCGACCACACCTGGCCCGACCAGCCCGCGGACCGGGGCACGATCGGGGGCCTGCCGGTCGTCGACTGCGTGACAGGGGCCCGGTCGAGCGCCGGCGAGGTCTTCCTCGGCGACGCCATCCCGGTGCGGCGCGGCACTGAGGAGGGCTGGGACTGGCTGGTCGTCCACGTCACCGAGACCCCGCTGCCCGTGGGGGCGGAGGTGGAGCTCGAGGTGGACGCCGATCTCCGGGCGGCGCTCTCGGCGGGCCACACCGCCTGCCACCTGGCCGCCCTCGCCGTGAACGCGGCCCTGGCCGGCCACTGGCGCAAGGAGGCCGCGCTCGACCCGCTCGGGCACCCCGACTTCGACCAGACGGCGATCGTCTCGTCCAGGATCGAGCCGCACGGCAGCGTGGACGTCTACCGCCTGGGCAAGTCGTTGCGCAAGAAGGGGTTCTCCGCCGAGGGCGTGGACTTCGGGAAGATCGCCCAGCAGGCGAACGAGCAGCTGGCGGCATGGGTGGCGGCCGACGCGCCGGTCCGGCTGGACGTCCCGGGCCCGGGGCTGACGGCCCGCCGCACGTGGCACTGCTCGCTGCCGGCGGGCGAGGCGTCCATCCCGTGCGGCGGCACCCACGTGCGGGGCACGGCCGAGCTGGGACGGGTCGAGGTCGCGTTCTCGCTGGAAGAGGCCGCCCTGACCATGCGCACCACCTGCGGCGGCGCGGGCTAGCCGGTCAGCGACTCCGATCATGTCTGTCAGCATGTGTTGACAAGCGGGTGCTTGTCAGCACATGCTGACACCATGGAAGTCACCGAGCTGGCCGAGGCGGCCGCCGATCGCGACCCGGGAGTGGGGCTGGCGGCCGTGGCCGCGCTCAGGGCCCTGCTGGAGGAGCTGGAGGCGACGCACGTGTCGAACGCCCGCGCCCAGGGCTGGTCGTGGGAGCAGATCGCCGACGCGCTGGGGGTTCGGCGGCAGTCGGCTCATCGCAAGCATGCTCGAAGGACGGGGAGGTAGCCGCGTGTTCGCCAGGTTCACCGAGGGGGCCCGCAGGGCCGTGGTCAGGGCCGGGACGCTCGCGCTCGACGCGGGCCGGTCCACGCTCGACGCCGATCTACTGCTGCTGGGGGTGGCCGAGGTCCGGCCGTTCTCGCTGGAGTCGTTCACCGCCTCCGAGGCCGACGTGCGGGCGCGGGTGGACGTGGGCGACGCGCGGGCGCTGCTGGCCACGTTGGGGATCGACCTCGACGCCGTGCACCGCCGGAGCAGGGCGGGCCTGGACGTGCCCGGGTTGTGGAGCCTGCGGCGGTCGCGGGTGCGGCCCCTGCGGGTGACCCTGTACGGGCCGCTGGGGCAGATCCCGCTGGCCATGCACGCCAGGAAGGTGATCGAGGTGGCCATGTGGCGCCCCGGGCCGGTCGCGGGCGAGGACCTGCTGTGGGGCCTGCTCGCCGACCACGCGAACGGCGCCGCCGCGATCCTCCGGGACGCCGGGGTGGACCTGACCGCGCTGATCCGCGAGGCTCGCGTCCCCACCCGGCGTACGGCCTGACCGCACCGCCGTCAGACCGGCTCCAGGTGGGCGATCTTCTCGGGGTTCGCGAAGAGGTAGATCTTCTCGATCTTGCCGTCCGAGATCAGCAGCGAGGCGACCGAGATCACCCGCCCGCCCGCGGAGACGACCATCGCGGGGGCGTTGTTCACGGTCGCCAGCCCGAAGGTCAGGTCGGAGATCCCCGCCATGCCGATCGAGGCCATGAACGCCGCGATGTTGGCGGGGGTGTTGATCGACAGCAGCCAGCGGCTGACGTTGTCGGCGCCGGTGATGGCCCGCAGCGCGGCCCGGGCCTTGCCGCCGCCGTCGCTGACCATCGTGACCTCGCTCGCGAACAGCTCGATCAGCCCGTCGAGGTCGCCCCCGGCGGAGGCGCTGATGAACCGCTCGGTGATCCGCCGCCGCTCCTCCCGGTCCACGTCGAACCGGGGCCGCCGCTCCCGCACGTGGTCCCGCGCCCGCCGCGCGAGCTGCCTGGTCGCCGGCTCGGCCCGCCCGATGATCTCCGCGATCTCGGCGAACGGCAGGTCGAACGCCTCCCGCAGCACGAACACGGCCCGCTCCAGCGGCGACAGCGTCTCCAGCACCAGGAGCAGGGCCAGCTCCACCGTCTCGGCCAGCTCGGCGTGCTCGGCGACGTCGGGCGCCGTGCTGATCGGCTCGGGCAGCCACGGTCCCACGTACGACTCCCGGCGCGACTTCGCCCACCGCAGCCGGTCGATGGCCAGCCGCGAGGTCACCCTGATCAGGTACGCCTTGGGGTCGTCGACGGTCGCCTCGTCCACCCCCGACCAGCGCAGCCACGCCTCCTGCACGACGTCTTCCGCGTCGGCGACACTGCCCAGGATCCGGTACGCGACCCCGGTCAGCAGGCTTCGGTGGTCTTCAAAGGTCGGCATAACTCCATAGACGTACCACAGAGGCTTCGGCGTGACACAGCCGCTCCCGATCTCCGATACACTTGGTGATCGTAAGGGGCTATAGCGCAGTTGGTAGCGCGCCTCCATGGCATGGAGGAGGTCTGGGGTTCGAATCCCCATAGCTCCACAAGATTCACGGCAACGGCGAGGTCCTTCGGGGCATCGCCGTTTTCGCGTCTCCGGTGCGTCAGCGGCCCGCGGTGAAGGCCAGGAGGAGCGCGGCGGTCCGCGGCGGATCCTCCAGAATGGGCGAGTGCCCGACGCCGGGCAGCAACTCGATCCTCGCGCCCGGAACGGCGCGGTAGTCGGCGGCGGACGAGGAGCGCCACCTCCGGTCGTCCTCGCCGAAGATCACCAGCAGCGGCTTGCCGAGACCCGTCAGCCGGTCCGGGAGCGCCCGCTGCTCCAGATAGTCCTGGACCGCCCGCGGCGCCGTGGCGAACGCGTGGAAGGTCATACGGCGCAGATCGTTCACGAGCTCCTGCGGGACCTGGTAGCCCGCGCGGCTGAACCCGGTGCTCGCGAGCCGGCGGATCTGCTCGTCGGTCGGCGGCCACTGCGAGGGTCCGATCGCGGCGGGCTCCTGCGCGATGAAGGCGCTCATGCGGGGGCCGGTGTTGACGAGCGCGAGCGCGGTCACCAGGTCGGGCCGTCGCTCGGCGAGGGCGGTGGCGACCACGCCGCCGCTGGAGTGGCCGACGACCACGGCGTGCTCGACGCCGAGCCGGTCCAGCGCCTCACCGACCCGGCGGCCCTGGTCCGGGAGCGCATAGCCGCGGTCGGCAGGCTCGGCCGACCGGCCGTGCCCGGGCAGGTCGATCCGGATGACGCGATGGGCACCGGTCAGCAGCGGAACCAGCGCGTCCCACGAGCGGATCGAGGACGCGGTCCCGTGGACGAGCAGGAGCGCGGGGGCGTCGCGGGGGCCGTCCTGGCACACGTGGACGTCGCCGTCGCCGAGGGACAGGGTCGAACTTTCGGTGGCCTCGATGTCGCTTTCAGGAACAGTCATGAGGCCACTGTGCCGCCGGTACGGGCCGGCGGATTGGACAAATGTTCCCGCGGCCGGCGCGAATAGCATGGGACGGTGGGGACGTTCGTGCACGGCGCGGTGGTGTGGGACGTCGCGTGCCCGCAGCGGCCCAGCCGGGTGGCCGGCGTCACCATGGCCGGGTTCCGGGTGCGCCGGCTGGACGCGCTCCGGATGGTCCCGCACCCGGCCGTGACGCTGCTCGTGGAGTTCGGCCCTGGTTCCCCCGTCATGGACTGCGCCGCCGGGGGGCAGCAACGGGGAAGCGTGGTCGCGGGGCCCGGGCTCGGGTCCGGAGGCGCGGTCTGGGCCCGGGGCGAGAACGTCGAGTGCGTGCAGGTGCGGCTGTCCCCGGTGATCGCACGCGCGGTTCTGGGCGCCTCCCCGGCCGACCTCGACGGCGCCGTGGTGCCCCTCGACGACCTGTGGGGCCGGGAGGCGTCACGGATCCGCGAGCGACTGAACGATGTCTCCTCGTGGCAGGATCGCTTCGCGCTGACGGACGAGTTGCTCGCCCGCCGGCATGAGGCGGGGGCGTCCGTGGACGCGGAGGTGGCCTGGGCCTGGCACCGGATCGTCGTCAGCCGCGGCCTGGTCCGGGTCGACGGGCTGGCGTCCGAGGTCGGGTGGAGCCGCAAGCGCCTGTGGTCCCGGTTCCGCTCGCAGCTCGGCCTGCCGCCCAAGCGCGCCGCCAAGCTGGTCCGCTTCGACCACGCCGCCCACCGCCTGGTCGCGGGTGAGGGCGCGGCCCGGGTCGCGGCCGACGGCGGCTACACCGACCAGTCCCACCTGCACCGGGACGTCATGGCGTTCACCGGGGTGACCCCGGTGAACGTGGCAGGGGAGCCGTTCCTGGCGGTTGACGACATCGCCTGGCCGCGGTGAACGCGGCCGGTGGGCCGGGCCTTCGCGCCTGTTCCGCTCGCCCTACGGCAGGGCGGGCACGACACCGCCGAGGCCGAGGTGACCGTCGGCTACCAGCGCAGGGGGAGGGTGGCGACGAACTCGCCGAGCCGGTCGGCGATGATCCGGTGGTCGTGGACGGACGGGTGCCAGTGGCAGCCGAGGTAGTCCAGGCCGGACTCGCTGTAGTACCAGTAACGGATCCGGTCGTCGCCCCTGCTGTTGCGCTCCTGGACGATCTGCTGCGCGGTCTCGGCGAACACGGTGGTGTTGGACATGTTGGTGGCACTGACCACGATGATCGTGCGGGGACCGTACCGGGCCCGGAGCTTGTCGAGGAAGCCCTGGTAGGCGGTGCGGTAGGCGGCCACCAACGTCTCCGGCGTCCACGGCTCGCCCGGGTTGATCGCGGTGGAGAAGTCGTTGATGCCCAGGCCGACCACGACCAGTTGCGGGTGCCAGGTGCCCGGGTTCCGCCAGACGTCGCCGTCGACGTTCAGCAGGGCCCGGTCGTAGTAGGTGCGGAAGTCGGTCCCGGGGTCGCTGCCGCTGTAGTTGCGCACCATGCCGCGACCGGAGAAGGCGTTGATCTGGTAGTCGGCGTTCAGGCGGCGGGCGGTGAGGGCGCCGAAGCTGAGGTCGGCGTCGGTGGTCCGGGCGACTTCGCCGCCGGTGCAGTCGCGCGAGCCGGACAGGTTGCCGTAGCCGACGGTGTAGGAGTCGCCGATGAACTCGATCTGCCGGTGGCGCGCGGCGGGCCTGCCGAGGATCGCGCCGCCGGGGGCGGCGACGAACCCGCCGAAGGCGCTCGTGGCCCACGGGCTCTCCGTGCGTTTGACGAGCCGTACGCGGTGCACGCCGCTGGTCAGGCCGTTGACCCGGTACGTCGTCCGGCCCGGCGTCACCAGGGTGGCGACGGTCGCGCCGTCGACCTCGACGTCGTAGTCGTTGTCGGCGTCGTCGAGGACGATCCCGACGCCGGTGCCGCGGAAGCGGCCCTCGAAGTAGACGCCGGGCCAGCTGTATCGCAGGGAGTCCCCGTCGGCCTTGACACGTCCGGCGGTGTGCACCTTGGCGAGGGCGCCGGATGCCGTGTCCGCGCTCGCCAAGCCTGGCGGCAGGACCAGGGAACCCGCCAGCGCGGCCAGTGCCACGGTCACACGCACAGTTCGCACAGCTTCTCCTTCTCGGCTGGGCGATTGTAACGAGCGCTTGCCCGGGTGCCGCAAGATCCGGTCACCCCCCTGCGCGCCGACCTGGGCCGTTGCCGCCGTCCCCGTGAAAAGAGGCTGAAACTAAGCGGAGGCGGCTGCTTCGCCGACCAATCCTGAACGCCCCCGTCACTTGGCGAGCACGTCCAGGTAGTGCTGGTTGAACATGACGCCGAGCACGTTGCCGAACGGGTCGACCACGGACGCGGTGACGAACCCCTCGCCGTGCTGCCTGATCGGCTGGTGCTCCTTGGCCCCCAGGGCGAACAGCCGGTCGAGGGCGGCCCGCAGGTCGTCCACGTGCCAGTACGTGATCGACCCGGTGGGCCCGTCGGTCGCGCCCGCCGGGGCGTAGCGGGCGTCGATGATGCCCAGCTCGTGCTGGTAGTCGCCGACGCGGAACTCGATGTAGCCCGGCACCTGGTAGTACGGCTCCAGGCCGAGCAGCTCGGTGTACCAGGCCTTGGCCGCTTCGAGGTCGGCGGCGTGGAAGCTGATGGTGGCGAATCCGCGGAGCATGTGTGGTCCTTCCTTCCGGGTGATGTCTACGATTCTTCCGGTCAAAGTGCTCATCCAATGAGCACTTTTCCGAGGAGAATTTCCTGCCATGCGAGCCGATCGACTTGTGGCCGTCCTGCTGCTCATGCAGTCCCGCGGCCGGGTGACCGCGGCCGAGCTGGCCGCGGAGCTGGAAGTTTCCGTGGCCACCGCGCGCCGCGACCTCGAAGCGCTGTCCGCCGCCGGCGTGCCGGTCTATCCGCAGGCCGGGCGCGGCGGCGGCTGGTCGCTGCTGGGCGGCGCCAGGACCGACCTCAGCGGGCTCACCGCGAACGAGGCCGAGGCGCTGTTCCTGCTGGCCGGCCCGGCCGCGGCCGCCACGCCCGAGGTCAAGTCCGCGCTGCGCAAGCTGGTGCGGGCCCTGCCCCAGACGTTCAGGGACGACGCCGAGGCGGCCGCGGAAGCCGTGGTGATCGACCCCACCGGCTGGGGCGAGCGCGACCCCGACCGCCCCGAGCTGGTACGGGTCCTGCAGAGCGCCACCGTCCGCCGCCGCAAGGTCAGGCTCGGGTACGAGGGCCGCTCCGGCGAGCGTACGCACCGGCTCGTCGAGCCCTGGGGCCTGGTGGACAAGGACGACGTCTGGTACCTGATCGCCGGCACCGAGGCCGGGCAGCGCACGTTCCGGGCGGACCGGATCGTCGAGGCCGAGGTGACGGAGCTGACGTTCGAGCGGCCGGAGGGGTTCGTGCTGTCGGAGGCGTGGGGGAGGGTCGTGGACGAGATGGAGCGGCGGCGCTCGCTGCTGTCCGCGACCGTGCTCATCGCCGAGCGGTTCCTGCCGGTGCTGCGCCACCAGTTCGGGCGCCACTGCGAGGTCGAACGCGTCGAGGAGGACGGGCGGGCCAGGGTGCGGGTGGCCGCGCCGATGGCGTTGACGATCGCCGAGCAGCTGGCCGGATGGGGGGCGATGATGGAGGTCGTGGAACCGGCGGAGGTCAGGGCCCACCTGGCCAGGATCGGGTCCGAGCTCGTGGAGCGCTACCGCGCCTGAGCCCCGTGCCTGAACCGGGCCCGAGCCGGGTCTGAGCCGTCAGGGGAGGGTGGCCGACAGGGCCGCGTGCTCCCACCGGATGTGCTCCCACGCCTGCTCCACGTGCCGCCGCTCGGTCGCGACGCCGCCGATGGCCATCCGCAGCACCACCCGGTCACCGATCCTGGTGTGCGTCATGTAGACGGACCCGCTGGCGTTGAGCAGCTCCAGCAGCCGCATCGTGGCCCGGTCCGCCTCGTCCGCCGCCAGCCCCGGCCACACCGGGCGGAAGCACACGAGCCCGAGCGGGTGCGGCTCGTGCACCTCGAAGCCGGGCTCCGCGGAGATCCACGACGCCAGCTCCTGCGCCAGCGCCACGCCCTTGCGGATGTGCGCGCGCAGCCCCTCGGCCCCGTACCAGCGGATCACCGACCACAGCTTCAGCGCCCTGAACCGCCTGCCCAGCGGCACCTGCCAGTCCCGGTAGTCGACGACGGAGCCGGTCGAGGTGGCCGGGTTCCTGAGGAACTCGGGCATGACCGACAGCGCGTCCAGCAGCGGGGCGCGGTCGGCCGTCCAGAGCACGGTGCAGTCGAAGTTGGTCAGCAGCCATTTGTGCGGGTTCGTGGAGTAGGAGTCGGCGTACTCGGCCACCCCCTCGTTGAGCCACCGGAGCTCGGGACAGACCGCCGCGACCCCCGCGTAGGCCGCGTCCACGTGCAGCCAGATCCCGCGCTCGCGGCACACCTCGCCGATCGCGGGCACCGGGTCGACGGCCGTGGTGGAGGTGGTGCCGACGGTGGCGCACACCATGGCCGGCACGGCGCCGTCCGCCTCGTCCTCGTCCAGCAGGGCACGCAGGTGGCCGGGGTCCATGGCCAGCGTGCGAGGATCGGCGTCCACCACTCGTACGCCCGCCGCCCCCAGCCCCGTGATCCGCGCCGCCCGCTCCAGCGACGAGTGCGTCTGGGACGACACGTAGATCGTGTACCTCCGGGTGACGCCGTCGGAGGTGACCCGGCCGCCGCTCGCCCGGTGCAGCGCGGCCAGCAGGGCGACCAGGCACGCGCTCGACGCCGAGTCCTGGATGACGCCGCCGCCCGCCCGGTCCGTACGGAAATGTTCCGGCAAGCCGAGCAGCCCGGCCAGCCAGTCGACCACCACCGTCTCCAGCTCCGTGCACGCCGGGCTGGTCACCCAGAGCATGCCCTGCACGCCGAGCCCCGCGGACAGCAGCTCGCCCAGGACGGCCGGGCCGCTGGCGTTGGAGGGGAAGTAGGCGAAGAACCCGGGATGCTGCCAGTGCGTGATGCCGGGCAGCAGGATCCGCTCCAGGTCCGCCAGCACGGCCTCGAACGGCTCGCCCCGCTCGGGCGCCGCGGACGGCAGCGCGCGGCGGATGTCACCCGGCTTCACCTGGGACATCACGGGATAGGACTCGACGCCGGCGAGATAGTCCGCGATCCAGTCGACGACCTGTCTGCCGTGGCGGCGGAATTCCTCCGGACTCATGTGACCGCTCATCCGCCCACTCTGATCGCAAGGCGGGCGTTGGGAAAGGGGACGGGCCGGAGGCTTTCCAGCCTCCGGCCCGTCTATGTCGAGCGGTCGGACGACCGCCTTGGGTCAGTGATGTCCGGAGTGACGACGGCCGCCGAACGACTTGCCGAGGTGGAAGCCGCCGGGCAGGTGCACGGAGACGTGGCGACGGCCGTCAGGAGTGGTCGTGACGTGGAAGCGGCGGTTGCCGAAACTGTGGCCGACGCCGTGCCGTGACAGGTTGATCCGGAACGGGCCCACCTTGATGGTCTTCCGGTAGTGCCAGCCCATGTCCCTCCTTCGCCGTTCGTGTGCTCACCTGGACAACGGACGGGGCCGCCGTCCGGTTCCGGCGAGCACCCGGGCCAGGGCTACGGTGGGGGCGCAGGCAGAATCCGGAAGGACGACGTCACATGATCGTGATCGCCCACCTGAGCGACATCCACATCGGCGCGACGCCCCAGAGCGTCGGCCGCGCCACCTCCGTCATGCGCTACCTCGACGCGCTCCCCGCCGACCTCGACGCCGTGCTCGTCACCGGCGACATCGCCGACCACGGGCTCCCCGAGGAGTACGAGGAGGCGCGCAAGCTGCTCTCCGCACGCCATCCCGTGCTGGTCGGGCCGGGCAACCACGACGTGCGGGAGCAGTTCCGCCGCGTCCTGCTCGGCGACCAGGGCGGCGGCGCGGGCCCGATCAACCAGGTCCTGCGCACGGAGCGGGCCGTCTACGCCATGTGCGACTCCTCCATCCCCGGCGAGAACTCCGGCCATCTGGACGACGAGACGCTCGCCTGGCTGGACGACGTGCTCGCGGGGGCGGACCTGCCGGTGTTCGTGGCCTTCCACCACCCGCCCGCCCTCCTGCACAGCCCGGTGGTGGACGGCATCCGGCTGCACCGGCACGAGCCCCTGGAAGAGCTGCTCGGCCGGCACCCGAACGTGCCCGCCGTGCTCGTCGGCCACGCCCACACGGGCGCGGCCACCACGTTCGCCGGCCGGCCGCTGCTGGTCGCCCCCGGCGTCGTGTCCACGCTGAAGCTGCCGTGGGAGGGCGGCACGACGTTCGCCAACTGCGCGGACTACGACCTCCCGCCGGCGATCGCGTTCCACGTGCTCGACGACGCGGGCCGGATGACCACGCACTACCGGGTCGTCCCGTAGCCGCCGGGCGGGGCCTCCAGGCAGTGGTTCGCCCGGAGGCCCCGCCCGCGCCGTCATCGCCCGGTCAGCCGCACGAACGTCACGGAGTGCGCAGGGAAGTCGTAGGTGAAGGCCGAGGAGAAGCCGCGCACCTGACGCTCCACCGGCACGACCCGCTCCGGCTCGGACAGCGAGTTCGCGTCGGACGGCGAGCCCGTCATCGTGGTCACCGTGGCGACCGGCCGGAACCGCGCCGGGCCCAGGTCCACGCTGCTGCGCACGGAGGTGTCCTGCGCGTTGACGACCTTGAGCGTCACGGACTTCCCGTCCCTGGACACCACCTGGTAAAGCGGCTCCACGACGGCGTCGTCCACGAAGTCGGAGACCTTCTGCCCGTCCAGCCAGGTCGTGATCCGCCGCCCGCTCACCTGGACCTTGATCCGGTAGTCGCGGCCGGTCTCGATCGTGGTGGCGGAGGTGGCGATCGAGGACTTCGCGCCGTTGGTGGCCTTCTCGACGGCGGACTGAGTGTTGCCCCAGCCGCCGAGGTTCCACCAGTAGAAGTTGCCGGTGTCCTTGACCCCGAACATGATCAGGAAACCCTCGCCGCCGGCGGTCTTCCGGGCGGTGACCTCCATCGTGTAGTTCGACCAGCCGGGCGAGCCCGCCGTGGACCTGGCGTCCGTCACCTGGGCGGTCTGCGCGTAGGCGCCGTCCTGCACGGCCCAGGTGCCCAGGCCGGGGGTCCACTTGCCGGCCCCGGCCGAGAAGTCGTCCGACAGCAGCACGGTCCCGTCGGCCGCGGTGACCTTCACGTCGTCGTAGCGGACGGCGGTGTTCCACGCGCCGAGCCCCACCGCGCCGCCGATGTCCTCGACCGTCCTGCCCTCGCCGGTGAAGGAACTGGGCAGCACCCGGTCGCCGGCGTTGGTGGAGAACAGCCGCTGCACGTAGTAGTTCGGCGAGCCGTAGACCTGGTCGTTGTCGAACCAGATGAGGTCCGGCGTCCAGTCCACGTAGTCGACGTTGGCCAGCAGCGGCGCGTACGAGGCCAGCCGCACGACGTCGGAGTTGCGCTCCAGGCCCGTCATGTACGACGCCTCCGCCAGCGCGTTGCCGAGCGTGTTGCCCCGCGAGGCGTACTCGCCCACGAACACCTTCGGCCCGGTGCGGTCATAGGTGTCGTAACGGTGGTTGTTGGTCAGGAACCACTCGGGGCTGTTGTAGTAGTGCTCGTCGACGAGGTCCGCCTTCTGGTCGCGGGCGAACTGCCACATCCGGTCGAACCAGGCGCCCTGCGACGTCTGCCCGGAGTTGCTGATGATCTTGATGTTCGGATACTTCGCCTTGATGGCGTCCGCGAACTTCGGGTAGTTCGCGAAGAACTCGGGATAGATCTCCTCGTTCCCGAGCCCGATGTACTCCAGCCCGAACGGTCTCGGATGCCCGAGCTGGGCGCGCTTCCTCCCCCACTCCGAGCTGACCGGCCCGTTGGCGAACTCGATCAGGTCGAGCGTGTCCTGCACCCACCGGGCCAGCTTGGCCTCGTCGGTCAGCGGCCGGTTCTCGCCGCACCCGTTCACGCCCACCGACAGCACCGGCAGCGCCCGCGCCCCGATGTCCTCGGCGAACTGGAAGTACTCGTAGAAGCCGATGCCGTAGGACTGGTTGTAGCCCCAGAAGTTGAAGTTGGTCGGCCGCTCCTCGACCGGTCCGATCGTCTCCTTCCACTGGTAGATCCGCCGCCGGTCCTGATTGTCCGAGTACGGGTCGTACGTGCCGACGTTCGTCACGCACCCGCCGGGGAAGCGCAGGAACCGGGGCTTCAGGTCGGCGATCATCCTGGCCAGGTCCGTGCGCATGCCGTGCCCCTTGAACGTGTCCCGAGGGAACAGCGACACCATGTCCAGGTCGGTCCGGCCGCCCGGCGCCAGCACCACCAGCCGGCCCGCGTCCGTCGTCCCCGAGGCCGTGAACGACGCGGTGTACTTCGCCCAGTCGCCGGCCCGCACCGGCAGCGTGACCGTGCCGTGGACGGTGGAGCCGCTCTCCCCAGTGCCACTCTCCACTGAGACCGTCAGCGGCCCCGCCGTGTCGCGCCTGGCCCAGAGCGACACGTCGTACCGCTTGCCGCTCCGCACCGGGATGCCGCGGTTGAACCCGGCGTTGCTCGCTCCCGCGTTGCCGTCACCGGTCACGTCGAGCCGCAGGTAGTTGCGGTTGCCGGCGTTCAAGGGCCGGTCGGTGGCGATGGTGAGCCCGGCGGTGGCGCCGCGCTCGGTCTTGGACCACGCGGTCAGGCCCGTGTAGGAGCGCTCGTCCACGCTGTTGAACTCGAACGAGCGGTTCTGCACCAGCTCGGCGTAGAGCCCGCCGTCGGCGGCGTGGTTGATGTCCTCGTAGAAGACCCCGTAGAGGTCGGGGCTGACCTTGGTGCCCTTGGCCTCGGTGTCCACGGTCAGCTTGCCCGAGCTGTAGCCCTCGACCCGGAACTTCGTGGTCGCCGTTCCCGTGACCAGGGCGCCGCCGGAGATGGAGACGTTCTGGCCGTCCGAGGAGAGGACGACCTTGCCGCCGCCCGCGTCCTTGAGCCGGAAGACCGACGGGGTCCCGCCCAGCCGCACCTTCCCGGCGGCGACCCGCAGGTGCTCACCGGTCGCCGCGTCCTTCAGCGTCACACCGTCGGAGCCGGCCGTGGCCGTGAGGGCCAGGCTGGTCATGCCCGCCTTCGCCGACGCCCGCACCACTCCCGACGGATCCGCCGAAAGGTACGGCAGCGCGGCGGCGCGCAGCGTGAACGGCCCGGACGGCACCACCGGCCTGCCCTCGCTCGCCTTGATCGCGATGTAGTCGAACACCGCGGTCATCGACGTGCCGTTCTGCGCCGACAGCGCGAACAGGCCGACCTGCCTGACGTCCAGCTTCGCGCTCACCCTGGCCGCCTGCGCCCAGGCCGAGCCGTCCCAGTACGACGAGACGAACTCGTCCCCGGTCCTGGCCAGCTTGACGATCTCGCCGGTGGAGCCGGGCCGCGCCGCGAAGCTCGCGTTGAACGCGGCTCCGACCTCGGTGTCCGTCTCGATCACCGGCCCGCCCGCGGACCCGACGTGGGCGAGCCCGGCGCGTACGTAGTTGTCCCAGTCCTGCCAGGCCAGCAGGCCCGCGCTCTGGTAGTCCAGCGAGACAGGGGCGCTCAGCTTGGTGACCACCTCGAAGTCGCCGGCGGGGACGTCCACGAGGAAGAGGTTCCTGGCGGTGTTGGTGCCCTGGTAGGTGTCGCCGGTCAGGCTCTCCACGCGCAGCGCGTCGTCCGACAGCGACCAGCGGGAGCTGTCCGGCGACAGCACCGTCCAGTCCTCGCCGAGCGTGGCGCCGTCGAACTGGTCGACGACGGCGCCGTCAGGGATGGGCCCGGCCGCCGCGGTCGCCGGTGGCGGCGCCACCAGCGAGGCCGCCAGGAGCAGGGCGGATAAGGCGATTCGCTTCATGAGTGGGGGGCTCCTCAAGGTTGTTAGCGTTAACAAATCGAGTGAGCGTTAACAACGGCGATTCGCGACAAGTTAAGGACTGCCCCCGACCCTCGTCAAGGCCCACTCCGTGTGACCCGACCGTAATCAGGCGGGCCCTTGACGAGACCCGTTGTTAACGTTCACAGTCGGGGCGAGCTCATCAAGCACTCCAAGACGCTCGTCGGCATCATCGGCCGATCGAAAACAGGCGTCGGCGACGCCCTCGGGGACCAGCGTGGCTGGTGCGTAGGCCGGACCGGAAGACAGGAAGGCGCCCACATCCCGCTCTGGGATGTTAGCGCGAACATCAGAAGGGACCCCCCACGTGTTCAAGAGGATCTCAGCTCTGGTCATCGCCGGTCTGACCGCGATGTCGGTGACCGCATGCGGTGGCGGCGGTGGCGGTGGCGGCGACTCGATCACCATGGGCTTCTCCCAGGTCGGCGCGGAGAGCGGCTGGCGCACCGCGAACACCAAGTCCGTGCAGGACTCGGCCAAGACCGCGGGCATCACGCTCAAGTTCTCCGACGCCCAGCAGAAGCAGGAGAACCAGATCAAGGCCATCCGCTCCTACATCCAGCAGAAGGTGGACATCATCGCCTTCTCGCCGGTGGTGGAGTCGGGCTGGGACACGGTGCTCAAGGAGGCCAAGGACGCGAAGATCCCGGTCATCCTGACCGACCGCGCCGTGGACTCCAAGGACACGACCCTCTACAAGACCTTCCTCGGCTCGGACTTCGTCGAGGAGGGCAAGAAGGCCGGCCAGTGGCTGGTGAACGAGTACAAGGACGGCAAGGACCCGGTGAGCATCGTCGAGCTGCAGGGCACGACGGGCTCGGCGCCGGCCAACGACCGCAAGGCCGGCTTCCAGGAGGTCATCGGGGCCGACCCCAAGTTCAGGATCATCGCCTCGCAGACCGGCGACTTCACCAGGGCCAAGGGCAAGGAGGTCATGGAGGCCTTCCTGAAGTCGAACCCGGACATCGACGTGCTGTACGCCCACAATGACGACATGGGCCTGGGCGCGATCGAGGCCATCGAGGGCGCCGGCAAGGTGCCCGGCAAGGACATCAAGATCATCACCGTGGACGCCGTCAAGGACGGCATGCAGGCGCTCGCCGACGGGAAGATCAACTTCATCGTCGAGTGCTCGCCGCTGCTCGGCCCGCAGCTCATGGACCTGGCCAAGAAGGTCGTCAAGAACGAGCAGGTGCCGGCCCGCGTGGTGACCGAGGAGACCACGTTCACGCAGGAGCAGGCCAAGCAGGTCCTGTCCTCCCGCCAGTACTGACCCGCCGTCCGGTCGCGCCTCCGCACTCCGGCCGAGGGCCGCCCCCACCAGCGGGGGCGCGACCGTCCTCCCGAACGCCCGAGGGCTCTGGACCGGGGCGTCAGGAAGGCGTAGTGACGAGGTCAGGCGGCGGTTCCCAGCCATATGAGGAGAGACATGGTCACACCCGCGCCGGTCCTGACGATGAGCGGGATCGGCAAGCAGTTCCCTGGCGTGAAGGCCCTGGACGGCGTCGACCTGCGGCTGCTGCCCGGCGAGGTGCACGCGCTCATGGGAGAGAACGGCGCGGGCAAGTCCACCCTGATCAAGGTGCTCACCGGCGTCCATCCCGCCGACGCGGGCACGATCGAGCTGGGCGGCGCGCCCGTCGCGTTCGGCAGCCCCCTGGAGGCGCAGCAGGCCGGCATCAGCACGGTCTACCAGGAGGTCAACCTCTGCACGAACCTCTCGGTGGCCGAGAACATCTTCATCGGCCGCGAGCCCCGCAGAAGGGGCCGCATCAACTGGAAACGGATGCGCGCCAGGGCCGCCGAGCTGCTGTCGCGGCTGGAGCTGAGCGTGGACGTGTCGGCGCCGCTGTCGGCGTACTCGCTGGCCGTCCAGCAGATGGTGGCCATCGCGCGGGCGATCGACATCGACGCGCGGGTGCTCATCCTGGACGAGCCCACCTCCAGCCTGGACGCGGACGAGGTCGAGCAGCTGTTCCGGGTGATGCGGAGGCTGAAGGAGGAGGGCATCGCCATCCTCTTCGTCTCCCACTTCCTCGACCAGATCTACGAGATCTCGGACCGCATGACGATCCTGCGCAACGGCAGGCTCGTCGGTGAATACCTCACCGACCGGCTCCCGCAGGTCGAGCTGGTCGCCAAGATGATCGGCCAGGAGCTGGCCGCGCTGGAGCGGTTGCACGGCGAGGCCAAGGTCTTCGACCGGCCGCTGGTCGAGGCGCGCGGGCTGGGCCGGTCGGGGGCCGTCGAGCCGTTCTCGCTCACGATCCACGAGGGCGAGGTGGTGGGCCTGGCCGGGCTGCTCGGCTCCGGCCGTACGGAGATCGCGCGGCTGCTGTTCGGCGCCGACCACGCGGGCACGGGCGAGGTCGCGGTCGGCGGGAGCCCGGCGTCGTTGCGCACGCCCCGCGCGGCCATGAACCACAAGATCGCGTTCTGCTCCGAGAACCGCAAGGCCGACGGCCTCATCCCCGACCTCACCGTGCGCGAGAACATCATCCTCGCCCTCCAGGCCATCAGAGGCTGGACCAGGCCGGTGCCGCGCGAGCAGCAGGACGAGCTGGTCGGCAGGTACGTCAAGGCCCTGAAGATCAGCCCGCCCAACCCCGAGCACCTCGTACGCAACCTCAGCGGCGGCAACCAGCAGAAGGTCGTGCTGGCCAGATGGCTCATCCTCGAGCCGCGCCTGCTCATCCTGGACGAGCCCACCCGGGGCATCGACGTCGGGGCGAAGACCGAGATCCAGCGCCTGGTGGCCGAGCTGTCCGACGGCGGCATGGCGGTGCTGTTCATCTCGGCCGAGCTGGAGGAGGTGCTGCGGCTCAGCCACAAGGTCGAGGTGCTGCGCGACCGGCGGCTGGTGGCCGAGCTGCCCAACGACGACGAGCTGACGACGGACGTGCTCATGGAAACGATCGCGAGCGGAGGCCGGTCCTCATGAGACGGCTGCTCTGGCCGGTGGTGGTCCTCGTGCTGCTGCTGGCGCTGAACGTGTTCTTCACGCCCAGCTTCTTCTCGATCCAGGTCAGGGAAGGCCACCTGTACGGGAGCCTGATCGACATCCTGCGCTTCGGCGCCCCGCTGATCCTGGTCTCGCTCGGGATGACGCTGGTCATCGCCACCGGCGGCATCGACCTGTCGGTGGGCTCGGTGGTGGCGATCTCGGGGGCGCTGGCGTGCCTGCAGATCAGCGAGGACGCCGGGCTGTTCACCGCCGTGGCGGCGGCGCTCGGGCTCTGCCTGGTGCTGGGGGCCTGGAACGGGTTCCTGGTGGCGACCGTCGGCATCCAGCCGATCATCGCCACGCTCATCCTCATGGTGGGCGGGCGCGGCCTGGCCCAGCTCATCACCGACGGGCAGATCATCACCGTCAACAGCCCGGCGTACAAGGTGATCGGCGGCGGCTACTGGCTGACCGTGCCGTTCGGCATCATCATCGTGATCGCCGTGCTGGCCATCACGGCGTTCCTCACCCGGCGGCTGGCGCTGGGCATGCTGATCGAGTCCGTCGGCGGCAACGCCGAGGCCAGCCGGCTGGCGGGCATCAGGGCGCGCGGGATCATCATCATGGTCTACGCGTTCGCCGCCCTGTGCGCGGGCGTGGCCGGGCTGATGATCAGCTCGAACGTCTCCAGCGCCGACGGCAACAACGCCGGCCTGTGGATCGAGCTGGACGCCATCCTGGCCGTCGTGATCGGCGGCACCTCGCTGTCCGGCGGGCGGTTCTCGCTCGGCGGCACCGTGCTGGGCGCGCTGATCATCCAGACCCTGACCACGACGATCTACTCGATCGGCGTGCCGCCGGAGACGACGCTGCTGTTCAAGGCGCTGGTCGTGACGGCGGTCTGCCTCATCCAGTCCCCATCCTTCCGCGAGAAGGCGTTCCGCAGGCGCGGGCGCGCCGCACCCGCCAGCCCGGTGGCCGAGGAGAAGGTGCGAGTCACCACATGAGCACGCTGACGATCGGGCGGGCGAGCGTGCCCGCCAAGTACCTGCCGGTCCTCGTGACCGGGTGCCTGTTCCTGGCCATGTTCGTGGCCGGCGGGATCCGCTACGAGGGGTTCGCCAGCGGGCAGGTGATACTCAACGTCTTCATCGACAACGCCTTCCTGCTGGTGGTGGCCGTCGGGATGACGTTCGTGATCCTGACCGGGGGCATCGACCTGTCGGTGGGGTCGGTGGTGGCGCTGTCGACGATGATCTCGGCCAGCCTCATGCAGGGGCCCGGGTGGCCGCCGTACCTGGTGATCCCGCTGGTGCTGGTCATCGGGTCGGGGCTGGGGCTGGTGATGGGGTACATCGTGCACGCCTTCGACATCCAGCCGTTCATCGTGACATTGGCGGGCATGTTCCTGGCGCGGGGGTTGTGTTACACGATCGGCACGGACTCCATCCCGATCAACGATCCGACCTTCACGGCCTTCGCGCAGGCGAGGATCGACCTGTTCGCCGACATGTGGATCTCACCGAGCGTGATCGTCGCCGTGGTGGTCGTGCTGGTGGCGGCGTACGTGCTGCACTACACCCGCCTCGGCCGCGCGGTGTACGCGACCGGCGGCAGCCAGCAGTCCGCGCTGCTCATGGGGCTGCCCGTGGGCCGGACGAAAATCGCCGTTTACACGATCAGCGGGTTCTGCTCGGCGCTGGGCGGCGTGCTGCTGTCGTTCTACATGCTCTCCGGCTACGGGCTGCACGCCGTAGGCATGGAGCTGGACGCCATCGCGGCGGTCGTCATCGGCGGCACGCTCCTGACCGGCGGAAGCGGCTTCCTGCTGGGCACCGTTCTCGGGGTGCTTGTGCTCGGCCTGATCCAGACGATCATCAGTTTCGAGGGGACTTTGTCCTCTTGGTGGACCAAGATCTTCATCGGAATGTTGCTTTTCGTCTTCATCTTGCTGCAGCGCCTGTTTTCGGCCCGAGCAAGGCGCTGACCTGCGATGAAAGTTACCCGAAAGTTTCCGGTAGGTTATGCGCGGGCGTTGACATGGGGGTTGTTAGCGATAACAATCGGCGGAAGCGAACGAGAATTATGTTCTGATTCGTTGCTTTCTGTGATCGAATCTCTCGCTCTACCGGCAGCCGCCGCGTCCAGCGCTGCCGCGACCCCCATCGCAAGGAGATGACATGAGGTTGGGACGAATCGGGGGCGTGGTGTCCGTCATCGCCCTCGCCGCGACGATGACGGCCTGCGGATCGAGCACCAAGACCGTCGACGCCCAGGCCTCCGCATCGGCCTCCGCGGGTAACGGGGGCGCCCTGATCGGCGTCACCATGCCCACGAAGTCGTCGGAGCGCTGGATCCACGACGGCGACAACGTCAAGCAGCAGCTGGAGAAGCTGGGCTACAAGGTCGACCTCCAGTACGCGGAGAACGACATCCCGACGCAGGCCAACCAGATCGAGAACCAGATCACC
Source organism: Nonomuraea sp. NPDC050153 (assembly GCF_044460125.1). Taxonomy (NCBI): domain Bacteria; kingdom Bacillati; phylum Actinomycetota; class Actinomycetes; order Streptosporangiales; family Streptosporangiaceae; genus Nonomuraea; species Nonomuraea sp. NPDC050153. Next base: position 80,721 of record NZ_JBITJQ010000015.1, read on the forward strand.
AAGGGCGCCAAGCTCCTGATCATCGCCTCGATCGACGGCACCGCCATCACCTCTCAGCTCCAGCAGGCCGCCGACAACAAGATCCCGGTCATCGCCTATGACCGTCTGATCCGCAACAGCCCGAACGTCGACTACTACGCCACGTTCGACAACTTCAAGGTCGGCGTGCAGCAGGCGACCTCGCTGCTCAAGGGCCTCGGCGTCGAGGACGGCAAGAAGGGCCCGTTCAACGTCGAGCTGTTCGGCGGCTCGCCCGACGACAACAACGCCACGTTCTTCTGGAACGGCGCCATGTCGGTGCTCAAGCCGAAGATCGACGACGGCACCCTCAAGGTCGCGAGCGGCCAGACCGACTTCAAGCAGGCCGCCATCCTGCGGTGGGACCCCGCCACGGCGCAGAAGCGCATGGAGGACATCCTCACCAAGACCTACACCAGCGGCAAGAAGGTGGACGGCGTGCTGTCGCCGTACGACGGCCTGTCGATCGGCATCCTCTCGGCGCTGAAGAGCTCCGGCTACGGCAAGCCGTACCCGATCGTGACCGGTCAGGACGCCGAGCTCCAGTCGGTCAAGTCGATCATCGCCGATGAGCAGTACTCCACCATCTTCAAGGACACCCGCAAGCTCGCCGAGCAGACCGTGAAGATGGCCGACGCCGTGCTCAAGGGCCAGAAGCCCGAGGTGAACAACGAGAAGGACTACGACAACGGCAACAAGGTCGTCCCGTCGTACCTGCTCGACCCGGTGATCGTGGACAAGAGCAACTACAAGGAAATCATCGTCGGCGGCAACTACTACACCGAGGACCAGCTCAAGTAAGGGCCCGAGCCCCGGGGACCGCACCGGTCCCCGGGGCTTCCCTGAGCGAGGGGCAAAATGACCGAGCACATCTTGCGGATGAGCGGGATCACCAAGACGTTCCCCGGTGTCAAGGCGCTGCAGAACGTCAACCTGTCGGTCCGGCGGGGCGAGATCCACGCCATCTGCGGCGAGAACGGCGCCGGCAAGTCGACGCTGATGAAGGTGCTTTCCGGGGTCTACCCGCACGGCGAGTACGACGGCGAGATCACCTTCGAGGGCAGGACGGTCGAGTTCGGCGGCATCCGCGACAGCGAGCACGCCGGCATCGTCATCATCCACCAGGAGCTGGCGCTCAGCCCGCAGCTGTCGATCGCGGAGAACATCTTCCTCGGCAACGAGCGGGCCAAGCGCGGCTTCATCGACTGGAACCGCACCAACTACGAGGCCGGCGAGCTGATGAAGCGGGTCGGCCTGCGTGAGAACCCGACGACGCCGATCGCCGACATCGGCGTGGGCAAGCAGCAGCTCGTCGAGATCGCCAAGGCGCTCTCGAAAGAGGTGAGGCTGCTCATCCTCGACGAGCCGACCGCCGCGCTCAACGACGACGACTCGGCCCACCTGCTCGACCTGCTGCGCGGCCTCCGGGACGAGGGCATCACCTGCGTGATCATCTCCCACAAGCTGAACGAGGTCATCGCGATCGCCGACTCCGTCACGATCATCCGCGACGGGCAGACGATCGAGACCCTGGAGATGGCCAGCGGCCACGTCACGGAGGACCGCATCATCTCCGGCATGGTCGGCCGCGCGCTCGACAACCGCTTCCCGCCCCACGAGCCGACCATCGGTGACGAGGTGCTGCGCGTCGAGGACTGGACCGTCTACAGTCCCAGCCAGCCCGGCCGCAAGGTGGTCGACGGCGCCGCCCTCACGCTGCGCCGGGGGGAGATCGTCGGCCTGGCGGGGCTGATGGGCGCCGGGCGCACCGAGCTGGCGATGAGCGTGTTCGGGCGCACGTACGGGGTGCACATCTCCGGCAAGGTCTTCAAGGACGGCAAGCCGATCGAGCTCCGCAACGTGCAGGACGCGATCAAGCACGGCATCGCCTACGCCACCGAGGACCGCAAGAGGTACGGCCTCAACCTCATCGAGGACATCAAGCGCAACATCTCGGCGGCCGGGCTCACCGGGCTGTCGAAGCGCGGCTGGGTCAACGAGAACGAGGAGTACCGGGTCGCCGAGCAGTTCCACAAGAGCATGAACATCAAGGCGCCCACCGTCAACAGCATCGTCGGCAAGCTGAGCGGTGGAAACCAGCAGAAGGTCGTGCTCTCCAAGTGGATCCTGACCGAGCCTGACGTGCTCATCCTCGACGAGCCCACCAGAGGCATCGACGTCGGCGCCAAGTACGAGATCTACACGATCATCAACCGCCTCGCCGACCAGGGCAAGGCCGTGCTCGTGATCTCCTCCGAGCTGCCCGAGCTGCTCGGTCTGTGCGACCGCATCTACACCCTCTCCGAGGGCCGGATCACCGGCGAGGTGCCGCGCCAGGAGGCCACGCAGGAACACCTCATGTACCTGATGACCAAGGGACAGGAAAAATGAGTAGCATCACGCCCGCCGACGTGGAGGTCGGCGCCAAGGGCGACGGGGGAGCGCCGCGGCAGCCGGGCAGGGTGTCGCTCGGCGGAGTGTCGCTCAACCTGCGATCCAGCGGCATCTACATCGCGTTCGCGCTGATCGTCGTGCTGTTCTCGGTGCTGACCGACGGGGCGCTGCTCCAGCCGCAGAACATCTCCAACATCATCGTCCAGAACTCCTACGTCCTGATCCTCGCGATCGGCATGATCCTGATCATCATCGCCGGGCACATCGACCTGTCGGTCGGCTCGGTGGTGGCGGTCACGGGAGCGCTGGCGGCCGTGCTCATGGTGAACATGGGCTGGCCCTGGCCGCTGGCCCTGCTGGTCACGCTCGTGGCCGGGGCGCTCATCGGAGCCTGGCAGGGCTACTGGATCGCGTACTTCGGCATCCCGGCGTTCATCGTGACGCTGGCCGGCATGCTGCTGTTCAGGGCGCTGACGCTGACCGTGCTGGGCAACCAGGGCATCGGCCCGTTCCCCGACCAGGTCCGCACGCTGGCCAACGGCTTCACCAACGGCTACCTCGGCAACATCGGCCTCGGCCCGCTCGGCGGCGCCGACCTGTTCAGCCTGCTGATCGGCATCGTCGCCATCGCCGGCATGGCGGTCTCCCAGTGGCGCACCCGCAACGCGCGCCGCGGCTACGGGCAGGCCGTGGAGCCGATGGCGCTGTTCGTGCTGAAGCTGGCGGCCGGGGCCGCGCTGATCCTCTTCCTGGTCGTGCAGCTGGCCCGCTTCAAGAACCTCCCGTGGGTGCTGGTGCTGCTGGCGGTGCTCGTGCTCGGCTACTCGCTGATGGCCAACCGCACGGTCTTCGGCCGGCAGATCTACGCCATCGGCGGCAACCTCCAGGCGGCCGTCATGTCCGGCGTGAAGGTCAAGTCGGTGGTCTTCTGGATCTTCGTCAACATGGGCGTGCTGTCGGCCATCGCCGGCATCATCTTCGCCGGCCGGCTCAACCAGGCGGGCCCCACCGCCGGCAACAGCTTCGAGCTGGACGCCATCGCCGCGGCCTTCATCGGCGGCGCGGCCGTCCAGGGCGGTGTCGGCAAGGTGGTCGGCGCCATCACCGGCGGTCTGATCATGGCGGTCATCAACAACGGCATGTCCCTGATCGGCTCGCCCAGCGAGCGGGTCATGCTCGTCAAGGGGGCGGTCCTCCTGGCTGCCGTCGCGTTCGACGTGTGGACCAAGCGCAGGGCGGGTGCCTCGCGTTAGCTAAGATCCCCTGAGCCCAGCGAAAGGAGAGACCGTGACGACCCCCAAGCGCCGCCTGCCGGTCATGGCCGATGTGGCCAAGGAGGCGGGCGTGTCGCACCAGACGGTCTCCCGGGTGCTTAACGATCACCCGAACGTCCGGGCGGACACCCGCGCCCGGGTGGAGGAGGCGATCACCCGGCTGGGCTACCGGCGTAACCTGGTCGCCCGCGCCCTGGTCACCAAGCGGTCGAGGACGCTCGGCGTGGTGAGCTTCGACACCACGCTGTACGGCCCGGCCAGCACGATCTACGGCATCGAGCAGGCGGCCAGGACCGCGGGCTACTTCGTGAGCATCGTCAGCCTCAAGTCGATCGACGCGGCCGGCGTGCGCGACGCCATCGACTATCTCGCCGAGCAGGGCGTGGACGGGGTGGTGGTGGTCGCGCCGCAGCGCTCGGCCAGGCGCGCCCTGGAGAACCTGCCGACCGGCATGCCGGCGGTCGCCGTCGAGGGCACCCACAGCGCCGACGTGTCGGTGGTCTGCATCGACCAGGTCCAGGGCGCCAGGCTGGCCACCCGCCACCTCCTGGAGCTGGGGCACGAGACCGTCTGGCACGTGAGCGGCGCCCCCGACTGGCTGGAGACCGAGGGCCGGATCGAGGGCTGGCGCGCCGCCCTTGAGGAGGCGGGACGGCCGGTGCCCGAGCCGCTGGCCGGTGACTGGAGCCCGCGCGCCGGTTACGAGGCGGGCAAGAGCCTGGCGGCGATGGAGGGCGTCACGGCCGTGTTCGCCGGCAACGACCAGATGGCGCTCGGCGTGCTGCGCGCGCTGAGCGAGGCGGGCGTGCGGGTCCCCGACCAGATCAGCGTGGTGGGCTTCGACGACATCCCCGAGTCGGAGTTCTTCTCGCCACCGCTCACCACGGTCAGGCAGGACTTCGACATGGTGGGCAGGCACTGCATCGAGGTGCTGCTGCGGCAGATCGACGCCGGGCCCACCGCGTACGAGCGCCTGGTCGTCCCGCCCAGCTTCGTCGTGCGGTCCAGCACCTCGGCTCGGTATTAGGGCCCGGCATTAGATGATGGGCATGCCACAGAAGAAAATCCCCTGGAGTGCAATGTGAACGCTAACAGTTACGTGGTCGGAGTCGACTTCGGCACGCTCTCGGGGCGTGCCGTCGTCGTCCGCGTGAGCGATGGCGAAGAGCTGGGCAGTGCCGTCTACGAGTACGCCCACCGCGTCATCGAGCACAGCCTGCCGGGATCCGACGAGAGGCTGGGCCCGGACTGGGCGCTGCAGTCGCCGCAGGACTGGATCGACGTGCTGAGGATCGCCGTACCCCAGGCGGTCGCCGCCTCGGGCGTCGCGCCCGAGCAGGTCATCGGCATCGGCACCGACTTCACCGCCTGCACCGTGCTGCCCACCACGGCGGACGGCACGCCGCTGTGCTTCGAGACCCCGTCCGAGCCGCACGCGTGGCCGAAGCTGTGGAAGCACCACGCCGCGCAGTCGCACGCCGACCGGATCAACGAGCTGGCCGCGCGCCGGGGCGAGAGCTGGCTGCCGCGCTACGGCGGCAAGATCTCCTCGGAGTGGGAGTTCGCCAAGGGCCTTCAGGTCCTGGAGGAAGCCCCCGAGGTGTACGCCAGGACCGAGCGCTGGATCGAGGCCGCCGACTGGATCATCTGGCAGCTCACCGGCGTCGAGAGCCGCAACATCTGCACTGTCGGTTACAAGGGGATCTTCCAGGACGGCGCCTACCCGTCCGAGGAGTTTCTCGCCGAGCTCAACCCCGGCTTCGCCGGGTTCGTGGGCAAGCTCGCCACCGGTCAGGTCGGCGACCAGGTCGACGGCACCACGCTGGCCCCGCTCGGCGGCCTCGCCGGGCGCCTGACCGCCCAGGCCGCGCAGTGGACCGGCCTGCCCGAGGGCGTGGCCGTGGCCGTCGGCAACGTGGACGCGCACGTCACCTCGGCCGCCGCCGACGCCGTCCGGCCCGGCCAGATGGTGGCCATCATGGGCACCTCCACCTGCCACATCATGCCCAGCGACCAGCTCGCCGAGGTGCCCGGCATGTGCGGCGTCGTACGCGACGGCATCGTGCCCGGCCTCTGGGGCTACGAGGCGGGCCAGTCCGCGGTCGGCGACATCTTCGCCTGGTTCGTGGACAACCTCGCGGGCGACCTCGACCACGAAAGCCTGACCGCGCTGGCCGAGAAGCAGGCGGTCGGCGAGCACGGCCTGGTCGCGCTCGACTGGTTCGGCGGCAACCGCTCGGTGCTCGTGGACCACAACCTGTCGGGCGTGATCATCGGCCAGACCCTGGCCACCAAGCCCGAGGACGTCTACCGGGCGCTCATCGAGTCCACCGCGTTCGGCGCCCGGATGATCGTGGAGACGTTCGAGAAGTCGGGCGTGCCGGTCGAGGAGTTCGTGGTCGCCGGCGGCCTGCTGAAGAACCGCTTCCTCATGCAGGTCTACGCCGACGTGCTGCGCCGCCCGCTCTCGGTCATCGGCTCCGACCAGGGCCCCGCGCTCGGCTCGGCCATCCACGCGGCCGTCGCCGCCGGCGCCTACCCGGGCATCCAGGAGGCCGCCACGGCCATGGGCAAGCGCACCGAGGCCGCGTACGTGCCCGACGAGGCCGCCGCCGACGCCTACGACCGGCTCTACGCCGAGTACCGCAGGCTCCACGACTTCTTCGGAGACGGAAAGATGCTGCACACCCTCCGCGCGATCAGGAACGAGGCCCACGCATGAGGAAGATCGTCGCAGAGCTGCACGCGGAGCTGGTCCGCTACAACCTGGTCGTCTGGACCGCGGGCAACGTCTCGGGCCGGGTCCCGGGCGAGGACCTGTTCGTCATCAAGCCGTCCGGGGTCTCCTACGACGAGCTGACCCCGGAGAACATGGTCGTGTGCGACCTCGACGGCAACCTCGTGGAGGGCGAGCACTCGCCGTCCAGCGACACCGCCGCGCACGCGTACGTCTACCGCAACATGCCCGACGTCGGCGGCGTCGTGCACACGCACTCCACCTACGCCTCGGCCTGGGCGGCGCGCGGCGAGGCCATCCCCTGCGTGCTGACCGCGATGGCGGACGAGTTCGGCGGCGAGATCCCCCTCGGCCCGTTCGCGCTGATCGGCGACGACTCGATCGGTCAGGGCATCGTCGAGACGCTCAAGGGCCACCGCTCCAAGGCCGTCCTCATGCAGAACCACGGCGTGTTCAGCATCGGCAAGGACCCGAAGGCGGCCGTCAAGGCGGCCGTCATGTGCGAGGACGTGGCCCGCACCGTCCACGTGGCCAGGCAGCTCGGCGAGCCCCTGCCGATCCCGCAGGACGACATCGACCGCCTGTACGACCGCTATCAGAACGTCTACGGACAGAGGAGCCCGCGTTGAAGATCTGGTTTCTGACCGGCAGCCAGGGACTGTACGGCGAGGACACGCTGCGCCAGGTGGCCGAGCAGTCTCAGCGGATCGCCGAGCAGCTGCCCATGCCCGTCGAGTGGAAGCCCGTGCTCACGGACGCGGCGGCGATCAGGCGGGTGATGCTGGAGGCCAACGCCGACGACTCGTGCGCGGGCGTGATCGCGTGGATGCACACGTTCTCCCCGGCCAAGATGTGGATCGCGGGTCTGGACGCGCTGCGCAAGCCGCTGCTGCACCTGCACACGCAGGCCAACGTGGAGCTCCCGTGGAGCACCATCGACATGGACTTCATGAACCTCAACCAGGCCGCGCACGGCGACCGCGAGTTCGGCCACGTGCAGACGCGGCTGGGCGTGCCGCGCAAGACCGTGGCCGGGCACGTCAGCGACCCGTACGTGGGCGAGCGCATCCTGACCTGGGTGCGCGCCGCCAAGGGCCTGGCCGAGGTGCGCACGCTGAAGCTGGCCCGCTTCGGCGACAACATGCGCGACGTGGCGGTCACCGAGGGCGACAAGGTCGAGGCGCAGCTCCGCTTCGGCGTCTCGGTCAACACCTACGGCGTGAACGACCTGGTGGAGGTCGTGGACGCGGCCTCGGACGCGGACGTGACGGCGCTGGTCAAGGAGTACGCCGAGCAGTACAACGTCGCCCCCGAGCTGCTCGGCGAGCGCAACGAGTCGCTGCGCTACGCGGCCAGGATCGAGCTGGGCCTGCGCGGCTTCCTGGAGTCGGGCGGCTTCAAGGCGTTCACCACGAACTTCGAGGACCTCGGCGGCCTTCGCCAGCTCCCCGGCCTGGCCGTGCAGCGGCTCATGGCCGACGGCTACGGCTTCGGCGGCGAGGGCGACTGGAAGACCTCGGTCCTCCTGCGCACCCTGAAGGCCATGACGCCCGGCGGCACGTCGTTCATGGAGGACTACACCTACGACATGTCGCCCGGCCAGGAGCTCATCCTGGGCGCGCACATGCTGGAGGTCTGCCCCTCGATCGCCTCCGGCACGCCGTCGTGCGAGATCCACCCGCTGGGCATCGGCGACCGGGAGGACCCGGTCCGGCTCGTGTTCGACGCCGAGCCCGGCCCCGGCATCGTGGTGGGCCTGGCCGACATGGGCGACCGGTTCCGGCTGGTGGCCAACGAGATCGACCTGGTGGCCCCGCCGCAGCCGCTGCCCAAGCTGCCGGTCGCCCGCGCGGTCTGGAGCCCCCGCCCCAACCTGCGCACGTCCACGGAGTCGTGGCTCACGGCGGGCGCGCCGCACCACACGGTGCTCTCGACGGCGGTCGGCCGCGAGGAGCTGACCGACCTGGCCGACATGCTGGGCGTGGAGCTGCTGATCATCGACGCCGACACGACGACCGAGCGGTTCGCCAAGGAGATCCGCTGGAACCAGGCGTACTACCGCCTGGCCCAGGGCTTCTAGTCCTCGGGCGGTTTCTTGGGGGCGTTCCTGCGCTGCTCCTCGGCGCGTTCGCGGAGGCGGCGCAGGAACTCCTCGTCGTCGTCCGGGTTGGTGGCGGCGGGGCGGTCCGGGCGGTCGTGCTCGGGGAACGCGTTCGGCCGCGTGACCGCCTGCGACCGGTCCGGGCGGCCCGCCACCAGCCAGGCGACGGAGCCGATCAGCGGGAACAGCAGCACGACGATCACCCAGAGGATCTTCGGCAGATTCCTGCAGAGCACGTCGGGTGTGGTGATCGCGTCGAAGAGGCAGTAGAGCCAGAGCACGAGCGTGGCAAGGCCGATGGCCTCGGACAAGTAGAGCACGGCACACCTCCGTCAGCGGCTCATGAAGCTAGCGGCCCCGGGGCGGGGCTGACAAGGTGGTTTGTGGGAAGGTAATGCCGTGACGCTGACCAATTGGGCGGGAAACACCGCATTTCGGGCGCGAGACGTCCATCATCCGACCTCCCTCGACGAGCTTCAGCGGCTGGTCTCGGCCGGCTCCCGCGTGCGGGCGCTGGGGAGCGGCCACTCGTTCAACGACGTCGCGGACACCGACGGCGACCTCGTCGTGCTCGACCGGATGCCGGACGCGGTGGAGATCGACAGCGCGGCGGCCACGGTGCGGGTGCCCGCGCGCTTGACGTACGCGCGGCTCGCCCCGCAGGTGCACCGGGCCGGGTTCGCGCTGGCGAACCTGGCCTCGCTGCCGCACATCTCCGTGGCCGGCTCGGTCGCGACCGGCACGCACGGCTCCGGCGACGCCGTGCCCGGCCTGGCCTCCGCCGTGTCGTCGCTCGACCTCGTCACCGCCGACGGCTCCGTGCTGACGCTCTCCCGGGGCGACGCGGACTTCCCCGGCGCGGTTGTGGCCCTCGGCGCGCTCGGCATCGTCACCTCCCTGACCCTCGACCTGGTGCCGGCCTTCGAGGTGCGCCAGTACGTACGCGAGGGCCTGAGCGTGGCCGCGCTCGCCGACTTCGACCAGATCATGGCCGGCGCGTACAGCGTCAGCCTCTTCACCGACTGGCGCGACACCCGCGTCTGGCTGAAGAGCACCGAGGAGAAGAGCACCGAGGAGCTGACCGACGCCGGCTGGCACGGCACCACCCCGGCCGACGGCCCCCGCCACCCCCTGCCCGCCATGTCGGCGGAGAACTGCACGATCCAGCTCGGCGTGCCGGGCCCGTGGTACGAGCGGCTGCCGCACTTCCGGCCGGACGCCGAGCCGAGCGGCGCGGGCAACGAGCTGCAGTCGGAGCTCATCCTGCCCAGGGAGCACGCGGTCAAGGCGCTGCGCGAGCTGTACGCGATCGGCGACCGGATCCGGCCCGTCCTGCAGATCTCGGAGGTGCGCTCGATCGCGCCCGACGACCTGTGGCTGAGCCCCTTCCGCGACCGTGACAGCGTCGGCATCCACTTCACCTGGATCCGGGACGTGGCCGCCGTGCTGCCGGTGCTGGAGCTGGTGGAGGAGACGCTGGCGCCGTTCGCGCCCAGGCCGCACTGGGGCAAGCTGTTCACCCGCCGGCCCGCGTGCCCCGACGAGTTCCGCTCGCTGGTGCGGCGGCTCGACCCCGAGGGCAAGTTCGCCAACGACTTCACGCGGATACTGCTGCAGGAGTAGCACCCTCGCGCGGTCGTGCGCCCCCGGATGTAGGCGACCACCGGTCCGGGGGACGATGTCGCCGGGGCCTGGATCCGCGATCGTTGGTGGCATGACCGATCACCCGTTCAGGTTCGGCGCGGTCGCCGGACATGCCACCGACGCCGCCGCGTGGACCGGCCTGGCCCGCAGGGCGGAGAGCCTCGGCTACTCGACGCTGCTGATGCCCGACACGCTCGGCACGCTGGCGCCCTTCGCCGCCGCCGCCGTGGCCGCGACGGCCACGACGACCCTGCGCGTCGGCACGTTCGTGCTGAGCGCCGCCAACCGGACTCCCGAGGCCGTCGCGTGGGAGACCTCGACCCTGCACGCGCTCACCGACGGGCGCTTCGAGCTGGGCCTGGGCGCCGGACGCCCGGACGCGGAGCGGGACGCCGCGGCGCTCGGCGTCGGGTACGGCACGCCGGGCGAGCGCATCGAGCGGGTCGCCCAGACCATCGACGCGGTCAAGGACGTACGCGTCCTGGTCGCCGCGTCCGGGACCAGGCTCATGAAGCTCGCCGCGCGGAAGGCCGACACCGTGGCGCTCGGCGTGCCGCCCCACTACACGGAGGACCAGGTGGCGGCGAAGCTGGACGAGCTCTACGAGCTGGCCGGCGACCGCTTCCACGACCTGGAGCTCAGCATGAACCTCGCGGCCGCCGGGGCCGAGCCGCCCTCCTGGCTGAACGTCCCCGCCGGCGGCACCGGGGTCCTGCTGGGCACCGCGGACGAGATGGCGGACACGCTCCGCAGGCGCCGCGACCGGCTCGGCGTCTCGTACGTGTCGGTGAACGCCCAGTACCTGGACGAGTTCGCGCCGGTGGTCGAGCGTCTCGCCGGTACCTGACGGGATCTGACAGGTATGACCGGCACGATGGAGCCATGACCGCCAAGGGAACCTTCGACACCGCAGACTGGGACGCCAAGCCGCCGTTCGTGGAGCGTGACGGCGTCTCGTTCGGCCTCGTGACCATGTCCAAGACCTTCCACGGGGACCTGACGGGCACCGGCGTCGTCTACCTGCTGACAGCCTCGACGGAGGTCGAGGACTCCATGTCCTACGTGGCGATGGAGCGCATCGAGGGTACCCTCGACGGCCGCGCGGGGGCCTTCGTCGTGCAGCACAACGCGGTCAGCGACCGCGGCGAGCGGTCGCTGAGGATCTCGGTCGTCCCCGACTCGGGGACGGGGGAGCTACGGGGGCTCAGGGGCGAGATGGACATCGTCATCGCCCCTGACGGCTCGCACTCCTACACATTCGACTTCACTCTCTGAACCGCCACGACCAGCAGAGCCCCGCCGGCCAATGCCATCCGCCGGACGGGGACACGCCCCGCCCGGCGGTCGCCACCTCCCTATTCGACGGTGACGCGGTCGCCCGCGGGCGCGCGAACCGGGGAGTGGCCGGCGAGGTACGACGCCAGCGCCCCCGTGTCGTCCGGCCCGCCGTAGTACACGCCGCTGGTGCCCTTCCACTGCGGGAAGCCCTGCCAGCCGCCGCTCATCACATAGTTGATCGCGATCTTGAGCACCTGGGTGTCGGACACCGGGGTGCCGTTCAGCGTGAGCTCGGTGACGACGCCGTCCTTCAGCGTGTAGCGAAGCGCGGCCGAGGGGGTCGCCACTCCGGCGTTCGGGCTCGTCGGCACGAGGAACTTCTTGAGCTGCGCCCCTGTCACCGTCCGCACGTCGGGGGCGAACCCCGCGGGCTGGACGCCGTACAGGTCCTGGTACTTGATCGGCCCGGCCTTCAGGCCGTTGTGCATCCCGTACTTGCTGACCAGCGCGGCCTGCGCCCCCGAGACCGACTGGACCGCCTCAAGCATGGCGTCGGCGACCAGCTCGGCCAGCGGGCCGCCGTCACTGGTCAGCGCGATGTCCTCGGCGGCGACGCCGACCTGCTCGTCGCCGACCGGCGGGTGGCACGCGAAGTAGTGGAGGAGGTTGGACCTCAGGCCGTTCGGCTGGTTGATCTCGATCCGGATCGAGCTCTCCTCGGTCTCCCACCCCCACTCGAACGTCTCCAAGACGGTGGTGAAGACGGCGCCGTGGTCGGCAGGCACGTCGACGGTCTTCCACTCCTGGGTGCCGACGACGCGGTACCGAACGGTCTGCGCGCCGGCCGGAAGCCCCTCGAAGGAGCCGTGGATCTTGAAGGTCACCGGGCACTTCGACGCGGTGGTCCGCTCGAAGGCGATGGTGGCCTTGCCCACCTGGTTCTGCGCGGGCGTGTCGCCGTCCTGCCCGGTGGGAGCCGGCGTGGGCGAGCCGACCGGGGCGGCGACCCCCACGGCGGAGCTGGTCACGCTGTCCCACGTGTCGCCCGTGCCCGTACCGTCACCGGTGCAGGTGACCGAGAACGACGCCTTCCCGGACGTCTTCCGCACCGGGCTTGCCAGGCGCACCGCGCCCCAGCCGCGGGCGTCGCCGGTGACCTTGAGCGACGTGGACAGCCGGACGGTCTTGAGCCCCTTGCCGCCGACCTTGTACGTCCTGGCCCGGCTCCGGTCTCCGTCGCTGAAGGTCCACGCGTACTTCAGCGTCACGGGCGCCTTGACCTTGACCGTGGTGGACAGCGTCACGGCCGTCGGGCAGGCGCCGGAATGGGCCTTCGGCGAGGCGGAGACCGCGCCGAAGGCGACCGGATTCGGGGCGGCCTGCGCTCCTGAGGTCAGGGCGCCGGATGCCAGGGCGACGACGGCCACCAGCACCGAAATTCGGCGCCCGACCTTTGTGGATAAACCCACGGGATTCCTCTCTCACGACGTGATGGACGTGGATGAACGAACCCGGACGCTAGCGGAGCGCTACGACAATCTTGATCAGAGCGCGCTGATCGCCGCCTTCACCGCGCCCGCGGCTGGGCGCGGTGGGCGTACGGTGGGAGGAGTTGACCGCGCAGGACACCTACGAGCGAGGGCTGCGCGCCCTGGTGGACGGCCTGCTGCCGTAAATGGGTGGCCGCGCGGGCACGGCATGTGAAACGGTCGGGTTCTGATGATCCACTGGACCGAGGCAGGGCAGGAACGGTCGGCGATCTGGCGTTCGGCACTGGGCGTGCCGCCGCCCAGCCGGGTGGTCACGGCCGACGACCGGATGACGGCCGCCACCGCCTACCGGCTGGCCTGCGAGGGCACCGCGCTGCTCTGGCAGGGTGACTTCCAGAACGCCCGCCAGCTGCTGGCGGCCATGGGGCGCCGGTGCAAGCCCGCGGCCCCCGGCGCCGGGTTCCACCGCTACCGCCAGGCCAGGTCCCAGCGCGCCCGCACGCTGGGCATGCTGCTCGTCCCGTTCGCGGAGGGCCACGTGGTGCCGCTGCGCAGGGCGCCGGACGTGCGCGAGGCGTGCGCAGAGGTGTACGGCGCCGACGCGCCGCCGGCGGTGGGCCAGCTGCGCGAGCTGCTCGGCCTGATCGGGGCCCACGAGTGGCGGCGCAAGGGCGTGTACGTCCCGGCGCTCGGGGCTCGCATCCACCCGCACCACGGCGTGTTCTCGCCGATCAGGGGCGAATACGTCGATCTGGTCGCGAGCGCGCCGCTGCCGGAGGACCACCGGCTGGCCTTCGACATCGGCACCGGCACGGGCGTGCTGGCCGCCGTGCTGGCCGAGCGGGGCGTGCGGCAGGTCATGGCCACCGACCTCGACGAGCGGTCCGTCGCGTGCGCCGAGGACAACCTCGCCCGTCTCGGGCTGGACGACCAGGTGGAGGTCGTGCGCGCCGACCTCTTCCCGCCCGGCAGGGCGCCGCTGGTCGTGTGCAACCCGCCGTGGTTGCCCGCCGAGCCCGTCTCGCCGCTCGACCAGGCCGTCTACGATCCCGGGGGGCGGATGCTCAACGGGTTCCTCGACGGTCTCGCCGGGCATCTGGAGCCGGCGGGCGAAGGCTGGCTCATCCTCTCCGACCTGGCCGAGCATCTCGGCCTGCGCACCCGGGCCGACCTGCTGGCCGCCTTCGAGCGGGCGGGGCTGCGCGTGGCCGGGCGCCTGGACGTCCCGCCCCGGCACAACCGGCCGAAGGACCAGCAGGACGCGCTGCACGAGGCCCGCGCCGCCGAGGTCACCTCCCTGTGGCGGCTCACGGCCTGAGGCTTCCGGCACGCGGGGAGTCACGCGCTGAAGGCCCGCCGGTACGCCGACGGCGACGTGCGCATGGCCCGCGTGAAGTGGTGCCGGAACGTCACCGCGCTCTCGAACCCGACGGCCGCCCCGATCTCCTCCACCGGCGCCCCGGTGGACTCCAGCATCGGCAGGCTGGCCGCCACCCGCTGCGAGATCACCCACCGCAGCGGGCTGGTGCCGGTCTGCCGCTTGAAGTGCCTGATGAACGAGCGCTCCGACATGTGCGCCACCCCGGCCAGGTCCGCCACGGCGATCGGCTCGGCCAGGTGCTCCAGGGCCCACGCCATCGCCCTGGCCACCCCGCCGTCGTCCGTCACCGGCGTCACGGCGGCCTGGATGAACTGCGCCTGACCGCCCTCCCGGTGCGGCGGTATGACCAGGCGGCGGGCCACGGAGTTGGCCACGTTCGGCCCGTGGTCGGTGCGTACGAGGTGGACCAGCAGGTCGAGGCCCGCCGCGCTGCCCGCGCTGGTCAGCACGTCGCCGCCGTCCACGTACAGGACCGAGGGGTTGACCCGGACGAGCGGGAAGCGCTCCTGGAGCAGCTCGGCGTACTTCCAGTGCGTGGTGGCCTCGCGGCCGTCGAGCAGCCCGGCCGCCGCCAGCGCGAACGCGCCCGAGCAGATCGACACCAGGCGCGCGCCGCGCGAGTGCGCGTGCCGCAGCGCGGACGCGAGCGCGCCGGAAACGGCCCCGCGCACGTCCGCCACCCCGGGCACGATCACCGTGTCGGCCTCGGCCAGCACGTCCAGCCCGTGCGCCGCCTGCATGGTGAACCCGCCCACCACCCGCAGCGGCTCCGGCGTCTCCGCGCACACCGCGAGCGAGTACCACGCGATGTCCAGTTCAGGCCGGGGCAGGCCGAAGAACTCCACGACGCAGCCGAGCTCGAACGGCGCCATCCCGTCGAACGCCAGCACGGCCACCCGGTGCGGCCTGGAGGGTTGCGGCAGGAGCATGCCTCGCATGTTAGCCCCAGCCTTTCAGCGGCAAGAGAGGTATATGTATATATCGGCTGTGCAGACCGTTTTGCCCGATCACCGCTACGCGCAGGCGGAGATCACCGAGGCGTTCTCCCGGCTGACTGACTGCGACGAGGAGCTGCTGCGCCGGTTCCACGCGGCGGCCGGCGTGGAAGGCCGCAACCTCGCGCTCCCGCTGGCCGACTACACCAAGCTCGACTCCTTCGCCCGCGCGAACGACATGTACCTCGAAATGGCCCTCGACCTGAGCGAGCGGGCCGTCAAGGGCGCCCTGGACAAGGCCGGCGTGCGCCCGGAACGGGTCGACCACCTGCTGTTCTGCTCGACCACCGGCATCGCCACGCCCTCGCTCGACGCCAGGCTGGCCCAGCGGGTGGGACTGCGGCCGGACGTCAAGCGGGTGCCGGTGTTCGGCCTTGGGTGCGCGGCGGGGGCGTCGGGGCTCTCGCGCCTGCACGACTACCTGCGCGGCTGGCCCGACCACGTCGCGATGCTGGTGTGCGTGGAGCTGTGCTCGCTGACGATCCAGCGGAACGACACCTCGATCGCGAACCTGGTGGCCAGCGCCCTGTTCGGGGACGGCGCGGCGGCCGTCGTGGCGACCGGGCGCGGGCAGGGCCCCGAGGTCGTCGCCACCCGCAGCAGGCTCTATCCGGACACCGAGCACCTCATGGGATGGGAGGTCGGGCCGCACGGGTTCCGGATCGTGCTGGACCCCGACCTGACCGCGTTCGTGGAGCAGGTGCTGGCCGGTGACATCAAGGCGTTCCTGGCGGACTACGGCCTGACCCCCGAGCAGGTCGCCACCTGGGTCTGCCATCCCGGCGGCCCCAAGGTCGTCGAGACGATCGGGCAGACCCTCGCCCTGCCGCCCAAGGCGCTCGACGTGACCTGGCGGTCGCTGCGCGAGCACGGCAACCTGTCCTCGGTCTCGGTGCTGCACGTGCTCCAGGAGACGCGGGGCCGGCCGAACGCGCCCGCCGTGCTCCTCGCGCTGGGGCCCGGGTTCTCCGCCGAGCTGTTGCTGCTGCACTGGTGAGCGCGTACCTCGTCCTGATCGGGCTGGTCGCGCTGGAACGGCTGGCCGAGCTGGCGGTGGCCCGCCGCAACCTGTCCTGGGCCAGGTCCAGGGGCGGCGTCGAGCACGGCCGGCGGCACTACCCCTGGATCGTCGTGGCCCACGCGGCGCTCCTCGGGGCGGCGCCCGCCGAGGTGTGGCTGCTCGGCCGCCCCTTCGTCCCGCCGCTCGGCTGGCCGATGCTCGCGGTCGTCGTCCTGGCCCAGGGGCTGCGCTGGTGGTGCGTCGGCACGCTGGGCAGGCGGTGGAACACCCGCGTGGTCGTGGTGCCGGGCATGCCGCCGGTGCGCCGGGGCCCGTACCGGTGGCTGCGGCACCCCAACTACGTGGCCGTGGTCGCCGAGGGCCTGGCGCTGCCGCTGGTGCACACGGCCTGGCTCACCGCGCTGGCCTTCGCCGCCGCCAACGCGGTGCTGCTCACCGTACGGGTGCGGGTCGAGGACGCGGCGCTGTCACGTTAGAGCCACATTCCGACGCCTGTCCCGCGTCCCTCGGCACCCCAGCTGTCCCTTTTGTCGCACCTGATCACGCGTCGATCGCGGTTTGCGCTCGCTTACGTCACCGCCCCGGCCATCGCAGACCTACTTCCGTCGAAAGGCGTGGAGGTGGTTGCAATGAAATTTCGTCCTTTAGCGGCGGGAATCGGGTTTGTTGCGCTGCTCGCCCTCTCCGCGTGTGGAGGCGGCCCCGGAGGCTCGACCAGCGGTGAACGCGCGGCGAGAGCTCCGGCGAACGCGGAACCGGCCCCGGTCCGCCCGAGCGCGTCACCCGCCAAGACGAACGGCGAGGAGGACACGACCACGGCCCAGATCTCCACGTTCGCCCTGGACGTGGACACGGCCTCGTACGGCTACGCCCGCCGCACCCTCCAGGAGGGCCGCTGGCCCGCGCCAGGCGAGATCCGCCCGGAGGAGTGGGTCAACGCGTTCCGGCAGGACTACGCGCCGCCGCCGGACGACGGCTTCGCGGTGCACGTGGACGGCGCGCGGCTGCCGGAGCGCGACCAGGCGATCCTGCGCGTCGGCCTGCAGACGCGCGGGTCGGACGCGGCGGCGCGGCGGCCCGCCAACCTCACGTTCGTCGTCGACGTGTCCGGCTCGATGGCCGAGACCGGGCGGCTGGACCTGGTCAAGTCGGCCCTGCTCAAGCTGCTCGAACAGCTCGCGCCCGGCGACCAGGTGTCGATCGTGTCCTTCAGCGACGACGCCGACGTGCTGGCCTCGATGACCCCGCTGACCGCGCGGGAGGAGCTGCGCGACGCGGTCAACGGGCTGACCGTCTCGGGCGGCACCAACCTCGAGGCCGGGCTCGTCGCCGGCTACCAGGAGGCGTCCAAGGCGTTCCGCCCCGCCGCCACGAACCGGGTCATCCTGCTCTCCGACGGCCTGGCCAACCAGGGCGCCACCGAGTGGCAGAGCCTCCTCGACCGGGTCAAGGAGCACGCGGGCAAGCAGGTCACGCTGCTCACCGTCGGCGTCGGCCGCGACTACGGCGACAAGCTGATGGAGCAGCTCGCCGACAACGGCGACGGCATGGCCGTGTACGTCAGCACCCAGGAGGAGGCCGACAAGATCTTCGCCACGCAGCTCCCCGCCAACATCGAGCTGCGGGCGCGCGACGCCAAGGCCCAGGTCGTCTTCAACCCGTCGGTGGTGGAGCGCTACCAGCTCATCGGGTACGAGAACCGCGCGCTGGCCACGGAGGACTTCCGCGACGACACCCGTGACGGCGGCGAGATCGGCCCCGGCCACTCGGTCACCGCGCTCTATTCGCTGCGGCTCAAGCCGGGCGCCGAGGGGCAGCTCGCCCAAGCCACCGTACGCTGGCAGGACCCCGACACCCGGACCGCCTCCGAGGAGAGCAAGGCGCTGCGGGCCGACGAGCTGGCCGCGGCGCTCGACAAGGCGCCGGTCAGGTTCCAGGTGGACGTGGTGGTGGCCGCGTTCGCGGTCTACCTGCGGGACCGGAAGGCGTTCGGCATGGACCTGCCCGAGCTCAAGGAGCAGGCCGTCCGGCTGGCACCGGCCACCGAGGACCCCATGGTGACGGAGCTGGTCCAGCTCATCGACCAGGCCCGCTCGGTGGGGTGACGTCAGCCGAGTATGGGGGCGGCGGTGGCGGAGCTGTAGTAGAAGTCATACATCGCCTGGGCGAACCCGTCCTTCGACACGTGCGCGACCTTCTTGCCGCGCAGCCGCTCGAACGACGCCCGTGACGCCGCCCCCGCCACGTCGTACGCCGACCACAGGCGCAGGAACTCCGCGCGGTCGAGCCGGTCGTCGCCGTCGGCGTCGAGCGCGTCCCAGAGGGCGTCGGTGATCGGCCTGACCACGTTGGCCACGAACTCGGCGCGGTCGCGTCCCGGGGCCAGCGCGTAGTCGATGTAGGACCTCCTGCTGATGCGGCCCTCGGCGTCGGTGCCGATGTGGCGGACGGCGTACTGCCAGACCCGCTCGTAGGCGTCGCTGACCCGCTGTGCGCCCTGCCCGGACAGCCCGAGCCGGGCGCACAGCGCGGACGCGACCACGATCATGTCACGGTGGTCGAGGTAGCCGTTGTGGTCCATGTCGCTCGTGTCAAACGCATGTCCAGCATTTCGGGCATGTGCATCCATAGCCGGCCACCTCTGGTGACGATGTCTTTACCTGGCGTTACTGAGATGGTGGGCGGGCCGGGCGGCCTGTGTCAATGCGGTGGAGACGAATCCCTGCTCGGACGCCGGGCGCACGGGCAGCAGGCCGGCGTAGAGCAGGTCCACCAGCGGCATCGGCCGGGGGTAGCAGAACACCGACGAGCGCGTGCCGAGGATCGACGGGGTGTCGATCACGAAGGGCAGCTCGGCCAGCAGGAACGGCAGCGCGTTCTCGGCCTGCTCGCGCGAGAGCTCCGGCGCGCCGACGATCGGGCGCACCGCGTCCACGCAGTGCTCCCCGAAGACCGGATCGGTGGCGAACAGCCGCTCCAGCCTCGCCCTCGCCTCGGCGTAGGCCGGATCGTGGGCCAGTTCGTTCCAGTCGAACACGGTGGCGTTGGGCGGGTCGAGGGCGTCGAGCGCGCGGACGACCCGGTTGCGCGTGTTGTTGGCGGCCGCCCGCGCCTTGGCCCCGGCTCTGCCCGCCGGACACCCTCTCGCGACCAGCGTCCCGGCCAACTCGACGCCGGGCACGAGGACGTGGACCCGCGCGAACGTCCGGGTCGCCCAGTCGAGGAGGTGCCTGATGGTCCGGGGGGTGAAGTACCCGTTGAGCGCGCTGACGCCGATCACGGCATGCTCGCGCTCGTCGAGGATCTGGGCACATCGCGGAGTCATGGGCAGTGGTTGCACGCTGAACACGGCAATGGACAGTAGCAAATTTTTACTCTCCGTATACCCAGTTTTTGACGTGTGCTTGGGCGGTCCTGAAGTCGGCTACACTCGTACACGCAGCAAGGGGCTATGGCGCAGTTGGTAGCGCGCCTCCATGGCATGGAGGAGGTCTGGGGTTCGAATCCCCATAGCTCCACTTGCGCGACGGTGGCGAGTAGCGCCCAGGTTCGCTCAACGGCGGTGTCCTTCGGGGCGTCGCCGTTTTACGTGTTCAGGCCCTGCGGGCGGCTCCAGCGCCCTGAAGGGGCTCTGCGGGCTTCCGTTCGAGCCCGCCGTTCTTGCCTGTGAAGGCTGCCGGGCGGGTTCTCGCTGACGTCACTGCCGCCTCGCCGGGACGGGTGGCGTCCTGTCCCGCAAGCAGTCCTGTTTCGGAGACAATGGCTGGTTGTGAACTTTTCGCCAGACCTGTGACCCCTCTAGAGATGTTCGATTCGAACATTTGACCATATATCTAATTTTGTGTGGAATAGTAGCCATAAGGCACATATGTCTCTCGCCGTATGGGGGGCGGTGGCAGTGGCAGTGGCCTGGGACGACATAGAGCGTCTGACCAGCGCCCATGCGAGGTTCCAAGACAGGGGCGATGTCGAGGGAAGCGTCCGGGGTTCCATCCTGACGTCCTGGCAACGCTGCCGGTTGCTCGGCTTGGTCCCCGACCAATTGGAGATCCCCTACCAGGAGGATCTGGATCTGCATGGCCGCCTCATCCACGCGGCCGCCCCTGTGCTCGACAAGGTGGAGGGCGAACTCACCGGAACGCGCGTGAGCGTGATTCTCTGCGACGAGAAAGCCAGGGTCCTTCAGCGCCGGGGCGGCGACCCTGAACTGAACAGGAGCCTCGACGGCGTCTGTCTCGCGGTCGGATTCGCTTTCGCGGAGCAGATCGCCGGAACCAACGGCATCGGCACGACGCTGGCGAGCAGGAAACCCAGCTATGTCTTCGGCAGCGAGCATTTCGCTGCATGCATGCACCCGTTCGCCTGTGCCGGCGCGCCCATCCGCGATCCGTTGAGCGGGCAGGTCGAGGGCATCCTCGACCTCACCTGCCGGCGGTCCGACGCGGATCCGGCAATGCTGAAATTCGTCCGCGACGCCGCCCACGCCATCGAGCAGCGGCTGCTGGAGCAGGCCACACAGCGGGAGCGGGACCTGCTCGGGACCTTCTTGCGCACCCACCACGCCGCCTCCCTGCCCGGCGGGCCGCCGTGTGGCGAGCATGAAGGAGCGCTCCCCTCGATCAACGACGTGCTGGGCCGCGCCGACCAGGCCCTGCTGCGGGAGCGGGCGGCGGAGCTGATCTCTTCCCCGCACCGGCTCATGGCCCAGGTGGAGCTCTTCGACGGCCAGGTCGCCACCCTCATGCGCCGCTCAGTCCTCGGGCCCTCGGGGGAGGCCGGCATCGCGGTCGAGGTCAGCCTCCCGGGCGAGGCCAGAGGCGCACGCCGCATGTCGGTTACCGCCCCCACCGTGGTGCCGCCCCCCTCGGACGCTCTGGTGATCCCGACCGCTCCGAAGGACTTCAAGCCGCCGGTGCCGTCCGGCGCGGTCCCCGAGCCCCGCATGGCGCCCCCTCCCGAGCCGGTGACGGCGGTCGCTTCCATGACCAAGGAAACCACCACGGAGCCCGGCGCCAGCGAGGGATGGCTGCTCCTCGTCGGCGAACTGGGCGTGGGACAGCTCGCCCTGCGGGCACGGCAGCGCCTGGAACTCCTCTACGACGCCAGCGTCCGCATCGGGACCACCCTTGACGTGACCCATACGGCAGAAGAGCTGGCCGATGTGATCATCCCGCGGTTCGCGGACTTCGTCAGCGTCGACCTGTCGGACGCCGTTCTGTGCGGGGACGAGGCGGCCCACGACATGGGCGTGCTCCGCCGGGTGGCGTTGGGCGCCATCCTTGAGGACTCCCACCTGGCCGAGGTGGGGGAATTGGTGAAGTTCGTCCCGTCCACCCCGCAGGGCCGGTGCCTGGCCGGCAGGGAGGCCGTGCTGGAACCGGATCTGGCGGAGGCTCATGGGTGGAAGGCCATAGACCCCGTGCGCACGGAGCGGATCCTCAGATTCGGGATTCACTCGTTGATCGCGGCGCCCATGTATGCGCGCGGCGCGACCCTGGGCGTGGTCAGCTTCTACCGCTCAGAGCAGCGTGCGTTCGAAGAGGACGACCTTCGCCTCGCTGAGGAGTTGGTCGGCCGCGCGGCGCTGTCCATCGACAACGCCCGCCGCTTCACCCACGAGCACAACATGGCGCTCGCGCTGCAGCGCAGCATGCTTCCCCGGGGCCTGCCCTCGCAGAGCGCGGTCGAGGTCGCGCACCGCTACCTGCCCGCGTACGGCGGGGTGAGCGGCGACTGGTACGACGTCATCCCGCTGTCCGGCGGCCGGGTGGCGCTGGCGGTCGGCGACGTCGTCGGGCACGGCCTGCACGCGGCCGCCACGATGGGCCGCCTGCGTACCGCCATGCAGAACTTCGCCGTCCTCGACCTGCCCGCGGAGGATCTGCTCGCATGCCTCGACGAGCTTGTCGACCGGCTCGACTCCGACCAGAGCGACGGCGCCGGGATCATGGGCGCCACCTGCCTGTACGCGGTGTACGACCCGGTCTCCAGGAACTGCACCCTGGCCCGTGCCGGGCACCCGCTGCCCGCGCTCGTTCTTCCGGATGGAACCGTCGAATTCCCGGACGTGCCGGCAGGGCCGCCGCTGGGCCTGGGAGGTCTGCCCTTCGAGACGATCGACCTGGAGATCCCCGAGGGCAGCGAGCTTGTTCTCTACACGGACGGTCTCATCGAGGAGCGCAGCCGCGACATCGACGTGGGCCTCGCGCTGCTGCGGCGCGCCCTGACGCACCCCAGCCGCCCGCCCGAGGAGACGTGCAAGGCGGTCGTCGAAGCCCTGCTGCCCGGCCGCCCCAGGGACGATGTAGCCCTGCTCGTCGCCCGCATGCACGCGCTGGATGCCGACCAGGTGGCCAGTTGGAAGCTGTCCGCCGACCCGGCGAACGTTTCCAAGGTGCGCGGCGCGGTGACGGAGCAGCTGGACCGCTGGGGCTTGGAGGAGCTGGAGTTCACCACCGAGCTGATGGTCAGCGAGCTGGTCACCAACGCGATCCGCTACGCGAGGGAGCCCATCGAGGTGCGCCTGCTCCGCGACTGCACTCTCATCTGCGAGGTGTCCGACGGCAGCAGTACCTCGCCTCGGATGCGCCGCGCCACCAGCAACGACGAGGGCGGGCGCGGGCTGTTCCTGGTCGCTCAGCTCGCCTCGCGCTGGGGCACCCGGTACACGGCGAACGGGAAGGTCATCTGGACCGAACAGAACCTGCCAAGTCCCATTCTTCGCCACACGGAGAGGACTAGTGATCATGCAGCTTGAAGCACTCTACAGACCGTCCCCGGTCAAGGAGTTCACGCCGCTGCCCCGGGCGCTGCTGGGGCCTGGAACGCACGAACTCGTCGGCCCGGAGGCCAGGAGATTGGGCTTCCACCGGACGCTGGTCGTCACCTCGGGCCTGCGGGGTACGGATATCGTGCAGCGGATCGTCGATCAGGGCAAGTTCCACGGTGTGGACTTCGTCGTCTACGACAAGGTCGAATCCAATCCCAAGGACTACAACTGCATGGACGCCGCGGAGGCGTTCCGGGAGAACAAGTGCGACTCCTTCGTCTCCATCGGCGGCGGTTCCTCGCACGATGCCTGCAAGGGAGCCCGGATATCCCTCGCGCACGACGGCCGCAGCATCAACGAGTTCGAGGGCTATCACAAGACGGAGAATCCTGACAATCCGCCGCACATCGCGGTGAACACCACCGCCGGCACGGGCTCTGAGACCACGTCGCTGTTCGTCATCACCGACACCACGACCGACCCGGACAACCCGCACAAATACGCGGCCTTCGATCGCTCGGCGCGCGTGACGCTGGCCATCGACGACCCGGTGCTCTTCTACGAGTGCCCGATCGACTTCACCGCGCAGTGCGGAATCGACGTGCTCACGCATGCCTCGGAAGCCTACGTGTCACGGCTGGACTTCACGCCCGCGCTCGGCCAGGCCCTGCAGGCCGTCGAGATCGCCGCTCAGTACCTGCGCACCGCCACCTGGGACGGCCGCAATCTGGCCGCTCGTGAGGCCATGATGTACGGCGAGTACATGGCGGCTCAGGCGTTCAACTCCGGCGGGCTGGGGCTCGCCCACTCGATCTCGCACGCGTTCAGCGCCTTCTACGACCTGCATCACGGGCTCAACAACGCCGTGCTGTTGCCCCGGGTCTGGGCCTTCAACCTGCCGGTCGCCTACCGGCGCTTCGCCGACATCGCCCGCGCGATGGGCGTGGACACCGTCGGCATGAGCACGGTGCACGCGGCCGACGCGGCGGTCGAGGAGCTCATCCGCCTGGTGCGCGACCTCGGAATGCCGGAGAAGCTCACCGACGTGAAGCAGGACACGTACTCCAAGAACCGGCTCGGGCAGGGCCCTACCGAGTTCTACCAGCGGTCGAGAGAGATCGTCGGGGACGACGCCGACGTCGACCGGATCACCCGGCACACTCTCGGCGACTCCTGTGTCCCGACCAACCCCAAGGAGCCCACCTACGACACAGTCCGTCCGCTCGTCGAGCACTGCATGAACGGCGACCTGGACGATCTGCTCACCTGAGGTGGCAGCCCTTCATGCGAACGGAGAAAACGTGACCGGCATCCCGCACCCCGACGGCACGCCCGTACCCGATGCGTTCGAGTCGGTCACGGATGTGGTCGAGAAGTTCGCCGCGCACGGATACATCGCCGACCGGCGCCTGGCCACCTCCGTGTACCTGCAGTTCCGCCTGGGCAAGCCGGTCCTGCTGGAAGGCCCGGCCGGGGTCGGTAAGACGGAACTGGCGAAGGTCCTGGCCGCGGCCACGGGACGCCGGCTACTACGCCTGCAATGCTATGAAGGGCAGGACGAGTCGAGGGCCCTGTACGAGTGGGACTACGGAAAGCAACTCCTGTACACGCAGCTGCTGCGGGAGAAGATCAGCGAGATCGTCGCGGACGCGCCGGACCTCGCCACCGCCGTGGAACGCATCGGCGATCAGGACAGCGTCTTCTTCTCCGACCGCTTCCTGTCCCCACGGCCGGTCCTCGAGGCCATCCGCAGCCCCGAGCCGACGGTCCTGCTCATCGACGAGATCGACCGCGCCGACGAAGCACTGGAGGCCGTGCTGCTGGAGTGCCTGGACGAGTACCAGGTCTCGGTGCCCGAGATCGGGACCTACATCGCCCCGGCCCCGCCATGCGTTGTACTGACCTCGAACAACACCAGGGACCTGTCGGCCGCCCTCAAACGGCGCTGTCTGCACGTGTTCCTGGACTATCCGGACGCCGAGCGCGAGCTGGAGATCGTCCGTTCCAAGCACACCGGGCTGCCCGATGCGCTGGCCGTGCAACTGGTCGGTGTGGTGCGCGAACTGCGCGGTCTGCGGCTGCGGAAGAGCCCCGGCATCTCGGAGACGGTTGACTGGGCCCGCGCCCTGGCCGTGCTGGGGGCCGAGGAACTGGACGCGCAACTGCTCATGGAAACCGTCAACGTGGTGCTGAAATACGAACGCGACCTGAACCGGGCGCTCGACGTCCTGCCCCGCCTCGTCTCCGGGCGTCAGGGCGGGCCCGCCTCGCCGGCTCACACGGGTCATGGCCTTGGCCAGGCTCAGCGACCCGTCCCGGGCGACGGCGATGGCCCGTTCGATCACGCGTCACTCGGAGACGAGCCGGACGGCCGCGCCGTCCGGGCCGCGATGGACCAACTCGGCCGACACGAGATCGGCTACCGGCTGCCGTCGAGCCTCGGCGCGAGCGAGTCCCCCGGCAGCGGCACAGCGGGGCACCACGGCCATGAGCACCACGACGACGGGCACACCGGCAACGGCACGGGCCAGGGACAGCGCGCATTCTCCGCGGCCTTGCGACGCCGGGCGCGCTGAGAGTGCGCGAGCACAGGAGCCCGCCATGGAAGCAAGCATCCACCGTTTCGTCCGGTTGCTGCGCCTGTCGGGCGTGCGAGTCTCGGTCTCCGAGACGATCGACGCGACGAGGGCCGCGGCGCAGCCGGGCATCCTGGGCGACCGCGAGACGCTGCGTGAGGCCCTGCGACTGACCCTGATCAAGGACCGGCGCGACGACGCGGTCTTCGACGAGGTGTTCGCCGCCCTCTTCGCTCTCACACCGCCGAACCCCGCCGAGAACCGGCCCGGTCACCGCCACGGCCACGACGACCTCTCCGACACTGCCGCGGCCACGTCGTTCACCATTTCCGAGGAACCCTCGCAAATCCCGCGGCCTGGTCACCACCACGGTCCGCCCCACGACCTCCGCGACTACTTCGACCCGCAGGATCTCGCCCAGCGGTACAACCCCCACCAGGAGGCGAACAAGATCGACCGCTCCGCGCTGACCCAGGAGATCGTCCTCTCCCGGGACAGGCGGCGGTCCTGCGCCGATGCCGCCGCCGTCGCGAGCCTGGAGCTGGCGGCGGAAAGGTTGCACAATGCCGGCACACCCGGCCGATTGTCCTGCGGCAACGCCCTGCGCGCGGGCACCGAGATGACCGTCGCAGGACATCCGGACAGCCGATCCGCGGACGAGCAGGACGGCCAGGAGCTCGCCATCCCGAACGGCCGGGCACAGGTGGCCGACGGTCTCGCCGAACTGCTGGTACGCCATCTCGCCACATTGGCCGAGCTCACCGCCGCCGTCGAGTCGGGAGCCGTCGAGCGGGCGCGTACGGAGGCGGTGGACGAGCAGAGCCGCCGGGAGCTGGAAACGTCGCTGCGCCGGTTGGCCCGCACGCTGTCCGGGGCACTGACCGCCACCCGGCGCGACAACCCGCGCGGGCGGGCGCACGCGGCACGTACCATGCGGCAGAACATGCGCTACGACGGAATCCCCTTCCGGCCGGTGACCACGACCCGCGTCGAGAACGCCCCCCGGCTCGTCGTCCTCGCCGACGTCTCGCTCTCGGTACGGGCCACCGCCCGCTTCACCCTGTACTTGGTGCACGGTCTCCAGTCGCTGTTCGGACAGGTCCGCTCGTTCGCTTTCGTCGACGAACCCCAGGAGATCACCGAACTGTTCGCAGGACACCCGCTGGAGCAGGTGTCCAACCTGGTGTTCGGCGCGGCGGGCGGACTGCTCAACGTTGACGCCGACTCGGACTACGGCCGTACCTTCGAACTGATGCTCGCGGAGCACCGCTCGGCGCTGACCAGGAAGACGACCCTGCTGATGCTCGGAGACGGCCGGGGGAACGGCCACGATCCGAACCTGGACGCTTTCGAGGAGCTCGCCAGGCGAGCGCGGCAGACCATCTGGCTCACCCCCGAACCCCGGTATTCCTGGCGGCTGGGCAGATGTGACCTGCCCGGATACGCCGAGCACTGCGATCAGGTCCACGTGGTGCCCGACCTCGCGAGGCTCGAAAACGTCGCCCACCAGATGGCACAGTGGGCCACGGGCAGATGAACCGGCGGGCCCGGATCAGGCGTGATCGTGTCCGCGTCGCTCGTACGCCTCGCAACGCCGCGCCTCGGGGGATCGGGTGCTGGAGATATCGAATGCGTGTTCGTATAATGATCGGTATGGATATCGACACGCAGGACCTGCCCGAGCTCTGGCGGCCGCCGGTCGTGGAGCATGCCACGACGGCCCGCTACCTGCTGGCCTGGGGCGACGATGCCGAAGGGGTGCGATGGGGATTCCTGCTCTGGCCGCCGCGGGCGAGCGAGGGCGCGCGATGGGTGCACTGGGAGGAGATTCGCCCGGTCACGGGGGAGGACTACAGCGCGGTGCCGATCGCGGGTCCGTGGATGTGACCGTGCGGAGGGCGGAATCTCTGACTAAAGTCAGAGATATGGACGGTGCGGCGATCGGGCAGGTGCGGCGGTTCCAGCGGACGGTGACGCAGCGGATCGGGGCGCTCAACGACAGGTTCCTGGCCCGGGATCGGGCGCTCGGGCAGTCGCGGGTGCTCTGGGAGATCGGCGCGGAGGGCAGCGAGGTGCGTGCCCTGCGGACGCGGCTCGACCTCGACTCCGGCTACCTGAGCAGGCTGCTGCGGTCGCTGGAGGCCGACGGGCTGGTGGTCGTCGACGGCGGCGGCTCCGACGGCCGGGTCCGCACGGCGCGGCTCACGCGGGCGGGGCTCGACGAGCGGGAGGAGCTGGATCGCCGGTCCGACGAGGCGGCGGCGGCGATCCTCGAGCCGCTCTCCGGCACCCAGCGCGACCGCCTCGTGGCCGCGATGTCCGAGGTCGAGCGGCTGCTTCTCGCCTCCATGGTCAGGGTCGACGTCCTCGATCCACGTCATCCCGGCGCCCGCCACTGCCTCCAGGCCTACGCCGACGAGCTGGCCCGCCGGTTCGAGGGCGGCTTCGACCCGGCGCGCAGCATCTCCGCCACCGACGCCGAGCTGCGGCCCCCGGCCGGGCTGCTGCTGGTCGCCGAGCTGCACGCCGAGCCGGTGGGGTGCGTGGCGGTCAAGCTCCACCGTGCGGCCGGGTCCGCCGAGATCAAGCGGATGTGGGTGGACCCGGCCGTGCGCGGGCTGGGGCTTGGGCGGCGGCTGCTCGCCGAGGCGGAGGGCAAGGCGGCCGCCCACGGCATCCGCACGCTGCGGCTGGAGACCAACCGGGCGCTCGCGGAGGCCGTCGCCCTCTACCGGGCCTGCGGCTATCGGGAGGTGGCGGCGTTCAGCGAGGAGCCGTACGCGCATCACTGGTTCGAGAAGCGCCTGCCTGGACCGGCGGATTGAAGCGGTGATATCCGGGGGCGGTCCAGCCGGGCGACACGGTGCCGCCCAGATGCGCATACTCGTCCAGCTCGAAGCGCACCACCCGCTGGTCGCCCCACTCCACCCGGGCCCGGCCCGTGAGCTGCAGCGTCTCCCCGCGCTCCCAGTCCACGAACAGCAGCCCGGCCGCCGGGTCCAGCTCCAGGTTGCCCAGCGTCATGTACATCGAGTTGCCCTGGTAGTCCGCGAACTCCAGCGAGCGTGCCCCCGTCACCCGGACGAATCCGGGGTTGCCGCCCCGGTGCGACACGTCCGCCCCGAGCCCTTCGGCGCGGGTGGCGATGAAGAACGTGTCCGCCTCCGCGATCCACGCACGGTGCCGGTCCGGCAGCGAGGTCCCGCGCCCCAGCCCCGCGGGCCTGCCCGGGGTGGAGGTGGGGGAGCGGGTCTGGATGTACTTGGGGCAGTTGGAGTAGACCTGCTCCGTCCAGACCACCAGGGCGTCGCCGGCCCGCACGGCGGTGCCGTTCACGCGCATCCGGCGCCGCGTGTGCGGCTCGACGGCGATCAGGCCGATGTCCCGTTCCCGCTCGAACAGCCCGTGCAGGGGGTCGTCGGCGCCGGGCAGGGCGTGCAGCACGATCGTGCGGTCGTCCGTCGCGGCGGCGAAGCCCGCGGGGCCCGTGAGCACGCCGGCCCAGACGCGCCCGCCGTCGTCGGCCGCGCCCAGGACGATCATGTGCTGGTTCCGCAGGAACTCGGCCGCCGCCTCCGGGATCTCCGGACGCGTCCGCGAGCTGCCGTGGTCCTCCAGCCGGACCCCCGCCCGGCGCTGCACGGCGACCTCGCCCGGATGCCTCATTAGAAGAACCCGCAGGTCGGCGCGTCGGAGCTGGGCGCGGGCCGGTCGCCGGCACCGGTCGGGGCGAAGATCTCCAGCCGGATGCCGTCGGGGTCGGCGAAGAACACGCCGCCCGACGAGGCGCCCTCGCGGTGCGGCACGACGCCGTCGTGGTAGAGAGTCGCGCCGATCTCCCTGATCACCGTCTCCGCCCGGCGCACCGCGTCGAGGTCCGCCACCTGGAACGACAGGTGGTGCAGCCCCGGACGGGCGGACTCGAAGCGGCCCGTGCTCTGCTGCCAGAGGGTCAGCATCAGCGTGCCGTCCTGGGCCAGGAACGCGTACCGGCGACCGTCCTCCTGCGACTCGCCCGCCACCGTGAAGCCGAAGACGCGCGTGTAGAACTCTTTGGACTTGTCGAGATCGGTGACGTTGAGCCCGACATGTCCGGTCTGGAAGGACATTCCACTCTCCTCTAACGCATGCAATACCCGGTTGCCGTTAGAAAGAGGATATAACGGGAACCGGGTATTGCAAACGTTAGATTTTCTTGTGCTCCCTGTAGTGCCTGGCGGCCCGGGCGCGGT
The DNA here is from genome assembly GCF_044460125.1 of Nonomuraea sp. NPDC050153. NCBI lineage: Bacteria > Bacillati > Actinomycetota > Actinomycetes > Streptosporangiales > Streptosporangiaceae > Nonomuraea > Nonomuraea sp. NPDC050153. The sequence goes on from NZ_JBITJQ010000015.1 coordinate 110,631, forward strand.
TGCCGCAGCCCGTCGAGCACCACTCCTGGCGCGGGTGCTCCTTGACGAAATAGAGCACGCAGCGCGGGGCCTGGCAGGTGCGCACCAGGGCGCGGTCCGGCCCCGCGAGGAACTCGACGGCCGCCGTGGCGAGCCTGGCGAGCAGCCGCGCGCCGGGGCCGGCGTCCGTCGCGGGCGCGGTGGCGAGGAGGGGCTCGCCGTTCCAGCGCAGTTGGGGCGCGGTGGGGGCGGCCAGGGCGGTGGCGTTGACCAGGGCCAGCGACTCTTCGAATCCGGGCAGGCTCGCCGCGTCCGCCCGGCTCGGCGGGCCCGGCGCCACGGCCTTGGCGAGCAGCGCGCGTACGGCCTGGCGCAGGCGTACCGTCTCCTGGCGCAGCTCCTCCGTGACGGTGAGGTCGCCGAGGTCGGGCGCGTGCGCCCGCACCCAGGCCGTCATGCCGTCGAGGTCGGACAGCTGGTCGGTCAATCCGGACCGCTCGGCCCTGATCGTGCTGACGAATTCGAGGGTCAGGGACATGTCCCCAATCTAACGCCCTCGGAGCCCGTCATCCGTTAGGCGCGGCCCACCCCGGCCAGGATGCCGCCCTTGGAGAGGTCGTACGAGCCGCCGGGGACGCCGTCGGGCGTCCAGTCGGCCACCGGCACGACGCCGGGGCCGAGCAGGCGCAGGCCGTCGAAGTAGGAGGCGATCTCGTCGTAGCCGCGCCGCGCCAGGCCGCCCGAGGTCGTGCCGGAGTAGACCTGCTGGCCGGCGGTGGCGACGTCGTCCATGTCGTGGCCCGCGTACAGGAGGTGCGACAGCACCATGTGGCCCCCGGGCCGCAGGCGCCGGCGGATGCGCGTGACGATCTGGTCGGCCTCGGCGTTGTCGGGGACGAAGTGCAGCACCGCCACCAGCAGGACCGCGTACGGCTGGGAGAGGTCGAGGTGCTCCGCGACGCGCGGGTCGTCCAGGATGGCGTCGGGATCCTTGAGGTCGCCCTCGATCGCCAGGACGTCCCTGTCCCTGGCCAGCAGCGCGCGGGCGTGGACCAGCACGATGGGGTCGTTGTCCACGTAGACGACGCGGGAGCCCGGGGCGTACCGGTGCGCCACCTGGTGCACGTTGTCCTGGGTGGGCAGGCCCGCGCCGATGTCGATGAACTGGCGCACCCCGGCCTCGGCGAGCATGCGTACGGCGCGGCCGATGAAGCCGCGGTTGGCCAGGGCGATCTCACGGGCGTCGTTGCCCATCCGCCGGCCGATCTCGATCATCTGCTCGGCCGCGTCGCGGTCGGCGGCGAAGTTGTCCCGGCCGCCGAGGTAGTAGTCGTACATGCGGGCGACGCTGGGCACGTTCGGGTTGATCCCGGCGGGTACGCGGTCCGCCTCGGCCATGTGACGACCCTTCCTAGTCGATCTTCCTGGGGCCGATTGTAGGGTGAATGCGGCTTTTGTCGTGGGAAATCAGAGTCGCCGGAACGTATGCCGGTACGCCAGGGGCGAAACCCCGACGGCCGCGTGCAGATGCTGGCGCAGCGAGACCGCCGTGCCGAACCCCGCCTTCCTGGCCACCTCCTCCACGCCCAGGTCGGTGGTCTCCAGCAGTTGCCTGGCGTGCTGGACCCGCTGGCCGTTCAGCCACCTGGCCGGGCTCACGCCGGTCTCGTCGCGGAAGCGCCTGGTGAACGTGCGCACGCTCATCCTGGCGTGCTCGGCCAGCGCGGTCAGGTCGAGCGGGCGGTCCAGGTGGGCCAGCATCCAGTCGCGCGTGGCCGCCGTGCCGCCGCCCGCCTCCGGCAGGTGCCGGTCGATGTACTGGGCCTGGCCGCCGTCCCGCCAGGGCGGCATGACGCAGCGGCGGGCCGCGCGGTTGGCCACCTCGCTGCCGTGGTCGTTCCTGATCACGTGGAAGCACAGGTCGAGCCCGGCCGCCACGCCCGCCGAGGTCAGCACGTCGCCGTCGTCCACGTACAGCACGTCGGGGTCCAGCTTCACCTGCGGGAAGAGCCGCGCGAACCGGTCGGCGTTGCGCCAGTGGGTGGTGGCCGGGCGCCCGTCGAGCAGGCCCGCCGCGGCCAGCACGAACGCCCCCGTGCAGATCGACAGGATCCGCGGCCGTCCCCGGAGCGCCTTGGCCAGCGTCTCCGAGATCGTGCCGTCCAGCAGCGCCCGGCCCGCGTGGATGCCGGGCACCACGACCGTGTCGGCGGTGTCGAGCACGTCGAGGTCGTGGTCGGGCTGCACGCTGTAGCCCGCCGAGCAGCGGACCGGCATGCGGCCCTCCGAGCAGGTCACCACCTCGTACAACTTCTCGCCGTCCGCCGTCTCCGCCGTCCCGAACACCTGGCCGGGCACGCCGAGGTCGATGGTGGCGAAATGGTTGAGCACGACGACCGCCACGCGATGTGTCATGGCCGGATTCTTTCACATATTGACCATCCGGCCACTCGTGACCTTGTAATGGGATAAAGCAGGATTGGCGCATGACGTTGAGCACCACCGCCCCCACGCGCCGCCGTGTGCACCGGGCCTGGTTCGTGGCGGCCGTCGCCTTCGTGGCGATCCTGGGCGCTGCCGGGTTCCGGGCCACTCCCGGCGTGCTGATCACCCCTCTGCACGAGGAGTTCGGCTGGTCGGCCGGCACGATCTCCCTGGCCGTCTCCGTCAACCTGGTGCTCTACGGCCTGACCGCCCCCTTCGCCGCCGCCCTGATGGACCGCTTCGGCATGCGCCGCGTGGTCTCCCTCGCGCTGCTGCTGATCGCCGCGGGCAGCGGGTCGACCGTGCTGATGACCGCGAGCTGGCAGCTCCTGCTGTTCTGGGGCGTGCTCGTGGGGCTCGGGACGGGCTCGATGGCGCTGGTGTTCGCCGCGACCGTGGTGGACCGCTGGTTCGTCCGGCACCGCGGGCTGGTCACGGGCGTGCTCACCGCGGCGGGCGCCACCGGGCAGCTGATCTTCCTGCCCGTGCTCGCCCAGCTCGCCGAGGGACCGGGGTGGCGCTTCGCCTCCCTGACCGTGGCCGGGGCGGCGCTGGCGGTGGCGCCGTTCGTGTGGTGGCTGCTGCGCGACCACCCCGCCGACGTGGGAACGACTGCCCTCGGCGCGGAGCCGGGCGCGGTCCGCGCCGCGCCGAGCAAGGTGAACGCGGCGGTCAGGGCGGTCACCGTGCTCGCCTCGGCGGCCAGGACTAGGCCGTTCTGGCTGCTCGCCGGCGGTTTCGCCATCTGCGGCGCCAGCACGAACGGCCTGGTCGGCACCCACTTCATCCCCGCCGCGCACGACCACGGCATGGCCGAGCCCGTGGCGGCCGGCCTGCTGGCGGTCATCGGGATCTTCGACATCGCGGGCACGGTCGCGTCCGGCTGGCTCAGCGACCGGATCGACCCCAAGGTGCTGCTCGGCGTCTACTACGCGCTGCGCGGGCTCTCCCTGATGGTGCTGCCGAGCCTGTTCGCGGCCACGACCGAGCCCAGCATGCTGATCTTCATCGTGTTCTACGGGCTCGACTGGGTGGCGACCGTGCCGCCCACGGTGGCGCTGTGCCGGCGGATCTACGGGGCCGACGGCGCCGTGGTGTTCGGGTGGGTGTTCGGCTCGCACCAGGTGGGCGCCGCGTTCGCCGCGGTCGGCGCCGGGCTCACCCGCGACCACCTGGGGACTTACGACCTCGCCTGGTACGGCGCCGGCGCTCTGTGCCTCCTGGCGGCGGGCATGTCCCTGGCGATCAGGCATTCTAGAGAGCGATGAATTCTGAGCTGTATGTCCTGCCGCTGGTCGTCAGGATCGAGCGGGCCACTCCCCCCGAACGCACCGACGCCCTGGAAGCGGCCGCGACGGCCGTGCTGAGCCTGCTGGACGACCCCGGCGAGTGGGCCGCCGAGCTGCACTCCTGGCAGTCCACCGGCAAGATCCGCAAAGTGGTCCGCCGGGCCAGGGGCGCCGAGTGGCGGCGGGCGGTCGTGCTGCCGGGCCGCACCGTCGAGCACCGCACGGCCGAGGTGCGCGTACATCCGCCGGTGCCGCTCGACGGCTGGCCGCGTGACCTCGCGCGGCTGCAGGTGGGCGGCACCGAGCTGAGCGACACCGCCGATCCGCCGCCCGCCGAGCCACCGGTCCTGTGGGCCAACCCGGGGCTGGCCATGTCCGCGGGCAAGGCCATGGCGCAGGCCGGGCACGCCGCCCAGCTCGCCTGGTGGGCCAGCGACGCGGCCGAGCGGGAGGCCTGGCGCGCCCGCGGCCTCGCGGTGTCCGTGCGTACTGCGGCCTCCCAGGGTGACTTTGACGCCATGGCCGCGACCGGGCTGCCCGTGGTGCGCGACGCCGGGTTCACGGAGATCGAGCCGGGCTCATGCACGTTCGTGGCCGACGCGCCCTGGTTGTGCCGCGAACCGCGTTCAGCGGTTCGCGGTGGGTAGCGGAGCGTGCGCCTGCGGACGCGCCGCTAGATCGTGAAGACGTCCGCCAGCACGCCGCCCGCCGAGGTGATCCGCGCGGGCGACGGGCTGTCGTAGACGACCATGAGCCTGCCGTCGCCCAGCAACGCCAGCCCTTCGGGGTGGTCGCACCGCACGCCGTAGGGCAGCTCGATCACCGTCTCCAGCTCGTCCTGCGGGACGACCCCGCGCCTGGCGCCGGGCCGCCAGCGCACGACCCGTACGGGACCGTCGAGATCCATGGTCGGGCCGGCCAGGATCAGCAGCGAGTCGCCGTCCGGGCAGAGGTCCCGCACGCCCAGCCCGCCCAGGTCCAGGAAGTGCTTCCTGTACGGCTCCCGCAGCCGCAGCCGTGACCTGCCCGCGTCCTCCAGTCGCAGCTCCAGCAGCACCGCCCAGCCCCGCAGCACGGGGCCGCGCAGCCCGATGTAGATCTGCTCGGGCAGGACGGCGATGCCCTCGATGTCGAGCCCGTTGTCCTTGCCCGGCAGCTCCAGGAACGGCGCCAGATGCCGGTCGTCGCGCAGGTGCGCGGTCAGGTTGTCCTTGCCGGCGAGGATCGTTCCGGGTCCGGGGGTCTCGTCGTGGAGCGGCAGCCGGGTCAGGATGAACCGGTTCTCCTCCCGGACCACCGTGGCCAGCCGCTCGGCGGCCTTCTCCGGGTCCTTCGACTTGATCTTCTTGCGCTTGAGGCTGTGCGAGCCGACCAGCCAGAGGTAGCCGTTCGCGCGGGCCAGGCCCTCGATGTCGGCCTCGTCCTCGGGGCCCGCGGGCAGCTCGACGTAGTCGGCCAGCGTGAACGTGCGCTGGCCGCCGAAATGGTCGCCCATCCACGTCAGGTGTTCGAAGGTCGCGGTCTCGTCGCCGGCCACCCAGAGGCCCGCGGAGCCCTGGCGGATCGCTGAGAGGTTCGTGTGCGTTTGGGACGCTTGCGAGGCGTGGTCGAATCGCAGCTCAACCTGTTCCACGTTGCCCATGATTGCACTTCGGTAGCTTCCAAGGCGCAATGGCCGGATATGTCGTACGCTCCGCTCGTGCTCGATGGGGAAGAAGAGATCAAGGGTTCCCAAGTGAGGACCGCGGCGAGGCCCGGAGTCCCTCCTTCTCCGCCCAAACGCTCCCGTATCGGAGATATCCGGATGCGGGTGGTGTACCGGGGGCTCGCCGTGATCGGCGCAGTCGTGGTCGCGGCCGTGGCGCTGGTCGCGGTGCTCCCGTCAGGGCCGGACGAGGTCGCGGCGGGGCCGGTAACCGCGCCGCCGGCCGCACCGTCCTCGTCCGGCCCCGCACCTTCCTCGGAGGCGTCCCCTCCTTCCGCTGAGCCCCCTTCCACGGCGCCTTCTGCCGCGGCGCCCTCGTCCGCGGCTCCCACGGCTCCCACGGCGACTGCCTCGCCCGGCTCGTCGCTCGCGCCCGGCTACACGGCCATGCAGGCCCTGTACGCCGACCCGCGCGTCCCCAAGCTGACGGGCCGGATCAAGCGGATGTCCCTGGCCGCCCCGTCCAGGAAGGTCGTCAAGGACGCCCGCACCGGGCTGGCCGTGCCGAACCTGTCCCGGCCGTGGAAGTCGCACGGCGCGGCGCCGTTCACCACCAAGCAGGTGCTCCCCGGCACGCGCGCCGGCCGGCGCGGGATGTTCGTCACGTGCCCGCTCCCGATCATGCGGCAGAAGTCCCCGCGTGACACGGCACTGCTCGCGGCCCGCTGGACGCTCAACCACCACCCCGAGGGCGCCAGGATCACCTGGCTCGCCTCACAACCCGTCAAGCGCGGCTGGATGCTCGTATACAGCGTGAAATACGGAAAGCATCAGTCCCGGGCGGCCGTCGTCGTGATGGACGGGGGAATGAGTAAGCCGGGGCTGGCGTTCGTCACAGTGCCTGACTCGCAGCGCAAGCAGTGGCGAGACATCGGCCGCGTGGTCGCCGGGGTGCGTGTTCTAGGCTAAAAGGATCATGTATGCGGCGATGTGGGGAGTGACGCCGTGGAACGCTCGGGACAGCCGCAGGCGCCGAAGAACGGCAAGGGCAAGCCGCCCTGGCGTTCGGAGGGCCTGCCGGGCACACCCGGAGGCCGGCCCAAGATCAACTGGTGGCGATTCGTCGTCACCTTGCTCGTGGTGTACGCGGGCTTCTTCGTGGTGTCGTCGTTCGTCGACAGCGGATCCGTCGAGACGATCTCGTACACCGAGTTCACCAAGCAGGTGAACACCAAGAACGTCAAGGACATCTACGCCCAGGGCCTGTCGGTCGAGGGCGACCTGCGCGCGGCGGCGAAGAACCCCGAGAGCAACGAGTCCTACACGAAGTTCGCGACCGAGATCCCGGCCTTCGCCAACACCGACCAGCTCGACCAGCAGCTGGCCACCGGCCAGGTCGAGATCACCTCCAAGCCGATCACCCGTGGCTTCTTCTCCAACCTGCTGCTCTCGCTGCTGCCCGTGCTGCTGCTGGCCGGACTGTGGATCTGGGTCATGCGCCGCGGCGCCAGCATGATGGGCGGGGGCCTGGGCGGGCTCGGCAGGTCCAAGGCCGCCAAGCCGGTCGAGGCCGGGCAGGTGCGGGTCACGTTCGACGACGTCGCGGGCATCGACGAGGTCGAGAACGAGCTCGTCGAGATCGTCGACTACCTCAAGGACCCCGGGAAATACCGCAGGCTCGGCGCGAAGCTGCCCAAGGGCGTGCTGCTCGCCGGCCCTCCCGGCACCGGCAAGACGCTGCTGGCCAGGGCGGTCGCGGGCGAGGCCAAGGTGCCGTTCTTCTCGGCCAGCGCCTCCGAGTTCATCGAGATGATCGTGGGCGTGGGCGCCTCGCGGGTGCGTGACCTGTTCGAGGAGGCGCGGAAGGTGGCGCCGTCGATCGTGTTCATCGACGAGATCGACGCCATCGGCCGGGCCCGCGGCGGGGCCGGCGGCCTTGGCGGCCACGACGAGCGCGAGCAGACGCTGAACCAGATCCTCACCGAGATGGACGGCTTCTCGGGCGCCGAGGGCGTGATCGTCATCGGGGCCACGAACCGTCCCGAGGTCCTCGACCCGGCGCTCCTGCGTCCCGGGCGCTTCGACCGTACCGTCCAGGTGGGGCTGCCGGACGCGGCGGGCCGCACCGCCATCCTGGCGGTGCACTCGCGGGGCGTGCCGTTGGACGGCGAGGTCAGCCTCGACCAGCTCGCCAAGACCACCCCCGGCATGACCGGCGCCGACCTCGCGAACCTGGTCAACGAGGCCGCCCTGCTCGCCGCCAAGCGCGGCAGGGAGAAGGTCACGATGTCCGACTTCGCCGACGCGCTGGAGAAGCTGCAGCTCGGCGCGGCCCGCAGCATCGTGATGCCGGAGGAGGAGCGCACCAGGACCGCCTTCCACGAGGCCGGTCACGCGCTGCTCGGCATGCTCCAGCCGGGCGCCGACCCGGTCAGGAAGATCTCGATCATCCCGCGCGGGCGGGCGCTCGGGGTCACGCTGTCCACCCCCGACACCGACCGGTACGCCTACGACGAGCAGTATCTGCGCGGGCGCATCACCGGCGCGCTCGGCGGCATGGCGGCCGAGCAGGTCGTGTACGGGGTCATCACCACGGGCGCCGAGAACGACCTGGAACAGGTCACCATGATCGCCCGGGGCATGGTCGGGCGCTGGGGAATGTCGGAGAAGGTCGGCCCGCTGACCATCCTGCCCAACGACGGCCAGCAGCCGCAGGCCTCGCCCGCGACGCTCGCCACCGTCGACGAGGAGGCGCGGCGGATCGTGGACGAGTGCTACGAACGCGCGATCCAGATCCTCGGCGAGAACCGCGACAAGCTCGACGCCATCGTGGAGGCCCTCCTCGAACACGAGACGCTCGACGAGGCCGGCGCGTACGCGGCGGCGGGCCTGGCCTCATCGGCCGCGCCGAGCCCCGTGAGCGCTTAGGCAGGTTTTTCCGAGAATTAGCGCAAATCGGGCATTGCTCCGGTCCCGGTCGGGGCAGCTCTCCCGGAACAACGATCGGGGGACTGTCGTGACGCTGACTGACGAGCTTCTCGCCGAGCTCGGAGACTCAGGGCTGGAACAGATCGCCGGGATGCTCGGCACGGACACGACCACGGCCTGCGACGTGGTCCAGGCCGTGGCGGGCGTCATCGTCGGGGGCATGGCCCGCAACGCCCGGCACCCCGACGGCGCCGACGCCCTGCGGGCGGCCCTGGATGACCACGCGGACACCGACCCGTTCACCGGCGACGTGGCCTCGCTGACCCGCGACGGGCACAGCATCCTGGGCCACGTCCTGGGCGGCCAGGGAACGGAGCAGGCCGCGGACGGGCTGTCGCGGTTCGCCGGGGTCGACTCCCGATTCATCATGAGGCTGCTGCCCCTGATCGCACCCATGATCATGTCCCTGCTCGCCGACCGGGCCGCGAGCCGCGACATGAACGCCGGAGCCATGGCCGACGACCTGGACCGGGAGCACGCGGCCCGTCCGGGCGAGCTGGGCGAGCTGCTCGATGGCCTGCTGGACGCCGTCCTCGGCGGCGGAGTGCCGGCGCAGGGCGGGCCGTACGAGTCCCGGTCATCCTTCGACACCGGCGCGATGGGCCGCCGCGGCGCCCCGGACGGCCACGAGGAGAGGGACCCACGCATCGGCGGGCACGAGGAAGGGAACCCTCGCGAGGTCGCCCCCGGGACCTCGAACCCCGACTGGTGAAAGACGCCGGTGAAAGACGCCGGTGAAAGACGCCGGTGAAAGACGCTGGTGAAGGACTCGGCGCAGCTGCCCGGTAGGCTTATGCGGTGATCGTTCTGGCCTCAGCCTCCCCCGCTCGCCTCGCCCTCCTCCGCAGCGCCGGCCTCGACCCCAAGGTGATCGTCAGCGGCGTCGACGAGGAGTCGTTCTCCGCGCACACTCCGGCGGCCCTCAGCCTGGTGCTCGCCAAGGCCAAGGCGGAGGCGGTCGCGAGCGGGCTCGACGAGGGGCTGGTCATCGGCTGCGACTCGATCCTGGAGCTGGACGGCCGCCCGTACGGCAAGCCCGCCACGGCGGAGGAGGCCACCGAGCGGTGGCGGCTCATGCGCGGTCGCACGGCGCGCCTGGTGACGGGCCACTGCGTGATCGACGTGGCCGCAGGCAAGCAGGCGGCGGAGGTCGCCACCACCGTGGTCCGCTTCGGCCAGCCGTCCGACGAGGAGATCGCCGCGTACGTCGCCACGGGGGAGCCGCTCAGCGTGGCGGGGGCGTTCAGCATCGACGGGCGCGGCGGGTGGTTCGTCGAGGGCATCGAAGGCGACCACGGCAACGTGATCGGCATCTCGTTGCCGCTGCTTCGTGACCTGTTCGCGGAGCTGGGGTACGCGGTGACGTCGTTCTGGCGCTAGCCTGCCGGGCATGCGATCACTGCGCGACTTCACGTCCGGCGTCGGCTTCTTCTTCCAGGGGTTGGGGTGGGTCGCCAGGCACGGTCGGTGGTGGTTGTTCGGGCTGATCCCGGCGCTGATCGCATTCGCTGTGTACGTCGTGGCGCTGGTCTTCCTCGGCTCGAACGCCGGTGAGCTGGCCGCGTTCCTGACGCCGTTCGCGGACTCGTGGGGCTGGCGGGACCTGTTCCGGACGCTGGTGGGGATCCTCCTGTTCCTCGGTGGGCTGGCGCTGGCCGTACTGACCTTCACCGCGCTCACCCTGGCGATCGGGGAGCCGTTCTACGAGCGCCTGTCGGCGGAGGTGGACCCGCTCCCCGGGGCCGAGGAACAACCGTGGTGGCGCACCCTGCCGCGCTCGATCAGGGACAGCCTGATCACGCTGCTCTACGTGCTCCTCTTCACGATTCCGCTGTTCTTCCTGGGCTTCGTACCGGTGATCGGCCAGACGGTGATCCCGGTGCTCGGGGCACTCGTCTCAGGCTTCTTCCTGACGGTGGAGCTCACCACCCTGGCGCTGGAGCGGCGGGGGATAGCCCGAAAGCAACGCTTCGCGCTGCTGCGCGCGAACATGGGGAGTGCACTGGGGTTCGGGGTGGTGGGATTCCTGCTGTTCCTGGTGCCGTTCGTCGCGGTCATCGCCATGCCCGCCGCCGTAGCCGGCGCCGCCCTCCTGGCCCGCACCCGCCTAACCCCCACCCCATAACCCCTCACCCTCAACCGGCCTACACCCTCAACCGGCCTACACCCTCAACCGGCCTACACCCTCAACCGGCCTACACCCTCAACCGGCCTACACCCTCAACCGGCCACCGGCACGCTCGACCGGCCTGCGCCTTCGGCCCGCGTGCACCCTCAACCGGCCTGCGTCCTCGGCCCACCTGCACCCCTAACCGACCCTCACCCTCGGCCCCACCCCCTCATCCTCGGCTCAGGCCACTCCCTCCCCCTCACCCCATCCACCCCCGGCCCCACCCACTTCGGCGGACATTCGTCCCGGGCCCGGTCACCTCGGCCCGGTCACCTCGGCCCGGTCACCTCGGCCCGGTCACCCCAGCTCAGCCACCTTGAACTCCGGCACCTTCGTGGGCGAGGCATCGCCTGGGCCGGGCACTTCGGGATCGGACCTCAGGAAGACCCTCCCGCTACGGACTCGCGGGCTGGCCCAATCACCCATCGAGCACTGACGCCAGCCATCACCCAGTCATCAGCACCACCGCCACCCAAAGAGCCCCAGCCGATACCCGTCGGCAGTTATCCACAACCCCGGCCTTGGACGCCCCCGCCATCCCCAGAACCGCATTCGGGCTCAATTCCACAGCCGTCGCCCAGGCACCCTTGGGCCCCATGACGACCGACCACTCCACCCCCGCGCCCACCCCTACCTCCAACCCCACTCCCGCTTCCACCGCCGCGCACCCCCGCTCCACCACCGCCGTTCCCTCGCCCCAGCCACCTTTGCCCGCGTCAATCTCCTCCCCTTCGCTCTCCTCCTCATCCAGCTTCACGTCGCCGGACCCGGACCCGGACCCCGACTCGGACCCCGATCCGGGCCCGGACCCGGACCCCGACCTGGGCCTGGAGCCGGGCCTGGACCCGGAGCCCTGTCTCACCCTCACCAGTCCCACCGACATCCTGGCCGCCGTGCCATACCTCGTCGGCTTCCACCCGAAGGCCAGCCTCATCGTGATCGGCCTCGACCGTCGCCAGGCCAAGGTGGTGGCCAGATGGGGCCTCCCCTTCCCTCTGGGCACCCTCGCCTCCTTGGAGCCCGTCTTCGACCGAGAAGGCGTGACAGAGATCGTCATCGTCGGCTACGGCCCGGGGGAGCTGGTGACACCGGCAGTCGACGAGGCCAGACTCCTCGCCGCCAAGGCCGAGCTCCACATAGGCGAAGCGCTACGAACACACGAGGGCCGTTACTGGTCCTACATCTGCGACCTCGCGACGTGCTGCCCCGCCGAAGGCACTCCGTACGACCTGACCACCAGCCAGATCGCCGCCGAGGCGACCGTACGCGGTCTGGTGGCCCTCCCCGATCGCGAATCCCTGGAACGTACCATCGCCCCCATCACAGGGCCGGTACGCATGGCCATGCGCAGGGCCACCGCGGACGCGATCACAGAATTCCGGGCCGACCTGACGGCCACCACAAACCTCGACACCTTCGCGACGCAGTTCATCGCCGAAAGCGTGGGCAGGGTCCGATCAGCTCTCCAAACCCACGAGGAAGGCGGCCGCCTGGACGACGCGGAGGCGGCGAAACTTGGCCTGGCACTGTCGCTCACCAGAGTCCGCGACGAGGCCTGGACCCTCATGCAACATTCCCACGTACTCCTCTGGAAAGACCTGACCCGCAGACTGGAGCGCCGCTTCGTCCCACCGGCCGCATCCCTCCTGGCGATGGCCTCCTGGCGCGAGGGAAACAACGTCCAGGCCACCATCGCCCTGGAACGCGCCCTGACCATCGACCCCAGCTACTCGATGGCCAACCTCCTCATGCACGCCCTCCAAAACCTCCTGTCTCCCACGATCCTCCGAGACCGCCTCCCCACCCCAGCCGAACTCGACGCAGCCATGGGCCCACCCCACCCCTCCTGGCTCCTCCCCCTGGTGAACCTCCTGGATGAAGACGACCCCCATTCCCAGCCCGAATAGCGCCCACCCGCCCACCACCACCCACAAGAGCCCTGCCAACTGCACCAAGCGAGACCACCTCGCAGCGACGCAGCGCGAGCGGCGTGATCCGTACAGGGCCGGATCGAAGATGCTCCTCAGGTTGCGTGCTCTTGGACGGCGAGCGAACCGCTCCACTCCGTGATGCGGCGGAGCAAGGTCCCGGCGGTGAAAGCCGATCGGCGCTGAGGACGCTCGCGTGGAAGGCCCGCGGCATGCCGTCAACGTCGTAGGCGTCGAGGACTGACCGTTCCTGCAGTGTCGGACACCAACTCCGCGAACCGCCGCGCGTCACCGAGGCGAACCGCTTTCGAACCAGCTGGGACAAGCAGCAGCGGCAGCCCGCGAAGGCCGCCGCGGAGAGGAGATGGGGGACCTGCCCCGGCCGGGCATCGGCCAGGTACTGCCTATGGGCTTGGTCGAGCACGGTCCGGTTGACGACGTCCTGGCCGTCGTTGACTTCAATCGAGGGACTGGACAGCATGAGGTCGGTTTGTGGAGAAATGGTCATCGCCCCAGCGGGCAGGGCCCCAGCGGGCAGGCCCCAGCGGGCAGGCCCCAGCGGGCAGGCCCCAGCGGGCAGGCCCCAGCGGGCAGGCCCCAGCGGGCAGGGCATCGCCAGCGTGCTTGAGCATGAGCAGCGCCGACAACATCAGTGTGGCGCTAGCGGTCAGGGGGTCCGCTGACGGGTGACCGACGGCAGTGTGCCGATCGCCGGTCAGGGGTCTGCTGGCGGGGGCCGCTGGCGGGGTGCCGATCGCGGGTCAGAGGTTCGCTGAAGGGGACCGCTGGCACTGAGCCGATGGCCAGTTAGCGGTCCGCTGACGGGTGACCCGCCAGCGGGCGGTTGCTGGGGTCAGCTGCCGGTGCCCTCTTCGCGGCGGCGGCGCTCGTTGTAGGCGCGCATGCGTGGGGGATATCCGGTCAGCTGAACGTCATAAACCGGGAGGGCAAGATCGCGGGCAACCCTGTGGATCACGGCAGGCGAGCCGACCCTGCGCCTGGTCCATTCGCCGTCGTCGGCGACCGCCACAGCGGTCGTGTCGGTGGCGAAAGTCTCTGGCTCGACGTAAAACTCCACGCCACGCCGCGAACGGGCAAAGGCGATAAGCGCTTCGATGTCGGCGTCAGTCGCCTCGCGGTCAAACTTCGCGATCTTGGGGCCGCGCAATCGACGAATGCCGTAGCGGTCTCGCCATCTCATGAATCCTTTTTATACCGTCTGGAGCCTTCGTGCGTCGGGGATGATCTCGGGGACACATCGGGGATTCTCCCGATGGCACCGGGGGTTCGGGAGACGCAGTATGAGAGGTGACTGCCCGATTCTCAAAGGAGAGGCATGGCGATTATGGCTGGGGTACCGCAAACCTCCAGGCCGGGACAGGTGCCGCCAGCTCATCTGCGCGTCACCCACCAGGACCGTGAGCACGTGGTCGAGCACGTCAAGGCTGCCTACGCGGAGGGCCGCTTCGACAAGCTCGAGTTCGACGACCGGTTGGAGCGCGCGATGACGGCGCGCACGCACGGTGATCTGATGCCCATCATGACCGAGCTGTACGGCGCCCAAGCCGTACCCCAACTCGCTCCGCTTCCGCCTCCGGTCCGCCCCGAGCGGGTGCCGGAGAGCAACGAACGTCTCGCCGCCGCCGTCGGCCACCTGCTGATGGTCGTCGGCATCCCGATCGCCGGCCCGCTGATCCTGCTGCTCACCGGTGCCAAGACCTCGCCTTACATCCGCAGGCAGGCGCTGGAGGCACTCAACTTCCAGATCACGGTGGTGGGGGCCACGGTCCTCTTGCCGTTCACGGTCATCGGCGTCGTGCTGCTCCCGGTCATCTGGGTCGCCGCCGTCGTCCTCTCCATCGTCGGTGGCATCACGTCCCTGACGGAGGGTAATTTCCGCTACCCGCTGACGCTACGTCTGGTGAAGTGACCCACTGGTGAAGTGACTCCACCAGCGATCGGCCGGGACCCGCACCGGCCGGGCCCGGTTCAGCCCAGCGCAGGGCCGCATCTGGTTCAGGCCCAGCGCAGGGCCGCACCTGGTCCAGCTGCGGCGGAGTGGTGGCCGGGTTTGGGGTTCGACGGGGGCGGTAGGGCTGTATCTGGTCCAGGCCCAGCGCAGGGCCGCACCTGGTCCAGCTGCGGCGGAGTGGCCGCCGGGTTCGGGGTTCAACGGGGCGGGGTTGCCAGGTTGGGGGCGTCAGCGGGATAGGACTTCGTACTTGACGCGCATGACGCCGGCGCTGGTGTTGCCGATGGCGGCGAAGGCGGCTTCGGAGAGGTCGAGGCAGCGGCCGCCCACGTACGGGCCGCGGTCGTTGATGCGGACCGTGACCGATTCGCCGTTGTCGGGGTTGGTGACGCGGACCTTGCTGCCCAGGGGGAGGGTCTTGTGGGCGGCGGTCATGGCCGAGGGGTCGAAGCGTTCGCCGCTGGCCGTCATCTGGGGTTCGCCGTAGTACGAGGCGCCGCAGGTTCCGGAGGAGAGTACGCGGGTCTTCGGCTTGTGGGCCGGAGACTTGGTGGTCTTCGAAGGCGTGGGCGACGCGGGTTCGGCGGTCGCGGAGCCGGCGGCCGGGCGCTCGGTGGCCGCGGGCTGGGTGGTCGGCTTCGAGGAGGCTGCCGTGGGGGAGCCGGTGGTGTTCGGCTGGGCGGTCGCCGAATGCTTGGTGGGCTTCGGCCGGGCCGCCGCGGGCTTGGGGAGCGGCGAGGGCGACTGGGGGGTCGCCTGGCGGGCGGCTTCGTTCAGGGGCTTGGCCTGGAGCGGGGTGGGGGAGCCCGAGGGGTGGTTGGGGGAGTCGGCGGTGTCCATGGCGGCCCAGGCGGCGGTGGAGGCGGCGGCCACGACGGCGGCGCCGGCCGCAATGGTGATCCAGCGCTTGCCTGCGGTGAGCTTGCGGTCCTGGGGGGTTGGCTTGCGGGAGTGCTGGCCCAAGGTAAACCACAGTCCTAGCTAGGGGATAGGGCAGGGAAAGGCCGGGCCGGAGGGGGCGGCGGGCGTACGGCGGCCGATCCGCTAGGCGGGAAGGGGGCTCCCGCGCAGTGAGGACGAACATATGCGACAAAGCACGAGTAAAGACAACTTAATGCGACAACCAGTGACATATCTCACTTAAGCCACAAGATTGCCAAGAACGCCCAGCGTACGCCGTGGATCTTTGGCGTTCCGGGAATCATGAAAAAGCGGTCTTGATCGGCAAATGGCGTGTCTTGCGTGGTCAGCAGGGCCAAACGCGGGGACGATCAATCCGTCGGTCGTATGTGGTGTTCTTCTTCAGAGCACCGCCTGCGGGGGCACGGGCCGGCGAAGCAGGAAGCCGAGGAAGTGCCCCCGCCTGAACGGCGTGGCACAGGCCAGAATCTCCGGCCTTCACTTCGAGCCGGGGAGCGCGTCAAAGCATGAGCGAGCGCACGGTGTCGACCGTGTCGGCGTCTTCGACGCGCTTGTCCGGGCGGTAGCGCAGCACGCGGGCGAAACGCAGGGCCATGCCGCCGGGATAGCGAGGGGAACGCTGGACCCCGTCGAAGGCGATCTCCACCACCAGCTCCGGCCGCAACGTGACCGTCCAGTCGTCGGTGGGCCCCTCGGCCAGCTCGAGGAAGCGCTCGGTCTGCCAGGCCAGCAGCTCGTCCGTCAGGCCCTTGAACGTCTTGCCGAGCATCACGAACCCACCCGAAGGGTCACGCGCGCCGAGATGGAGGTTGGAGAGCTTGCCCTCGCGCCGCCCATGGCCCCACTCGGCGGCCAGGACGACCAGGTCGAGCGTGTGACGTGGCTTGACCTTGATCCATCCGGCGCCCCGGCGACCGGCCGCGTAGGGGGAGGCCAGGGACTTGACCACCAGGCCCTCGTGGCCCGCCTTGACCACGTCCGTGAAGAACTTCTCCGCCTCTCCGACGTCCCCCGTCACCAGCCGCGGCGTCAGCAGCCCCTGGGGAACCGCGCGGGCGAGGGCCTCCTGGCGTTGTGAATAGGGCAGGTCGAGCAGGTCGGCGCCGTCCACCCGCAGGGCGTCGAAGAAGAACACGCTCAGCGGTGTCTGCTCGCGCAGCTGGGCGACGTTGGTCTTGCTGGTCGCGCGGCTCGCCGTCACCTGGAACGGGTGCGGCCGCCCGTCCGGACGCAGCGCGATCACCTCGCCGTCCAGCACGAGATCGTCGTACGGCATGTCGAGCACGGCCTCGACCAGCTCGGGAACCTGCGGCGTGATGTCGTCGAGCGTACGCGTGAAGACCCTGACCTCCGAGCCCGAGCGGTGGGCCTGCACCCGCATGCCGTCGAGCTTCCACTCCAGCGACGCTGGGGTGCCGGCCTTCTCCAACGCGGCGGCCACGTTGGGCGCGCTGCCCGCCAGCATGGGCGAGACCGCCTGCCCCACCTGCAGCCGGAACGCGCGCAGCGCCTCGACCCCGCCGCTCAGCGCGGCCGCCCCGACCGCGGGAAGCCAGCCGCGCAGCGTGAGCGCGCGCCGCACGTCGGCCGACGGCGCACCCGACGCCTTGGCCACCGCCTCGATCATGACGCCGTCGAGCGCGCCCTGTCGCAGCTCACCGAACAGCAGCCGGCGCATGAACTGCTGCTCCTGGCTCGTCAGCCCCGCGAACAGGTCGGCCACCAGCGCCTTGCGCGCGGCCTGCGAGCCCGGGCCGGAAACCGCCTTGATCCTGGTCAGCAGCTCGTCGACCGCGGTCAGCGTGGCCGTGGCGGCCAGCTTGGGCTGGGGGATGTCCTCCAACGTGCGCCAGCCCACGCCCACCTGCCGCTGGGGCAACTCGCCCGAGAGGTATGAGATCGCGATCTCCGCCTCCTCCGGGCCGACCCGGCCCAGCAGCTCCGCCAGATGGCCCACTTTGCCGAGCCGAGCGGACGTGCGCGCCACCGCCTCGGAAACCCGGACCACGTCGATCAGAAGCACACGCCTATGTTGCCTTACGGCGCCGACATTTCCCCACCCGATATCGGCCAAGTGTCTGCCTTGTTCCCGGCACGGCTCTGAGTCCGGTTGTTCCCTTTTGGGATTTGTCGCCGCTGGGCGCCGCTCATTTCGGGAGGGCCTCTCTCGTTTCAGGAGGCCCCTCTCGTTTCGGGAGGGCGGCGTGATGCCGCGCAACCGCCCCGATCGCGCAGCGAGCGGGCCGGGCGGCGAGCGGGTTGGGCGGGGGCGGCCGTTGTGCCGGGGCGGGCTGTCGCACGAGGCCGGAGTGGGGCGCCACGTCGGGGTGGGCGCTCCTCGGGCGTGAGGGCGTCGCGGTGGCGTGGGCGCTCGTCAGGGCCGGGGCATCGTGTCGGGGAGAATGCTCGTCCGGGCCGGGGCGTCGTGCCGGGGAGGATGCTCATCCGGGCGGGGCGTCGCGTTGGGGTGGGCGCTCGTTCGGGCAGGGCGTCGTAGCGTCCGGGGTTTGGCAGGCGTCGCGTTGGGGTTGAGGGTCCAGAGGGCGGGGCGTCGAGCCCTGGTGGGGAAAGCAGCGGTCCCCAGGGGCGGGCCGCCCGGTGTGGGTGGCCCGCCCCGGGTGGAGAGGGTGTTAGCTGACGCCGAGCAGGTCGACGACGAAGATGAGCGTCTCGTTCGGCTTGATGCGCGCGCCGGCCCCCCGGCTGCCGTAACCGAGATGCGGCGGGATGACCAGCTTGCGCCGGCCGCCGACCTTCATGCCCGCGACCCCCTGGTCCCAGCCCGCGATGACGCGCCCCCCGCCGAGCGGGAACTCGAACGCGTCGCCGCGGTTCCACGACGCGTCGAACTCCTCGCCGGTCGAGAAGGCCACGCCCACGTAGTGGACGCGTACGTTGTGGCCGGGCTTGGCCTCCGGGCCGTCGCCCACGGTCAGGTCGACGATCTCCAGGTCGGCGGGCGGGTTGCCCTCGGGAAAGTCGATCTCGGGCTTTTCGAGTGCCACGAAGTGCTCCTGTTGATGATTGCTGACAATGAGACCCGACGACTCTATGCGGTCGGGATATCGTCATCGTTCATGACCGCCCTTTCTCCGGATGCGATCTTGCTCACCGGGCGCGTCGCCGTGGTCACCGGGGCGGCCAGGGGCATCGGGCTGGCGATCGCCGAGACGTTCGCCGCGTTCGGCGCTCACGTCGCCGTGTGCGACCGCGACAAGCCGCAGGCTGAGCTGGCGATGACGCTCGACGTACGCGATCACGTGGCGGTGGAGATCTTCGCCCAGGCCATCCGCGATCGGTGGGGCCGGGTGGACGTGCTGGTCAACAACGCGGGCGGCACCTTCCACGCGTCGTTCGCCGACACCTCGCCGCGCGGCGAGCAGATCCTCGTCGAGGAGAACTTCTCGCAGGTCACCGGCATGATCAGGCGGCTGCTGCCGCTGATGCCGCCGGGCGCGTCGATCATCAACATGACCTCGAGCGAGGCTCACCAGGCGGCTCCGGGGTTCGCGGTATACGCGGCGATGAAGGCCGCCGTGGAGAGCCTGACGAAGACGCTCGCCCTGGAGCTGGCCCCCCGGGGCATCCGGGTGAACGCGATCGCGCCCGACGCGCTGCGGACCGAGGGCGAGTCGGGCGTGCGCGAGCGCATGCTGGCCCGACCCCTGCCCTACGACCCGGTACGCGTCCCGCCGCTCGGCCGGCTGGGCGGCCCGGAGGAGGCCGCGGGCGCGGCCGTGTTCCTGGCCAGCGACCTGGCCAGGTTCGTCACGGGGACGACGCTGCACGTGGACGGCGGCATCCACGCCGGCGGCGGCTGGCGTCGTACATGAGCCTCACAGGACCATAGGCGTCACAAGACCCAAACGCACGTCACCAGCTCTGGTGCAGCGGCATCCCCTCGGCGTACCCGGACGAGCTCTGGATCCCGATCACCGCCTGCTCGTGGAACTCCTCCAGGTTCGACGCCCCCGCGTACGTGCACGCCGACCGCAGCCCCGCCACGATGCCGTCGATCTGGTCCTCCACGCTGGGCCGCTTGGGGTCCAGGTACATGCGGGAGGTCGAGATGCCCTCCTCGAACAGCGCCTTCCTGGCCCGCTCGAACGCCGAGTCGTCGGCCGTCCGCAGCCGTACGGCCCGCGCGGAGGCCATCCCGAAGTTCTCCTTGTACTTGCGCCCGTTCGCATCGGTGTGGGTGTCGCCGGGCGACTCGTACGTCCCCGCGAACCATGAGCCGATCATCACGTTCGACGCCCCAGCGGCCAGCGCCAGCGCCACGTCGCGCGGATGGCGTACCCCGCCGTCCGCCCACACGTGCCGCCCCAGCCGCCGGGCCTCCGCCGAGCACTCCAGCACGGCGGAGAACTGCGGCCGCCCCACCCCGGTCATCATCCGGGTCGTGCACATGGCCCCGGGCCCGACCCCGACCTTGAGGATGTCGGCCCCGGCGTCCACCAGGTCGCGCACGCCCTCCGCCGTCACCACATTGCCCGCCGCGACGGGCACGCCGGGGTCGAGGGCCTTGACGGCGCGCAGGGCCGAGAGCATCTTCTCCTGGTGGCCGTGCGCGGTGTCCACGACCAGGCAGTCGATCCCGGCGTCGAGCAGTTCCTTGGCCTTGGCGGCCACGTCGCCGTTCACGCCGACGGCGGCCGCGATGCGCAGCCGTCCCTGCGCGTCGACCGCGGGCTGGTAGAGGGTGGCGCGCAGCGCGCCCAGACGGGTGAGGATGCCGACCAGCCGCCCGTCGGGGTCCACGATGGGGGCCAGCCGGTGCCGGCCGCCGTGCAGCCGTTCGAAGGCCGTCCGCGCGTCCAGCCCGGCGGGCAGCGTCAGCAGCTCGCTCGACATGACCTGCGAGAGCTGGGTGTACATGTCGATGCCCTGGCAGTCGGCGTCGGTCAGGACCCCGACCGGCCGGTTTTCCCAGTCGACCACGATGATCGCGCCGTGCGCCCGCTTGGGCAGCAGCCGCAGCGCTTCGCCGACGGTGTCGTGGGGGGTGAGCGTGAGCGGGGTGTCGTGGACGAGGTCGCGCTTCTTGACCCAGTCGACGACGTCGGTCACGACGTCCAGCGGAATGTCCTGCGGGATCACGGCGATGCCGCCCCGCCGTGCCACGGTCTCGGCCATGCGACGGCCGGCGACCGCGGTCATGTTCGCCACGACGACGGGAATGGTGGTGCCCGTGCCGTCGTTCGTTGAAAGGTCGACTGCGAGCCGTGAGCCGACCGCGGATCGCGACGGGACCATGAACACGTCGCTATAGGTCAGGTCGTAATGAGGCTCGAGGTCGTTGAGAAACTTCACGTTCATTCATCTTATGCGGTGACTGTCCAACGAGGGGTTTCCCCGTTGGGCGGGGGCTTATGATCGGCCGGGACACTTTTGGGGGAGGGAGGGCCCTGTGGAAGTCACCGAACGGGGCGAATTGATCGTGGTGGGATTCGCGGTACGCACCACGAATGCCGACGAGATGGATCCGTCGCGGGCGAAGCTGCCCGTGCTGTGGCAGCGGGCCGGCGCTCCCGGGGCCTTCGCGCACATTCCGGGGCGGGTCGACGAGAACCTGTACGCGGTGCTGACCGACTACGAGAGCGACCACCACGGCGCCTACACGCAGATCGTCGGCACCGGCGTGCGCATCGTGCCCCGGCTGCCGGAGGGCATGGTGGCCGTGCGCGTGCCGGCCGGCCAGTCGCTGCGGCTGGGGGTCCGCGGCCCGATGCCGCAGGCCCTCGTCGACGCGTGGCAGCAGGTCTGGAAGCACACCGAGTCGGGGGGTACGCCGTCCCGCGCGTTCACCACTGACCTCGAGGTCCACCACCCGGACGGCGTGGACCTCTATCTGGCCGTCTAGAGACCGAGCGCGGCGGCCGCCGCCTCGACGGCCGCCGGCTTGACCTCCTCGATCGGCAGGTTCGCGTACTCCACCGAGCAGTCGGACATGCCGCCCAGCGCCACCGTCGCCCGGATGTGCTGCGCCTGTGTGAGCTCCGGGCCCAGCAGCAGCGCGATGATCTGCCGCCGCCAGGCGAACATGCGGGTGCCCAGGTCGAGGAAGCCCAGCACGGACAGCTCCCGCACCATCATCGTGGTCACGTCGCGGTGCCGCCAGATCAGCTCGAAGTAGTCGTCGAGCAACTGCCGGGGGTCGCCGGGCCGCCGCGTCGCGACGAACCGTTCGATGTCCTCCACCATCGGCTGGACGATGCTGCGTACGAGGTCGTCGCGCGAGGCGAAGTGGTAGTAGAGCGCGGGCTTGGTGATGCCCAGCCGGTCTGAGATCTGCCGCAGGCTGGTGTTCTGAACGCCCTGCGAGACGAACAGCTCGCGGGCGACCTCCTGAATGCGTGTCCTGGTGTCACTGGGCATGGCTGAAGAATATCCCTTACCTATCGTTAAGTAAGGTGCTAGCCTTGTCCTTACCATCCGTTAAGTAAGGAGGCGGCCATGCGAGTCCTCATCTCCGGAGCGAGCGTCGCGGGCCCGGCCCTGGCGTACTGGCTCACCAGGTACGGCTTCACCGTCACCGTCGTCGAACGGGCCCCGGCGCTCAGGAAGACCGGCGGCCACGCGGTCGACCTGTTCAGGCCGGCGATGGACATCGTCGAGAAGATGGGCGTGCTGGAGCAGGTCACGGCGAAGAAGACCGGCATCGAGCGGCTCACGATGTACCGGGAGGGTGCGCCGCGGCCCATCGAGCTGGAGCTGCGCCGCGTGCTGAGCGCGGTCTCCGACCGGCACGTCGAGATCATGCGCGACGACCTGAGCGAGATCTTCTACGACGCCACCCGGCACGACGTCGAGTACGTGTTCGGCGACTCCATCGCCTCGATCTCCGACGACTGCGAGGTCACCTTCGACAGCGGCAGAACAGACAGGTTCGACCTGGTCGTCGGCGCCGACGGCCTGCACTCGAACGTCCGCCGCCTGGTCTTCGGCCCCGAGTCGGACTTCACCACGTGGATCGGCGCGTACCTGGCCGTCGTCTCGGTGCCCGACCACGTCGGGCTCGACGGCCACACGAAGGTCATCGCGGGGGTGGGCCGGATGGCCGGGGTCGGCGCCGTGCACGCGGACGACGCGCGGGCGGTGTTCCTGTTCAGGACGCCGCGGCAGCTCGACTACCACCACCGCGACGTCCCCCGGCAGAAGCAGCTGCTGCGCGAGCACTTCGAGGGGATGGGGTGGGAGGTGCCGCGGCTGATGGAGGAGCTGGACCGCACGCCCGCCTTCTACTTCGACTCGATCACGCAGCTCCGCCTGGACACCTGGTCACGCGGCCGGGTGACGCTCGTGGGCGACGCCGGCTACTGCCCCGGCCCCGCTGTCGGCGGGAGCACGAGCCTGGCGGTCGTCGGGGCGTACGTCCTGGCGGGCGAGCTCGCGATCTACGGCGGGGACCACACGCGGGCCTTCCCCGCCTACGAGGCCGAGATAGGTGACTACGTGCGCCGCAGCCGCGCGTTCGCCGTCAACGCGGCCAAGAGAATCGTCCCCGGCAGCCGGTTCGACCTCTGGGCGCTGGCCGCGATCGTGCGGCTGATCAACCATCTGCCGGTCGCGCTCACCACGGCGGCCGCCAAGATCAGCAGCAGAGGCGTGCGGCTGCACGACTCGATCGCGCTGAAGGACTACGCGAGCACCCCCTGGCCGCGGAGCTTGTCCGCCTCCTCCTGAGACAGCCCCCACTCCGACAGGTCGGTGAGGCGGGTCGCGGGGGAGAGGTCCGGCCGGGGCGCGCCGAGCAGGCGCGGCGCGGGCACCGGCTGGGTGACGCCGCCGATTTCGACGAAGGAGCCCCGGGCGGCGTTGTGCGGGTGGCGGGGGGCCTCGGCCATGGACAGCACCGGCGAGACGCACGCGTCCGAGCCCTCGAACAGCGTCTCCCACTCGGCCCGCGTGCGTTTCCTGAACTCCTCGGCCAGGCGGGCCTTCAACGCGGGCCACTGCGCCCGGTCGTTCCTGTCGGGCAGGTCGGTCAGCCCCATCAGGCTCACCATCGCCTCCCAGAACTGCGGCTCCAGCGAGCCCACGGCCAGGAACCCGCCGTCGGCCGTCTCGTACGTGTCGTACTGCGGGGCGCCGGTGTCGAGCAGGTTGGTGCCGCGCGGCCCCCAGAAGCCGCTCTGCGCGGCCTGGTAGAACATCGAGAACAGGATCGCCGCCCCGTCCACCATGGCCGCGTCGACCACCCGCCCCTTGCCGGTGCGTTCCCGCTCGAACAGGGCGAGCAGCACCCCGTACGCCAGCATCAGCCCGCCGCCGGCGAAGTCGCCGAGGATGTTGATCGGCGGGGTCGGCCGCTCGCCCTCGCGGCCCAGCATTGACAGGATGCCGGAGATCGCGATGTAGTCGATGTCGTGGCCGGCCGTGGGCGCCAGCGGCCCGTCCTGGCCCCAGCCGGTCATCCGGCCGTAGACCAGCCGTTCGTTGACCGCGTGGAGGTCGTCGGGGCCGATGCCGAGCCGTTCGGCCACCCCGGGGCGGAACACCTCGATCACGACGTCGGCGTGCCGAGCCAACTCCTTGAACGCGGCCACGCCCTCCGGGGACTTCAGGTCCAGCCCGATCGTATGCTTGCCGCGATCCATCACATCGCCGCGCGGCCGGTCGGAGACCGCCTTGACCCGGTCCACGCGCAGCACCTCGGCGCCGTGGTCGGCCAGCATCATCCCGGCGAACGGCCCAGGTGCGAGCCCTGCCAGCTCCAGTACGCGTACCCCGGCGAGCGGGCCGCTGCGAACGTCAGGCATCTCCCCAGTAGAACAACATTCGGTGATCTATCGCAAGCCGCCTTCGCGACCTTCCGGCGAAGAGGTGGGAGGTATGGGAAACTTGCCCACTGTGTTCGGGTGGTCAACAGGGGTAGGACATGGTTTCGGATAGCAACCGGCTCATCGCGGGACGCTACCAGTTAGTACGCGAACTGGGCCGCGGGGGCATGGGCGTCGTCTGGGAAGGGCAGGACACCCTGCTCAACCGGCAGGTCGCCATAAAGGAGGTGCTGCTGCCCGCCGGGCTGTCGCCGGGCGAGCAGGAGCGCCAGCTTTTAAGGACCGCCCGCGAGGCCCGCACCGCGGCCAAGCTGAGCCACCCGTCCGTCGTCGCGATCTACGACGTCGTCGAGGAGGGCGGTCGTCCGTGGATCGTGATGGAGCTGCTGCGTCACCCCACGGTGGAGGAGGTCGTGCTCACCTCCGGCGCGCTCCCGGTGCGGGAGGCGGCCGAGCTGGGCCGGCAGGTGCTGTCGGCGCTGCGCAGTGCCCACGAGGTGGGCATCCTGCACCGCGACGTCAAGCCGAGCAACATCCTGATGGCCGAGGACGGCCGGGCGGTGCTCATGGACTTCGGCATCGCCACCGCCGAGGGAGACCCGTCGCTCACCAAGACCGGCATGGTCACGGGCTCGCCGAGCTTCCTCGCTCCCGAGCGGGTCCGCGCCGAGCACGCGGGACCGCCCTCCGACCTGTGGTCGCTCGGCGCCACCCTGTACGCGTGCATGGTGGGCCGCTCGCCGTTCGAGCGGGGCGACCCCATGTCGACGCTCAACGCGCTGCTCAGCGAGGAGCCCGACTACCGCCGGATCCCGCCGATCATGCACCCGATCCTGCGCGGGCTGCTGCAGAAGGAGCCGGAGCAGCGGGTCGACGCCGCGGAGGCCGAGCGGCTGCTCCAGGCCATCCTCACGGCCAGGCCCGCGAGCGCCGACCGGGACGTTCCGGAGCGGAAACCGGGCGGCGGCCGGGGCCGCGCCCTGCTCGCGGCGGCCGCGGCGGCGGTCGTGCTGATCGCGGGCGGCACGGTGGCGTACTTCAGGCTCGCGCCCCCGGCGGAGGGCGCCCCGCGGCACACCGCCCAGCCCGCCGCCGCGACCAGCCCGCTCACGCCGACGGCCACGAACACGGCGGAGCCGAGCACGACTCCCACCCCGACGTCCAGCGTGACCAGGGCCGTCCCGATCGTGCGCGCGTGGAAGTCGCGTGACGGCGGTTGGTCGATCATGCGGCCCACCGGCTGGCGCGGCGCGCTCAAGGAGGCCTACACCGAGTGGACGCGCCGGGACCGGACCGCGCATCTCGGGGTCGAGGCCGTCTACTCCTCCGTCGACCCGAACCAGATCCTGCGCGACGAGCAGGAGACCCTCGCCCAGAACGCCCAGAACGTCGTCACCCGCGGCCGCAGGATGGTCGTGCACCAGGGCACGAAGGCCGCGGAGTGGGAGTTCTCCTGGACCGCGGGCACCGGGGGCGACGCCCCGTGGGTCACGCCGGGCACCCGGTACCACGAGGTACGTCGGGTCGTCGCGATCGGCGACACCGCGTACGTCCTGTCCTGGACGGTCGCCGAGGCCCAGTGGATGCGTAACAGGGGACTGATGCGACAGGTGATCAGCAGCTTTACTGTGGGGGCATGACCCCCTGGAACCTGCTCGCCCTGCCCCCGCTCCCCGAAGAGCTCTTGCGCCACCTGCTCGCCCCGCTGGGCGGGCAGGTGGACGTACGCGTGCCGGCCGCCCGTGACCGGGACGCGCTGCTGGCCGCGCTGGCAGAGGCGGAGATCGTGCTCGGCGACTGGACGGGCACGCTCGCGATGGACGCCGAGGCGGTCAAGGCCGCTCCCCTGCTGGCGTTCGTGCAGCAGCCGTCCGTGGGCGTGGACGGACACGACCTCGACGCCCTGGCGGCGGCCGGGGTGCCGCTGGCCAACACGCCGGGCGTCAGCGCGGTGGCGGTCTCCGAGTGGTGCCTGGCCGCCACGCTCTCGCTGTCGCGCAAGCTGGGCGCCGCCGACGCCGCCGTACGCGCGGGTGAGTGGCCCCAGCAGGGCCTGCAGCCCTACGAGCTGCGCGGGCGCCGCGTCGGCATCGTCGGCTACGGGCCGATCGGCGCCACGTGCGCGGAGATGTTCCAAGCTCTCGGCTGCCACGTCTCCTACTGGACCCGCACGCCCCGCCAGGACCCCGGCTTCGCGGACCTGCCGGAGCTGATCGCCTCCAGCGACGTGCTCGTCGTGGTCATCGCGCTGTCCGACGAGACCCGCGGCCTCGTCGACCCCGGCCGCATGAAGCAGGGGGCCCTGCTCGTGAACGCGGCGCGGGGCGGTGTCGTGGACCAGCAGGCGCTCGTCACGGCCCTGCGCGAGGGCCACCTGGGCGGCGCGGCGCTCGACGTCTTCGACGTGGAGCCGCTGCCGGCCGACGACCCGCTGAGGGACCTGCCGAACGTCCTGCTGTCGCCGCACGTCGCGGGCGTCACCCCGGAGGCCACGGGTCGCCTGCTCACGGCCACCCTGGACAACCTCGCCGCCGCCGTCGAGGGGCGCGAGGTGGACAACGTGGTCAATGGCGTAACTCCCACGATCCGCAGGAAGTTTACGCAATCGCCTACCACTTAGGCATTTCACCTGTCACTATGAACAGTTTTCGTGTCTTTAACGACCCCGGTCTGTTCGAGGTCGCTCACGGGAGATACCTTCTTACGGACGATCTCTACCAGCTCAAGGGGGTGCATCCGTGGAGACGAAGATGTCGACACACCAACGGGCAGTAGAGCAGATCCGGCAGTCGTACGCCGAGATCCCGGGCGGCGCCGCCCCGCGCCTGGCCAAGTCCACGTCCAACCTCTTCAGGTTCCGCGACGGCGGCAGGACGGCCAAGCTCTCGGCGAGAGATCTCGACGAGGTCATCAGCGTCGACCCCGAGACCATGACGGCCGAGGTCCAGGGCATGACGACGTACGAGCACCTGGTGGACGCGACGTTGCCGTACGGGCTCATGCCGTACGTGGTGCCGCAGCTCAAGACGATCACGCTGGGCGGGGCCGTGACCGGGCTCGGCATCGAGTCCACGAGCTTCCGGGACGGCCTGCCGCACGAGTCGGTGGAGGAGCTCGAGATCCTCACCGGTGACGGGCGCGTCGTCGTGGCGCGCGACGACAACGAGCATCGGGAGCTCTTCCGCTCGTTCCCCAACTCCTACGGAACGCTCGGCTACGCGCTGCGCATCCGGATCAAGCTCCGCAAGGTCCAGCCGTACGTGCATCTCACGCACGTCAAGTTCACGGACGCGGCCAAGTGCATGCTGGCCCTGCAGGAGATCTGCGACAGCATGGTGCACGACGGGGAGAACGTCGACTTCGTGGACGGCGTCTTCTTCACCCCGGGGGAGATGTACATCACGGTCGGCCGGTTCGCCGAGCGTGCGCCTTACGTCTCGGACTACACCGGGATGCGCATCTACTACCAGTCGATCAGGCAGCGCAACCGCGACTGGCTGACCATCCGCGACTACCTGTGGCGCTGGGACACCGACTGGTTCTGGTGCTCGCGGGCGTTCGGCGTGCAGCAGCCCGTCGTCCGCTCCCTCATGCCGCGCCGCTGGATGCGCTCCGACGTCTACCGCCGCCTCGTGGCGCTGGACCGGAAGTACGGCGTCACCGCCCGCATCGACAGGTGGCGTGACCAGCCCGTGCAGGAGTCCGTGATCCAGGACGTCGAGGCTCCGGTCGAGCGGGGGGCGGAGTTCCTGGAGTTCTTCCACGACAAGGTGGGCATGACACCGGTGTGGATGTGTCCGCTGCGGGCGAGCTCGCGCTGGCCGCTCTACCCTCTGGAGCCGGGCAGGCTCTACGTGAACTTCGGATTCTGGGGCATGGTGCCGTTGCCGCGGGGGCAGTTCGACGGCTACTACAACAGGCTGATCGAGCGCGAAGTGCATGAGCTCGACGGCCACAAGTCGCTCTACTCGACCTCGTTCTACGCTCGCGAGCAGTTCTGGCAGCTGTACAACGGCGACGCCTACTGGCCCGTCAAGCGGGAATACGACCCGAACGGTCGTCTGCTTGACCTCTACGAAAAATGTGTAGCGGGAAGGTGAGCTGTGGCGCTGGCAACCATCTTTGAAAAGATCGTCGGCTCGGAAGCGAACGTCGCGTTCCAGGCGTACGACGGCAGCAAGGCGGGACCGGACGGGTCCGACCTGAGCATCGAGGTCAAATCCCCCATCGCGGTCGCCTACCTGGCGCAGGCACCCGGCGAGCTGGGCCTGGCCAGGGCGTACATCTCCGGCCACATCGACGTGCACGGCGACATGTACACGTTGCTCGACCGCATGTGGAACATCACCACCAACGACCTGACCACTCAGGAGAAGGTCGCCGCCGTGCGCGCCCTGGGCGTCAAGCCGCTGCTCATGCGGGTGCCGCCGCCCCCGCAGGAGATGCGCCAGAGCACCCTGGCCAAACTCGGCTCCCGCCACGCCAAGCAGCGCGACGCCGAGGCCATCCACCACCACTACGACGTCTCCAACCGCTTCTACGAGTGGGTCCTGGGGCCGTCCATGGCATACACGTGCGCCGTCTACCCCTCGGAGGACGCGACGCTCGAAGAGGCCCAGTACACCAAGTTCGACCTGGTGGCCCGCAAGCTCGGCCTCAAGCCGGGCATGCGCCTGCTGGACGTCGGCTGCGGCTGGGGCGGGATGGTCATGCACGCCGCCAAGCACTACGGCGTCAAGGCCCTCGGCGTGACGCTGAGCCGCCAGCAGGCCGAGTGGGCCCAGAAGGCCATCGCGGACGCGGGCCTGCAGGACCTGGCGGAGGTCCGCTACATGGACTACCGCGACGTCCAGGAGTCGGACTTCGACGCGGTCAGCTCGATCGGCCTCACCGAGCACATCGGCAAGACCAACGTCCCGTCGTACTTCGAGTTCCTGTACGGCAAGCTCAGGTCGGGCGGCCGGATCCTCAACCACTGCATCACGCGGCCGACCGGCAAGGAGAAGACGTTCAACAAGGGCGGCTTCATCAACCGGTACGTCTTCCCCGACGGTGAGCTGGAGTCGGTCGGCTGGCTGGTCAGGCAGATGGAGGACATCGGCTTCGAGATCCGCCACGAGGAGAACCTGCGCGAGCACTACGCCAAGACGCTGCGCCACTGGTGCGACAACCTCGACTCCAACTGGACGGACGCGGTCGAGGAGGTCGGCATGGGCACGGCCCGGGTGTGGGCCCTGTACATGGCGGGCTGCATCGTGGGCTTCGAGCGCAACAAGGTCCAGCTCCACCAGGTGCTGGGCGTCAAGCTCGACACGGAGGGCCGCTCCGAACTCCCCCTCCGGCCTTCCCTCGACTGGCCCTGAAACACGGTCTTCACCTTGGGGGGCGCCGCGCGCCGTACGAGCGCTCAGCCGGCGCCTCCCAAGGAGGCTCCGCCGAGGACGGCCGTCGCCACCTTGACGGGCCGGGAAACGGCGCGGCGGGAAACGGAGCGCACCGGCCTCAAGGTCGCGCAGGAGTCGGTCATCCCCACCGGTGCAGACCGTCGCCTATCGCCGATAGCTCCCCGAGGCCACGGGTGTGTCTTTTTCCCCCGTGGTGGAGGATCTTCTTCCCGAGTAGGAAGATCCTCCACCGCAAGGCATGGCGCGGGGGGAAGCTCTCCGCGCGGGCGCGGTCCCGACGGACGCCCTCTCCATGCTGGAGTCCTTCTCGGACCCTAAGGCGGCGCGACCGAAAGGCGAAAGCGCCTCGCGGCTCGAATGATTGACATGGGGATGTCATTCCTCCTCCGGAGGGGAGGATCTTTCCTCTGAGTGGGAAGATCCTCCACCGCCGGATGTCACGATCGCGCGGTTGCGAAGCCGGTGGTGACCTTGGACCATCTCCTTACCGACGCGTGCGACGTTCCGGGAGCGCCCTGTGATCACCGAGGATCTTTTCGAACCGGAACTCGCCCTCTGGGAGGCGTTTCCCGCAGCGCGCCATGTAGACCTTCCCGGTTCTCCCGTCCGGGCCGCGGTCATCGCGCGGCTGCTGCTCGGCGCCCGGGAGCCCCTTCCCGGGCAGACGCCCGGGCTGCGCCTGTCCGGAGCTCGGATCACCGGCCGGCTGGATCTGTCGTACGCCGAGGTACAACACCCTCTGATCCTGACCGGATGCGAGTTCGAGGAGGCGCCGGTGTTCACCGGGGCTCGCACCGGCCTGGTCGATCTCGCGGCCTCCCGGTTGCCCGGGTTACAGGCCGGCGACGCCGTGATCGGCGGGGGCCTGGGCCTGGAAGGGTGTCTGGTGGATGGCCCGGTTCGGCTCGGCGGAGCGCACGTGTCCGGCACGGTGGATCTCAGCGGTGCGGAGATCCGCGCTGATCTGGCCATCCACGCCGACGGCCTGATCGTCGAGCGGGATCTCCTGTGCGCGAACGCCGTCATCGACGGGGAGCTACGCATCGCGGGCGCCAGGATCGGCGGGACGATGACGCTCGACGGCGCGCGGGTCGGGCGGTCAGGCGGCTACGGCCTCATCGCCGAGGGGGCCGTCATCGACGGCGGGTTGTCGTGTGGTCGCGGCTTCCGCTCGTACGGCGAGCTGAGCGTGCAGGATGCCCGGGTGGGACGCCGATGCGGGTTCGGCGGAGCTCGGCTGTCCAACCCCGACGGCATCGCCCTGAACGCGGAAAGGCTGACCGTCGAGGGTGGGCTGCTCATCAATGGGGGTTTCACCGCCGAGGGTGAAGTGCTCTTGCGGGGAGTCCGCGTGGCCGGGGCGCTCTCGTTCGCTCATGCGACCCTCGTCAACCCGGGAGGACGTGCGCTGAACGCGCCGCTGATGGAGATCGGCGGCGGGCTGCGAGCCACGCCGGGCTTCGTGGCGACCGGAGAGGTCTTCCTCGACTCGACGCAGGTCCGCGGATCGGTCAACCTCGACGGCGGGACACTGTCCAACCCGGCTGCGGCGGCGCTGTCACTGCGGCGGCTGGGGGTCACCGGCAGGCTCAGTTGCAGCGAGGGCTTCACCGCCGATGGGGAGATCGTGCTCATCGACGCCAAGGTGGAAGGCAGCCTGGAGTTTCACGGTGCTGCTCTCAGCAATCCCGGAGGGCGGGTGCTGGCCCTGTGGGAGGTGACCGTGGGCGGTGGCATCGACTGCTGCGAAGGCTTCACGGCCCGGGGAGCCCTCTCGATCAGGAATTCGCGGATCGCCGCCACGCTGTGCTTCGAGGAGACCACCATCGACGGCGACCTGCACGTACGTGGCGTCGAAGCGGCTTCGCTGAAGATCGGGCCGGAGACCGTGCTTCTCGGCGGCGTCGACCTTCGCCACACCCGGGTCGGCGTGCTCGATGACGTTCCCGGCCGGTGGCCGGCTCAACTCCTGATGAATGGCTTCACCTACGACAGCCTTGAGACTCCCCTGCCGGTCCAGGAGCGGCTCGACTGGCTGGCCAAGGAGGACTACCAGCCCCAGCCGTACGAGCAGTTGGCCATGGTCTACCGCAGGCATGGTCTCGACGAGGCCGCCCGGGACGTGCTGCTGGCCAAACAGCGTCGCCGCCGCACGGGGCAACGGCTTGGGGCGCGGCTCTGGGGCTACCTGCAGGACTGGACGGTCGGGTACGGCTACCGCCCGTCGCGTGCCGCGCTCTGGCTCGCAGCCCTTCTCCTCATCGGCACGGTCGTCTTCGCCGTCGACCACCCGCCGGCCTTCAAACCGGGCGAGGCGCCCCCCTTCAACGCCTTCCTCTACACCCTGGACCTGCTCCTCCCGATCATCAGCTTCGGCCAGGAGAGCGCCTTCGGCCCGCGCGGTTCACAACAGTGGCTCGCGGCCTTGATGATCGCCGCGGGGTGGATCCTTGCCACGACCATCCTGGCGGGCCTCACCCGGGCACTCTCCCGCCAATAGCCCCGGAGGTCACGCGAGCGCGTGGAACGGCGGCGCACCGTCCCCTGTGGTGGGGAGCGGTGCGCGTCTACTGTGACAGTTGCCGGTCCTTGGCGTGTTTCCCGCGGCTGGTGTGGGTTTCGTCTTCAGTGGAGTCCTCTTGGGGCTCTGGTAGCTCGTCCTTGGGACTATGGGGCTTGGCGTGCCTGCCCACGCGATCTCCTTTGGCGAACGTGATTGCTAAGGGTGACCATATGACTACAGTATGCATGTAAGCAAGAGTAAGATTCACGAATCGAGAGGGCAGGGCCGAGCACGAGGTCCCGGCCGGACGCGAGCAGTCGCGGGATGCCTTCGCGTCGTGCGTGCCGGATCGGCCGGACGTCAGACCAGGTTGTCGAACGGGGACGCCAGGGTTTCGAGGGTGCCCGTGAGGGCTTCCCAGCTCTCTTCGGCGTCCGGCGTGTGCCCGTGCGGCGAGCGGAACCACTCCACGAACTCGGCCACGTCGTCCAGAGCCCACCGCAGCCGGTAGAGCTCCAGCGCCGCCGGGTCGGGCGTGCGGCCCGTGGCGTCGGCGTAGCGGGCCAGGTCGTCGGCGTCCCGGGCGACCAGCCACAGGTCGCGTTCGGGCACGGCCAGCCCCACCGTGTCCCAGTCGACCAGCAGCCACCGCTCGCCCGAACGCAGCAGGTTGCCCGGGTGCGGCTCGCCGTGCGTCACCACGGGCTCGCCGGGGGCGGCGGCCATCCGGTCGAACTCCGCGAGCCTGCGGCGCAGCACTCCGGCGTGGTCGGCGATCAGCTCCCTGGCGGGCTCCGAGTACGGGCCGCCCAGCCAGGGCAGGCGCCCGTCCTGGAACGCCTGCTCCAGCCCGGCCCGGCCCGAGAGCTCCAGGGGACGCGGGGGAGTGGACAGGGGCGGCGGCGTGGCGTGGAGGGTGGCGAGCAGTTCGATGATCGCGGCGCGGTCCTCGGCCGGCTGCTCCTCGCCGAACTCGCCGGCGCGGCCGTTCGTGAAGGGGAAGACGCTCATCGCCCACCGGTGGCGGTCGAGCCGCAGGAGCGTCGCGCCGTCGGTCGTGCGCAGCGGCGCCACCACGAAGTCGAGCCCCGCCTCCGACCGCAGCGCCGCGGCCGTGTCCATGGCCGGCCGAAGCCCGTCGAAGCCGCGCCGGCGTACGTCCGCGACCGTGATGAACCAGCGCCCGTCCGCGACCCAGTGGTAGTCGCCGAAGCCGACCGGCGCGTAGTCCAGCGTGCGTGCCTCGATGCCCCACGCGCCGAGCGCGGGCGGCAGCAGCCCTTCGTCGAACGAATCCGGCCTGTCCTGCATCCGGCCACGCTATCGATCAGGACGGTTCACTTCAGCCGGATTAACAGCTCGATGGCGGACAGCACGTCGGTCACCGTGTGATCGGCCGCGACCCCGCCGGAGACTCCACGGTCGATCCAGATCGTCCGCAATCCCGCCCGGCGGCCGCCCGCGACGTCCTTTTCCGGGTCGTCGCCGATGACCCAGCCGCCCGGCCCCAGCGACGCGCCGCACCTGCGGGCCGCGATCTCGAACAGCCGGACGTCGGGCTTCCGCACGCCCTCCGCGTCGGAGATCGCCCAGCCGTCCACGCGGGCCGCGAGCCCCGTACGCTCGATCTTGCCGGTCTGGTTGTCGGCCATCCCGTTCGTCGCGATGCCCACCGCCCAACCGGCCGCCCGCAGCCGATCGAGCCCGTCGAGCACCTCGGCCGGGCACGAGACCAGGTGCGGCAGCCGGGCCCGGTAGGCCGCCCACAGCGCGTCGACCGGCTCGCCCAGCCCGAAGCGCTCGCGGGCCAGCCCGAAGAACACGTTCATGGGCAGGGACCCGTCCGCGTCCGTCGCCACCATCCACGCCACCGCCTCCTCGCAGAGCCCCCGCTCGGCGGCGAACTCCGCGGCCCACAGCTTGAAGGCGGCCAGCCGGTCGATGAGCGTGTTGTCCAGGTCGAACAGGGCCAGGGGGCGCGTCACGCGTTCCTCGCCGCGACGAGCTCGTCGGTGGCCGAGCGGTACGCCGCCGCCGCCCGCTCGAAATAGTCGAACAACGTGGCCCGCTCCGCCTCCGGATACCCCTGGATCAACTCGGCCAGCCGCGCCCGGGTGCCCGCCAGGACCTCGTCGAGCCGTTCCGGCCGGCCTGTCGGCTCGACCATCACCTTGCGCCGGTCCGCGGGGTCGGGCGCGCGGCGTGCGTACCCGCCCTGCTCCAGGCGGTCGATGAGGCGCGTCGTGGCGCCGGTGGTCAGCCCCGTCTGGGCGGCCAGCTCGCCGGAGGTGAGCGGCCCGGTGAGGTCGAGCAGGTTGAGCGCGTAGTAGTCGGTGGCGTTGAGCCCGGCGGCCTCGGCGGCGGCCAGGCTGTTGAGCACGATCGCGCTCAGGTAGCGCCGGAAGACGGTGCTCGGGTCGGTTGACAAGCCCAACTCCTCTTCTTTGACTTAATATCTACATAAGAGCAGAGACTTATCTAGTGCAAATAATACCAGAGGGAGCGGAAATGATCACAAGTGTCGTTCAGGTACGTCCCGGCCAGCCGGCCGCGCGGATGAGGAACGCGGCCCGCTCCTCGACCGGCGCCCGGGGCAGCGTGACCACCGAGTAGCCGTAGTCCGCGTAGGCCCGCACGACCGCCTCGTACGTCCGCTCGGCCTCCCCGAGGCTCTGCCTGCGCTCGCTGTCGTGCTCGTAGATCTCCGGCCACGGCGGCGCGGCGAACACCCGCCGGTGGTAGCGGTAGGTCCGAGCCGCGTTGTGCAGGTGTCCCGGCACCGTACGCCCCAGCATGCGCAGATAGCCGATCGTGTCCACCAGCCCCCGATCGAAGACCACGGGCCCCGCGCCCGAGGCGGCGTGATAGGACCGCAGGTCCCACGACAGCATCAGCTCGGCGAACAGCCCCGGGTCCAGCCACGGCAGCGCCGGCCCCGAGATCGCCACCTGGTCACGGATGATCGCCCGCCCGGCCTCCGGCTGCGCCCGGAACCCCAGTGAGGAGAGGTGCCCGGCCAGGGTGCTCTTCCCCGCGCCCGGCCCTCCGGTGATGACGACGTAACTGTCCGCCACGTGACCTCCGAAAGAGAAAGGCGCGGGCAAGGTGCCCGCGCCTGAGGGAAGGGAGCCGACCGGTTACCGGAGCTCGCGCTTGAGGATCTTGCCCGTGGCCGTCATCGGCAGGGAGTCACGGAACTCGACGATCCGGGGGTACTTGTAGGCCGCCATGTTGTCCTTGGCCCAGGCGATCAGCTCGTCCTCGGTGATCGTCACGCCCGGCGTGGGGATGACGTACGCCTTGATCTCCTCGCCGTGGGACTCGTGCGCGACCCCCACCACGGCGGCCAGTGACACGGCCTCGTGGGTCATCAGGACCTCTTCGAGCTCCCGCGGATAGACGTTGAAGCCGCCACGGATGATCATGTCCTTGGCCCGGTCGACGATGGAATAGTACCCGTCCGCGTCACGGGTCGCGATGTCGCCCGTGCGGAACCAGCCGTCCTGCATCACCTCGGCCGTCGCCTCCGGGCGGCCGTAGTAGCCCTTCATGATGTTGTGGCCGCGGACGGCGATCTCGCCGGGGCCCTCGCCCTCGACGGTCTTCCAGTCGCCGTCGACCAGCTTCATCTCCACGCCCCAGATCGGCGTGCCGATGGTGCCGGGCTTGGTGGGGCGGCCGAGCTGGTTGAAGCTGGCCACCGGCGAGGTCTCCGACAGGCCGTACCCCTCCAGGATGCCGACGCCGACGGTCCGCTCGAAGTCCTTGAGCACCTCGACCGGCGAGGACGCGCCGCCCGCGACGGCGACGCGCAGGGCGCGGGGCACCTCCGCGCCCTCCGCGTGGATCTTGGTGAGCATGCCCCAGTACATCGTCGGCACCCCGGCGAAGAACGTGACGCCCTCCTTGGCCATGAGCGCGAGCGCCTCGCCCGGGTCGAAGCGCGGCAGCAGCACGACGGTGGCGCCGCGCAGGAAGCCGGTGTTCATGACGACCGTCTGGCCGAAGGAGTGGAACAGCGGCAGGACCGCCAGGTAGGTGTCGCCCTCGTCGGAGCGGGGGAACATCTTGTCGCTGACCATGGCGTTCATGAGCATGTTCTGGTGGCTCAGCTCGGCGCCCTTGGGCTGGCCCGTGGTGCCCGAGGTGTAGAGGATCACCGCGGTGTCGTCGGGCGCCGTCTGCACGGTCGCGAACTCGCCCGCCATGCCGCCCAGCGCCGCCCAGATCGACTCGCCGTACTCGGACTCGGTCGCGAGCGGGGTCGCGGGCAGCACGAAGAAGTGCTCGCAGTCCTCCGCGGCCTCGAAGCCCGCCTTGCCGCGCTCGCCCAGCGGCAGCTCGGGCGTGCCCTCGAAGCAGAAGAAGGCCTTGGCGTCGCTGTCGCCGAGGTGGTAGGTGATCTCCCGCGACTGCAGCAGCACGTTGAGCGGCACCACCGTGGCGCCGGTCTTCAGGATGCCGTAATAGACGAACGGGAAGTACGGCAGGTTGGGGCACGCCAGCGCGACCTTGTCTCCCTTGCCGACGCCGCGTGCGACCAGGAGGTTCGCGACCTGGTTGGCGATGGTGTCGATCATGGAGTACGGCAGTCGCATGTCGCCGAAGACGATGGCGGTGCCGTCGGGGGTGTTCCTGGCGCTGTCCTCCAGGACGATCGACAGGTTGAGCATGGCGCCTTCCTCCTCTGAGCCGGGGCTTGGGCGCCATCCTCGCAGGAGGTCATACCGACTAGTAGGTAACCGAGGTCACAACTCCGTATGGACGTGCCGCCCGGCCTGGAGTAAGCAAGTAACAAGTTACTTGGAGGAGCCATGGAGTACGACTACGTGATCGTCGGGGCGGGATCCGCCGGGTGTGTGCTGGCCAACAGGCTCTCGGCCGATCCGGGCGTGTCGGTCGCGCTGGTCGAGGCGGGCGGTCAGGACGACAAGCTGGAGATCCGCATGCCCGCCGGCTTCGCCAAGCTGTTCAAGACCGACTACGACTGGAACTACACCACGGCCAAGCAGAGCGAGATGTCCGGCCGCGAGCTCTACTGGCCGAGAGGCCGCGTGATCGGCGGCTCGTCCTCGCTCAACGCCCAGATGTGGGTACGCGGCTGCGGGCAGGACTACGACCAGTGGGGCATCCCCGGCTGGTCGTACAGCGAGGTCCTGCCGTACTTCACCAGGGCCGAGCACCGCGTCGGCAGCAACGAGGGCGGCGTCTACGGCACTTCCGGGCCCGTCTACATCTCCGAGCTGCGCAGCCCCAACGTCACCACCGCCGCCTTCCTCAAGGCGTGCGAGGAGCTCGGCCTCACCCGGCTCGGCGAGCTGAACGGCCGCTCCAACGAGGGCTACTGCCCCACCCCCGTCACCCAGAACCGGGGCCGCAGGTGGAGCTCGGCCGACGCCTACCTGCGCCCGGCCAAGGCCCGGCCCAACCTCCATGTGATCACCGGGGCGACGGTGGACCGGGTGGTGTTCGAGGGCAGGCGCGCGATCGGCATCGAGCACAGCGGGGGCGCCCAGATCAAGGCCAAAAGCGAGGTCATCCTGTCCGCGGGCGCGATCGGCTCCCCGTACCTGCTGATGCGCTCCGGCGTGGGCGCGCCCGACGAGCTGCGCGACGCCGGGGTCACGGTCGTGCACGAGCTGCCCGAGGTCGGCAAGAACCTCCAGGACCACCTCTCGTCCGGCGTGTTCGTCGAGTGCAAGCAGCCGGTGACGCTGACCAAGGCCGAGTCGATCAGCAACCTGCTGCGTTACATCGTGCTGCGCTCCGGCATGCTCACCACGAACGTGGGTGAGGCGGTCGCGTTCATCAGGACCTCGGCCGAGGAGCCCGCGCCCGACATCGAGCTGATCTTCGCGCCTGTGCCGTTCGTCGACCACGGCCTCGCCCCGCCGACCGGCCACGGACTCACCGTCGGGGTCGTGCTGCTGCAGCCGGAGAGCCGCGGCAGGGTCGGGCTCAACGGCCGGGACGTGGTCATCGACCCCGGCTACCTGAGCGCGGAGGCCGACGTCAAGCGCCTGGTCGCGGGGCTGAAGACGGCCAAACAGGTCTTCGCCACGGCGGCGATGAAGCCCTGGGCGGGCGGGCCGATGGCGCCGTACTGGGCGCCGGAGAGCGATGAGGAGCTCGCGCGGTGGGTGCGCGAGCGCGGCGAGACGCTCTACCACCCGGTCGGCACCTGCCGCATGGGCACGGACGACGCCTCCGTGGTCGACCCCTCCCTGCGCGTACGGGGCGTCGAAGGGCTCAGGGTCGTCGACGTGTCCGTGATGCCGACGTTGAACCGCGGTCACACGCATGCCCCGGCTATCATGATCGGCGAAAAGGCAGCAGATTTAATCGGTAAGCACCAGTAAGTGCCCCTTGACGTAAGTGGGCACTTGCAGAAGGCTTGTGTGATATGACACTGTCCGCCGACATGGACCTGTCGCAGATCCCGTTCTGGGGGCTGCCGCAGTCCGAGCGCAACGAGGCCTTCCGCAGGCTGAGACAGATGGACCGCCCGGTCTTCATGCGTGAGCAGATCGTGCCGTTCATCGGCGGCGGTCCCGGCTTCTACGCCCTCGTACGCCACGCCGACGTGATCGAGGCCAGCAGGAACGCGGCCGTGTTCAGCAGCGAGCCGTGCTCCAACAGCATCCCCGACATGCCGCGCTGGCTGAGCGTGTACTTCGGCTCGATGATCAACATGGACGACCCGAGGCACGCGCAGTTACGGCGGGTCGTGTCCAGGGCGTTCACGCCGCGCATCCTGGCGAAGATGGAAGAGGACCTGGCCAGGGCCGCCGCCGAGATCGTGGACGAGGCGATCGAGCAGGGGCCGGGCGACTTCGTCGCGCAGGTGGCCGCCAAGCTCCCCGTACGCGTCATCTGCGACATGATGGGGATCCCGGCCGAATTCCATGACTTGGTGCTGCAGCAGACCAACGTCATCCTGGGCAACGCCGACCCCGAGTACACCGGCGTCGGCATCGACCTCAACCGCCGCAACGTCGCCAAGGGCCTGGCCAAGCTGCTGCGCGCCGGCTACTCCCTCAACCGGCTGGCCGCCCGCCTGGGCGACGAGCGGCGCAAGCGCCCCACGGGCGACCTGGTCAGCCTGCTGGTCAACGGCGAGGAACGGCTCAGCCCGCAGCAGCTGGGGTCGTTCTTCATCCTGCTGGTGGTGGCGGGCAGCGAGACCACCCGCAACGCCATCGCGCACGGCCTCAAGCTGTTCACCGACCACCCGGAGCAGCGCGCGATCCTGCTGAACAACTTCGACGGCCACATCGTCACCGCGTGCGATGAGATCATCCGGTATGCCACGCCGGTGATCCAGTTCCGCCGCACGCTGACGCGGGACCACGAGATGAACGGCGTCCAGTACCGGAAGGGCGACAAGGTGCTGCTCTTCTACAACTCCGCCAACCGCGACGAAGCCGTCTTCCCGGACCCCGACGCCTTCGACATCACCCGCGACCCCAACCCGCACGTCGGCTTCGGCGGGCCCGGGCCGCACTACTGCCTGGGCGCGCACCTGGCGCGCAGGGAGATGACCGTGATGTTCCGCGAGCTGTTCACCCGCGTGCCGCACATCCAGGCCGTGGGGGAGCCCGACCACCTGCTGTCCAACTTCATCAACGGCATCAAGCACATGAGCTACACCTTCTGACCGGCGCGCGCGGGCACCCGCCCCCGGCGCATGAGTTCTCCTCTGTGACGCAGGCCCCTTCGAGTAGTGGTACTCCTGAGGCGGGCCGAATGCTAGGTTTCGCAGTCATGGAGATCAGGACTGTCCACGCCAATGGGGTGGAGTTCGCGTATCTGTCGTTGGGGGAGGGGCCGCTGGCGCTGTGCCTGCACGGCTTTCCCGACTCCGCGCACACCTGGCGGCACCTGATGCCCGCGCTGGCCCAGCGCGGCTACCGCGCGGTCGCGCCGTTCATGCGGGGCTACGCGCCCACCGAGGTGCCCGCCGACGGCGCGTACGAGGACGCGGCGCTGGTGGCCGACGTCCGCGCGCTGCACGAGGAGCTCGGGGGTGACCAGGACTCGGTCGTCATCGGGCACGACTGGGGCGCATTCCCCGTTTACCACCTGGCAGGACGCTTCCGGCGGGCCGTCACGCTCGCGGTGCCGCCGCCCGGCTCGCTCGGCGCCGGATTCCTGGAGTACGACCAGCTCAAGCGGTCCTTCTACATCTTCCTCTTCCAGACGGCCCTGGGCGAGGCGGCCGCCGCGAGCCCCGGCTTCTTCGAGAACCTCTGGCACGACTGGTCGCCCGGCTACGACGCCCGCGAGGACCTGGAGTTCGTACGGCGCAGCATCGGCGCGCCCGCCAACCTGAGCGCGGCCCTCGGCTACTACCGGGCCATGCTCGGCACCACGCCGCCCTCCGGCCGCTACCCGGCCCTGGAGGGCGGGATCACCGGCCCCGTCCTGTACCTGCACGGCGCCCAGGACGGATGCCTGGGCCCCGGGCTGGCCAAGAACGCGGCGAGTCACCTGCCCCCGGGGTCGCGGGCCGAGCAGGTGGCGGGCGCCGGGCACTTCCTGCACCTGGAGCGCCCGGCCGAGGTCAACCGGCTCATCCTCGACTGGCTCGGCTCGCCGTCATCGGCCGAGATGACCCAGGTCCGCCCGCGGGGGTTCACCTCCTGACGCGGCCCGCCTCCTTCCTGAGGACCGCGATCACCGGATGCCGCCCCGAGAGGCTGACCCGGACCGCCTCCTCCAGCGCGAACCCGTGCGGGATCCCG
Source organism: Nonomuraea sp. NPDC050153 (assembly GCF_044460125.1). Classification (NCBI taxonomy): domain Bacteria; kingdom Bacillati; phylum Actinomycetota; class Actinomycetes; order Streptosporangiales; family Streptosporangiaceae; genus Nonomuraea; species Nonomuraea sp. NPDC050153. The sequence goes on from NZ_JBITJQ010000015.1 coordinate 151,442, forward strand.
TCGTGCACCAGCGCCACGACGAGCCCGTCGCCGGCCAGCACCCGCCGGACCTCCCGCCACAGCGGGCCGAGGTCCCGCGCGAGCAGCCCGCGGGGCGGCACCTGACGCCCCCAGGGCGGGTTCACCAGCACCCGGTCCACGCTCCCGCCGGCGACCGGGATCCGCCCGCCGTCCGCCACGCCCCACCGGAACGCCGCCCCGCCGTCGGCCCCGGCCCGAGCGTTGGCGCTCGCCGCGCGGAGCGCGGCCGGGTCGTGGTCGAAGCCCAGCAGCCGCGCCCCCGGGGCCGACGCCTGGGCCTCGATCAGCGTCGTTCCCGCGCCGCAGCACGGGTCGAGCACCGTCCCCACGCTCCCGAGACGGGCCAGGGCCGCCATGGCGGCGGCCACCGGCGGGTGCAGCGTGCCCCGGATCGAGGCCGTCTTGTACGCCCGCCGATGCAGCGGCCGGTCCGCCGCCCGCAGCGCGATGAGCGCCCGCTCGCCCTCGATCGTGACCCGCCACGCCATCGCGTCCCGCGGCGGCCGCGCCCCGTCCCTCCTGGAGTGGTACGGCAGCCGCAGCCGCCGGGCCAGCTCGGCCCCGACCGCGTCCTCGATCTCGAACCGGGTGTAGTTGCGGCGCCCGACGAACGACGCCGACACCTCCACCCCGTTGCCGGAGTCCACCAGGCTCCGCACGTCCACCGCACGCGCCGCCAGGGCCAGCCTGCGCAGCGCGGAGCGGCCGTGGCCGATCCCGTCCACCACGGCGGCGGCGAGCAGCACGTCGTCCGCGGTCCGCAGGCCCAGCAGGTCGGCCCCCGCCGAGGCCTCGAACCACACCTCGCGATGGCGCACCCCGCGCACCACGCCCAGCCGGGAACGTCGAATCTCCGTGGCCACCAGGGGCTCGATGCCATGCACCGCCCTGGCCACGGCAAAGGTATGCACGTGTCCTTCTCCCACGTCGCGACCCGGGACGGCGCTCGCTCAGCCGTCCCGCATCGCCGGCGGTGGGGTCGTCCGCGACCCGCCAGCGGATCGCTACCGGAGGTGGAAGAAGAACGTCATGCGCGCCACCCTAGGGCCCGCCCGCCGTCAGAGGCCACAGGTTTTCTTCATTGACGTAAGTGGTTGCTTTCACAAAAGATGGGCATATGAGCGTCCTTGACTTCGACCTGTCGGAGCGCGACTTCTGGGCCAGGCCCATGAGCGAGCGCGAGGAGGCGTTCGAGCGGCTGCGCTCGCTGGAGACCCCCGCCTTCTTCCAGGAGATGGAGGTGGACTTCGCGCCCCCGGGCCCCGGCTACCACGCGCTGGTCAAGCACGCCGACATTCTCGAAGCCAGCCGCAACCCCGAGGTCTTCTGCTCGGGCGACGGCGGCGCGACGAACATCCCCGACATGCCCGCCGAGTTCGGCGAGTACTTCGGCTCGATGATCAACATGGACGACCCGCGCCACGCCAGGCTGCGCAGGATCGTGTCGCGAGCGTTCACACCCAAGATGATCAAGCAGTTCGAGTCGGACGTGGAGGCGGCGGCCGTCGCCATCGTGGACGACCTGCTGGAGAAGGGGCCGGGCTGCGACTTCGTCACCGAGGTCGCCGCGCGCCTGCCACTGAAGATCATCTGCGACATGATGGGCATCCCCGAGCGGGACTACCGGTTCGTCTTCGAGCGCTCGAACGTCATCCTCGGCGGCTTCGACCCCGAATACGGCGGAGCCGACCTCGACCAGCTCGCCGAGCGCGTGCTCAACGCCGGCATGGAGCTCCAGCAGCTCGTTCAGGACCTCGCCGCCCACCGCACCGACCACCCCACGGACGACCTGACCTCGTCCCTGGTCAACGCCAACATCGACGGCGAGCGGCTCACGCTGCAGGAGCTGGGCTCGTTCTTCATCCTGCTGGTGGTGGCAGGCAACGAGACCACCAGGAACGCCATCTCGTACGGCCTGCGCCTGCTCACCAACAACCCCGGGCAGCGCGCGCTCTGGCTGGAGGACGTCGACGGGCACGCGCCCGGCGCCGTGGAGGAGATCGTCCGGCTGGCCTCCCCGGTGAACTTCATGCGCCGCAAGGTCACCCGGGACCACGAGATGAACGGGCACCTCTACCGCAAGGGCGAGAAGGCGGTCCTGTTCTACTGGTCGGCGAACAGGGACGAGAGCGTGTTCGCCGACCCGCTCCGCTTCGACATCACCCGGCAGCCCAACCCGCACGTCGGCTTCGGCGGGCCCGGGCCCCACTTCTGCCTGGGCGCGCACCTGGCCAGGCGGGAGATCACGGTGATGTTCCGCGAGCTGCTGCGCCGCGTGCCGCGGATCGAGGGCGGCAGGCCCGACCGGCTGCACTCCATGTTCATCAACGGGATCAAGCACATGGAGTGCGACTTCTGATCAGCCCTGGGCGCCGATCCTCAGCTGGTTCATGACCGTGCGGACGTCGGGCAGGAGCTGCTTGCTCTCGGTCGGGATCGACATGTAGACGATGGCCGGGAGGTTGCCGCCGGTGTTGACGGCCATCGTCACGATCGTGGCCTTCTCCGTGTCCGACGTCAGCGAGTACGCGATCAGCCGTCCCGTGCTGTCGCCCACCTTGATCGGCTGCTGGGCGATCTTGCGCACCTTGTTGCCGGTGGGGAAGAAGCGCTTGCGCGCGTCCAGCACGACCTGCTTGATGACCGGCTCCAGGTTGTCCTTCTCGTAGTACGAGGCCAGCTTCTGAGGCAGCGGGCCCGACATGAGCTGGGCGCTCTTGTCCTGCGTGATCGGGACGAACTGGCGGGTGTCGTAGTTGTACGTCGCCTTGACGGTGGTGCGCGTGTCCAGCCGCCAGGTGCCGCCCAGGCGCGGGAGCGAGATCCCGGCGGCGGCATCGGGCACCCGGCCGAGAACGGGGGCGGCCTTGCCCGAGTACTTCGGTAGCGGGCCGATCGTGGTCGAGGACCTCGTGGCGCTCGGCTTCTGCGCGGTCGTCGGCTGCTCGGCCGCGGTGTTGGAGGCCGCCGGGTCGTCACCGGCCAGCGGGCCGACGAGGAACGCCCACAGCAGCGCCGCGACCAGCGCGATCGCCACGGAGCCGCCGAGCGCGTAGATCCAGATGGGCTTGCCCTGGCTCTCCTCCTCCAGGCCGTCCTGGTCGCCCATGCCCTCGTAGTTGTCGCCGAAGACGGTGTTCCAGAGCTCCTGCTGGCGCTCCGGCGGCGGCGTGCGGGAGCCGCTGATCTGGCCCGCGGTCACGAACGGGCGGTCGGGGTCCGAGGGGTCGCGGCTGAGGTTCGAGCCGGGGCGGGGGGCGCCCGTGTCCTCGCTGGGGGGCGTGGTGCTGGTGTGCGAAGAGTCCATATTGGGGGTGGAGGGTACGGCGCGGTCGTTGAGCAGGTTCTCGGAGTGCTGGGCGTACGTCATCGTCCGCTCTTCGGAGGGGTGCTGCTGCCGGGGCGGCGCGTGCGCTCCCTGCGGGAGGTCGTCCACTTGGTACATCGCCGTCGCCTGCTCCGGAGCGCCGGCCTTGTCCCGCTCCGCGGGGGGCCAGGGGGCGGGGGAGGAGAGGTTCGACCAGGAGCCGGCGGGCGGGGGCGGCTGCTCCCAGGCCGGGACCGGGTCCGGCACCGGGCGGTCCTCGCTCGGCGGGCCGAACCCCGACCCGCCCCGTGACGGCGCATCGGGCCAGGCGGTCTGCCCGGCGCTGCCCTGCTGGGGGCCCTCGGACCACGAGGACGGCCCGCCGGGGAGCGGGGCGTCGGGCCGCGCCGGCCGCCCGTTCTGCGGTGTGGCGTCGGGCCACGACGAGGGGCCGCCCTGCGGCGGGGAGTCAGGCCAGGAGGACGGGCCGTTCGGCGGCAGGGGGGACGGGCCTCCGCCCTGCGGGGTCTCGGGCCAGGCGATCGGCGCGCTCTGCGGGGACGCCTCCGGCCACGAGGAGGGCCCGCCGCCCGGGAACTGGACGTCGGGCCGGGTGGACGATCCGCCCTGCGGCGGGGAGTCGGGCCAGGACGACGGCCCGCTCTGCGAGGGGGAATCCGGCCAGGAGGACGGTCCGGCGTTCGGCGGGGGCGTGTCGGGCCAGGAGGACGGGCCCGCGGAGCCCGCGGGCGGCACGTTCGGCCACGAGGGGCCGGTGGCGCTCTGCTGGGAGGGCTCGGGCCGGGAGGGGCCGGCGGCGTCGCGGGCCGGCGGTGCCGGCCAGGAGGGTCCGGTGGCGCCCTGGGGCGGCAGGTCCGGCCACGACTGCGGGCCCGCGGCCTCGGGACGGCCGGGCTCGGAGCGGGAGCGGCGCGGCGGTTCGGGCCAGGAGTCGTCCGTGCGCGGCGGCTCGGGCCATGCCGGGTCCTGCTGGGCGGACCGCGGGGCCTCGGGCCAGGACATAGGGACCTCCGCTGCGTGGGCGCCGGGCATGTCGCGGCGTGGTGCGTCTGGCCAGGACGGTGGCAGGTGTGGTCCGGAATTCTCCGTTGCCATTGCTGCCGGCCCTCCCGAGGCTCCGTCCGGATAGCCCGTTATATCCGGATTTGACGTACCAGGCATGATCTCATGGGATTTTCCAGGAGATACAGGTGGTTCCGCAGTGAAACGAGCGAAGCCGTGCGGATCCGTCGGCGGGTCCTGCATGGGCAGGCCTACCTCCGGTCGATCGGGCTCAGCTGGGTACACCACGGTGACAAGGGTATTCTTAGGGGACGAATGAGGTCACAACGGATACATCACCATCAGGTCTCGCTGGACCTGAAGGTTCCATTGTGCCTGCGGACCTCGATCGAGTATCTGCATTCAGCCGAAGACGTGCGCTAGGCTTGACACATGCGTTCCGCGACCCTGCTTCTTAGCGGGCCGCGACGGCCCTGAAGATTCGCGCCGTCGCGGCTACCCCTCGTTGTGTGCACGGGGGGTTTTCTTATGGGGTCCGAATCAAGCCAGAAGGACAGTAGCCGTGAGTGAGTACGATCCGCAGGCGCTGCAGGCCAAGTGGCAGCAGCGATGGGAGGAGCAGGAACCCTACCGGGCGAGCGAAGACCCCGGTGACCCGCGCGAGCGCCGCTACATGCTCGACATGTTCCCCTATCCGTCCGGCGACCTGCACATGGGCCACGCCGAGGCCTTCGGGCTGGGCGACGTGGTCGCGCGTTACTGGTACCAGAAGGGTTACAACGTCCTGCACCCGATCGGGTGGGACTCCTTCGGCCTGCCGGCGGAGAACGCCGCGATCAAGCGGAACGCCCACCCGGCCGAGTGGACCTACGCCAACATCGAGACGCAGGTCACCTCGTTCAAGCGCTACGCGCTGTCCTTCGACTGGTCGCGCCGCCTGCACACCAGCGACCCCGACTACTACCGGTGGAACCAGTGGCTGTTCAACCGGTTCTACGAGCGCGGGCTGGCCTACCGCAAGGGCGGCCTGGTCAACTGGTGCCCCAACGACCAGACCGTGCTGGCCAACGAGCAGGTCGTGGCCGGCAAGTGCGAGCGCTGCGGCGCTGACGTCGTGCGCCGCGAGCTGACGCAGTGGTACTTCAAGATCACTGACTACGCGCAGCGCCTGCTGGACGACATGGAGCAGCTGCAGGAGGGCTGGTCCGAGCGGCTGCTGACCATGCAGCGCAACTGGATCGGCCGCTCCGAGGGCGCCGACGTGCTGTTCGAGATCGAGGGCCGCGACGAGCCGGTCCAGGTCTACACCACGCGGCCCGACACGCTGTTCGGCGCCACGTTCTTCGTGGTCGCCGTGGACGCCAAGCTGGCCGATGAGATCGTCACCGACGAGCACCGCGCCGAGTTCGAGGCCTACCGCGCCGAGGTCGCCAAGCTGAGCGACATCGAGCGGCTGTCCACCGACAAGGAGAAGAGCGGCGTCTTCCTGGGCCGCCACGCGATCAACCCGGTCAACGGCGAGCGCATCCCGGTCTGGGCGGCCGACTACGTGCTGTCCGACTACGGCCACGGCGCCATCATGGCCGTGCCCGCCCACGACCAGCGCGACCTGGACTTCGCGCTGAAGTTCGAGCTGCCGGTGAAGGTCGTCGTGCACACCGGCCTGGCCGACCCGGGCGAGACCGGCGAGGCCACGCCGGGCGAGGGCACGCTGGTCAACTCCGGGCCGCTGGACGGCCTGACCAAGGCCGAGGCCATCGCCAAGATCATCGAGATCCTGGAGCGCGACGGCAGGGGCACGGGCGCGATCAACTACCGGCTGCGCGACTGGCTGCTGTCCCGCCAGCGGTTCTGGGGCACGCCGATCCCGATCATCCACTGCGGCGACTGCGGCGAGGTGCCGGTCCCCGACGAGCAGCTGCCGGTCGCGCTGCCCGACATGCGCGGCGAGGCGCTGGCGCCCAAGGGCGTCTCCCCGCTGGCCAGCGCCACCGAGTGGGTCAACGTCGAGTGCCCCAAGTGCGGCGGCGCGGCCAAGCGCGACACCGACACGATGGACACGTTCGTCGACTCGTCGTGGTACTACCTGCGGTACTGCTCGCCCGGCTACACCGACGGCCCGTTCGACGTCGAGCAGGTGCGCAAGTGGGGCCCGATCGACCAGTACGTCGGCGGCATCGAGCACGCGGTGCTGCACTTGCTCTACTCGCGGTTCTTCACCAAGGTCCTGCACGACATGGGCATGGTCGACTTCACCGAGCCGTTCAGGCGCATGCTGAACCAGGGGCAGGTGATCAACGGCGGCAAGGCCATGTCGAAGTCCCTGGGCAACGGCGTGGACCTGGGCAAGCAGATCGACGACTTCGGCGTCGACGCCGTGCGCCTGACCATGGTCTTCGCCGGGCCGCCCGAGGACGACATCGACTGGGCCGACGTCTCGCCGGCCGCGTCGCTGAAGTTCCTGGCCCGCGCGCTGCGCGTGATGTCCGAGGTGGACAGCGCGCCCGGTGTGGCGTTCGAGGGCGGCGACGTGGACCTGCGCAAGGTCACCCACCGCACGATCGACGAGGTCACCAAGCTGGTCGAGTCCTACCGCTTCAACGTGGCGGTGGCGCGCATGATGGAGCTGACCTCGGCCACCCGCAAGGCCATCGACTCCGGCCCCGGCGCGGGCGACCCGGCGGTGCGCGAGGCCGCGGAGACGCTGGCGGTCATGCTGTCGCTGGTGGCCCCGTACACCTCCGAGGAGGGCTGGGAGCGGCTGGGCCGCACCGGCGCCGTCTCCTTCGCCGGGTGGCCGGTGGCCGAGCCCGAGCTGCTGGTGCAGGAGTCGGTCACCTGCGTGGTGCAGGTGGCGGGCAAGGTGCGCGACCGGCTGGAGGTCTCGCCGGACATCACCGAGGACGAGCTGCGGCAGCTGGCGCTGGCCTCGGAGAGGGTCGCCCCCTACCTGACGAACTCGCCCCGCAAGGTGATCGTCCGGGCGCCCAAGCTGGTCAACATCGTCCCGTAATCGTGCTCAGAGGTCGCGCAGGGCCGGCAGCAGCTCCTTCTCCGCCCAGTCGAAGAAGGGCTGCTGCTGGTCGTGCCCGATCTGGACGAGCGCGACGTGCGTGTATCCGGCGTCGGCGAACCGCCTGACGCCTCGCGCGACCGCGGCCACGTCGTTCCCGCACGGCACGGTACGCGCCACGTCCTCGGGCCGTACGGTGCCGGTCGCCGCGGCCAAGTTCACCGGGCCGGGCAGCTCGGCAATGACCTTCCAGCCGCCGGCCGCGGCCCAGCGCCACAGCCGGTGCGCCCGCTGCCTGGCGGCCTCGGGATCGGTGTCGTATGCGATCGGCAGCTGCCCGTACACGGGCCTGCCCTGCCCGCCGGCGGCGTTGAACAGCCTGATCACGTCCGGCATCGGGTCGTTGACCACCAGCATGTCGGCGTACTCGGCCGCGATCTCCGCGGACCGGCCGCCCGAGGCGGCGATGGCGAGCGGGACCGGCCGGTCCGGCAGGTCGTAGAGCTTGGCCGAGTCGACGTCGTAGAACTCGCCTTGGTAGGTGACGTAGTCGCCGCCGAACAGCAGCTTGATGATCTGGATCGCCTCGGCGAACATCCGGTGCCTGGTGTCGACGGGCGGCCAGCCCTCGCCGATGACGTGCTCGTTCAGGTTCTCGCCCGACCCGAGGCCCAGCGTGAACCTGCCCTCGCTCAGCACGCCCATGGTGGCCGCCTTCTGGGCCACCACGGCGGGGTGGTAGCGCATGATGGGGCAGGTCACGTACGTCATGAGCGGCAGGCGCCGGGTGACCTGGGCCGCTGCGCCGAGCACCGACCAGCAGTACGGCGAGTGCCCCATTTCCTCGACCCACGGGAAGTAGTGATCGGAGATGACGGCGTAGTCGAAGCCGATCCGCTCGGCCACCGCGGCGTAGTCGACCAGTTCCCGCGCGGGGGTCTGTTCGGACATCAAGGTGTAGCCGATTTGTACCATATCGTCCCGGATACCCGGGTTTATCAGCCTTAGTCGGCGGCCTGGAGCTCCTCGATCACCAGTCCCATGCCGATGCCGAGCAGCCAGCTGTCCTTGACCAGCGGGATCCCCTGCTCGGACGGGCGCAGGCCGCCCTCCTGTCGCATCCCCGGCGTCTTGAGATACAGGCCCACCAGACCCGCTGCGAACCCCGTCAGCGCGGCCCCCGCCAGCAGCGACGGCACGAACGGCAGAAGCAGCGCGGTCCCGAGCGCGATCTCGCATCTGGAGAGCAGCCTGGTGAAGGCCACCGGATCCATGTCGCGCAGGAACGGGTAGGTGTTCGCGGCCATGCCGTGCAAACCCGCCGCGGTCTGCTCGTCGGCGTCGACCTTGCCGAGCCCGGAGTTGAGGATGACGGCTCCGGCCGCCAGGCGGGGCGGGAGCTGGTGTGGACGGGCGAAGAACCTCATAATTCCCCCTCTTCCCGGGCATTTCCGGCACATCCCGCACTTGACAGTTCGCGGGACGTGGTGGGGTCGTTCGGGGGAGAATTCTTGGGTTGACCTTGGCATCTGGCATTAGTGTGCACGTGTGACAATTGGCGCATACCTCAGATACCCGCATGTCCACGGTGACGTGGTCACCTTCGTCGCCGACGACGATGTCTGGCTGGCTCCCCTGTCCGGAGGCAGGGCGTGGCGGTTCACCGCCGATCGCGCATCGGTGTCGCACCCGAGATTCTCGCCCGACGGCACGCGCATCGCGTGGACGAGCGACAAGGAGGGCGCGCCGGAGGTGTTCGCGGCCGGGATCGACGGTCCCGAGGGCGAGCGGCTGACCTACTGGGGTAACGGCACGACCGGCGTGCGCGGCTGGACCGCCGAGGGCGACGTGCTGGCGGCCACCTCGGCCGGGCAGAGCGAGCGGGGCCGGAACTGGGCGTACGCGGTGCCGCTCGACGGGGGTCCCGCCACGCGACTGCCGTACGGGTGGGTCAGCGACGTGGCCGTCAGCGGCGCGCGGGTCGCCACCGTGTCGCCGATGTGGCGCGAGCCGTCGCAGTGGAAGCGGTACCGGGGCGGCACGGCCGGCAAGATCTGGGTCGACGCGCAGGGCGACGGGGAGTTCGTCCACCTGTTCGCCGACAGCACAGCGCAGTACTGGGCGGTCAACTGGGTGGGGGACCGGCTCGTCTTCCTGGCCGACATCGACGGCGTCGGTAACCTCTACTCGGCCCTGCCCGACGGCTCCGACCTGCGCCGGCACACCGGCCATGAGGAGTTCTACGCCCGCCACGCCACCGGCGACGGGGAGCGGATCGTCTACAGCCACGCCGGGGACCTGTGGCTGTTGGAGAGCCTGGACGCGGAGCCGTACCGGCTGGAGGTGACGCTGGGCGGGCCGCGGCCGGGGCGGGCCAAGCGCCCCGCGCCGCTGCGGGTCGGCGGGTTCTCGCCGGACGCGGGCGGGCGGGCCAGCGCCGTGGAGATCCGCGGCACCGCGCACTGGGTGACCCACCGCGACGGGCCCGCGGGCGCGCTGCGGGCACAGGCGGGCGTCCGGGTACGGCTGCCGCGCGTGCTCGGCGCGGACGGCCGGGCCGTCTGGGTGTCGGACGCCGGCGGCGAGGACGGGCTGGAGATCGGCGCGCCGGGCGGCGAGATCAGGACGCTGGCCGCCGGGGAGCTCGGGCGGGTGCTCGAACTTGAGGCCGCGCCGGACGGCAAGCACGTGGCGGTCGCCACGCACGATGGGCGGCTGCTGGTCGTCGACGTCGAGTCAGGAAATATCCGGCAGCTCGACCGGACCACGCAGGGGGACGTCAGCGGGCTCACGTTCTCGCCCGACTCGGGGTGGCTGGCCTGGGTGCACCCGCAGGACGAGCCGCTGTCGCAGATCAAGATGGGGCGGGTCGACGGGACGTCGGTGATCGACGTGACGCCGGTGCGGTTCTCCGACTTCGACCCGGTCTTCAGCAAGGACGGGAAGCACCTGGCGTTCCTGTCGGTGCGGACCTTCGACCCGGTGTACGACGCGCATGTCTTCGACATGGGCTTCCAGGGCGGATGCAAGCCGTACATCGTGCCTCTACGGGCCACCACGCCGTCGCCGTTCGACCCCTCCCTGCAGGGGCGCGGGTTCAACGGCGAGGACGACAAGCCCGCCAAGGACGACAAGAAGGACGACAAGAAGGACGACGACGCGCCGCGTACCGAGGTCGATCCGGAAGGGCTCTCCTCGCGCGTGGTGCCGGTGCCGGTGCCCGCGGGCCGCTACGGCAACCTGCGTACCGCCAAGGACGCGCTGCTCTGGCTGCGCCACCCCGTCGCCGGGCAGCTCGGTGACGGCACCGAGCCGGTCAACGAGATCGTGCTGGAGCGTTACGACCTCAAGAAGCGCGCCAAGGCCGAGCTGGGCAGGGAGGTGCGCTCGTTCGAGGTCAGCGGCGACGGCGGCCGGCTCGTCATCAACGGCAAGAACGGCCTGCAGACCCGCGCCGCCACCGAGGGCGACGAGGTGGTCACCATCGACCTCGACCGGATCACCGTGGAGATCGACCCGATCGCCGAATGGCGGCAGGGCTTCCGCGAGGCCGGCCGCCTCATGCGCGACCACTTCTGGCGCGAGGACATGAACGGCGTCGACTGGCAGGGCGTGCTCGACCGCTACGAGCCCCTGGTGGCGCGCATCGGCGCCCACTCCGAGCTGATCGACCTGCTCTGGGAGACGCAGGGCGAGCTGGGCACCTCCCACGCGTACGCGAGCGCCCTCGGCAACGGCGTCGACCCGCGCCGCCGCCAGGGGCTCCTGGGCGCGGACCTCGCCAGGGACGACGACGGCGTGTGGCGGGTCGTGCGCATCCTGCCCGGCGAGTCCTCCGACCACGACGCGCGCTCCCCGCTGCTCGCGCCCGGGGTGGCCGTCCGTACCGGCGACGCGATCGTCGCGGTGGGCGGGCGTCCCGTGGATCCGGTACGCGGCCCGCTGGCCCTCCTTGCGGGCACCGCCGGCCAGCCCACCGAGCTGACCGTACGGCCCGCCGCCGGCGGGGACACGCGCCGCGTCGTGGTCAGCCCGATCGCGGACGACGTCCGGCTGCGCTACCACGACTGGGTGGAGAGCCGCCGCGCCCACGTCCGGGAGGCCTCCGGCGGCAGGCTCGGATACCTGCACGTGCCCGACATGGTGGCCACGGGATGGGCGCAGTTCCACCGCGACCTGCGTACCGAGATGGCCTTCGACGGGCTGGTCGTGGACGTGCGCGAGAACGGCGGCGGGCACCTGTCGGAGCTCGTGCTGGAGAAGCTCTCCCGCAAGGTCACGGGGTGGACGCAGGCCCGCGGCTACGAACCGATGCGCTACCCGCAGGACTCGCCCCGGGGGCCGATCGTGACGATCACCGACGAGTTCGCCGGCTCGGACGGGGACATCGTCAGCGCCGGGATCAAGATCCGCGGCATCGGCCCGCTGGTGGGGACGCGGACGTGGGGCGGGGTGATCGGCATCGACTCCCGCTACACGCTGGTCGACGGGACCCGGGTCACGCAGCCCCGGTACTCGTTCTGGCTCGAAGGGCACGGCTGGGGTGTGGAGAACTACGGGGTGGAACCGGACGTCAAGGTGGTGATCACGCCGCAGGACCGGGTGGCGGGGCGGGACCCGCAGCTCGAGAAGGCGATCGAGCTGGCGCTGGCCGCCCTCGAAGAACACCCTCCCGCCACCCCGCCGTCCCTCCCGCCGCTGTCCTGACCCCTTTTCCTACGCACCGCCCTCAACTGCCGCCCCGACCGCCTCGCCGTCGGGGCCCACCCCCCAACCACCGCTCCACCCCACCGACACGCCGCTGGCGGCTCGCACCGCCACCCCACCGGCACGCACATCGCCGCCCTGCTGGTGGCTCGCGCCGCCGCCACGCCCGCCCACCCCGCTGCCGCGCCCGCCACGTCGCGCTCGCCGCGCAACCACCTCGCGCGGCGCCGGTCTTCGCCGCGCCCCGGCCTCCGTGCAGGGCTGTGCCACTGTCTCCGGGAGCCAGGCGGGCACTGGCCGCCCGGCGGCGTGGCGGGAGTGTCGTGGTCCCGCCACGCCCGGAAGAACCCAGGGTCAGGGCACGTCGGTCAGGCGGTCGAGGATCTCGGCCAGGATCGCCTCCGTGGTCGCGAAGTTCAGGCGGACGTAGTGCTCGCCGCCCGGCCCGAAGACCGCCCCGTCGACCAGGCGCACCCTGGCCTCCCGCTCGTACACCTCCGCCATCCCCGGCCGCCCCACGTTCAGCCACGCCAGATACGTGGCCTCCGGGACCCGGTAGCCCACGGACGCAGGCAGGCGGGAGGCGATCATGCGGCGGTTGCGGTCGAGCAGGGCGCGGGTCGACTCCAGCCAGGCGTCCCCGTGCCGCCACGCCGCCACCGTGGCCTCGACGCCGAAGAGGTTCGCCGAGCCGAACACGAAGGGCGGCTGCGCCTCCAGGGCCTTGCGGACGCCCGCGTGTCCCAGGTGGGCCACCGAGCAGCGGATGCCGCCCAGGTTGAACGCCTTCGTGGCGGACGTGAGCGTGACGGTGCGTTCGGGGAGGATCGTGGCGAACGGGATGTGCCGGTGCGGCTCGAAGGTGAGGTCCGCGTGGATCTCGTCCGCGATGACCAGCAGGTCGTGGCGTTCGGCGTGCTCGGCCAGCTCCGTCAGCTCCTCGCGGGTGAACGAGCGGCCGGTCGGGTTGTGCGGGTTGACGAGCAGGAGCACCCGGCAGCCCGACAGATCGGGCACCTCGAAGCGCCACGAGTCCCCGTCGGGCTGGAGCTGGATCGGATGCAGGGGCCGTTCCATGATCTTCAGCGTGTCCAGGAACGGATGGTAGGCCGGGGTGTGCAACGCGACCCCGTCGCCCGGCCGGGTCCAGACGTGGAGGAGGACCTGGAGCGCCTGGTTGAGGTCGTTGAAGGAGCGCACGAGCGAGGGGTCGGCCTGCCAGCCGTACCGGTTCGTCATGCGTTCGGCGAAGGCCTCGGCCAGCGGTCCGGCTGAGGGCTGTTCGAGCCAGGTCGGGTAGCCCAGGTCTCCGGCGGACCGCCGCCGCAGCGCCTCGATCACCTCGGGCGCGGTGGCCAGATCCATGTCGGCCACCCATGCGGGGATGACGCCCGGTGCGACTTCTGACCACTTGATGCCATCGTGGGATGTCCTGAGGTCTTCAGGGGTATATGCCTCATTCACGCAGCAATTCTAGGATTATCGATTGTGATGAGGCGGCGAGGCCGGGTATGGCAGGCTGGGCGGCGATGATGTCTAACCCCAAGGTCGATGCCATTGTCGAGACCTACCTGTCGGTGGCCGACGCGGAGGCCCCCGGGCTGGTGGAGGGTCTCTATCTGGAGGGCTCGGCGGCACTGGGCGACTACCGGCCCGGCGCGAGTGACGTGGACTTCGTCGCGGTGACGGCCGCAGAGGCGCCGTTCGAGGTGGTGGAGCGCATTCACGACCGGTTGGGCGCGTACCCGTTCGAAGGTTGCTACCTCACCTGGGACGACCTCGGCCGGGACCCCGCGGAGCTGGGGACGCGGCCCCGGGCGCAGGCGGGGAAGATCAACCCCCGAGGCGGCCTCAACCCGGTCACCTGGCACACGCTCGCCCAGAACGGCCTGACCTGCCGCGGCCCCAAGCCCGACGAGCTGGATATCTGGCACGATCCAGACGCCCTGGCGGCCTGGACCGACGGGAACCTCGACAAGTACTGGCGCCGCCTGGTGGCCAGGGCCTCCCACCTGGCCTCGCCCTGGGGGCTGGCCTGCCTCGGCGGCTACAACGCGGTCTGGGTGGTCACGGGCGTCGCCCGGCTGCACTACACGCTGGCGACCGGCGAGATCACCTCCAAGTCCGGGGCCGGGCAGTACGCGTTGACGGCGTTCCCCGAGCGCTGGCACCGGGTGGTGAACGAGGCGCTGCGCCTGCGCGAGGAGGACGACACCGCGCTGCCGACGCTTTCGAGTGCGGTCAGCGGGCTGAGCGAGCACTTCGGCACACCCCGGAAGTCTTTGTACGGCTCGCCGTTCGAACGCCGGCGCGACGTGCTCGCCTTCGCCGACCAGGCGATCACCGCCGCGCACGAGCTGTACGCCGCCCGATAGGGCATGGCACCGCACGCCGGCTGCAACTCGGGTCGCCGGCCATTGACGCCGTTGCGCCCTCGGGATACGAATACGCGCGAATGCCCTCACCGTGCCGCCCCCGGGCGCGGTGAGATGTTAACGCTAACGTTGCGGAGGCCGCTGGATGCGTACACCTCGAAGCGTTCGCCGGGCACTCGTGGCGCTGCTCGTCGCCGTCGCGGCCGTCGCGCTCGCGCCGCCCGCCCACGCGGTCGGACCCGCGCCGCACTACCTGATGACCGCGTTCACCAACAGCAGTGAGTCGAACATGTACGTCTACGACTCGGCGAACGCCACCGCCTACAACCTCATCAGGGCCAACGCCTATACGCCGCCGTCCGGCCTGATCCGCGACCCGAGCGTCATGCGGCACGCCGACGGTTACTACTACCTCGTCCACACCACGAACTGGACCGGCGACACCATCGGGTTCGCCCGCAGCGCCGACGCGGTGACCTGGACGTTCCTGCGTAACGTCACCGTCGGCCTGAACGGCGCGACCGGCAGCACCTGGGCGCCGGAGTGGTTCAAGGACTCCGACGGCAGCGTGCACGTGATCTTCTCGGCGTCGACGACCGGCACGGCGGGGCAGTTCAGGCCGTACCGGATCACTGCCACCAACAGCGCGCTGTCATCGTGGAGCGCTGCGGTGCCGCTGGGCATCCCCGCGAACTACATCGACAGCTTCGTCGTCAAGGCCGGTTCCACGTACCACAATTTCCTGAAAAACGAGACGACCAAGTACATCGAGCACGCCACCGCCACCTCGCTCACCGGCCCGTGGACGTTCACCGGCACCGGGAACTGGGCGGGCTGGGGCTCCGGCCTGGAGGGTCCGGCGCTGACGCGGCTGCCTGACGGCAGGTGGCGGATCTACTTCGACAACTACACGGGCGGGCGCTACTACTACGCCGACAGCTCGAACCTGGCGTCGTTCGGGGCCAAGGTGGAACTGCCCGGCCTGTCCGGGACGGCCAGGCACTTCACCGTGCTGCGCGAGGACTCCGGCGACGCGACCGCCGTGCCCACCGGCAACCGGTCGCTGCGCTCGGCCAACTTCCCCGACCGGTACGTACGCCACCGCGACCAGCTCGCCTACGTCGACCCGCTCTCCGCCTCCAGCTCGCTGACCGACCGCCAGTCCGCGACGTTCACCGTCACCGCCGGGCTCGCGCACTCCGGCTGCTACTCCTTCCAGTCGGTCAACCAGCCCGGCTACTACCTGCGGCACTACAACCTGCGGCTGACCCTGCAGCGCGACGACGGCTCGGCGATCTTCAGGAGCGACGCCACCTTCTGCGGGCGGGCGGGGCTGGCGGGCGGCGGGACCACGTCGTTCGAGTCGTACAACCTGCCGGGCCGCTACCTGCGCCACTACAACTACGAGATGCGGCTGGACCTGAGGGAACCGACGTCGGTGTTCGCCTCGGACGCCTCGTTCACGGTCACGTCACCGCTGGCCTGAGCCTGAGTCGGGAGGACGAGCCCATGCCCGCGAGATCGGCCGCCGTCGCCGTGGCTACGCTGCTCATCGTGATCGCCAACCTGCTGTCGCCGGGCTCCGCGCACGCCTCGCCCGCCGTGCAGTACACCAACCCGCTCGCCGCCCAGCGCGCCGACCCGCACATCTTCCGCCACACCGACGGCTACTACTACTTCACCGCCACCGTCCCCGAGTACGACCGCATCGTGCTGCGCCGCGCCACCACCATCCAGGGTCTGGCGGGCGCACCGGAAACGGTCATCTGGCGCAAGCACGCCACCGGCGAGATGGGCGCGCACATCTGGGCACCGGAGATCCACTTCATCAACGGCAAGTGGTACGTGTACTTCGCGGCCGGGCGGGCCGACGACGTCTGGCGGATCCGCATGTACGTGCTGGAGAGCTCCGCCGCCAACCCGCTGACCGGCTCCTGGACCGAACGCGGCCGCATCACCACACCCTGGGACACCTTCTCCCTGGACGCCACGACGTTCGTCGCGAACGGCGTGCGTTTCCTGCTGTGGGCGCAACAGGAGCCGGGCATCGCCACCAACTCCAACCTCTACATCGCGCGCATGGGCGCCAGCCCGTGGACGATCATCGGCGCCACGACCCGGCTGACCGTGCCGACGCTGGCCTGGGAGACGCGCGGCTACAAGGTCGCCGAGGGGCCTTCGGTGCTGCAGCGCAACGGCCGGCTCTTCCTCACCTACTCCGCCAGCGCCACGGACGCCAACTACTGCCTCGGCCTGCTGACCGCCTCCGCCACGGCCGACCCGCTGCAGGCGTCGTCGTGGACGAAGAGCCAGGGCCCGGTCTTCGCGAGCAGCGCCACGACCGGCCAGTACGGACCCGGCCACAACTCCTTCACGACCTCCGAGGACGGGCAGAGCGACATCCTCGTCTACCACGACCGGAACTATCGCGACATCTCGGGCGACCCGCTGAACGACCCGAACCGGCGTACCCGGGTGCAGAAGGTGTACTGGCGGGCGGACGGGACCCCGGACTTCGGCATCCCGGTGCCCGACGGCGCGACGCCGGCGCGGCTGATGTCGTACGACACGCCGGGGCAGGCGCTGCGGCACCGGGACTACCGGGTGCGATTGGAGGCCAACGTCGCACCGCTGGCCGACTCCCAGTTCCGGCTGGTCACGGGGCTGTCGGGCGCCGGTACGGTCTCTCTGGAGTCGACGAACTTCCCCGGCCACCACCTGCGGCACCGAAACTTCGAAGCGTGGCTGGAACGGCGGGATGGGACGGCCCTTTTCGACGCGGACGCCAGTTTCGTGCGGCGGGCTGGGCTGGCGGGTGCCGGCACGGTCTCGTTGGAGTCGGTGAACTTCCCCGGCTATTTCGTGCGACATCGGGCCGGGTCGGCGTGGGTGGAGCAGAACGACGGGTCGAGCGCCTTCAAGGGCAGCGCGAGCTTCGTGCTGGAGTAAGCCTGGAGCGTGATCCTTCATCGCCGGGCACAGCGGTCAGCCGGTGAGCCCTGAGCTTCCGCATCGGTCGGAGGTGCCGAGCTTCCGCGTCAGCTGGTGAGAGCTGAGCTTCCGCGGTCGGTCGGAAGGTGCCGAGCTTCCGCGTGAGCCGGTGAGCGCCCAGCTTCCGCGTCGGTCGGTGAGTGCCGAGCTTCCGCGTCAGGCGGTCATGGAGGCGGTGACTCGCGGGTCCGGACGACGTCCGGTGCGTTGTGACAACGCCCGGCGGCCGACGCGTGCGACACGCCCGGCGGCCGTCAGGTGCCGCGATCGACTGAACATGGGACTACGCGGCGAGCCCCGAACAGCCTCGGCCCGGATGGCCGTGCCCTGCCCTGCCCGGTCGTCGGATGGCGACGCGGCCGGGCCCGGAGGCGTGATGGAGCCGTACGTGCCCCTTGAGGAGGTGTTATCGGCGCGCGCCGGAACGCGGCGCGAGCGGTATGACGCGCGCCCGAGACCCACTCGGGCCCTGGCCCGCTAGAGGCGGCGCAGGACCGCTACGACCTTGCCCAGGACGCTGGCCTCGTCGCCGGGGATGGGCTCGTAGTTGGGGTTGTGGGGGACGAGCCAGACATGGCCGTCCTTACGCTTGAAGGTCTTGACGGTGGCCTCGCCCTCGATCATGGCGGCCACGATGTCGCCGCTCTCCGCCACCGGCTGCTGGCGGACGACCACCCAGTCGCCGTCGGCGATGGCGGCCTCGATCATCGAGTCGCCGGTGACCTGCAGGAGGAACAGCGTGCCCTCGCCGACGAGCTGCTTGGGCAGCGCGAAGACGTCCTCCACGCTCTCCTCGGCCAGGATCGGACCACCGGCGGCGATGCGGCCGACAAGCGGGACATAAGCGGCCGTGGGACGGCTGATCGTTGGCTCTTCGTCGGTCGCGTCAGGGTCCACCCACAGCACGGGCTCGCCCGGGAGGCGCACTTCGAGCGCGCGCGGCCGGTGCGGGTCGCGACGCAGGTAACCCTTGCGCTGCAGGGCCGTCAACTGGTGCGACACGCTCGACGTGCTGGTCAGCTGCACCGCCTCGCCGATCTCGCGCATGGAGGGGGGATAGCCACGCTGTTGCACCGAGTCGCGGATGACTTCAAGGATCTTGCGCTGCCTGGGCGTCAGGCCCAGAGAGTCGCGTCGGCGCACCGCGAGGTCGCTGACCCCGTTGGCGCCATCCTGCTCGCTCATGCTCTTCCTCCTCGACTGGCGGCCCGCCTCACCGGCGCACCTCCCGGTCTGTGGTCCCGATGTCGCACACAGCGACCGTATCGCTGTTGAAGATCATCTTCAAACAATTGTTCGAGTCTTCCTCGAAATTGTCGCCAGCGTGGTGTACAACATCGTACGGGAGTTCGATCGACACCGTGTTCGATTTGCTGATCTTTATTTGGTCTTTTCCTCGGGCCGCACGGCGGGAGGTCAACCATGCGAACACCCACAAATACCGACACGACCAGCCAAGACGCCAACCGACTCACACTCATCGCCGACGCCACGCAGGGTAATGATCGACGGGGAGACAATACGCGGACTGAGGCCGGTTCCCGCGGGAATTCGGCGAAGAGGTTGGGGCCCCGCACGAGTCATGGGGGAAGGCCCCATTTGCGATTGGTGCCGCCGCCGCGTCCGGGCGGCGACGCGGACGCCACCGTACCGCCGGGCAGGGGAGGAGCCCGCGCGGACGAGGGCGACGACACGGTGGCCGGCCGGAGATCCGGCGCGGACGGTGGTCAACGGCGCTCGGGCGGGGGTGCCGACGCTGGGCGGGGGATGAGGATGAACGATCGGGGTGCCCGCGCCCCTGCCGGCGACGCGCGGTCGCGGGTGCGCGGACCAGGAGGTTCCGGGACGAAAGGGGGCACAGGCACCGGCCCTCGAAACGGCGGCGCGGAAGACGCGCGTGACGCTCGGAGCCCCATACAGGTTGCCGGGGAGGACGTCCGCGGCGCTCGGCGGGCTGGGGAGGCGGTGCTCGGTCCCGGGGGTGGTGTCCGGGGCTCCGGGGAAGGCGTTCGCGGCGTCCGGGGCCTGGCCCGAGGCGCTGGGGAAGGCGTTCGCGGTCCCCGGGGTCCCGCCCGGAGTGCCGGAGCAAAGGTCCTTGGCCCCCGGGCCGGTGAGGGAAGGGCCTCCGGTCGCGGGAGTGGTGCTCGGGGCGGTAGGGAAGGCGTTCGCGGTGCTCAAGGGGGTGCCCGGAACGCCGGGGGAGACGTTCGAGGCGCTGGGGGACGTGCCCGCGGTGCTCGGAACAGTGGTGTCCAGGGGATCGGGAGAGGTCTTCGGGGCGCTGCCGTAGGTGCGCGAGGGGGTGACCGGGCTGCGCGGGGAGGCGTCGTCCGGGCCGGCCGCTCTCGGCGTGGCGCAGGTGTCGGACGCTGGGCGAGTCGGCGGTGGAGCCGCCGGGTGGCGAGGTGGCGTGAGCGGCGGGCGGCGGCGCGCCTGCGTCGGCGGTCCGCTCCGCCGTTGCGGCTGACCCGGCGCGGACGGGTCGTGCTGGTGGCCGCGGTGGCGTTGCTGTCGCTCGGCGGGTTCTGGCTGGGCACGCGCGCGGTGGGGCAGGCGGCGGTGCAGGTCGTCGTTACCAGCCACGCGGGGTTGCCGTGGGTGGAGGTGCGCGAGGGCGACACGCTGTGGGCCATCGCCACTGCGCTCTCCCAGGGGGACGATCCCGGCCCTGTGGTGGAGGAGATCAAGCGTCTGAACGGGCTGCCCGACTCCCTCATCCGCCCCGGCACCCGCCTGTACGTCCCGAACGACATCGCAGCCTTACGCTGACCACCCGGCCCGCGAGGCTCCCCGAGACCTGAGGCCGCACGGTTCGCGAGCCTGTCCGGGCTGCAGCCCGCTTGGGTCGCGAAGTTGGCCGGGTGTGGGTCCCGTGGCGTTGTGGTGTTGCCCGGCGCTGGTCGAGTGGTGTTGTGTCGCTCGGCGGCGAGGGTGTCCGGGCGTGCGGTTGGGGGCGGGTCATCGAGTGGCGGGAAGTGGGCGCCTTGTATCGGGGTTCCGCGGCTTGGGGAGGTGCTGTGGGGAGTGTGCGTGAGGGGTGGTCGGCCGGTCGTGGGGGCGCGGTGATGGGGCTGGTGGGGGGAGGTTTGGGGTTCGGTATCGTTGTGAGGTTTGTTCACGAATGAGCGCGCGAGCAACTCACGTGACGCCTCCAGCAGCACAAAGATCACCTCGACGGGCGACACGCCCGAGCCTTGGCGGTGGCGGCGGGCTGATCAGCGACTTCGGTTCGATGGGGTTGCTCAACTTGCGTTCATGGTCGCGCGCTTCTACGGTTGGACCACAACATCTAGTAGTTACACCGATGTAGTTCACCACACCTTGTGTTTTATGTACCGCTCCATGGCTAGCTGTGGAGCGTGCGCGAGCGTCCCGCGACGGCGGTTCCGCGGCGTGTGGTGGCCGCAGGTCTAGGAGGCGAAAGCGTGCACTGTCCGTTCTGTCGCCACCCTGACACGAGGGTCATCGACAGCCGTTCCACGGATGACGGCGCGGCCATCAGACGCCGCCGCACGTGTCCCGAGTGCGGGCGCAGGTTCACCACGCAGGAGACCGTACTGCTGATGGTGAGCAAGCGCAGTGGAGTGACAGAGCCGTTCTCGAGGGACAAGGTCGTCGCGGGCGTGCGGCGGGCGTGTCAGGGCAGACCGGTGAGCGAGGATTCACTGGCGCAGCTCGGGCAGCGGGTGGAGGAGGCCATCAGGGCCAAGGGCGCGGCCGAGATCCCCTCCAACGAGGTGGGCCTGGCCATCCTGGGCCCGTTGCGGGACCTCGACGAGGTGGCCTACCTGCGGTTCGCATCGGTGTATCGCGGTTTCGAGAGCCTGGCGGACTTCGAGGCCGAGATCTCACAGTTGAAGGCGGAGAAGGGGGAGTCATGACGGAGACGGCCAGCGGTTCAGTCACGCGCGGGGGGAAGCGTCCGCGTAAGGGGCTGAAGATGAAGCGGATCTTCACCAAGCCGGGCGTGCACCCGTATGACGAGATCCAGTGGGAGCGCCGTGACGTCGTCATGACGAACTGGCGCGACGGCTCGGTCAATTTTGAGCAGCGGGGCGTCGAGTTTCCCGAGTTCTGGTCGGTCAACGCGGCCAACATCGTGACGACCAAGTACTTCCGCGGCGCCGTGGGCACCCCGCAGCGCGAATGGAGCCTGAAGGAGCTGATCGACCGGGTCGTCGGCGTCTACACCCGCACCGGGATCGAGCACGGCTACTTCGCCAGTGACGAGGACGCCGAGATCTTCGATCACGAGCTCAAGCACGCGCTGGCGCACCAGGTGTTCGCGTTCAACTCGCCGGTCTGGTTCAACGTGGGCACCAAGTCGCCCCAGCAGGTGAGCGCCTGTCAGCCCTATGACGCCTTGGTGAGCACCCCGGACGGGCTCGTCCCCATCGGAAAGCTGGTCGAGGACGACGCGGTGGGTGCAAAGGTCTACGATGCCCACGGTCTCACACGCATCCTCGCCACCAAGGCAAATGGTGTGAAGGACGTCCTGCGCATTCACACCAAGGCGGGCTACACGCTGGATGTCACGGGTGATCATCTCGTATGGAAGGCGACCGGTGACGGCACCGGGTCGTTCGTGGAGGCTGGCTCCCTGGAGCCGGGCGACCAACTCGAGTGGCACCGGCGGGATGCGTTCGGTGGCGGCGAGATCGACTTCGCCGAGTTGTCCGAGGCCGCTCTCGCTGGGTGGTTGCAGTCGGACGGCTTCGTCGGACAGTACAACGGCACGAACAAGTCGCTCACGATCGAGGCGATGACGGTAACCCCGGCCGAGTTGGCCTGGGTTACCAAGGCACTGGACAGCGTCTTCCCCGACGTCCACCGCAAGGAGCGCCGGGTCGAGACGCAGGACCACACGCTGGACTGCCGTCGCACCCGCGTGTACGGCAGCGTTCTCGAAACCTTTGTGGACAAGTGGGACCTGCGGGCACGGGGCACCGAGATGGATGTTCCGGCCCGGCTGTTTGCCGCGCCCCTCCCCGTGGTCGCCGCCTACCTCCGCAGTGTCTTCCAGGCCGAGGGCTTTGTGGGCGAGCGGGAGAAGTCGACGGTCGTCGAGGTCGACATGATCTCGGAGAAGCTGATTCGCGGGATGCAGCGCCTGCTTCTGCGGTTCGGCATCTACGCGCGGGTGGGGTTCAAGAAGGACAAGCGGGAAGATCGTAAGGGCTGCTGGACGCTGCGGATCCAGTCCGCGGGCGACCGACGGGTGTTCGCTGACGAGATCGGTTTCATTGACCCGGTCAAGGCGGGCAAGCTCGAGCGCAGCTTCGACAAGCCGGGCCAGCCGACTCGAGCCACCAAGCGGCTGGAGATCGACCGCATCGAGTCGCTCGGTGCGATGGAGGTCTACGACATCCAGACCGAGAGCGGCGAATACCTCTCCGGAAATCTCCGGGTGCACAACTGTTTCATCCTCTCGGTGGACGACCAGATGGAGTCGATCCTCGAGTGGTACAAGGAAGAGGGCGTGATCTTCAAGGGCGGCTCGGGCTCGGGTGTGAACCTGTCCCGCATCCGTTCCTCGAAGGAGCTGCTGTCGAGCGGCGGCACGGCCAGCGGCCCGGTGAGCTTCATGCGCGGCGCCGACGCGTCCGCGGGGACGATCAAGTCCGGCGGCGCCACTCGCCGGGCGGCGAAGATGGTCGTGCTCGACGTCGACCACCCGGACATCGAGGAGTTCATCGAGACCAAGGCGCGCGAGGAGGACAAGGTCCGCGCGCTGCGTGACGCCGGTTTTGACATGGACCTGGGCGGCAAGGACATCGTCTCCGTCCAGTACCAGAACGCCAACAACTCCGTGCGCGTCTCCGACGAGTTCATGCGCGCGGTGGAGAAGGGCGGGGAGTTCGGCCTGCGCGCCCGCCTGACCGGTGAGGTCATCGAGACGGTGGACGCTCGTGACCTGTTCCGCAAGATGGCCAAGGCCGCCTGGGAGTGCGCCGACCCGGGCGTGCAGTACGACGACACGATCAACGACTGGCACACCACCCCCGAGACGGGGCGGATCACGGCCAGCAACCCGTGCTCGGAGTACGTCCACCTGGACAACTCCTCCTGCAACCTGGCCAGCATCAACCTGCTGAAGTTCCTGAAGGACGACAACACCTTCGACGTCCCGAACTTCGTCAAGCTGACCGAGCTGATCATCACCGCGATGGACATCTCGATCACGTTCGCGGACTTCCCGACCGAGAAGATCGGTGAGACCTCGCGGGCGTACCGTCAGCTCGGCATCGGCTACGCCAACCTCGGCGCGCTGCTCATGGCGACGGGCCACGCCTACGACTCCGACGGCGGTCGCGCCGTGGCGGGGGCGATCACGTCGCTGATGACCGGCGTGTCCTACCGCCGCAGCGCCGAGCTGGCCGGGGTGGTCGGCCCGTACGACGGGTATGCCAGGAACGCCGAGCCGCACAAGCGCGTCATGCGCAAGCACGCGGCGGCCAACGACGACCTGCGCACCATCGGCTCCATGGACGCGAAGATCCACTCCGAGGCGTCGCGCCAGTGGTCGGAGTGCCTCAAGCTCGGCGAGAAGAACGGCTACCGCAACGCCCAGGCCAGCCTGCTGGCCCCCACGGGCACCATCGGCCTGATGATGGACTGCGACACCACCGGCATCGAGCCGGACCTGGCGCTGGTCAAGTTCAAGAAGCTCGTCGGCGGCGGGTCCATGCAGATCGTCAACCAGACGATCCCGCGGGCGCTCAAGCAGCTCGGCTACCAGCAGGAGCAGATCGAGGCCATCGTCGAGTACATCGGCGAGCACAGCCACGTCGTCGACGCGCCCGGCCTGCGCCAGGAGCACTACGAGGTGTTCGACTGCGCGATGGGCGAGCGGGCGATCGCGCCGATGGGCCACGTGCGCATGATGGCGGCCACCCAGCCGTTCCTGTCGGGGGCCATCTCCAAGACGGTCAACCTGCCCGAGTCGGCCACGATCGACGACATCGAGCAGGTCTACCAGGAGGGCTGGAAGCTGGGGCTCAAGGCCCTGGCCGTCTACCGCGACAACTGCAAGGTCGGCCAGCCGCTGTCGGCCGGCAACGGCGCCAAGAAGGACGAGGCCGCCAAGAAGGACGAGGTCGCCAAGGCGGAGCCCGAGGTCAAGGTCATCGAGGTCAACCGGCCGACCCGGCGGCGCATGCCCAACCAGCGGCCGAGCATGACCACCCGCTTCACGGTGGGCGGCGCCAAGGGCTACATGACCGCTTCGTCCTACCCTGACGACGGGCTCGGCGAGGTCTTCCTCAAGATGTCCAAGCAGGGCTCGACGCTGGCGGGCGTCATGGACGCCTTCTCCGTCGCGATCTCCATCGGCCTGCAGTACGGCGTGCCGCTCGAGACGTACATGAGCAAGTTCGTCAACATGCGGTTCGAGCCGGCCGGGATGACGGACGACCCGGACATCCGGATGGCGACGTCGGTGATGGACTACATCTTCCGCCGCCTGGCCCTCGACCACCTCCCCTACGAGGAGCGGGCGGCCCTGGGCATCTTCTCGGCGACCGAGCGCGCCGCGCAGCAGCGCGGCGAGGACCCGGCGGCGCTGCAGGAGACGGTGGACCGCGAGGCGCTGGCCCAGTCGGCGCCCATCGAGGAGAAGCCGAAGGCGGAGGCGGCTGCGCAGCTGCCGGTGGTCGAGGAGCTGACGCTGGAGAGCCACCAGCGCTTCACGGCCGACGCGCCGCTCTGCATGACCTGCGGCACCAAGATGCGGCCGGCCGGGAGCTGCTACGTCTGCGAGGGCTGCGGCTCTACCAGCGGCTGCAGCTGAGCAGTCATGCTGATCGGTCATGAGGGGAGGCGAGCGGATTCGGCTCACCTCCCCTCATGCCGCTCATGCCGCCTCGGCCCCTCATGCGCCTTGGCGTGGGCCCCGGTCCTGGGCGACTCCGGTCCCGGCCGGCCTGGATCTGGCCGTCCGGATCTCAGCTCTTCAGCAGTTCGTCCAGGACGTCCGGTCTGTTGGTGATGATGCCGTCCACGCGGTAGCTCAGCATCCGGCGCATGGTGTCCGGGTTGTCCACCGTCCAGGCGAGCACCTCCATACCGAGGTCGTGCACGCGCCGTACGTACGAGGCCGACAGCGAGGTGTACGGCGGGTTGATCTGGTCGGCGAACTTGGCCAGCCCCGGCAGGTCGGCGGTGGACGGCGTGCCGAGCAGCCCGATCGGCACGTCGGGCAGCAGTCGGTGGAAGGTGCGCATCGATGCCCAGCTGAACGACTGCACCACCAGCCGCCCCGGCGCGAGCCAGCCGGAGTGGCGGCGCAGCTCGGCGGCCACGCGGGCCTCGATGCCCGGGTAGAGCTCCGGCGCCTTGATCTCCAGCAGCAGGCCCAGGCCTGAGCCGCTCATCTCGCGCAGCGCCTCGCCGAGTGTGGGCACCCGCTCGTCCTCGAACTCTTCGGAGAACCACGAGCCGGCGTCGAGCTTGCGGATCTGGTCGAGCGTGAGATCGCCGACCCTCCACGGGGCCAGGTCGGGGAAGACCCGCTCCACGTCGGTCGTACGGGCCAGCGTGGTGTCGTGCATCAGGACCAGTTCGTGGTCCTTGGTCTCCTGGACGTCGAACTCGAACATGTCGGCCCGCTGGTCGTCCGCCAGTTCGAAGGCGGCGCCGGTGTTCTCGGGCGCGTACGCGGAGGCGCCCCGGTGGGCGACGTTGAGGACGGCGGTGGCCGCCTCGGCGGGAGTCGTCAGGAGGGTGGACGAGATCACGATCATGACGGCGAGTCGCCTGAACATGGGTCTCCTCGGGTGGGAGAGACAGTCGACTCGACGATGACCAGAGTGCGTGACTGCTAGTTGATGGCAGAGTAACCTGCCGGTGCCAGGCCGGTGAGCATTCGACACGCGACCCTGTCCAGGTGGCCGGATCGTGGGGCTCTAGCCTGAATGTCGTGAGACATGGTGGGATGCTGGCCGTACTGCTGGCGGCCTGGTTCATGGCCCAGTTCGACTTCTTTGTGGTCAACGTGGCCGCTCCCTCCATCGAACGCGACCTGCACGCGGGCCCGGCCGCCCTTGAGCTGATCGTGGGCGGATACGCCTTCACCTACGCGGCGGGCATGATCACCGGAGGCCGGCTCGGCGACCGCTACGGCTACCGGCGGCTGTTCGTCTGGGGTGTGGTCGCGTTCACGATCGCGTCCGTGCTGTGCGGGATCGCCCTGAACCCGATCCAGCTCGTGACCGCCCGCCTGCTCCAGGGCCTGGCGGGCGCGATGATGGTGCCGCAGGTGCTGGCCATGATCTCCGCGGTCTACTCGCCGTCCGAGCGGGCGCACGCCCTCGGCTGGTACGGCGTCGCGGGCGGCCTGGGCTCGATCGCCGGCCAGGTGCTCGGCGGCCTGCTGCTGACCGCCGACGCGCTGGGGCTCGGCTGGCGGGTGATCTTCCTCGTCAACCTGCCCGTCGGCCTGATCGTGGTGCCGCTGGCCGTCTGGCTGCTGCCCGAGGTCGAGACGGCCCGGCGGGCCAGGCTGGACCTGCCGGGCGCGGCGGGCCTGGCCGCCGGGCTCGCCCTGGTGCTGGTGCCGCTCGGCCTGGGCAACAGCCTGGGCTGGCCCACCTGGACCTTCGTCAGCATGGCGGCGGCGGTGCCCGTGTTCGTGCTGACCTGGCGGTGGCAGCTGGTGCTCGGGGCGCGCGGCGGGCAGCCGGTGCTCGACCTGGCGCTGCTCAAGGTCCACTCCTACCTGGCGGGCGTGGGCTCGATCGTCGCGTTCATGGCGTATTTCGCCTCGTTCATGTTCACGCTGACGCTGCTGCTGCAGGGCGGACTGGGGCTGACGGCCTTCCAGGCAGGGCTGGCGTTCGCGCCGATGGGGGTCCTGTTCTCGGTCACGTCACTCCTGGGGACGCGACTGGTCAGAAGGTACGGGCTGATCGTCGTCATGATCGGCGGCATGGTCATCGGGCTCGGGCTGACCCTGTTGGTGTTCGGGGCGGGGCTGGGCCTGCCGTACATCATTGCCGCGCTCATGCTCGTCGGCTCGGGCAACGGGCTGGTCCTGCCGCAGCTCATCGGCGCGGCCCTGGTGGAGGTCGCCCCGTACCAGGCCGGCATCGGGTCGGGCATCCTCAGCACGGCGCAGCAGTTCGCGGGCGCGGGCGGCGTGGCCGTGATCGGCGCGGTGTTCTTCGCGGTGGCGGAAGGGGGGCACCATGTCGATGCCATGCGCTGGTCGGCGGGCATCGACCTGGGGCTCGTCGTCGTCGTGATCGCGTCGGTGGCCTACAACCGGCACCGTGCCATCAGGATGAGACAGGCAGGGCGGTCCCGTACAAACGTGAGACGCGAATCCTGACCACCAGCCGCCGGTCCTCGACCATCTGCCGCAGGAAGGCGTACGGGTCGTCCATGTTCTGCTGCATGGCGAGGAGTTCCATGCCCACCTCGTCGCCCGGCTCGGTGCTCACCGGCGACAGCTCCGCCTGGCCCTCGGCGACCGCGTAGGACCAGAAGTCGTCGCTGGCCACGTAGAGGGCGCAGCGCGGGTCCTTGTGGAGCTGCCGGACCTTGAGCCGGTCGGCGATGGTCGAGATCCGCACCACGCGCTGGTCCGGGTCCCAGGTGTAGAGGACGGTGGACAGGTGGGAGTGACCGTTGCTCTTGTTCGTCGCCAGCGCGCCGAAGCGCTGCCCGGCCAGCAGGAGTGAGAGTTCCTCGTCGCTGAGGGACAGAGGGTCCGGGCCCGCGGCTGGCCCGTACGTTTCCGACATGCGTCCTCTCCATCTGCAAATGCGGATATGTCAGCCTATCCCTGCGCCACTCCGCCCATGAGGCTGCACGGGCTCGGCGGCCCGCCCACCGGTAGGTTACAAATCATGGATTTTGCTATCACCAGCGGATATGTCGTGCCGATCGATGGTGACCCCATCGACGGCGGCACCGTACTCGTCCAGAACGGGAAGATCGCCGCCGTCGGCCGGGACGTGGCCGTGCCCGAGGGGACCCCCGTCGTGGACGCCGCCGGCGGCTGGGTGCTGCCCGGCTTCGTCGAGGCCCACGGGCACCTCGGCGTGTACGAGGAGGCCGAGGGCTGGGCCGGCCAGGACACCAACGAGATGACCGACCCGAACGGCGCCCGCCTGCGCGCCCTCGACGCCATCAACCCCGCCGACCTGGCCTTCGCCGACGCGCTGTCCGGCGGTGTGACGACCGCGGTGATCAAGCCGGGCTCCGGCAACCCCATCGGCGGCCAGACGGTCGCGATCAAGTGCTGGGGCAGGTCCGTGGACGAGATGCTGGTCAAGGAGCCGACCAGCGTCAAGAGCGCGCTCGGTGAGAACCCCAAGCGCGTGTACGGCGACCAGAAGAAGCTGCCGTCCACCCGGCAGGGCGTGGCCGCGGTGATCCGGGACGCGTTCATGAAGGCGCAGGACTACAAGGCCAAGCGGGCGGCCGCCGCCGAGGAGGGCAAGCCGTTCGACCGGGACGGCACACTGGAGATCCTGGTCCGCGTGCTGGACCGCGAGCTGCCCTGGTGCCAGCACACCCACCGGGCCGACGACATTTCCACCGCCCTCAGGCTGGCGGACGAGTTCGGCTACGACCTGATCGTCAACCACGGCACGGAGGGCCACCTGCTGGCCGACACCCTGGCCGCCAGGGACGTTCCCGTCATCATCGGCCCGCTCTTCACCAGCCGGTCCAAGGTCGAGCTGCGTCAGCGCTCGCTGCGCAACCCGGGCATCCTGGCGCGGGCGGGGGTGCGGCTGGCCATCACCACCGACCACCCCGTCGTGCCGATCCACTTCCTCGTCCACCAGGCCACGCTGGCGGTCAAGGAGGGCCTGGACCCGGTCGAGGCGCTGCGCTCGATCACGCTGACCCCGGCCCGGATCATGGGCATCGACGACCGGGTGGGCGCGCTGCGCCCGGGACTCGACGCCGACGTCGTGATCTGGTCGGGGGATCCGCTGGACGTCATGAGCCGCGCGCTGCGGGTGTTCGTGTCCGGCCGGGAGGTGTATACGTACGCCGACGGCGAGGCCGTCGTGGCGGATCCGTACTACCGCGAATCAAGCGACCGTTAAGCATCTGTAGATGCGGGCCGAGCATAGTAGGCGGACCGGCGAAAAGGAGACACCACCATGCCAGTCCAGCGACCCAGCAAGGCACTTTTGATCGGCCTGGTCGTCTCCAGCGCGCTGGCGCTGATCGCGCTGGCCCTCATGCTGCTGTCCGGCGGGCCCGTGGGTTTCGGCCTGTCCGCGCTGCTCGGCGTGGCGCCGCTGCCCGTGCTGCTGGCGGCCGTGCTCTCGCTCGACCGGCTGGAGCCCGAGCCGAAGCTGAGCCTGGCGTTCGCGTTCGCGTGGGGCGGGGGAGTGGCGATCGTGCTGGGCATCGCGCTGTCGGCCCTGGGGGAGGCGCTGTTCACCAGGGCCGGGTTCGGCGAGGCGGTCGTCGACGACGTGGGCACCGTGCTGCTGGCCCCCGTGATCGAGGAGGCGCTCAAGGGCTCGGCGCTGTTGCTGCTCCTGCGCAGGCGGCAGGAGATCGACGGGCTGACCGACGGCATCGTGTACGCCTCCATGGCCGGCCTGGGCTTCGCGGCCGTGGAGAACATCGGCTACTACATGCTCGCCTACAGCGAGGACGGGGCCGGCGGGGCGCTGCAGCTGTTCGTGATCAGGGGCCTCATCGACCCGCTCGGCCACCCCATCTACACCTCCATGATCGGCCTCGGTGTCGCCTACGCCCTGACCAGGCGCAGCCCGCTCAGGTTCGCCGCGATCCCGTTCGGCTACCTGTTCGCGGTCTTCCTGCACGGCCTCTGGAACGGCGCCGCCAGCACGAACTCCCTGGCCTGGGTGGTCGTCGCGTACCTCGTGATCATGGCGGCGCTCGTCCTGCTGATCGTCGTGACCGTCGTCGAACGCCGCCAGCTCGTCGCCAGGATGGGCGTCTACCTGCCCGGCTACCGGCAGACCGGGCTGATCTCGGAGGCCGACGTCACGATGCTCGGCACGCTGTCCGGCCGTAAGGCGGCCCGCAAGTGGGCCAGAGGCGCGGGGCTCGGCCGGGCCATGAGCGACTACCAGCAGGCGGCGACCGAGCTGACCCTGCTGCACCTGCGGGCCGAGCGCCAGGGCATGGATCCGGTCCGCTTCGCCGTGGAACGCGACGCGCAGCTGGGCCTGATGGCGAACGCCCGCCGCTGGTGACTCACGCTCTCCCTGACAAAATGGTGACAACTTCCGAAGGGAGAGCACATGAGCTGGGCGGAGATCGGGTCCGAGGCGGAGCTACGCGAGTTGCTCGGCGAGGTCATGCCGAGGGCGGCGACCAAGGAGCGCGTACGGCTGCACGAGCGTGACCGGGAGTGGCTGGCGGCTTCCCCGTTCTGCCTGATCGCCACGTCGGACGACGAGGGCACCTGCGACGTCTCGCCCAAGGGCGACCCGGCCGGGTTCGTCCATGTCATCGACGACGCCACGATCGCCATCCCGGACCGTCCGGGCAACCGCAGGGCCGACGGATTCCGCAACATTCTCAAGAACCCGCACGTCGGGCTCATCTTCCTGATCCCCGGCCGCCACGAGACCCTGCGCGTCAACGGCCGGGCCAGGCTCCTCCGCGACGCCCCGTTCTTCGACGAGATGATCGTGAAGGGCCACCGCCCGCACCTCGCGCTCGTGGTGGAGATCGAGCAGATCTTCTTCCACTGCGCCAAGGCGTTCCTGCGCTCCTCGTTGTGGAAGCCGGACAGCTGGGAGCCCGAGGTCCTGCCCTCGCACGCGAGGCTCGTCAAGGACGTGCAGAAAGTGGAGGAGAGCCTCGAACAGCTTGAGAGCTACTACGGCGAGACCTACGCCGAGCGCCTCTACCGCTGACCTCGGAGCCCGCCGCTCGGCCCAGCCGAGCGGCGGCGTTCTCAGGCGGCGTTCTCAAGCTGCGGGGGTCGGACCGCCCGGGAACCGGATGACGTTGCGGCCGGTGTAGGCGCGCAGGTCGATCACCTTGGGGTCGGCGGGCTGCTTGCGGCGGTCGGCCGAACAAATCTCGCGGACCTTGTGCCTGGCGATGTGTGGCGGCACCACCACAAGCCTCTTCATCGTGAGCCCCCCGTGATGACTTTGTTACCTATGTTATCTACAGAAGGACCGATAAATCCGGCGTAAAGAGAGCAGGTCAGTAGGGGAGCATCCGGCCTGCCGGGGTCCGCAGGTCCAGCTCAGTGGCCTGGTCCGTGGCCTGGTCCGTGGCCTGGTCCGTGGTCGGCTCCGTGGCCGGCTTCGTGCGCCGCGTGGTCGTCGACTTCGTGACTCTGACGCGTTTCATGGCCTCCCCCTTCCGAAGCGTGTCCCGCTTGTCCGCTCCGACTGCGCGCCGCGCCTCCTGGCGGCGGCAGGGCGGGCTCCTGTCACCCGCCATGCGCGCCAACCTAACCGGCCACCACCGGCTCTCTCAATGCATTTCTACGAATGTCATGTGCCAGGCGTGAGCCGGGCCGTGACACCGATGCGGTTCCACGCGTTGATCATGGCCAGCGCCACGACGAGCAGTCCCAGCTGCTTCTCGCTGTAGTGCCGCGCGGCCTCCTCCCAGACCTCGTCCGGCACCGCGGCGCGGTCGGCCAGCCTGGTCGCCTCCTCCGCCAGCGCGAGCGCGGCCCGCTCGGCCGGCGTGTAGACGGTCGCCTCCCGCCAGGCGGCCACCGACCAGAGGCGCTCGTCGCTCTCACCGGCCTTCTTCATGTCCCGGCTGTGCATGTCCACGCAGTAGCCGCAGCCGTTGATCTGGCTGGCGCGCAGCTTGACGAGCTCGATGGTGGCGGCCGGCAACTCGCTCTCGTGCAGCAGCTTCTCCACGGCCAGGAAGTGGTGGTACGCCTGCGGGACCTGCTGCGCGACGTTGATCCGCTGGGTCATATGAGCCTCCTCAGTTCTCTTGCCAGAAGGACGGGACGAGCGGTCCAGTTGTGACAACTTCCGCGAAAAGATTGACATCTAACCCGCCATGGAGGCGCTGAGCATGGGGGATCCCCAGGGCCTCGGGGACTGCTGGCTGGCGGGGCGGCTGGGCTCGGGCGGGCAGGGGGTCGTGTACGACGCCTACGATGCCGACGGCAACCGGGTGGCGATCAAGGTACTGCACGCGAACGGCGACCGCGCGATCGGCGGTTGGTGATGAACGTCGTGTTCTCCACGAACCCGGTGACCAAGGAGGTGGTGGTGCTCGACGCCGCCGATGGCCGCCTGCTGAGCTCGATCGACACCAGGTATCAGGGCGGGCCGCTGCTGCCGGGCGTTACGGCGTACGCGTCGCAGCTCGGCGGCAGGTTCGCCGACCTGAAGCCCCGCCTGCGAACGCGATCGACTTCAGCCGGAGCGGGCTCATGGCCGTGGCCGAGTCGGCCACCGGGCGGCGTGCCGTACCAGAACGTCTGCTGAGGCCCACCCCCGGCGGGGGCCTCAGGCCCTGCAGTTGCCCCAGGTCTTGCGGCCGCCCCAGGCCTCGACGCGGTTGTCCGGGTCGCGGGTCCAGCCGGCGTACTTCACGCACTTCCACTTGCCGTCGATGTGGCCGGTCTCGGCGTAGAAGCGGTACTTCTGCACGTCTTCCGCCCTACCGCCGCCCCTGACCTCCAGGTAGGCGCCGGTGACCGTGCGGGTGCCCGTGTACGCGGTCTTGATGGCGGCGACGCAGTTCTTGCCGCTGCGCTTGTTGTACATCAGGTACACATGTCCGAACACCGCGCCGTCGCGGGTCTTCATCGCCCGGTGGCCGTCCTTGACGCGGTGGAAGCCGGGGCCGCAGATGCGCTCGGGGGTGTAGCGGGCCGTGGCGGCGGACGCGGCGGAGGGGATGGCGATGATCCCGGCCGCGACCAAGGCGGTCGCGATGACCGTTCGGGTGAGCACGAGCTTCCCTTCGGCAGGGGTAATAAGGACATCGTCGATCTTTACTGTCACTTGACCGAAATTCAAGGGGTTGTGGTAAATGCCGCTTATCGCGGTGTGTGCGGCTTGGGTGGCAGCATGCCCGCCTCGATGGTGGGCTTCGCGGTGGCCGGGCTGGCGCTGGGCCCGCTGGTGCCCGCCCTCCTCAGCCGCGCCGCTGCCGACGACCCGAGCGGGACGCTGGTGTGGGGGGTCTCGACGATCTCGTACGCGGGCTTCGTGATCAGCCCGCTGCTCGTGGCCGCCCTGAGCGGATGGCTCGGTCTGCCCGCCGCTCTGGCCCTTCTCGGTCTCCTGGGCCTGCCGCTGGTGGCCCGCTTCGCGGTCAGCCGTGGAGGTCTGACCGATTGAGGGGGAAATTGGCGGTTCTTTGAGGAAGAGTGGCCATAGAAGCGGGTATCCCCCCGGCGATTGGACTGAAGAGGGGGATCACCATGGCTGTTTGCGAGACCTGCGGTAACGACTACGACATGGCGTTCGAGGTGCATGCGCAGGGTGCGGTGCACACCTTCGACTGCTTCCAGTGCGCGATCGAGGGGATGGCGCCCATCTGCGAGCACTGCGGCACCAAGGTCATCGGACATGGGGTGCAGTCGGGCGAGCACTGGTACTGCTGCGCGCATTGCGCCCGCGAGGAGGGCACCAAGGGCATCGTCGATCGCATCATGGCCACCACCTCCTGACCCACCACCTGGGCCGCTGCCCCTTGGGAAGGGTTGCTCGCCCGGGGCCGGGGTGGCTCGTCCTCGGGTAGGGCGCCCTTGGCCGGGTGGACTTGCCTCCGGTGAGGGCTTCTCGTCCGTCGGCTCTTCCCCGGCTGGGGCGGGCGGGGTCAGGGAGCAGGGTGTGGATGCGGGTGATGGCCTCTTCGAGGGGACCCGGGGGGACCGGCGTGGCGAGATCGACGGTGATGTGGCCGTTCTTGGCCTCCCAGACGCCCGCGACCCGCCCCTCGTGGACGACCACGGGGGAGATCCACCCCGCCTGGCGGCTCACCTTGGGCTTGAGGGGCGGCGGGATCAGCGGGGCGAGGCCGCGTGGGGCGCCCAGGATGTACTGGTCGAACCCCGGCAGCAGGTGCACCTCGGCCGACGGGCCGGTGGCGGCGAGGTCGTCGAGGTGCTCGGTCAAGGTCAGCAGCGTCCGGCCGTCGTCGGTCTCGACCTCGGTCAGCTCGGGCGCCAGGTCGCGGAACCATCCCTTCAACACCGTCTTCTTCGCCACGCCGCCGAACAGCCACGTGTCGAACATCTCCGGCGTCGCCGGCCCGTGCGCGCCCAGGAACGCCCGGGCCACCCGTACCCCTGCCTCCTCGTACGGCGGCAGCGCGGCGGGCCACCCGGGGAGCCAGGTGCGCGGGGAGGTGAAGGTGACCCTGCCGTCGCGGGGCGGGCCGTAGCAGAGCTCGCCCAGGCGGCTCAGCGGCTTGAGCAGGGCGCCCCAACCGGACGTGAGCGCCTCCCGCAGATGATCGTCCCCGGTCACGGCCACGACGGCATCGACGAGCTCTTCCCTGGTCAGCGCCGCCCGTCCGCCTGGTTGCGTCCCGTCGGGCAGGGCGCGGGGGACGGCGTCGACGATCGCTGCGATCTCGTCGGCGGTGACGCCGTGGCCGCGCTGCCACGAGCCCTTCTCCCAGAAGCGCAACGTGCCCAGGGCCGCGCAGTGGTCGGCCAGCTCGCCGGAGGGGAGGAGGTGGAGGGTGCCGCGCATGATCCAGGTTTTGACCAGCGTGCGGTCGCTCCACAGGGCCCGGTCGATCGCGGCGGGGTCGGGCCTGCCGCTCCTGACCGCCACCGCGAGCTGGGCCGAGGAGGCGACCTGCGCCTGCACGCCGCACAGTCGCCGGGCCACCGCCACGGGATCGGGCGCGTCCGGCTCGCTCACGAACTGCCTGCGCAGGCGCCACGCGAGGATCTGCGGCCAGGTCAGCTTGGCGGTTGTCACGCGTCCCTTCTACACCCTGCCGCCGACACTTCCCACGCCGGCCAGGGCCCGAGCGGCGATCGGCCCGGCCGCCGGTGGGGCCGGCGGCCGGGCCGATCGGTTGAGGTCGCAGGATGGGTCAGCCGGTGAAGCCGATGTCCTCGTAGCGGAGGTCGTAGAAGCCGCGTGCCCCCACGTTCGCCAGCGTCTGGCGGACGGCGACGTTCTGCGGGCGCTGGTAGAGCGGCAGGACGTTGACCTCCTGCCAGATCAGCGCATCCGCCTCGTTGGCCGCCGCGCGGGCCCGGACCGGGTCGAGGCTCTGGGCGGCGCGGTTCATGGCCTGGTCGATGGCGGGCGAGCCGGTACGGCCGAAGTTGGCGTTCCAGGTCTTGCCGTCGGCGGAATTGGCATAAATCCCGAAACTGCTGGAAACCGGGAAAGGCGTCCCAATGTACGCGAACGGCGTGATGTCAAAGTTGCCAGGGATGACGTACTTGGTGAAGAAGTCGTCGCTCGGCACCGCCTGGATGGTCAGTTTCACGCCGATCTGGGCGAGCATCGTCTGTGCCAGCTCCCCCTCCGCCTTGCTGATCTGAACCCCCGACGGCACCACGAACCGCAGGTCGAGCACCTTCCCGTTCTTCTGCCTGAACGAGCCGCTCAGCTTCCACCCGGCCGCGTCCAGCAGCCGCTGCGCCTGACCGGGGTCGTGGGCCCCGAGCTTCCCGGCGTTGTCCTGGTAGCCCTCCTGCGTGTTCATGAAGAAGTGGTTGTTCAGCAGGGCGATCGGCCAGTCCAGGCCCTGGAGGTCCGACTGCGCGATGGCCTGGCGGCTGATGCCCAGCTGGACGGCCTGCCGGACGTTGCGGTCCTTGAGCGGCTCGCTGGACCCGTTAAAGGTGAAATGTCGGAAATCGGGACCTGCGGCCTGCCGCACGTGCGCCCCCGGCGTGCCCTTCGCGCGCGCGTAGTCGGGCGCCGACGGCCCCACGTCGATGAGGTCGAGCTCCCCGTTGCTGAACGCCGAGATCAGCGAATCCTGCTCCGACGACCGATAGATGATCTTGTCGAGCTTGGCCCGGTTCCCCCACCACGAGTCGTCCCGCACGATCGTGATCGTCTTGGCCGTCTGGTCGAACGCCCCGAACTTGAACGGCCCGGCCGTCACCGGGATCTTGTTCAGCCAGGCGTTGTCGAAGGACTCGGGCGTCCGGTTCGTGGCGGCGGGCAGCAGCGGCCCGAACAGCGCCTGCCAGTCCCCGAACGGCTTGTCGAACGTCACTACCACCTCGAAGTCGTCCTTCCCCCGAGCCACCTTCTCGATGTCCTGGTAACCGGTGGGCGAGGCGATGTGGAAGGCGGGGTTACGCCCGTTCAGCGCGTGCCACTGGGCCTCGAAGTCGGCCCAGGTGATCGGCTTCCCGTCGGACCACTTCGCCTTCGGGTTCAGCTTGTACGTGACCACCTGCTTGGGCCGCTGCTCGGTCACCTCGGCGTCGAGCACGTAGTCCTGGTCGACCGAGATGTCCGCCTTCTCGTCGGAATGGAACGGCGCGGGCAGCAGCGCGTTGCTGACCACGGCGGCCATGGCCAGGTTGCCGTCGACGTGGTTCCTGTTCCACTGGGCGGGGAACTCGTTGATGCCCCACCGCAGCGTCCCGCCGTCCTTGACCTTGTCGCGCGGCTGCGGGTTGATGTCGAAGGCCTTGATCGTACGCTCGTCCCCGCCGCTCTCCCGGCCCGGCCTGCTCCCGGTGCCGCTGCCGCAGCCCGCCAGGCACAGCGAGCCCGTCACGGCGACGGCCATGACAAGACGTGATGCTTTCATCGAGCGATTCCTCCTGGTTGAGCGAGGTCTAGACGACTTCGCGCCTCTCGGCGTAATGGCAGGCCGCTCCCTGGTCCTCGCCCAGCGGTCGTACCTCGGGCTCGACGTCCACGCAGAGCCTGCGCTCTTCGTCGGTGAGCTCGCCGCGGAACTTCGGGCACCTGGTGCGGAATCGGCAGCCCGTCGGAGGGTTGGCCGGGCTGGGCAGGTCGCCTTCGAGCAGGATCCGCTCCCGGGCGCGCTCGCGTACCGGATCGGGCAGCGGGATCGCCGACAGCAGAGCCTGCGTGTACGGATGCGCCGGGGCGTCGAACACGGTGTCCACCTGGCCGATCTCGGCGATCCTGCCGAGATACATCACCGCCACCCGGTCGGCGATGTGCCGCACGACCGCCAGGTCGTGCGCCACGAACAGGTAGGACAGACCCAGCCGGGCCTTCAGCGAGCCCAGCAGGTTGATCACCCCGGCCTGGATCGACACGTCCAGCGCGGAGACCGGCTCGTCCAGCACCAGCAGCCGGGGCTCCAGGGCCAGCGCCCTGGCGATGCCGATGCGCTGCCGCTGGCCGCCCGAGAAGTCCTGCGGGTAGCGGGCCGCATGGGAGGCGTCCAGCCCGACCAGGGCGAGCAACTCGGCGATGCGCCGTCCGGGGCGCCGCTGCCCGTGCGTACGCAGCGGCTCGGCCAGGATGTCGTGCACCGTCATGCGCGGGTCGAGCGAGGCCAGCGGATCCTGGAAGACGATCTGCATGTCGCGCCGGATCGCCTTGCGCTCGGGGCCGCTCAGCCGCGCGGTGTCGTGACCGAGCACCACGATGCGCCCGCTCTGGGGCGCCGCCAGCTCCAGGATCTGCGTCAGCGTGGTCGTCTTGCCGCTGCCCGACTCGCCGACCAGCCCCAGCGTCTCGCCCTGCCGGACGTCGAAGCCCACCCCGGCCACCGCGTGCACCGTGCCCACCCTGCGCTTGAAGATCGCGCCCTTGAGCAGCGGATATTCCTTGACCAGGCCGTGCACCTCCAGCACCGTGCGCTCGCCGCGCTCGCGCCGCCCCGGCTCGACGGGGACGAGGACGGGCTCGCGGGGCCGTACCTCCTGCCAGCGGATGCAGGCCGCCCGGTGCCCCGCCCCCACGTCGAGCAGCGGCGGCTCGCCCTCGTCGCAGGCGTCGATCTTCATCGGGCAGCGCGGCGCGAACGGGCACCCCGGCGGGAGCGCCTCGGGGGAGGGCGGGCTGCCCTCGATGGGCACCAGCGGCTGCCGCGCGCCCCGGTCCACGCGCGGGATCGAGCCGAGCAGCCCCACCGTGTACGGCATCCGCATCCCGTAGTAGATGTCGTCCACGTCGCCGATCTCGACGGGCCGCCCGGCGTACATGACCAGCACCCGGTCGGCGAACCCGGCCACGACGCCCAGATCATGCGTGATCATGATGATCGCGGCGCCGGTCTTCCGCTGAGCCGTCTTCAGCACCTCCAGCACCTGCGCCTGGATGGTGACGTCGAGCGCGGTGGTCGGCTCGTCGCAGATGATCACGTCGGGGTCGTTGGCGATGGCCATCGCGATCACCACGCGCTGCCGCATGCCGCCGGAGAACTCGTGCGGGAAGGCCAGCGCCCGCTCGCCCGGCCGCGGGATGCCCACGAGCTCCAGCAGCTCGACGGCCTTGACCAGGGCCGTCTCCTTGCTCACCCGCTGGTGCACGCGCACGGCCTCGGCGATCTGGTCGCCGACGCGGTAGACGGGGGTGAGCGCGGAGAGCGGGTCCTGGAACACCATCGAGATGGTCTTGCCGCGGAAGGCCGTCAGCTCCCGCTCGGGGGCCCCGATCAGCTCCTTGCCGTGCAGCCGCACCGACCCGGTGACGCGCGCCCCCGGCGGCAGCAGGCCCATGACGGCCGCCGAGGTGACCGACTTGCCCGACCCCGACTCGCCGACGATGCCCAGGACCTCGCCGGGCTCCACGTCGTAGCTCACCCCGCGCACGGCCGGCACGCCGCCGAAGGACACGTTGAGGTCGGTGACCTTGAGCACCGGGCTCATCGCCGCCCCCGCCGCGCGGAGGAGGGGTCGAACGCGTCACGCAGCGCGTCGCCGATGAGGTTGACCGCGAGCACGGTGACCACCAGCAGCCCCGCCACGAACCAGAACGTCCACGGCGCGTAGACCGCCGTCCTGGACCCGTCGGCGATGAGCGTCCCGAACGACACGTCGGGCGGCTGGATGCCGAACCCGAAGTACGACAGCGAGGTCTCGGTGAGGATCGCGCTGCTGACGTTGAGCGTGGCGTCGACGATCAGCAGCGACGACAGGTTGGGGATCACGTGCCGGAAGATGATCCGTACGGGGGAGACGCCCATGTAGCGGGCGGCCTGGATGAACTCCCGCTCCTTCAGCGAGATCGTCATCCCCCTGACGACCTTCGAGGTCACCATCCACAGGAACAGCGCCAGCATCACCACGAACAGCGGCCACTGCCCCGACTCGAACAGCGGCGACATGATCGCCAGGATCAGGAAGCCGGGCAGCACGAGC
This sequence comes from Nonomuraea sp. NPDC050153, assembly GCF_044460125.1. NCBI lineage: Bacteria > Bacillati > Actinomycetota > Actinomycetes > Streptosporangiales > Streptosporangiaceae > Nonomuraea > Nonomuraea sp. NPDC050153. Next base: position 191,098 of record NZ_JBITJQ010000015.1, read on the forward strand.
AGCAGGTCGGTCACCCAGCTCAGGGTCCGGTCCGTCCACCCCAGGAAGTAGCCCCCGAACGCGCCCACCACCGCCGACAGCGCCGTGGAGATCAGGGCCGCGAGCAGCCCCACGACCAGCGACTTCTGCATGCCGCGCAGCGTGACCGCGTAGACGTCCGCCCCGGTTTGGAGCGTTCCGAACCAGTGGTTGGCCGACGGCGGCTGCATGAACGCGGTGAAGTCCTTGTCGGTGTACGTCCACGGCGAGAAGATCGGCCCCGCGAACGCCAGCAGGAACATCACGGCCAGCACCGCGAACCCGATCCGCCCCTGCGGGGAGGCGAAGAACCGCCCGGCCACCACCCGCAGCCTGGACGGCGCCGTGGCCGGCGGGCCGTCGGTCAGCTCCTCGGCAAGCTCCTCGTCGGAAAGCGTCATCACGCCCGCACTCTCGGGTCGAGCGCCGCGTGCAGCAGGTCGGAGGCCAGCGAGGCGCACAGCACGGCGACGGCGGCCAAGAGGGAGATGGCGGCGACGGTGTTGACGTCGTTGCTGAAGATGGAGTTGATCAGCTGCTCGCCCAGCCCGTGCCAGCCGAAGATCTTCTCGGTGAACGTCGCCCCCGTCAGCAGCGCCCCGAACGTGAACGCGAAGTAGGTCACCACCGGGATGAGCGCGGTCCGCAGCGCGTGCTTGGTGAGCGCCTGGCGCCTGCTCAGCCCCTTGGCCAGCGCGGTGCGGACGAAGTCGGCGCCCCGCACGTCGAGCATCATGTTGCGCTGGTAGCGGCTGAAGACCGCGACCAGCCCCACCGACAGCGAGACCGTCGGCAGGACCAGGTGCTGCAGCCGGTCGACCACGTGCCCCCAGAACCCGGCCTCGAGCCCGGCGGTGTACTCACCGCTGACCAGGAACACCGAACTGCCGAAGATGCGCTCGTTGGCCCAGGCGGCGGCCAGGATCAACATGTTGGCCAGCACGACCACCGGCACGGCCAGCACCACGAAGGACAGGGCGGTCGAGAGCCGGTCGAACCAGCCGTACTGCCGGACCGCCGCGAAGGCGCCCACCAGCACCCCGAACAGGCTCCCGAACACCATCCCCAGCACGACCAGTCGGAACGTCACACCCATGCGCCGCTTGAGATCCTCGTTGACCGGAGCGCCCCCGACGGACTTGCCGAAGTCACCGCGCAGCACCCCGCCCGCCCAGGTGGCGTAGCGCTCCATGAGCGGCGTCTTGTCGTTGAGGTTGAGCGCCGTCAGCTGCGCGTCCACCACGGCGGGCGGAGGCTTCGGCGTGCGGTCCGCGTAGTTGGAACGAGGATCCAGAGCCGTGGCCGCCAGAAGGTAGGCGAGACTGGCAGCCACTACGACCAGCACGGCGTAGTTGAGCAGCCTGCGGGCCAGAAACCCCGCCATCGCGCTCCCCCTCCGACGCGCACCGCACGTAGTTATATTGCTACACCATGTGATGGCTCGCGCGCAGGGAACCGCCGAAGATGGTCAACGTCCGGAAAGTTCGTCCACGGCCGTGCGGACATCCTCGCTCGTGATCGTCGTCAGGTCGGCCGAACTGGCGGACCCGCCGCGCGAGGCGTGGGCGGCCAGCCGCACGTCACGGCGCATGGCGGCGCGCTCGAACAGCGACCTGGCGAACCGGCCGTTGCCGAGCCCGTCGATCAGCCGCTCCTCGCACACCCAGGCGAACACGTCGTCGAGGTCGCGCAGCGCCTCGTCGTCGAAGGTGTCGCCGGCCTTCTCCGCCAGCAACACCGCGATCTCGGACAGCTCCTGCGGCGCGTAGCTGGGGAAGGCCACGCGCTGGTTGAACCGGCTGGCCAGGCCGGGGTTGGTGGTCAGGAACGCGTCCATCTCGCGCTCGTAGCCGGCCAGCACGATGACGAGCCGGTCGCGGTCGTCCTCGGCCCGCTTGAGCAGCGTCTGCACGGCCTCGGCGCCGAACGCGTCGCCGCCCTGGTAGCCGGGGTTGACCAGGCTGTAGGCCTCGTCGATGAAGAGCACGCCGCCCAGGGCCCGGTCGACCAGCTCGTTGGTCTTGATCGCGGTGGCGCCGAGGTGCTGGCCGACCAGGTCGGCGCGGTGCGCCTCGACCACGTCGGGCCTGGCCAGCAGGCCGAGCGCGGCGAAGACGCGGCCGACGACCCGGGCGACCGTGGTCTTGCCGGTGCCGGGCGGGCCGACGAAGACGAAGTGCCGCATCTGCGGCGGCGTGGGCAGCCCGCGCTCCTGCCGCATGCGCGCCACCTGCAGCTGGGCCGCGATGGCGTGGACCTGCCGCTTGACCGGCGCCAGGCCGGCCATCCCGTCGAGGTCGGCCAGCGCCTCCTCCAGGGTGGGCGTGGCGACGTAGCCGCGGAAGCGGGCGGTCAGCTCGTCGAACGCCTTGGTCACGTCCGGCGTGGTGGTGGTCACCAGGTCCTCGGTGGTCGGGGTGCCGCCCGCGCCCACCACGCGCACGTCGCGGGCCTGCGCGGCGGCCTCGACCAGGCTGCGCGCGAACCTGGCGTTGCCCAGCTCGTCGACCAGACCGCGCCGGTGCACGTCCTCGAACAGGCCGAGCAGCACCGGCCTGCTCTCGGCGGCCATCGTGTCGCCCCGGCGCCGCTGGAGCAGCTCGGTGACCTCGACCAGCTCGGTGGGGGAGTAGCCGGGGAAGCGCACGCGGGTGGCGAACCGGCTGGCCAGCCCGGGATTGCTGGACAGGAACGAGCCCATCTCCTGCTCGTAGCCGGCCAGGATGATGATCAGCCGCTCGCGGTCGTCCTCGGCCCGTTTGAGCAGGGTCTGCACGGCCTCGGCGCCGAACCTGTCGGGCTGGCCGTCGGAGGAGTTGATCAGCCCGTACGCCTCGTCGATGAAGAGCACGCCGCCCAGGGCCCGGTCGACCAGCTCGTTGGTCTTGATCGCGGTCGCGCCCAGGAACTCGCCCACCAGGTCGGCCCGCTGCGCCTCGACCACGTAGGGGGTCTCCAGCAGGCCGAACGCGTAGAAGATCTTGGCGAGCGCGCGGGCCACGCTGGTCTTGCCGGTGCCGGGCGGGCCGACGAAGACGAAGTGCCTGGTGGGCCGCTCGGTGGTGTAGCCGGCCTCGGCGCGCAGCCGGGACGCCTCGATGGAGGCGGCGATCGAGCGCACCTGCTCCTTGACGGGGGCCAGGCCGACCATGCTCTCCAGCTCGCTGAGCGCGTCCTCGACGGAGATCTGCGGTGGGCCGCCCGACTTGTCCTGATGGGACTCGGGCCTGCCCTCCCGGGCCCTGACGCGCACCTGCTGCTCCTCGGCCGCGGCGCTCTCCGCCCTGACCTTGCGGGCCAGCAGGAACCGGTAGACCAGCACGGCGGCGGCCGCCGCGTACGCCACCCAGACCGCCGTGCTGGGCGAGATGAACGAGAGCGGCACGGCGAGCACGCCGGCTGAGGCGAGCGCCAGCATCGTGGTCACCCACGGCGCCACCCAGCGGATGAGGTGGGCGGCGGCGGCGACCGGCAGGGCCAGCGCGACCATCAGGTGCACCGCGCCGGAACCCGGCGGGAACAGAGCGAGCCCGGAGAAGACGGCCAGCGCCAGGGGGATCCAGCCCGCGACCACCAGCACGGTGGCGGCGGCGCGGGGGAAGCGCATGGTCAGCGCGACGAACGCGAGCCCCAGCAGGACGAGGGGGAAGGTCGTGAGCAGATTCCACCCGAGCGCCGCCCCCAGGCCCATGACGGCGACCAGCACCACCACGTAGAGGACCCGGCGCACGGCCGGGGGAATCTGGTAATAACCCAGCCGAACCTTCTCGAACAGATCCCGCGCCGTGGCCCGCCCCGCGGCCTGGGCCCTGCCGGACTCCCGCATCACGCCTCCCCGGTCCGCCCCCGGTTATACCGCACCGGACCGACGATTGGGCGCTCCTGACACGCTAGGTGGAGGTCACGAAAGCGGCGATCTGCCGCCCGAGTTCGGCCCCCGCGTCCTCTTGGAGGAAGTGCCCGGCGCCCTTGATGACGGGATGCCGCAGGCCGGACGTGCCTGAGATCGACTTGAGCAGGATCGGCGCCATGCCGCCGGTGATCGGATCTCCGTCGGAGAAGGCCACCAGGAAAGGCCGGTCGAGCGTCGTGAGAATCTGCCAGGCAGCGCGGTTGGCGGGCGCGGCGGGGTCGTCGGGCGTGATCGGGACGAGGCTCGGCATGATGCGGGGGCCCGCTTTGTACGACTCGTCGGGGAACGGCGCGTCGTAGGCCGCCCGGACCTCCGCCGGCAACTCCGTCCTGCAGCCGGCCTGGACGAGCCGGGCGATGTCCAGCACCGGGGCCTTGAGCACGGCGTTCCTGAACCGGTGCCACACGTCGGGCATGGGAATGTCACCCGTGGGCAAGCCCGTGTTGGCGGCCACGATCCTGGCGACGCTCTCGGGGTGCTCGGCGGCGATCCGCAGCCCGATCAGGCCGCCCCAGTCCTGGCCGACGACGGTGAGGCCGCTCAGCCCGAGGGCGTCGAGCAGCAGGGCGCGGGTCCACTCGACGTGCCTGGCGTAGGTGTGCTCGGCCTGGTCGGCGGGCTTGTCCGAGCGGCCGAACCCGACGAGGTCCACCGCGATCGCGCGCAGCCCGGCCGCGGCCAGCTCGGGCATGACGTGCCGGTAGAGGAACGACCAGCTCGGCTCGCCGTGCAGGAGCACGACGGGCTCGCCGTCGGCGGGACCCGCCTCGACGTAGGCCATCCGCAGGCCGTCGGTCACGTCGGCGTAGCGGGGCTCGTACGGGAAGTCGGGCAGGTCGGCGAAGGGTTCGTCCGGCGTGCGCAGGGTCCGCATAGAACAAGATTCTAGCTAGCTCCGCTGGTGCCGCCCAGGGAATTCGCCAACGAGCACTTGTTTGGGGGTGACGCGCAGGACGTCGGAGTCGGGCAGGGCGATCCCGCGCACCTCCACCCAGAACCGCCGCTGCAGCGGGTCCGCCGCGAACACCGCCACCCTGGGGTCGGTCTCGACGGCGTCCCACGCGTTCAGCTCCGTGATCACGCGGAGCTCGCCCGACGAGGTGACGGACGCCACCGCGCCGGCGACCCGGGGGCCGAGGGAGTCGGCGTAGGACAGGACGATGCTGCGGGCGTACGAGAAGGTCTGGCGCACCTCCGGGTTCAGCGCGATGGACGGCTCGGCGCCCATGGGCAGATCGCACATGATCAGGGAGGTCCGCCACGGGCCCGGCCCGCCCCGCCACCAGGCCCGTGCCGCCCGCGCCCCGAACACGGCCACCACCGCCGCGAGCGCGCCCAGCCCGACCCGCCACGCCCACGTCGCGGCCGGCTCGACCTGCCAGGCCCGCAGCAGCCCGCCCGCCGCGCAGGCGGCCGCGGCCAGGACGACGAGCGCGGTCGCGGCGGGCAGCCAGCGGTCGTCGCGGTGGCGGGCGCGCAGGTAGCCGCGCACCATCGGGTACGGCACCGCGAGGGCGGCGACGGCGGCCCTGGGCTCCACCGCGAGCGCCCCGCCCACCAGCGGGACCAGCACGGACCAGGTCCTGCCGAGCAGGATCCAGAGGATCACGCCGGTGTTCCTGCGGGCGGTGCGGCCGGCCTGCGCCGCGTGGGCGTGCTCGCGGGCCTCCCGGGCGCGCGCGGTCTCGGCCAGCGCGAGGAGCGGCCGGCCGCGCCACGCCTCTGCCGGCGCCCGTACGGCGGCCAGCGCGGGCCAGGCCAGCACCACGATGCCGGCCAGCCCCGCCCAGACAGGGTCGAGCGCGGACGGCGTGGACGGCATCGCCCCCAGCAGCAGCCAGACGGCGAACGACACCACCGACACGACCGCCGACACCACCGCGGCGCCGAGCCAGGGATCCCTGCGGAGCATCGCGGGCACGTACGGCCACAGGCCCACCCGCCGCGCCTGCCTGACCGTGAGCGGCGCCAGCAGCACCAGCACGGCGAGGCCGCCGAACTGGGCCTGGACGCCCCGGTCGAGGAGGAGCGCGGCCCCGGCGATCGCGAGCGTGGCGACCGCGACCAGGAGGCGGGCCTGGCGGGACCAGACCTCCAGCGCCCGCCTGGCCCTGCCCGTCTCGCGCGGGTCGACAGGCCAGGACGGATCGTGGTGCGGACGGGGCCGGTCCCAGCGCAGCAGGGACAGGCCGAGGTTCACGCGGGCCTGGGGGTGCCCGGGGTCGATGGCGAGCGCGGCCCGGTACGACCGCTCGGCGTCGGCGTGGTCGCCGCCCAGCAGGGCCAGGTCGCCCAGCAGGACCCCGGGGTCGGCCTGCTCCGGCGCGAACTTCCCGGCCAGCGTGGCGTGCTCCAGCGCCTCCTGCCGGCGGCCGGGGGAGCGGCGCAGGATCGCGGCCAGGCGCAGGCGGGCCGGCCAGGAGCCGCGGGCCAGCTCCACGGCCCGTTCGGCGGCGGGCAGCGCGTCGGCGTCGCGGCCCAGCCGTTCGTGGGCGAGGCTGATGAGCCGGTACGCCCATTCCGCGCCCGGATCCAGGTCGGCCGCGCGGCGGGCGGCGTCGAGCGCGGACTCGGGGCGGCCGGCGGTCAGCCTGTCGAGGGCCTCGTCACACCATTCACGTGAGGATCGGTCGGAAAAATCGCCTTTTCTATCACTCTGGTCGGCCCCCACGATCTCCATGATCGGGTCGAGGACCAAGATTGGATAGGTGCCGACATATGGCTGTATCTCTCTAGAGAGGTACCGGGGCATCTGTGGATCAGTCGATACTGCTATGACAAGTGCTGGACATGCCCTAAGCTGCGACGCAAGCCGGAGCGCTAGGAGTCAAGGCGGATGAGCTCGGAAGGAGCGAGCGTCGAGCCGGGCTCTCGCCACCGACCAAAGAGCATGTGCGGGCCCTGTCGACGGATCGGCCTGCAAGGAGGCCCATGACCGTCACACAGGCCGCACCCCTCGTACGGACTGCCGATCGGGAGCACGGGGACCGCCGCTGGTCCATTCTCGTGCTGCTCTGCGTGAGCCTGCTGCTGATCACCGTCGACGCGACCGTCCTGCACGTCGCGGTGCCCACGCTCACGGCCGCGCTGGAGCCGTCCGCGGTGCAACTGCTGTGGATCATCGACATCTATTCGCTGGTGGTCGCGCCGCTGCTGATCATGTTCGGCACGCTCGGCGACCGGTTCGGGCGCAAACGGCTGGTCCTGCTCGGCTACGTGCTGTTCGGCCTCGCCTCGACGGCGGCCGCGTTCGCACCGACACCGCTGACCCTGATCCTGGCCAGGGCGCTGCTCGGCATCGGCGGGGCCATGATCATGCCGGCCACGTTGTCCCTGATCCGCCAGATCTTCACCGACAGGCGTGAGCGCGCCATCGCGCTGGGCGTCTGGAGCGCGGTCGCGGCGGCCGGCGCGGCGGTCGGGCCGCTCGTCGGCGGCGTGCTCGTCGGCATCTGGTGGGGCGCCGTCTTCCTCATCAACGTGCCGATCCTGCTGGCCCTGATCCCCGCCGCCGTCCGCCTGCTGCCGGACTCGCGGGGACGCAAGGACCGGGCCTGGGACGGCATGAGCGCGGTGCTGTCGGTGCTCGGCATCCTGGCGCTGGCGTTCGGGCTGAAAGAGGCGGGCGCGGGCAGCCTGATGCCGCTGTGGGCGTCGGTGCTGGTGTTCCTGACCGGTCTGGGGCTCCTGGGCGTGTTCGTACGCCGCCAGACCCGCCTGCGACAGCCGCTGCTGGAGGTCGGGCTGTTCCGGAGCCGCGAGTTCGCGACCGGGGTGGCAGGCGTGCTGCTCGGCGTGTTCGCGCTGGTGGGCCTGCAGCTCATGCTCGCCCAATACCTGCAACTCGTGCTCGGCGACAGCCCGCTGCGCGCGGCGGTCAGGATGTTGCCGCTGGTGATCTCGGCCATCTCCGGCGGGCTCGCCGCCGCTCACATCCTGCCGAGAATCGGCATGCGAACCACTATGAGCGGCGGGCTCGGGCTCGTCGCGCTCTCTCTGACCCCCACGCTGTCCTGGGGCGTCGAGGGTCATCCCGTCATGCTGGCGATCTGTTTCGTGGGCATCGGGTTCGGGGTCCAGGTGGCGCTGCTGGCCGCCTCCGACACGATCATGTCCGCGGCGTCCGAGTCCCAGGCGGGCGGTGCCGCGGCCATCGAGGAGACCGCGTACGAGCTGGGCGCCGGGCTGGGCGTGGCCGTGCTCGGCACGATCACCGCCGTCGTGTACGCCCCCGGCCTGCATTCCGTACCCGGCGTGTCCGCGAGCGGCATGGACAAGGCCAGGCAGTCGCTCGCGGGCGCGGCGCACGTCGCGCACGAGGTGGGCGGCAGCGCAGGCGGCGCCCTGCTCGACGCCGCCCGATGGGCCTTCGTGAACGCCCTGCACACGACCGTGGTCGTCAGCGTCGTCCTGCTCAGCCTGACCGCCGTCGCGGTGGCCACGCTGCTCAGCCGTGATTGAGGTGTGCCATGTCCCGTTCAGGGCAGACAACTACCGTGAAACAGGCCCTCCGTGATCTTGCTGCTTTAGTCGCCCGCGTCGGCGTGGGCGGCATTTTCTTCGCGAACGGCTGGACCAAGCTGGAAGACGGGCTGAAGGCCACCGGAGCGAAGTTCCTCCAACAGGGTGCCCCCGCGCCCGGCGCCTGGGCCACCGTCACCATGCTCACCGAGCTCATCGGCGGCGCGCTGCTGATCGCCGGCCTGGCCGTCTCGGCCACCGGGCTGATCCTCTTCGCCGAGGCGCTGGGGGTCTTCGTGGTGGCCCCGCCGCTCAACCCCATCAGCCTGAACGAGCTCATCCTCCTCGGTGCCGCCTCCCTCCTGCTCGCCGTGGTGGGCGCGGGGCGGGTGTCGGTGGACCACATGGTGGTGATCAGGCGGAGGGAGTCGGAGGCGGCGAACGAGTTCGCGGCCGACACCGAGGCGGACCGCGTCATCGCCTCGCTCCGCGAACCCGACAAATCATCGGCTCCCGATCCTGAGCCGGACGACAAGGCGGCCGACGCCTCGGCCTCGGAGGACACGGCGCCCCATCCTCGGCCGCGCGCCAAGGGCGGGGAAGCGAGCCGCGCGGCGGACCCGGCCCCGGTGCCCGGCGACACGCTCGTGGCCGGCCGCAAGAAACCCCCGGCCCGCACCCGCCGCCCAACCTCCGACTGACCGGTCCCGCCGGGTGACCGCCCCGGCCGCGGCGCGGGCCCGGCTATTCTGGCCGCAGGGCGAGCGAGGGGCGTGGATGGCGGCCAGGTCCGGCAGGATGCGCGCGACGGTTCGTGACGTCGCGGCGGAGACGGGGCTGTCCATCGCCACCGTCTCCCGCGTGCTCAACGGCCAGGCCAACGTCGCCCCGCACACCCGCGAGCTGGTGCTGCGCGCCGTCGGCCGCCTCGGCGACCAGGCGCCGAGGCCGCGCGCGGTCCCCGACCCGTCGGCCGGCGCCGTCTACGTGCGCTGCCCGTACGTGCTGACCGACTATTTCGGGCTCATCGTCTCCTCGGTGGGGGAGACGATCGAGCTGCACGGCAGGCAGATGATCCTCGGCGCGGGCGAGGCCGCCCAGGACGCCCCGGTGCTCGCCGGGCTCCCCGGCAGGCAGGGCGTGGCGGGCGCGATCCTCATCCTGCCGCCGGAGCCGGGCGAGGAGCTGGCACGCCTGCGCGACAGCGGCTTCCCCTTCGTGGTGATCGACCCGAGGACCCCGCCCCCCAAGGACATCGCGGCGGTGTCGGCCGCTCACTTCGCGGGCGGGCGCAAGCTGATGGCGCACGTCGTCGGGCTGGGCCACCGCCGGGTCGGGATCATCGGCGGGCCGGTGGAGTGGCTGCCGAGCGAGGCCAGGCTGGCCGGTTACACGGCCTCGCTGGCGGACGCCGGGGTGCTGCCCGAGCCCGAGCTGCTACGCAGCGTGCCGGAGCCGAGCACCGAGTACGGCTACCTGGCGGCCTGCGAGCTGCTCGACCTGCCGCGGCGGCCGACGGCACTGGTGGCGTTCAACGACAAGATGGCCGTCGGGGCGCTGTGGGCGGCGGCCGAGCGCGGGCTGAGCGTCCCCGGAGACCTGTCGGTGGCCGGTTTCGACGACATCGACGTCAGCAGGGCCACCTCGCCCGCCCTCACCACGGTGCGTCAGCCCCTGCAGGAGATGGGCCGGATGGCGGTCACGTTGCTGATGCGGCTGCTGAGCCGCCACGCCGTGGAGGCGCTGCACGTCTCGCTCGAAACCGAGCTGATCGTCCGTGGTTCCACCGGACAGATCTGATCCTGTTTCATTTGTTTCATCGCTTGACTCTGCTTGTCACTCGTGCTGACGTTAAGAGAAAGTTTCTTTATTGTTTCATTTGTTACATGGCATCACCCCCCAGCCCGGAAGGGAAGCAGAGCCGTGTCCCGAATACTCACGCTCGCCTGCGCGATCGTCTTGGCGCTGGCCGTGCCCGTCCCGGCGTACGCCGCCAACGAGCCGGTGAACGTCTGGCTCACCACCACCTCGGACGCCGCAGGCCGGAACGTCACCCGCGGCCTCGCGCAGCAGACGCCCATCGCCTTCGGCCCCGCCGGCGGCAGCGCCGGCCACACGATCACCGTCAACGAGGGCACCACGTACCAGCAGTTCGAGGGCGCCGGCGCGTCGATCACCGACACGACCGCGTACCTGCTGCGCGGCGGCCCCGTCAGCGCGGCCACGCGGGACGCGGCCATGCGCAAGCTGTTCTCGCCCACGGACGGGATCGGCCTGTCGTTCGTCCGCAACCCGATCGGCGCCTCCGACCTGTCGCGCCCCGGCATGGTCTCGCTCGACGACACCTGCTGCGACCTGAACGACTTCGGCGCCAACGGCTACGACACCAACGTGCGCCTGCTGACCGTCCAGGCCAAGCAACTCAACCCGGAGCTGCGGGTCAAGGCCGTGCCGTGGAGCGCGCCCGGCTGGATGAAGGACAACGGCCGGATGGACCAGATGGGCTGGCTGAAGTCCGCGTACTACGGCATGTACGCCCAGTACTTCGTCAAGTACATCCAGAGCTACCAGGCCGCCGGGGTCCCGGTGAACTACATCTCCGTCCAGAACGAGCCCAACTGCTGCAAGGCGTCCAACCCGACCGAGATGAACTACCCCGGCATGAGCTGGAACGCCTCCGGTCTGACCGAGCTGACCAAGAACTTCGTGTACCCGGCCTTCCGGGCCGCCGGCATCAACACGAAGGTGCTCGTCCACGACTGGAACTACGGCGACTACGGCCAGATCGGCGGCCCCATCCTGGCCGACGCGACGCTGCGGAACGACCCGCTGTTCGGCGGCATCGCCTGGCACGGCTACTTCGGCGACCCGGCGGTCGGCTCGCAGGTGCACGACCAGTACCCGTCGGTGCCCCAGTTCAGCACCGAGCACTCCGGCGGCACCTGGATCGGCAACCAGCACAACGAGGACATGGCCGACATCGTCACTTACACCCGCAACTGGAGCCGCAGCGTGGTCAAGTGGAGCCTGGCGCTCAACCAGTTCATGGGCCCGCACAACGGCGGCTGCGACGTCTGCACCGGCCTGATCACGGTCCAGGAGGGCGGCTCGCGCGCCGGCCAGGTGGACTACACGATCGAGTACTACACGACCGGCCACCTCACCAAGTTCGTCAGACCAGGGGCGTACCGGATCGACTCGACCGCCAACTCCACCGTGCAGAACGTCGCCTGGCGAAACCCCGACGGCTCCAAGGCCCTGATCGCCCACAACGGCGGCACCTCGGCCCAGTCGATCAGGGTCAACTGGGGCAACCAGTCGTTCGTCTACACGCTGCCCGCCCGTACCACCGCGACCTTCACCTGGTCGGGCACGCCGGGCAGCAGCCCGGGCGGCACGATCACCGGCCTGGCCGGCAAGTGCGTCGACGTGGCCGGCGGCAGCGCCGCCGACGGCGCCGCCGTGCAGCTCTACACCTGCAACGGCACCGCCGCCCAGCAGTGGACCCGCCCGGGCGACGGCACGCTGCGCGCGCTCGGCAAGTGCCTCGACGTGGTCGACCACGGCACCGCCGACGGCAGCAAGCTCCAGCTCTGGTCGTGTACCGGCGCCGCCAACCAGCAGTGGACCCACACCTCGGGCCGGGACCTGGTCAACCCCGCCGCGGACAAGTGCGCCGACGCCACCGGCAACACCAGCGCCGACGGCACCCGGCTGCAGATCTGGACCTGCACGGGCGCCGCCAACCAGAAGTGGACGCTGTCGTGATCACATGCCGGCGGTGAGGCGGGCGACCACCCGCATCTTGTTCATCGCGTCCAGCGCGGCCACCTTGTACGACTCGGCCAGCGTCGGATAGTTGAACACGGCGTTGACCAGGTAGTCGATCGTCCCGCCGCACCCCATGACCGTCTGTCCGATGTGCACGAGCTCCGTCGCCCCCGTGCCGAACACGTGGACACCCAGCAGCCGCCGGTCCTCGGGGGAGACGAGGAGCTTGAGCATCCCGTACGAGTCGCCGATGATCTGGCCCCTGGCCAGCTCCCGGTACCGCGAGATGCCCACCTCGAACGGCACCTTGTCCCGGGTCAGCTCGTCCTCCGACCGGCCGACGAAGCTGATCTCGGGAATGGTGTAGATCCCGATGGGCGGCAGCTCGCGGGTGTCCTCGACCGGCTCCCCGCACGCGTGCTGCGCGGCCACCCGCCCCTGTTCCATGGAGGTGGCCGCCAGCGCCGGGAAGCCGATCACGTCTCCCACGGCGTAGATGTGCGGCACCTCGGTGGCGTAGTTGGAGTCCACCGAGATGCGGCCGCGGGCGTCGGCGGCCAGGCCGGCGGCCTCCAGGCACAGCTCGGAGGTCTTGCCCTGCCGCCCGGCCGAGTACATGACGCAGTCGGCCGGGATCTTCTTGCCGCTCTCCAGCAGGGTCAGGGCGCCGCCGGGGCGGCGCTCGACGGCGGCCACGTTCTCCCCGAAGCGGAACGTCACGGCCAGGTCGCGCAGGTGGTACTTCAGCGCTTCCACGATCTCCAGGTCGCAGAACTCCAGCATGCGCTCGCGCCGCTCCACCACCGTCACCTTGGTGCCGAGCGCGGCGAACATGGAGGCGTACTCGATGCCGATGACCCCGGCCCCCACCACGACGAGGGTCTCGGGGATGCGGTCGAGGTGCAGGATCGCGTCGGAGTCGATGATCGTCCTGTCGTCGAACTCGACGCTGTCGGGCCGGGCGGGCGACGTGCCGGTGGCGATCACGATCTTCTCGGCCGTGATCTTCGTCTCCTCGGACTTGCCCTCCTCGTGCGTGATCCCGATCGTGTGCCCGTCCAGGAACCGGCCGGTGCCCTGCAGCACCGTCACGTGGTTGCGGGCGAGCTGGCTGCGGATCACCTGGATCTCGCGGCCGATCACGTGCTGGGTGCGCATCCCCAGGTCGGTGACCGTGATCTCGTCCTTGACGCGGTAGCTCGCGCCGTACAGCTCCCGCTGGTTGAGCCCTGTGAGATAGAGGACGGCCTCCCGCAGGGTCTTGGAGGGGATCGTTCCCGTGTTGATGCACACGCCGCCGAGCATGTGTCGTTTCTCGATCACGGCGACACGCTTGCCGAGCTTCGCCGCCGCGATCGCGGCCTTCTGCCCACCTGGCCCGGAACCCAGGACCACAACATCAAAGTCCGCCACACCGTACAGTCTGCTGGTGGCGTGTTAACGGGAAAAGACCTGTCTGCGAGACTCCGAAGTATGTTGCGCCCTTTCACCGAGGTTGACGTCTTCACCACCACCCCGTACCACGGGAACGCGCTCGCTGTCGTGCTCGACGGCCAGGGGCTGACGACCGAGGAGATGCAGCGGTTCGCCACCTGGACGAACCTGGCCGAGACCACCTTCCTGCTGCCGCCGACCACGCCCGAGGCCGACTACCGGGTGCGGATCTTCACCGCGTCCAAGGAGCTGCCCTTCGCCGGGCACCCGACGCTGGGCACCTGCCACGCCTGGCTGGAGGCCGGGGGAGTGCCGCACCAGGAGGGCGAGATCGTCCAGGAGTGCGCCGCCGGTCTGGTACGGGTGCGCGGGACCGGCGACGGGCTGGCCTTCCACGCGCCGCCCCTCGTGAGGTCGGGCCCCGTGGAGGAGCCGCTGGTCGAGAGGATCGCCGAATCCCTCGGGATCGGGCGCGCCGACATCGTGGCCGTCGAGTGGGCCGACAACGGCCCCGGCTGGGTGGCGGTGCTGCTCGCGGACGCCGAGTCCGTGCTCGCCCTGCGTCCCGGCCTCGTCCCCGGCTTCGTGGGCGTGGCGGGCCCCTATCCCGAAGGGGCGCCGTACGACTTCGAGGTGCGGGCGTTCACGCACGCGCACGGCTCCACCATCGAGGACCCGGTGACGGGCAGCCTCAACGCGTCCATGGCCCAGTGGCTGCTGGGCTCGGGCCGGGCCAAGGCCCCGTACGTGGCCCGCCAGGGCACGGTGCTGGGCTTCTCCGGCCGGGTGCACATCTCCACCGACGCCGAGGGGGACGTGTGGGTGGGCGGCTCCGTGCTGACCTGCGTCACCGGCCAGGTCGAACTGTGAACCGCACCTCGTCGCCCGGCCTCAGCTGGGCGGCGACCGGCAGGTCCGCCTCGCGTACGACGCCGATCACCGGGTAGCCGCCCGTCGGCGGGTGGTCGGCGAGGAAGACGATCGGCTGCCCGCTCGGCGGCACCTGGATCGCCCCGGTGACCATCCCCTCGCTCGGCAGCTCGCCCTCCCTGGCCCTGACCAGCTCGGCACCGCTCAACCGCACGCCGACCCGGTTGCTGTCCTGGCTGACGGTGTACGGCCGCGCGCACAGCCCGGCCAGCGCGTCCGGCACGAACCAGTCGTCGCGCGGCCCCGGCGTCACCCGCAGCACGGCGGGCCGGGGACCGGGCGGCGGCGCCAGATCGACGGAGATCACGCCCTCGGGCCGCCCGACGGGCAGCAGCGTGCCCGCCCGCAGCGGCTTCGGGCCGAGCCCGGACAGCGAGTCGGTGGAGCGGCTGCCGAGCACGGGCTCCACCGCGATCCCGCCGCGCACGGCCACATAGGTGCGCAGCCCCCAGCCGGGCATGCCCAGCCGCAGCTCCGTGCCCTTGGCGACCCAGAACGGCGCCCCCATCCCGGCCGCGCTGTCCAGGGGCGCGCCCGCCAGCGCCACCCACGCCCCGTCGTGGAACAGCAGCCGCGCCATCCCGAACGTCAGCTCGACCCCCGCCAGCCCCTCCGGGTTGCCCACGAGCCTGTTGGCCAGCCGCAGGCTCGGCGCGTCGGCCGCTCCCGAGCGGGGCACCCCCAGGTGGGCGAGGCCGGGCCGCCCCAGATCCTGAACGGTCGCGTACGGCCCCGCCGCGATCACCTCGATCATGCGGGTTCGAACCGCACGCGCACGCCCGGCCTGAACAGCGAGGGCGGGTCGGCCGTCACGTCCCACACCCGCACGGACGTGCGCCCGATCAGGCGCCACCCACCAGGCGAGGCGCTCGGATAGACCGCCGAGTACGGCCCCGCCACCGCCACCGACCCGGCCGGCACCGACGTGCGCGGCGTGTCGAGCCTGGGCGTCTCCAGCACCGGATCCAGCCCCGTGAGGTAGGCGAACCCCGGGGCGAACCCCAGCCAGCCCACCACCAGCTCCCGCCCCGCGTGCCGGGAGACCACCTCGTCCGCCGAGATCCCGGCCAGTGCCGCCACGGAATCGAGATCCGCGCCGTCATAGACGACGGGAATCGTCACGACCTCCCCCTCGGCCGCCGGAGCACCGGTCCTGTCGCGCTCGCGGCCGACGAGGTCCGCCAGAAGCGTACGCAACCGCGCCTGATCCGCCCCAGGAGCCACCACGAGCACCGTCTCGGGCCCCGGCACGATCTCCACCACCCCGGCCGGCCGATCGGCCCGCAGCGCCGCGTCCAGCCGGTGCGACAGCTCCAGCGAGCCGGTCTCCACGAGCAGCCCGTGCTCCCCGGCCGCCCGGATCACGCGAACGCCTGCAGGACCACTCCGGCCGCCAGCAGCGTGTCCCGCACTCCCTGCGCCAGCCGGACGGCGTCGGGCGTGTCTCCGTGGACGCAGATGGAACGGGCGGAAATCGGGATGGAACTGCCGTCGACGGCCGTCACAGAGCCCTCCACGGCCATCTGGCACGCACGGGTGGCCACCGCCACGGGGTCGTGGATGACCGCGCCCGGCTCCCTGCGCGACACCAGCATCCCCTCGGGGGTGTACGCGCGGTCGGCGAACGCCTCGCTCACGGTCGGGACGCCCTCGGCGGCCGCCACCGCGTGCACCACCGAGCCGGGCAGCGTGAGCACCGGCAACGAGCGGTCGTAGTCGGCCACCGCGTCGATCACCGCCGCCGCCTGCGCCTCGTCGCGGCAGATGCGGTTGTAGAGCGCTCCATGCGGCTTGACGTAGGAGACCCGGCCGCCCATGGATCTGGCGATGCCGTCGAGGGCCGCGAGCTGGTAGAGCACCTCGGCGCACAGCTCCTCCGGCTCGGCGTCCATCTCCCTGCGCCCGAAGTGCGCCAGGTCGCGGTAGGACACCTGCGCGCCGATCGTCACCCCGCGGTCGACGGCCGCCGCGCACGTGCGTCTGATCGTCACGGGGTCGCCCGCGTGGAAGCCACAGGCCACGTTGGCGCTCGTGACGATGTCGAGCAGGGCGAGGTCGTCGCCGAGCCGCCACACCCCGAACCCTTCACCCAGGTCGGCGTTGAGGTCGATCACCATGGCAGTAGAGGCTATCTCGGCGCCTATCTCGGTGCGACGAACAACGTCTGGATCGCCGTGCCCACTTCACCCGTCCCGTCGTACAAGGTGGACCGGGTCAGGCCCCTGCCGGACGGGCCGAGGACCGTGGCGGCGTCCATCCGGATCCACTCGCCCTCGGGGGCGCGGAACAACGAGATGGTCAGGTCCACGTTCACGAATACGTGCGTGTCGAAGCCGAGGGCGGCGCTGACGCCGTTGCCGCTGTCGGCGAAGGCCGCCAGGCGCTCCATCGGGGTGATCTCCTCGCCCTCGACCAGCGGGACCGTGAACCGGCCCCAGACCTTGGCGGGGCCGGGCTCCGTGGGGCCGCCCTCGACGAAACGCCAGTCGACGGCCCGGCCGTACCCGAAGCCCGAGCCGAGCCACGAGCGGGTGACCTCCTCCGAGGGCGGCGGGATCGGTCCTGGCGGGGCGGGGACCGGTGAGGCGGGCGTGTCGGCCGTGCGGATGCGCCAGGCGCCGGCCCTGGCGTACTCGCGGCCACCGGACGAGACGCTCGCCGACAGGCACTGCACGCGCTTGCCGTCACGGATGACGTCGGTGGCGATCTCCAGCTCGGCCACGGGCACCGGCGCGAACACGTCCACCACGAGCCTGGACAGTTCCAGGCCGGGACGCGGCGCGGTCGCGGCCAGCTCGTGGACGATCAGGGCGGTGACCGGGCCCATGTGCTGGGCGCGCGGGTCCCACGGGCCCTGCGTGTGCTCGGAGGCCCGATAACGCCCTTCGGCCAAGCGGGTGTACATCGCCATAGAAGGAAATTCTAGTCACGCCGCGATGAGCGACCCTTCGCAGGCCGCCGGACCGTGCCTAGAACTCGTCGGGGATGTCGGCGATGTCGTCCAGCGCCGCGGCCAGCTCGTCCGGGTCGCCGCCGATCCGCTCGGCGATCTCGATCAGCACGTGGAGCACGTCGTGGCGGTCGTGGCCGAGGTCGAGCAGGCGCTGCGCGGCCTCCCACAGCTGCGGCGGGTCGCCGTCCCACATCCGGGTGGCGATCTCCTCGTGCCAGGCCAGGTGCTCCTGGTCGATCGTTCCACCGTGGTCGATCTCGAGCAGCGTGCGCCGGTCCGCCTCGTCGGCGGGGTTGAGCTTGTCGAGCTCGATCCCGTTGTGGACGCCCTGGAGGTAAGGGAACGCGAAGGCCCGCCTGGC
Source organism: Nonomuraea sp. NPDC050153 (assembly GCF_044460125.1). NCBI lineage: Bacteria > Bacillati > Actinomycetota > Actinomycetes > Streptosporangiales > Streptosporangiaceae > Nonomuraea > Nonomuraea sp. NPDC050153. The sequence goes on from NZ_JBITJQ010000015.1 coordinate 208,939, forward strand.
CAGCGCCGACAGGTCGCCGTCCGGCAGCAGCCGCTCCAGCAGCGGCCGGTCGAGCCCGAACGACGTCGGGTCCCGGTACGCCTCGGGGAACTTGCCGATCGCCTCCCACACCGCGTCCAGCGTGGCCTTGAGCCCCTGCTCGGGCAGGCCCGTGCGGTGGGCGGCGAAGCGCACCCACGCCGACAGCACGTGCGGCATCGCCTCCTGCTCGGCCACGCTCAGCATCACCTTGCGCGGCAGCCAGTCGAGCAGGAACGTTTCACATTTGGTCGGGCTGACCCGCAGCGGGCGGTTGAAGTCCTGGTCGCAGCCGTAGTCGATGATGTGGTCGGCGCAGCGCGAGGCCGCCGACGGGTCGGACAGGTGCTCGGCCGCGTCGGACGCCAGGAACTCCGCCGCCAGCATGGCCCGCCGCTCCCTGCTGTACGGGGCCTCGGTGTGCCGCGGCGCCGGCCGCTTGCGCCCGGGCGGCAGCGCCTTGAGCCTGGCGCGGGCGAAGGCGTGGTAGGCGCTGTAGCTGTCGCTCACCGGCGGCGGCGTCTTCGGCTCCCTGGTGGCCTTCATGGCCGACTCGAGCAGCGCCCTGGCCTGTTCGGGCTCGATCTCCTCGAACAGCAGCAGCGGATTGCCCGCCGCCTCGGCCCTGGCCTGCTCCAGCAGCTTGTCGACCTGCGAGGACACCCAGGCGTCCCGGGCCATGCCGCTCATGTTGTAATCGACCACCATGACGAGCGCGTGCCGGTCGACGGGCAGCGAGTCCTCGTCCCAGCGGTAGGCGAAGGTGCAGATCACCGTGTCCTGGTCGCCGTACGCGTCGCGGGAGACGTAACAGCCCGCCGGTTTGACCGCGCCCACCCGGTCGGCCCAGCCCGGCCTGGCCACCCCCGACTCCATCATGGCCAGCGCCGCGCCCTCGGCCTTGGCGCCCTGGCGGGCGGTGCCGAGATAGGCCAGGCAGATGAGCAGCGTCAGCGAGGCCGGCGTGCCGGCCTTGGCGGCGTAGTCGACCAGCCCCTCCCCGAGCACCTGCTCCACGTCGCCGCCCCTGACCCGCTTGCCCCACCAGGCTCCGATCATGTCGGAGACCATCAGCTCCGCGTCGAGAGGGGTGCGAACGGCGAGCAGCTCGCGAGCCGCCTGCACCATCTCCTTGAACACGTCGTCTGGCGGGGTGCTCTCCCGGGGATCTCGTCGGTGTCGGCGCACACCCTCACTCTCTCGTATTCCAGGCGCAAACGGTGCGTAGAACTCGGCCTGGTGACCCCGATGTTATCGGGGACTTCTGGATGGGACTTAACTGGACTTCCGGGCTTTTCTTTGTCTACCGGGAACTTCGGGGCGGAGGCGCTGAGTTGACGATCGCGAGCAGGTGCTCGCGAGCGATGCGCTCCACGATCTCCGGCGTCGCCGAGACGCCAAGATGCTGCGCACACGCGCACACGTCGGCCACGCAGCGGTCGATCGTGTCCACGGGCACGGTCAGGAACTCTTCGGCCAGCCTGAGACTGACCGGTTCGCGCAGGAACCGTGTGGCCAGAGCGAGCATAGAAGTGAGATTCCTCTGGAGACCCGGGGGCAAACCCCCAGGAATGTCGGCAGGGCGACTTGCGCTCCCATTCCACCTTTTCTCGGGCAGCTGTCAAGGCTCCGTGGCGGTTGTGTTCACTTCACCCGGTGCCCATTCGTGCGAAGCTGTCTCCATGCGCATCCAGCTCGCCCAGCGGAGCGAGGCGGACGAACTCCTCGGCCGCAGTCCGCTCGCCCTGCTCGTCGGCATGCTGCTCGACCAGCAGATCCCCATGGAATGGGCGTTCACGGGTCCGTATACGATCTCCGAGCGACTGGGCCACGACCTGACCGCCGCGGAGATCGCCTCCTACGACCCGGACGCGTTCACGGCGCTGCTGGCCGAGAAACCGGCCGTGCACCGCTACCCCAAGTCCATGGCGGCCCGGGTCCAGCAGCTCGCCTCCTACCTCGTGGAGCACTACGACGGCCGGCCGGAGAGCCTGTGGGCCGACGCCGCCGACGGCAAAGAGCTGTTGAAACGACTGATGGACCTTCCGGGTTACGGCAAACAGAAGGCCCAGATTTTTCTGGCACTGCTGGGGAAGCAGTTGGAGGTCCAGCCGCCGGGCTGGCGGGAGGCGGCCGGACACTATGGCGAGGACGGGTCGCACCGGTCGGTCGCCGACGTGGTCGACGCCGACAGCCTGGCCCAAGTGCGAGCCTTCAAGCAGGAGGCGAAGCGCGCGGCGAAGTAGTTGGGGCCGGGGTCTCGGCCCCGGCGATCGAGCGCTGTAACCTGATCTTGCTGCGCAATGTGGAGCGACTTTGACAGGATGCGTAGACCCTAAAGGCGACCGGGCCGCGACGGGGGCTTCCGTCCACACATGCCCATCGCCGATGATGTACTGCAGAATCCGGTCGCCCGGAGCTGCGCTACGCCGATACACAGTTATGGAGATGTGCCGCGTGGGAGACCCTGGCACGCGACGGAGGTGCGGACCATGAGTGCCGAGACCTCCGTTCCCCGTCCCCGGGAGTCGGATGTGGACATCTCGGACTCCGCCCTGTTCAAGGGCATGCTGTCGGAGGCCGAGTTCGCGTTCGCGTTCTTCGACGGTGACGGCCGCATCCAGCGGGTCAACGACGTGTTCAGCGACGTCGTCAACGTGCCCGCCGAGCGCATGGCCGGCCGGCAGCCGGTCGAGGTGCTCGCCGCCGACCTCAGCCAGATCATCACCCATGCCGTGCAGGCCGTCATCGAGACCGACGCGCCCGTCACCGAGGGCCGCGTACGCGTGCGGTCGGCGGAGGGCGACACCAGGCACTGGTCGCTGTCGTTCTCGCCGGTCCACGACGAGGCGGCGGGCGAGCTGCGCGCGATCGCGCTCGTCGGGCTCGACGTGACCGAGAGCCGCCAGACCGAGGAGGCGCTGCGCCGCAGCGAGGAGCGCTACCGCTCGCTCGTCGAGGCCCAGTCGCAGCTCGTCTGGATCACCTCCCCCACCGGCGCGGTCGTCGAGGACGCGCCCCAGTGGCGCGCCATCACCGGCCAGGGCCTGGAGGAATACCTCGCCAACGGCTGGCTGGAGGTCGTCCACCCCGAGGAGCGCCAGCAGACCGAGGAGGCCTGGAGGGAGGCGCTGCGCGGGCGCACCATGTTCGAGTGGAACTACCGCGTGCGCACCCGGGCCAGCGGCTACCGCCACTTCGAGGTGCGGGCCGTCCCGATCATCAGGCACGGCCGGGTCGTGGAGTGGGTCGGCGCCAACACCGACGTCACCCCGCAGCGCGAGGCCGAGGAGATGCGCGGCCGGCTGACCGACCAGCTCGGCGCCGCAGCCCTGCGCACCGCCAGGCTCCAGGGCGCCACCGCGATGCTCGCCGAGGCCCTGACGGTCGAGCAGGTGGTGCAGGTCATCATCGACGTGGGCCGCACGGCCCTGGCCGCCGACCGCTCGGCGGTGGCACTGCTCGACCCCGACCGCGCGGCGCTCAAGCTGATCAACGGCGAGGGCATCCTGGAGGCCTCCGGGATCACCGGTGACGAGATCCCGCTGTCCCACTCCAACGTGATGACCATGGCCGTCAACAGCCGCCGGCCGGTGTTCGCCGAGTCGCCCGACTCGCTGAAGGCCCAGCTGCTCGAGGCGGGCGGCGACGAGGAGATCCTGGCCAACATCCTCACCCACGGTGACGAGCGGGCGTGGGTGGGTCTGCCGCTGCTGGCGGCAGGAAGGGCTCTGGGAGCGCTCCGATTCTCCTTCACCAGGCCGGTGAAGATCTCCCAGGAGGACGGCGTCTTCCTGGAGGCGCTGGCCGGCCAGTGCGCGCTGGCGGTCGAGCGGGCCACGCTGTTCGAGCGCGAGCACCGCACGGCCGAGACGCTCCAGCGCAGCCTGCTGCCCGACCGCCTGCCCGTGATCAAGGGCCTGGTGCTGGCCCAGCGCTTCCGCTCCGGCAGCCGTCACGTTCAGGTCGGCGGCGACTGGTACGACGCGTTCGTGCTGCAGGACGGGCGGGTCGCGGCGGTCGTCGGCGACGTCATGGGCAAGGGCGTCAAGGCCGCGGCGGGCATGGGCCGCATCCGCAACGCCATGCGGGCGCTGGCGCTGACCAACCCGCCGCCCGCGGCCGTGCTGACCGGTCTCGACCGGGTCTTCGAGGCCACGGAAGAGGAAGAACAGGTCACGACTTTGGCGTACATGGTCGTGGAGCCGGTCACCGGCGAGGGCACCCTGGCCCTGGCCGGACACCCGCCACCCGTCCTGGTTTCGCCACAGGGCACGGCGATCCTCTGCGACGCCGAGCCCGGCACTCCGCTAGGCTGGCCGACCAGTCGCAGGCAGTTCCGGTTCGTGGTGCCGCCCGGCCATACCGCCGTGCTCTACTCCGACGGCCTCGTCGAGAACAGGAAGCGCGGACTGGATGGCGGTTTGGCAGAGCTTTGCAGTGTTGTGACCGAAGCGCCGCCTGAAGTTGTGAGTAGTCCGCACATGCTGCTGGACTTCCTGGTTGACCGGATGTTGTCTGGATATGAACAGGATGATGACGTTACCGCGCTAGCAATTCACGTCCCGCCAGCCACGAAGAGTGACTGAATGAAACAGTCATAACGGTTGCTTTCGGGTATCAGTGCCCCGCTTACGTACGCACTACTGTCTCGGTCGGCCTAGGGTGGAGGACAACCGCCGGGAGGCGGCCGTATGGAGCGCGGGGTCGTGCCAGAATGCTGTGCAGGTCCGTCGCGGTCCGCACGGCCTCACCGATCTCCGAGAGAGGCAACAGCCCCCCAGCGGGCATCTGGGTCCATTGTCGCCACGCGTTCGTTCGAGAGGTGTTCGTGTCGCCTGCAAGTTCGACTCGCTCGAAGCCACAAGAGCTGAACGAGCCCGTCATTCAGCGACTGCTCGAGCGTGGGCGCTCGCAGGGTTTCCTCGAGTCTGAGGATGTTCGTCAGGCCTTCGAGGAGGCGGACATCCCCATGTCGCACGCCGCCGCGTTCTTGCGGAACCTCAGCAAAGAGGGCGTGACCGTGGTGGTGACCGCCGCGGATTCGGCTGCGCCGAAGAAGTCTCGTGGTCCAGCAAAGCGCCGCACCGCTGCCCCCGTCAAGACCAAGACGGCGGCAGCCGCCAAAGAGCAGCAGCCCGAGACCGTGACCGCGGTCGTGGGCGCCGCAGAAGCCGAGCCGGCCGCCAAGAAGGCGGCCCCTGCAAAGAAGGCCGCTCCGGCGGCGAAGAAGGCCGCGGCTCCCGCCGCCGCCAAGAAGGCCGAGCCGAAGAGTGCTGGGCCTGCCGAGACCAAGCCGAAGCCCGAGTCCCGGGCTGACTCCGACGACGACGAGGACATCGAGCTCGAGGGAGACGTTGAGCTCGAGGACCTCGAGGACATCGACGTCGACGACGACGAGATCGTGGCCGAGGAGTCCGACTCCGAGGGCGACTCCGAGGAGGAGTCGGACGACGACTCCGAGGCCGAGCCCAAGCCCGCCGAGGTCGCCGCGGCCGCGAAGACCGAGGACGAGGTCCTCATCCTCTCCGACGACGACGATGACGCCCCGGTCGCCCAGGTGGCCGCCGCCGGCGCCACCGCCGACCCGGTCAAGGACTACCTCAAGCAGATCGGCAAGGTCCCCCTGCTCAACGCCGAGCAGGAGGTCGAGCTCGCCAAGCGCATCGAGGCGGGCCTGTTCGCCGAGGAGCAGCTCGGCGGCGGGGAGACCGAGGGGCTGCCGGTCGACGTCAAGGCCGAGCTGGAGTGGATCGCCGAGGACGGCCGCCGGGCCAAGAACCACCTGCTGGAGGCCAACCTCCGGCTCGTGGTCTCGCTGGCCAAGCGCTACACCGGCCGCGGCATGCTCTTCCTCGACCTGATCCAGGAAGGCAACCTGGGCCTGATCAGGGCCGTCGAGAAGTTCGACTACACCAAGGGCTACAAGTTCTCCACCTACGCCACGTGGTGGATCCGGCAGGCGATCACGCGTGCCATGGCCGACCAGGCGCGGACCATCCGCATCCCGGTCCACATGGTCGAAGTGATCAACAAGCTGGCCCGCGTCCAGCGGCAGATGCTGCAGGACCTCGGCCGCGAGCCCACGCCGGAAGAGCTGGCCCGCGAGCTGGACATGACGCCCGAGAAGGTCGTCGAGGTCCAGAAGTACGGGCGCGAGCCCATCTCCCTCCACACCCCGCTGGGTGAGGAGGGCGACAGCGAGTTCGGCGACCTCATCGAGGACTCCGAGGCCATCGTCCCAGCCGACGCCGTCAGCTTCACGCTGCTCCAGGAGCAGCTGCACTCCGTTCTCGACACGTTGTCGGAGCGGGAGGCGGGCGTCGTCTCGATGCGCTTCGGTCTCACCGACGGGCAGCCGAAGACGCTGGACGAGATCGGCAAGGTTTACGGGGTCACCCGTGAGCGCATCCGCCAGATCGAGTCCAAGACCATGTCCAAGCTGCGCCACCCCTCGCGCTCCCAGGTCCTCCGGGACTACTTGGACTGACCTCGTTCGAATCCCCCGCCCCGCCCGGTCCTTCCGCGCGGGGCGGCGGCATTCCCACCCCACCCTCCCCTCGCCACCCCTCTGTCACCCGCCCCCGGCCCCATCAGGGTGACCATCGGCCCCCTCGGCCCCACCGTTCTCCCAGCGGCATCTCCGCTGCGTCGCCGCCCTGTACCGGCACCTACGCTGTGCAGTCGGCATGTGCGCTGCTGGTCGTCTGGCACCTGCGCCCCGTCCCATTGCAGGCGCGTCCGCTGCAGCAGTGGAGACCACCGTGCCGCTGAGGGGCGCTCGACATGCAGAAACTGGGCGCTTCCGCCGCGCTGTTGGCGCCCACGCACAGCCGGCGCACGGTCGAACGACACGCCCGGGCGACGCGCGGCGGTCATTTCTGCGACAGTCAGCGTCCCGGCACTCCCGGCGCGCGCCCGTCTCGCCCTGCCCGCCCAACCCCGCCCGCCCCGTCGTTGTGAGCGGCCGCGAGACGGCGGCACCGGCGTCGCCATCCGCAGACGGGCGGCATCACCCTTACGCCGGGTCGGTGACGTGCACGTCGAGGGTCCAGGGGCGTTTCGCGCGGGCGGGTTCGGCCAGGTCGATGGTGTAGCCCAGGGCGTCGAGGGTCTTGGCCAGCTCATCAGGGGTGGCCGGGGCGGTGTCGTGCCGCAGAAGGGCTCGGGCGATCTCGCCCCGGGTCGCCTTGGCCATGTGGCTGACGACCTTGCCGTCCCGGAACACCCGTACCGTCACCGAGCGCTCGCCAGGCTGCCAAGCGCTGGCGTACGTGGCCGAACGGAGATCCACCACCAGCCCGGAGTCGCGGTCCAGTTCCTTGGCGATCAACGGCCGCCAGAACGCGGCCAGCCCGCCGAGAGACGGGAGATTGACGCCCATCGAGAGCCGGTACGGCGGGATGAGATCTGTGATTCTCACCACACCCCACAGGCCGGAGAAGATCAGCACCGACTCCTCCGCCCGCCGCCGCGCCTCGTCGTCGAGGGTGCCCAGCCCGAGGTTGTCGTAGAGGACGCCGGTGTAGAGGTCGGCGGCCGGGAGGGTGGGGGCGGTCTTGAGCGCGGTGTTCTTGGCCAGCTCGCCCGCCAGTCCGGGAGTGAGGCCGAGCACGTCGAGGGCGTCGCGGCGCTTGGAGGCCCGTACGAGCGCGTTCAGCACGCGTTTGCGGGCCTTGTCGAGGGCGGGGAAGGACAGCTCGCCGACGGGCGGCCCGCTGCCTTCGGGCGCCTTCCCTTCGGACGGCGGCAACAGGATCAGCACAACCCCCTACTTTATTGCCCCTGGTCGGGGCCTCTCCCGCCGTCCCCGTCACGATCTTTTACGGTGGCCCGAGCAGGCACCACCCGCCGACCCTGGCCGGGCCCTGTCCAGGGTGACGCTCACCGGGTGGACGTGGCCGGCCACCGCGACGCCGCCCACTGGGCCGTGTTCTTCGCCGAATCGTCGGCCTCGGGCGCGAACTCCCCGTGCAGCGGCGAGCCCGGCCTTGTCGGAGGGCCGAGGATCGCAGCCGGGAGGACGGGCGCATTCGGGGGTTGGCTAGGCTGCGCGGGTGAATTTCGACCTTCTTGTCCATGAGGCCTGGCCCGCCTACGAGCAGCGCATTCATGACGGATGGGTGCTTCGTTACGCCGGAGGCGTGACCAAACGGGCCAACTCGGTGCTCCCGCTGAACGCACCCGCCGACCTGAACGGCGCCATCGAGGCGGCGGAGGCCTTCTACGGGGAACGCGGGCAGCGTTGCGTCTTCTCCCTGGGCCCGGGCTCCACGCCCGGGTTGGACGAGGAACTGGAGCGGAGAGGCTACGAGCTGGTCGACCCGACCGTCATCATGGCCGGCTCGCCCGCCGCCCCTCCACCCGCTCACAAGGTGAGGATCGAGGACCGGCCGTGGCAGGGCTGGCTGGAGACGTGGTGGGCCGTGGACGGTCGCTACGGCACCGGTTTCGAGGACGCGGAGCGCATTTGCACCGGGGTGCCAGCCTGGTACGCGGCGCTGGAAGAGGACGGCGTGGCACTGGCCGTGGGCCGGGCCGTGCCCCAGGCCGACACGTCCGGCGGGTCTTCGCAGAGCGACACACTTGGGATCTACTGCATGGCCACCCTGCCCGAGGCCCGCCGCCGAGGGCTGGCCCGTGCGGTCATTCGGGCGCTCGTGCGGCATGCGGGTGCGAAATCCGCCTATCTGGTCACCACAGCCCCGAACCTGGCCGCGCAGGCGCTCTATCGCGGTGAAGGTTTCGAGATCGCGGGCCGCTACCACTACCGAGTCCGCTGACTCCCCACCCGCTGCACAGCGCACTCGGGTGCCCGAGCTCGTGTCAGGACGGACTGGCCGGCTACGTGCACACCCGCATGAGTGGTCACAAAGCCGCGTGTCCGCACCCACAGTTACGTATCTGCACCCACGGTCACGTGTCTGTGCGCACCATCACGTGTCCGGACGCACGGTCGCGTGTCTGGCCGTGAAGCCGTGTGCGCACCCGCCCTTCGTCGTGCATCCCGGCGTGTTTGTGGGCATGTCCAAGGCTCGGGACGCAGAACGGCGGCCCCGGGCGGTGCCGGGGTCGCCGTTCTGGGTTTGCTATATGTGATTATCTCGGCACGACAGGCGCTGCGTCAGCGCTCGCCGTTAGGGGCAATTGAAGGGGTTTCGCTGAGTCGAGCCGACTCGTCCAGGATGTCGGCACCCTTTTCGCGCAGCACTGCGATGTGCTGACGCCCATGGTGGGCGCAGAACAGCAACTCCCCACCCACAGGCAGGGTCGCGCGAATGTAGGCCTGGGCGCCGCAGCGGTCGCAGCGGTCGAGGGCCGTCAGCGGCTTAACGGGGGCGAGAGCTCCAGTCACGTATCGCCTTTCGGGTCACCCCCGCCGAAGCGAGGATCTGGCGTCAGTCACTTGGAACAACATCTAACCGGACGTGGACGTTCCCAACCGCCCCCTCTCTACGCCCAGAGCGGAATGTGTCCCAAAGTAATGACGATCAGCCGGTTGGTAACGGCAAACGTGTCGGCGTGGCAAGCTTGTACGCGCGCGTGCGGGAAGAACGGTAAGCTGCGCACACGTGTTCGATGCCTAGACCAGGGGAGCTGGAGTGACGCTAGTGGAGGCGGGTTACACGGCTCGTCACCTGTCGGTGCTTGAGGGCCTGGAAGCGGTCAGAAAGCGCCCCGGCATGTACATCGGGTCCACCGACAGCCGCGGGCTCATGCACTGCCTCTGGGAGATCGTGGACAACGGCGTCGATGAGGCGCTGGCGGGTCATTGCGACCGCATCGAGGTCGAGCTCTACGCCGACGGCTCCATCGAGGTGCGCGACAACGGCCGGGGCATCCCGGTCGACATCGAGCCCAAGAGCGGTCTGGCCGGAGTCGAGCTCGTTTACACCAAGCTGCACGCGGGCGGTAAGTTCGGCGGCGGCTCCTACGGCGCGTCCGGCGGTCTGCACGGTGTCGGCGCCTCCGTGGTCAACGCCCTGTCCTCGCGCGTGGACGTCGAGGTCGACCGCGACGGCCAGGTGCACGAGATCAGCTTCCGCCGTGGCGTCCCCGGGATCTTCGACGGCCCCGGGCCCACCGCGAAGTTCAAGAAGAAGTCCGGCCTGCGCATCGGCGACAAGCTCCCCACCGCCGTCACCGGCACCCGCGTGCGCTTCTGGGCCGACAAGCAGATCTTCCTGCCCGACGCCGAGGTCTCGCTCGACGAGATCCACGTGCGCCTGCGGCAGACCGCGTTCCTGGTGCCCGGCCTGACCCTGGCCGTCTTCGACAGCAGGCACGAGGAGCGCACCGAGGAGGAGTTCCGCTTCGACGGCGGCATCTCGGAGTTCACCGAGTTCCTGGCCAGGGACGAGGCCGTGTGCGAGGTGCTGCGGCTGCAGGGCATGGGCCACTTCCACGAGACCGTGCCGGTCCTCGACGACCAGGGCCACATGACGCCCACCGAGGTGCAGCGCGAGCTCACCGTCGACGTGGCGATCCGCTGGGGCAAGGGCTACGAGTCGACCGTCCGCTCGTTCGTCAACGTGATCTCCACCCCCAAGGGCGGCACCCACCTGACCGGGTTCGAGCGCGGTCTGGTGCGCACGGTCAACGAGCTGCTGCGCGAGACGCGCCTGCTGAAGAACGGCGACGACCCCGTCACCAAGGACGACATCTCCGAGGGCCTGACGGGCGTGGTCACGGTCCGGGTGCCGGAGCCGCAGTTCGAGGGCCAGACCAAGGAGGTGCTCGGCACCTCGGCGGCCACCCGCATCGTCTCCCACGTGGTCTCGCGCGAGCTGAGGGAGCTGTTCACCAACCCGCCGCGCGGCTACAAGCAGCCGCTGCGCGCCGTGCTGGAGAAGATCGTCGCCGCCGCCAAGGCCCGCATCGCGGCCCGCGAGCACCGCGACAACCAGCGGCGCAAGAGCGTGCTGGAAAACTCCGCGCTCCCGGCGAAGCTGGTCGACTGTCGCAGCGACGGCATCGACCGCAGCGAGCTGTTCATCGTCGAGGGTGACTCGGCGCTCGGCACGGCCAAGCTGGCCCGCGACTCGGAGTTCCAGGCGCTGCTGCCGATCCGGGGCAAGATCCTCAACGTCCAGAAGGCGTCCGTGAGCGACATGCTCAAGAACGCCGAGTGCGCCGCTATCATCCAGGTCGTCGGCGCCGGGTCGGGGCGCTCGTTCGACATCGAGGCCGCCCGCTACGGCAAGGTCATCCTCATGGCCGACGCCGATGTGGACGGCGCCCACATCCGCTGCCTGCTGCTGACCCTCTTCCACCGCTACATGCGGCCGATGGTCGAGGCGGGGCGCGTGTTCGCCGCAGTGCCGCCGCTGCACCGCATCGAGCTGACCAACCCCGGGCGGGGCAAGGAGAAGTACATCTACTGCTACTCGGACGCCGAGCTGCAGAAGGTGCTGCGGGATCTCGAACGCCGGGGCAAGCGCTGGAAGGACCCCGTGCAGCGATACAAGGGTCTGGGCGAGATGGACGCCGACCAGCTGGCCGAGACGACCATGGACCCGCGGCACCGCATCCTGCGCCGGGTCCGCATCGAGGACGTCGAGGAGGCCGAGGCCATCTTCAACCTGCTCATGGGGAGCGAGGTGGCGCCCCGGCGGGAGTTCATCGTCAACAGCGCGGCCGAGGTCGACCGGGACCACATCGACGCCTGATCCTGAGGTGGTCGGTGAGCTCGCTGTGGCCAAGGACGTTCCCTGAGACATCCAGGCGCGTCTCTGAGGCGCGTGTGGGGCCGTTTGGCGATCGGCTGGGGTCATGGGCCGGTGGGGCCACGTTGTGGCTCAGCGTGGCCTCTCGGGGGCTCTGACGTCCGGAGCAGGGCTTCGGACCCCTGGGCGCGCATCGCTCGCTGCTGGGTAACGGTCCTCAGGCCCCTCGGTGGCCCTCGAAGCGGGACCTGCCCGGTTGCGGCGGTCCTGGGTTCTCGACGTGTGATCTGCTCGGTTGCGGAGTTCTTGGGGTCGAGGTGTGCGGGATGACGGCGGCCTCGGTCCCCGAGACCGCCTTGGTTGCGCCGAGCCCGGACAGACGCCGCATCGACGGTGAGCCTGCCCGCAACCGCGACCGCCGCAGTGCCCCGACGAAGTCGTCCGCGCTCGTGCCGTCGGGAACGGCGGGAGGGCTCAGATCGCCCGGAGCGCGTCCTCCCGTACGTGCCCAGGCGGGGTCCGGGGGCGCCCGGTCATGCTGTAGGTCGGCACGACCGGGCACCACTCAGGTCAGGTGAATTCCTTCAGAACGCGGCAGGCGTCAGGAGGCCCGTGCGGACGTCGTAGATGGCTCCGGCCACCGGCATGCCCTCCGGCAGGAACGGGCTGGTCCTGATGCGGGTGAGGTCGTGGCGAAGAGCCTCGGTCTGGTCGGGCACCGTGTGGAACTCCAGGCTGCGGGTGTCGACACCGCGTTCCTGGGTGAGGGCGTGGACGTCCGGGTCGGAGACCTTGGCCATGCCGCAGTCCGTGTGGGGCATGACGAGGACGCGTTCGACGCCGAGCAGGTAGACGGCCAGCACCAGGGTGCGCAGGACGTCGTCCGTCACTCGTGCGCCCGCGTTACGCAGGATCTTGGCGTCCCCGGGCTTCAGGCCCAGCAGGCCGAGCGGATCGATGCGGGAGTCCATACAGGTCACGACCGCCAGACCGCGGCGAGCGCGGCCGGTCAGGCCGGAGTTTCCGAACTTCTTGGCAAACTTCGCGTTGGCGGCATACAGGTCGTCGAACGCATTCATGCAACAAATCATGCACTGTGCCCCAAAGTCGGTGATGAACGGGGTGGCGACTGGCTGGAGTTGGCAAACGTCCCACGAAAAAGCGTCACCTTGCGTGATGATGTCGTAGCCGTATGTACGTGATCGAAGAAGGTCAGTCGTGAGTAGGTCCGAATCGCTCGCCGCGTATCTCCGTACCCAGGCCCGGCGCCGCCTCGACCGCGTCGAGGTCAAGGACGGTGGTCGCAACGCCAGGCTGGCCCTGGCTCTCCTTGACACCGCCGTCTACGCGGCCAGCCTGCCCGAGGACGACCCGCTGATCCTCATGCTGGACCAGGCGGGCTGCTACGGCCCGCTGGGGTGTGAGAGCTTCGACCCCGGCGAGGCGGGCAACCAGCTGATCCGCCACTGGGACGGCGGCGAGCCCCACGAACTGCTGCTGGCCCTCCCGCCCGCCGTCACCGGCGCCAGCGCCTGAGCGGTCGGGGTCGGCGGCTGCGGTGGCTCAGTGGCGGGCCGGCGTTCTGGCCGCCACCCGCACCTCCGGGCGGGCGTCGTCGGTGAGGTGCGGGGCTTCCAGGTGGCCGGGGCCAGATCTCGGGCATCCCTGGCGATCAGGGGCTCGTGGACGTCGGCCTGCACGCTGGTGGTGTTCGCGTCGGTGCCGGCCAGGAGCTGCGCGTGGACGATCATCACGGCTCCCGCCGCACAGGCCGGCCGACGCCGGCGGAGCGGATCGCCGGACCGCTGCCACGCCGCCGTCGGCCCGTACGACGACGACGGCTGAGGCTGGGACCTGGGCGCAGAAGCCGGAGCCGGCGCCGCCCATAGCCAGGTTGACGCAGGCGCCAGCGAGCTGGGCCGCCCGTTGCCGGGTCGGCATAGGCGGCGGTGAGCGAGGTCGCCCGCTGCCGGGTTGGCGTGGGCGGCGGTCAGCGAGGTCGCCCGTGGTCAGGCTGAACGTAGGCGGTGGGCAGGGCTGCCCGTGGTCGGATTGAGCGCAGGCGGAGACGAGCGGGGCCGCCGGGGATCAGGTGGGAGCGTTGCCCGGCTTCCACTTGATGCCGCAGCCGAGCGACGGGTTCTGCTCCTCGGGCACCGGCTCGCCCTCAAGCAGGGCGTCGATGGCCGCGCGAAGCGACTCGCCCGTCACCGCCACCGAGTTGCCCGGCCTGGCGCCGTCGAACTCGCCCCGGTAGACGAGCTGCAGGTGCGCGTCGTACAGGAAGAAGTCCGGCGTGCACGCCGCCCGGTAGGCCTTGGCGACCTCCTGGGTGTCGTCCAGCAGGTACGGGAACGTGAAGCCGGCCCGCGCGGCCTGCTCCGCCAGGTGTACCGGATCGTCGTCCGGGTAGTTCACGCTGTCGTTGCTGCAGATCGCGACGACCGAAAGCCTGGCGCCGTAGTCGGCGGCCAGGGCGCCGAGCCCCTTCTCGATGTGCCGCACGTACGGGCAATGGTTGGACAGGAAGACCACCAGGGTGGCGGGTGAGCCCTTGAGATCGCCGAGCGATACGCTGCCGCCGTCGATGGCGGTCAGGTCGAAGGCGGGTGCTGGGGTGCCGAGCGGCACCATGAATGAGTTGGCAGCCATGGCATTCATTCTTGTCTTCGTACGTGCGTGCAAAACGACTGAGAGGTGAATCGAGTGAGTGGCATCGCGGAGTTCCGCACCGTCGTGCTCGACTGCCCCGACCCCAGGGGGCTGGCCGAGTTCTACTCCCGGCTGCTGGGGTGGCCTGTCACCTACGCGGACGACGAGTGGGTGGTGGTGAGCGACGGCGGGGCCCCCAAGCGAGTGGCCTTCCAGCTCGCGCCCGACTTCCGGCCGCCCACCTGGCCGGATCCCGAACGGCCCCAGCAGCTCCACCTCGACCTCACGGTCACCGACCTGGACAAGGCGGAGAAGCAGGTGATCGAGATCGGCGCGACCAAGCACGAGCACCAGCCGAGCGAGGACGGCAGCTTCCGGGTCTACCTGGATCCGGCCGGGCACCCGTTCTGCCTCTGCCGCGACTGACATGAGGGACCGCCCCCGGTCGGGGGCGGTCCCTCATGGGCTCAGCGGGCGGCCTGGGCCAGCAGGTCCACCGCCTTCCTCAGGTTGCCCGCCGCCAGCTCGTGGTCGGCCGCCGCCTGCAGGTCGGGCCGCCTGCCCGTGCTCTGCGCGACGTCCCTGGCCACCGACACGACGGTGTCGTCCACGGTGTACGCGTCGCTCTTCGACCGTTCGAGCAGCGTCGCGGCCGTGCCCAGGGCGCCCAGGACGGCCCGCGCGTCACGTACGGACCCGTCGGCGTTCCAGGCGCGCGCGGGCAGCGCGAGGACCAGCGACGCGGCCTTGGAGTAGCCGTCACCGGAGGCGAGCCGGTCGCGCGCGGCCTTGAGCCGGTCGCGGGCGCGGTCGGTACGCAGCCCCCACCCGTACGGCCAGAGCGGGTCATAAGCCGCGTCACCCACGTTGATCGGCACCTGCGCCACCGAGCGGAACCAGGTGAACGGCAGCCGCCCCGTGTACGGGACCGCCCCGAACAGCGGGTCGGCCACCCCCGCGCCCTCGGTGCCCGGCAGCCAGGAGGCCACGACGGCCTCGACGCCCGACAGGTCGCCGAGTTGCAGCGGACGCCCGGAGACGACCAGGACCGCGCACTTCATCGCCCCGCACACCTTGTCGATCGCGGCCCGATCGGCGGCCGACAGGTCCAGCGTGCGCCCGGCGCGGCCCACGTCGCCCTGGCCCTCGGCGTAAGGGGTCTCGCCCACCACCACGACGCCCACGTCGTGCCCGGCCAGGTCGGCGGAGGCGTCGCGCGAGTACGTCACGGAGGAGGCGCGGGAGCGGATGGCCGACAGGATGGTGGTGCCGGTGGTGATCGGCCCGGACGAGCCCTGCCAGGTGATCGTCCAGCCGCCCGTCTGGTTGCCGAGGTCGTCGGCGTTCGAGCCGGCCACGTAGATCCTGGCGTCGCGGCGCAGGGGGAGCAGGCCGCCGTCGTTCTTCAGCAGCACCTGCGACTTGGCCGCCGCCGTCCGCGCGACCGCCCGGTGCGCCGCCGAGCCGACGTCGCCGATCCGCGACCGGTCGGCGTACGGATGGTCGAACAGCCCCAGCCGGAACTTCTGGGTCAGGATCCTGGCGACCGCGTCGTCCACCCGGCTGAGCGGCACGCGCCCGGCCTCGACCTCGGCCTTCAGCGTGCTCTCGAAGGCCGGGAAGGCGTACGGCACCATGATCATGTCGAGCCCGGCGTTGATCGAGGTGCGCACGTCGCTCGGGTAGTCGCCGGGGATCTGGTCGATGGCCTGCCAGTCGCTGATCACGAACCCCTTGAAACCGAGCCGGCCCTTGAGCGTGTCCGTGATCAGTTCCTTGTGGGCGTGCATCTTGAGCGGGCCGTCGCCGAAGTCGACGCTGGAGAACGACGGCATGACGGTGGCCACGCCGCGCCTGACCGCCTCCTCGAACGGCGCCAGGTGGATCGCCTCCATCTCCTGGCGGCCGACCTTGGTGACGCCCTGGTCGATCGTGTAGTCGCCGCTCGTCGACGAGCCGTACGCGGTGCCGCCGTCGCCGACGTAGTGCTTGGCCGTGGCCAGCACCCCGTTGTCCTGCAGGCCGTCGATGATCGTGGCCATCCGCGACACGAGCGCCGGGTCCTCGCCGAACGACTCGTACGCCCGCCCCCACCGGTCGTCGCGCGACACGCACAGGCACGGCGCGAAGTCCCAGGGGATGCCGGTGGCCTTGACCTCACGGGCGGTGATCTCCCCCTCCTGCTCGACGAGGCCGGGGTCGCGGGTGGCGCCCATGCCCACGTTGTGGGGGAAGATCGTCGCGCCGACCACGTTGTTGTGGCCGTGCACGGCGTCCACGCCGTAGATCAGCGGCACCTGGAGGCGGGTCCGCCGCGCCTGGAGCTGGAACCCGTCGATCATGTCGGCCCAGGCCTGCGGCGTGTTGGACGCGGGGGTGGAGCCGCCGCCCGACAGGAGGGAGCCGAGCACGTACGTGGCGATGTCGCTCTGCTTGGCCAGCGCGCCGCGCTCGGCCTGCGTCATCTGCCCGATCTTCTCCTCCAGCGTCATCCGCCTGAGCAGGTCGGCGACGCGTTCCCTGACCGGTTTGCGGGAGTTCACGTACGGCAGGCCGTGCGCGTTGACCACGACCACCGGCGCCTCGGCCGGGGGCCTGGTGCCGGTGCCGGACAGCTCGATCGGGATGGTCTCGGCGACCTCGTCCTGCCCGTCCTTCAGCGTTCTGACCGTGAACGCCTTGGCCGTTCCGGACGCCGTGCCGGCGGGGAACGCCAGCGTGCCTTCGACGGGCGTGTAGTCGCCGCCGGGGGTCGCGGTGCCCGTACCGGTCCTGTAGGCCACGGCCAGGTCGGCGGGCAGGGGCCGGCCGTCGGCGGTGGTGACGGTGACGCCGACCCTGGCCTCGCCCTTCTCGCCCACCGGGTAGACGGGCCGGTCGGTGGAGAGCCTGACCGGGCGCGGGGGAGCGGTCCCGTTGAGCTCGACCTGGTCCCATTCCAGCGTGCCCTGCGCGGCCGGGAGCCGCATCGAGTAGCCCCACATGGCGACCAGGTCCAGCTCGCCGTCGGACGGCGCGCCGCCGGGCTGGTAGTCGGTGCGCCTGGTGAAGCTCCCGAACGGCACCTTCACCTGCCGCCAGCCCGCCGAGTCGTCGACGAACGACGACTCGAACAGCTCGGCGCTGCCCGCTCCTGCGCCGCCGTCCTTGACCTCGAAGAAGATCTTCTGGCCCGAGGCGGCGCCGTTCACCCAGAAGGAGAAGCCCTCGTACGGGGACCAGTCCTGGGTGGCGGCCAGATCGTGCGACCAGCCACCCCACTGGCTGACGTTGTAGACCGATTTGAGCACCCGGTTCGTCGCCGGGGCTCCCGGCCTGCCGGGGTCCGGCTCGATCGTGAGCGCGGGCGTCGAGGCCGCGTCGTTGCCCCAGGCGTACACGCCGGAGGGAACGCTGTCCGACTCGAAGTCGGTGATCGTGCCGGGGTCGGCGGCCGCAGCGACCCCGGGCGCGACGATGAGGGCGGTGACCAGGGAAAGGGCCACCCATAACGGGGGTCTGGATCGGAACACGGTACCTCCAGTGGGAGAGAGCGCTCTCTCACATGAGATCGGTGCCGATCCGTGATTCATAACAGGGTCAGGCGCCCGCATGTGCGGGCGCCTGACGGCGTCAGAGGGACGTCTGCTCGTCGGCGGGTGTCTCCGGGGCCTCCCCGGAGGTCAGGGCCTCGGGCCAGGAGGCGAGGGCGCCGCCGATCGCGCCGATCGTGTTGGTCAGCCGCACGCCCGAGCCGTCGCGGCGCCCGATCTCGTCCGGCAGCGGCACCGGCTTGCCCACGGACGAGACCGCCTTGGCCGGAGCCGGGCCGACCCAGGCCAGCAGCAGCTCGTCCTCGCCCTTCAGGAACCGCTGCGCCCGGACCCCGCCCGTCGCCCGCCCCTTGGCGGGGAACTCGGCGTAGTCGGACACCTTGCCGCCGCCCACCTGCGTGCCGGGCAGCGCCGTCGAGGAGCCCGCGATCGTGACCACGTGGGCCGGGCGGTCGGGATCCACCACGCCGAACCAGATCACCCGCGCGCCGCCGTCCAGCCGGATGCCCGCCATGCCGCCCGCCGGGCGGCCCTGCGGGCGCACCAGCGAGGCCGAGAAGCGCAGGAGCTGGGCGTCGGAGGAGACGAACACCAGGTCGTGCGACTCGGAGACCAGCTCGACCGCGCCGATCACGGTGTCGCCGTCCTTCAACGTGATCACTTCGAAGTCGTCGCGGTTGGCCGGATATTCGGGCACCACCCGCTTGACCACGCCCTGCGCCGTGCCGAGGGCCAGGCCGGGGCCGTCGGGGTCGAGGGAGCCCAGGCCGACGACCTTCTCGTCGGGCTGCAGCGAGACGTATTCGGACACCGGGTGCCCGCCCGACAGGGACGGCGGGTTGGCCGTGGTCGGCAGGGTCGGCAGGTCGACGACCTGGATCCGGATCAGCCGGCCCAGCGAGGTCACCACGCCCACCTCGCCGCGTACGGACGTCTTCACCACCGACACCAGCACGTCGTGCGCCGACCGATCGCCCTCGCCGGACAGCGGCGTGGCGTCGGAGGTGCGGGCCAGCAGGCCGGTCGAGGACAGCATCGCCAGGCACGGGTCGTCGGCCACCTGCAGGTCCACGACCGGGGTGCGGGTGACGCCGGGCGCCTCCAGCAGGACGGTGCGGCGCGGCATGCCGTACTTCTTGGCCACGTCGGCGAGCTCGCCCGAGACCACCTGGCGGAGCTTGGCGTCGGAGGAGAGGATCTCCGTCAGCTTGGCGATCTCGTCGCTCAGCGTCTCCTTCTCCCGGTCCAGCTCCAGTTTGTCGAACCTGGTGAGCCGGCGCAGCGGCGTGTCGAGGATGTAGGCGGCCTGGATCTCGCTCAGGTCGAACACGTCCATCAGCCGCGCGCGCGCCTGGGCCGAGTCGTCGGAGGAACGGATGACCTGGATGACCTCGTCGATGTTCAGCAGGGCGATGATGAGGCCGTCGACCAGGTGGAGGCGCTCCTCGCGCTTGCGCCGCCTGAACTCCGACCTGCGGCGCACCACCTCGAGCCGGTGCTCGACGTAGACCTGGAGCATCTCGCGCAGGCCGAGCGTGCGCGGCTCGCCGTCGACGAGGGCGACGTTGTTGATGCCGAACGTCTCCTCCATCGGCGTCAGCCGGTAGAGCTCCTCGAGGACGGCCTCGGGGATGAAGCCGTTCTTGATCTCGATGACCAGCTGGAGGCCCTTGTGGCGGTCGGTGAGGTCCTTGAGGTCGGCGATGCCCTGGAGCTTCTTGGACGTCACCAGCTCCTTGATCTTGGTGACGACGCGCTCGGGGCCCACGTTGTAGGGGAGCTCGGTGACGACGATGCCCTTGCGGCGGGGCGTGATCTGCTCGACCGTGCACCTGGCCCGCATGCGGAACGTGCCACGCCCGCTCTCGTAGGCGTCGCGCACGCCCTGCAGCCCGATGATCGAGCCGCCCGTCGGCAGGTCGGGACCCGGCACGAACGTCATCAGGTCGTCGAGCGTCGCGTCCGGCTTCTTGATCAGGTGACGGGCGGCGGCGATGACCTCGTTGAGGTTGTGCGGCGCCATGTTGGTGGCCATGCCGACCGCGATGCCGCTGGTGCCGTTGACCAGCAGGTTGGGGAACGCCGACGGCATGACGACCGGCTCGGTCTCCTGGCCGTCGTAGTTGGGCTTGAAGTCGACGGTGTCCTCGTCGAGGGCGTCGACCATGAGCATCGCCGCCGGGGCCAGCCTGGCCTCGGTGTAACGCATGGCGGCGGGCAGGTCGTCGGGCGAGCCGAAGTTGCCGTGGCCGTCGACGAGCGGCAGGCGCATGGAGAACGGCTGCGCCAGGCGCACGAGGGCGTCGTAGATGGCGCTGTCGCCGTGCGGGTGCAGCTTGCCCATGACGTCGCCGACGACGCGCGACGACTTGACGTGCCCGCGGTCGGGGCGCAGGCCCATCTCGCTCATCGAGTAGAGGATGCGACGCTGCACGGGCTTGAGACCGTCGCGCGCGTCGGGCAGGGCGCGCTGGTAGATCACCGAGTAGGCGTACTCGAGATAGCTGGTGCGCATCTCGGAGGTGACGTCGATGTCGACGATCCGCTCCTCGAAGTCCTCGGGCGGGGGTGCAGTCGTGCGTCGGGCCATGTCGAACATTGTGCCGAAGGTATTCGGGTGCCCGCGACTCGTTGGCGTCACAAGTCGCGCCCGGGTCGGTGTGGAAGGCGTACGGAAGGCTGCCCTGAACAACTCTTGACCAAGCAATTGCTTGGGTCGTACGTTCGGGCCGAGGGTTCCCACCTTTTTCGGAGGCGTCATGATCGAGTTCCATCCCGTGACCAAGCACATCGGCGCCGAGGTCACCGGGGTCGATCTGCGCAAACCGCTGTCGCAGGAAGAGGTCGCCACCCTGCGGGCCGGCTGGCTCAGGCACCTCGTGCTGTTCTTCCGCGACCAGCACATCGAGGACGAGCAGCACCTGCAGTTCGCCCTGAACTTCGGCTCGCTCAACCACCCCGCCTTCAAGAAGGACTCCACCAGCCCCATCCACGTCCTCGACCAGACCTCGCCGAAGGGCGAGGGCGGTGACGAGTGGCACAGCGACAACACCTTCGAGCCCACCCCGCCGATGGGCTCCCTGCTGCGCTGCGTCCAGCTGCCCAGCGTGGGCGGGGACACGTGCTGGGCGAACACGTACATGGCGTACGAGACGCTCTCGCCGTCGCTGCAGCGACTGTGCGACGAGCTGACCGCCGAGCACGACATCACGATGTCGATGAAGAAGGCGATCGCGAAGGGCCACCCGTTCGACCTGGCCGAGATCCAGGCCAAGTGGCCGCCGATAAGGCGGCCGGTGGTGCGCGTGCACGCGGAGACCGGCCGCAAGGCCCTCTTCGTCAACCGCGCCTCCACGACCCGCCTGGTGGGGCTGACGGACCGGGAGAACGAGGCGCTGCTGCCGTTCCTGATCGACCACATCCGGTCGCCGGAGTACCAGCTCCGGCTGCGGTGGCGGCCCGGCACGCTGGCGTTCTGGGACAACCGGCCCACCCAGCACTACGCCGTGGCCGACTACACCGAACGCCGCCGCATGCACCGCGTCACCATCAACGCCTTCCCCGAGCACGCCGACAAGTAGGCGGGTATGGCGGCTGTCGGCGCATTCCGTCGGAGAAAGCTGGTAACAAGGGGGGCATGAGTGAAGCCCCCGATGTCGCGATGCTGCGTGAAGAGGCCGAGGAGAGGTTGCGGGCCCTGGCCGGGGAGCACGCCGTGCTGCGTGAGGACCAGTGGGCCGCGATCGAGGCGCTGGTGCTGGATCGGCGGCGGGTGCTCGTCGTGCAGCGCACCGGCTGGGGCAAGTCGGCCGTCTACTTCGTGGCCACCGGGCTCCTGCGCGAGCTCGGCGAGGGCCCCACGGTCATCGTCTCGCCGCTGCTCGCGCTCATGCGCAACCAGATCGCCGCCGCGGAGCGGGCCGGCATCCGGGCCGTCACGATCAACTCCGCCAACCCCGAGGCGTGGGAGGAGATCTACGGCGAGGTCGCCGAGGGCATGATCGACGTGCTGCTGGTCAGTCCCGAGCGGCTCAACAACCCCGACTTCCGCGACAACGTCCTGCCCGAGCTGGCCGAGAGCGCCGGGCTGGTGGTGGTGGACGAGGCCCACTGCATCTCCGACTGGGGGCACGACTTCCGGCCCGACTACCGCAGGCTGGCCACGCTGTTCGAGGAGCTGCCGCCGGGCATCCCCGTCCTGGCCACCACCGCCACCGCCAACGCCCGCGTCACCCGTGACGTGGCCGAGCAGATGCGCCTGCCCGGCGACGACGGCGACGGCACGCTGGTGCTGCGCGGGCCGCTGGAGCGGGAGAGCCTGCACCTGAGCGTCGTGCGCCTGCCCACCGCCGAGCAGCGGCTGGCCTGGTTGGCGCAGACGCTGCGCGAGCTGCCCGGCTCCGGCATCGTCTACACCCTCACCGTGGCCGCCGCCCACGAGATCGCCGGATACCTGCGCGACCAGGGGTTCGAGGTGGCCGCCTACTCCGGGCAGACCGACCCGGCCGAGCGGCTGGCGGCCGAGGAGGCGCTGCTGACCAACAAGCTCAAGGCGCTGGTGGCGACGAGCGCGCTGGGGATGGGGTTCGACAAGCCGGATCTGGGGTTCGTGGTGCACGTGGGGGCGCCGCAGTCGCCCGTCGCCTACTACCAGCAGGTCGGCCGGGCCGGGCGCGGGGTCGAGCGGGCCGAGGTGATCCTGCTGCCGGGCACCGAGGATCGGGATATCTGGTCATATTTCGCCTCGCTGGCGTTCCCGCCCGAGCCCGTCGTGCGGACCACGCTCCAGGCGCTCGGAGAGCGCGACGTCATGTCCACCCAGGCGCTGGAGACGGCGGTCGACCTGAGCCGGAGCCGGCTGGAGATGATGCTCAAGGTCCTCGACGTGGACGGCGCCGTGCGCCGGGTCAAGGGCGGCTGGGAGGCCACCGGCGAGCCGTGGGCGTACGACGCCGAGCGCTACACCCGCATCGCCGCCGAGCGCAAGGCCGAGCAGGAGGCCATGCTGGCCTATCTGACGACGTCCGAGTGCCGGGAGCAGTTCCTGCGCAGGCACCTCGACGACGAGGCCGCCACCCCGTGCGGGCGCTGCGACAACTGCACCGGGCGGCACCGCTCGCCGGAGATCGGCGCGCAGGCCGTCGAGGGCGCCCGCCGGCGGCTGAGCAGGCCGGGCGTCGAGATCGAGGCCCGCAGGCAGTGGCCCACCGGGCTGGCCGACCTGTCCGGGCGGATCAAGCCGGAGCTGGGCGCCGCGCCCGGCCGGGCGCTCGGGCGGCTGACCGACATCGGCTGGGGCAACCGGCTGCGGGAGCTGTTCCAGGGGGCCGACGGGCCGGTGTCCGACGACGTGTTCAAGGCCGTGGTGCAGGTGCTGGCGGCCTGGGACTGGGGCGATCGGCCCGTCGCCGTGGTGAACGTCCCGTCCGCCACGCGCCCCATGCTCGTGCGGAGCTTCGCCGAGCGGCTGGCGTCCGTGGGCCGGCTGTCCTACCTGGGCGAGCTGGGTTACCGGGCGGGAGCGCCCGGGCAGCAGTTCAACAGCGCAAAGCGGGTGCGGGCGGTCAGGGGGACGCTGGCCATGCCCAAGGAGCTGGGCGCCTCGATCGCCCAGTGCGGCGGGCCGGTGCTGCTGGTGGACGATCGCGTCGACACCGGATGGACGATGACGCTGGCGGCGGCCCTGGTGCGGCACGCGGGCGCTCCCGCGGTCCTCCCGCTCGTCCTGGCGGTCACCTCGTGAGGTCGCCTGCCTGACGCCCCTGCCTGACGCCCCCTACCTGACGCCCATGGTGAGCAGGTCGTAGTTGCCGAAGACGGGGCTGACGTGGACGTTGACGGCGTTCTGGCCGCGCAGCAGCAGCGGGCTCATCCAGACCAGCGGCACGAGCACGGCTTCGTCGGCGAGCTTCTGCTCCACCTCGGTCCACAGGTCGGCCCGCTTGCCCGCGTCGAGCTCCACCCTGGCCCGGTCGATGAGGTCGTCGATCGCCTTGACGCGGACGCTCACGTTGAACGAATACGTGTCGGTGATCTGCCTGCTGTCCGCGATCAACGACAGGAACGACTCGGGGTCGGGCCAGTCGGGTGCCCAGGACTTGGCGATCAGGCCGATGCCCTGCTTCTTGAGGTTGCCGGGGTTGCCGCCGTAGGTCTTGTGGAAGTCCAGGGTGGGGACCTGCTGCAGCTTGACGTCGATGCCGATCTGGCCGAGGCCGTGCTGCACGACCTCGGCGACCTGCTTCTCGGTGGAGAGGTCCCGGTATACGTAGGTGGCCGCGAACCCGGTCGGTTTTCCGCACGCGGCCAGCGACTGCTTGGCGGCCTGCTGGTCGCCGTCGGCCTTGAGGTCCGGATCGCGCCAGCGACCGCCGGCGACCGTGGGCGGCACGAGCGACGTGGGCAGCTGGGACTGCGCGGATCCGGCGCCGTACGCGAGGGCGAGGTTCTTGAGGTTGAGCGCGCGGACCACCGCCCTGCGGCAGTCGACCTTGTCGAACGGCGGCACCTGCGGGTTGATCGCCAGCATGCGCACGGACGTGGTCACCGGGACGTCGGCCCGCTTCTTGAGCGCCGAGTCGGCGAGCACCCCGGCCGCGTCGCTCGCCGAGCTGATCGTGGGGCCGAACTCGGCGGTGCCGGCCCGCAGCCGCTGCTCGGCGTCGGTGACCCCGTATTCGATCTCGTACTGGTCCGGGAGCGGGTCGCGGTTGGGGTCGGTGGCGGCGTCCCACTGGTCGTTGCGGGTGAGGACGACCTTCTTCTTGTCGGCGGACACGCTCTGGATCTCGTACGGGCCCGAGGCCAGGACGGTGTCCTGCGTGTCCTTGGCCTTCGGCACCGGGACGGTCTCGGGGAGCTGCACGACGTCGTCGAACGTCGCGAACGGCCGCTTGAGCCGGAAGACGATCGTCCGGTCGTCGGGGGTCTGGATGGCCGAGTCGGTGTTCGCGCTCGACGACTTGGCGGGGCCCTGGTAGCCGGCGGGGAGGTCGAGCATGAGGTCGAAGTGGCTCGATCCCAGGCTCCGGGAGGGATCCATGCTGCGCAGGACCGCGTATTTGACGTCCTCGGAGGTGACCGGCGTTCCGTCCTGATATTTCACGCCTTGCCGGAGTTTGTACGTCCAGGTTTTGCCGCCGTTGCTCGGCACGCCGAGCGATTCGGCCAGATCCGGCACGATCTGCGTCCCGGCGGCTCCCGGCACCGGCTTGAACATCGTCAGCGAGCGCCCGTAGAGCCGGACCAGGTTCAGGGAATCCGACATGTACATGTTCCCCGGATCGACGGACTCCAGCTCGGACGGCGAGACGACGCGCAGGGTCCCGCCCTTCTTGGCCGAGGGGTCCGCCACGGAGGTCACGGCCGTCCCGAAGGCCGCCACCTGCGGGGACGTGGGAGTGGGGTTCGGCTGGACGCCCTCGGGATGGGTCCGGGCCACGAGCCACACCGCGATCCCGGTCACGAGAGCGGTGCTCGCCGCCCCGATCGAGACCAGCGCCCTGCGCCGGCCGCGCCGCCGCGAAGGCTCGGTCGTGGCCCCCGGCGGGAACGGCCGCACGGGGCCGCTCACGGGATACGGCAGCGGGCCGTGGCCCTGAGGCGTTCCGCCGTTGAAGGGCCGCACCTGGACGCCGCTCTCCGCCTGCGGGACCTGCACCGGGAGGGGCTGCACGGGGAGGGGCTGTACCGGGAGGGGCTGGGCGCCCTGAGGGGCGGGCGGAGGGGCGGGTGGCGGCGCGGTGCCGGCGCGGATGAGGTCGCGCATCAACTGCTCGGCGGTGGGGCGCTGCCGGGGGTCCTTGGCCATGCAGGCCCACAGCAGCGGCGCGATCTCCGGCGGCACGCCGTTCAGGTCGGCGTCGAGGTTGAGGATGCGGTGCATGACCACGGGCAGCGGCCCGAAGCCGAAGGCCCCGCGCCCGGTGGCGGCGAAGATCATGGTGCCCGCCCAGGCGAACACGTCGCTCGCCGGGGAGGCCTCGCCGAGGAACTGCTCGGGGGCCATGAAGGCGGGCGTGCCCACGATGCTGGTGGTCAGGCTCTGGCTGATGTCGAGCGCTCGGGCGATGCCGAAGTCGATCACTCGGGGCCCGTCGGGCCCGAGCAGCACGTTGCTGGGTTTGAAGTCCCGGTGGACGACTCCGGATCCGTGGATGGCCACCAGGGCCGTGGCGGTGGTGATCGCCAGCCGCATGAGCGCCGGGCCCTGGACGGGGCCCTCCTTGGTGACCTGGTGCTGCAGGGAGGGCCCGTCGACGTACTCGCCGACGATGTAGGGCTGGTCGTTGACCGCGCCGACCTCGAGCACGCGCGCGGTGCAGAACTCGGCCACCCGCCGTGCCGCCTCGGCCTCGCGGCGGAAGCGGCGTACCGCCTGCTCGTCGTCGGCGAACCTGGCGTGCAGCAGCTTGATCGCCACCTGCTCGCCGGAAGGGGAGACGCCGAGGTAGACGCTGCCCTGACCGCCTTCGCCGAGAAAGCCGGTGACCTTGTACGAGTCCACCGACGTGGGGTCGCCCGGCCGTAACGGACGCACGCCGCGCATCCGGCTCCCTTATATCGCACTCATCCCGATTTGTCTCCACCATAGCGGTGCAAGACCGCTCACAAAGGAGACCTGCGGGACTAGAACGGCGGGCGGGCGCCCAGGTGCATGATGGCCTTCGCCGCCAGGTGGCAGCCCGACGCCAGCGACTCGGTCGGCGGCTTGCCCGCCAGCCAGGCGGGCAGGAACCCGGCGCTGAACGCGTCTCCGGCCCCCGTGCCGTCCACGATCTTGTCGACCGGCTCGGCGGCCACGCGGACCGGGTCGGGGCGGCCGTTGGCGTACCACAGCGCGCCTTCGGCGTTCATCTTGATGACGACCTGCGGGAACCACGCGGTCAGCACCTTGGCGGCGGCCTCGGCGTCGTCGCGGCCGGTCAGCACCTTGGCCTGCTCGATGTTGGCGAACAGCAGCTTGACCCCGTTGGTCCACTCCAGGAACGACTCGGCGCCCGTGCGCTCCAGCGGCGCGGACGAGGCGCAGTCGACCGAGATCGACATCCCGCCGCGCCTGGCCATGTCGAGCGCGGCGAGACCCGCCTCGCGCGAGCCCTCGTTGATCAGCGTGTAGCCGGACAGGTGGAGGTGCGCGCCGCCCGCGAACAGGTCGCGCGGCAGGTCCTCCGGCGACAGCGCGGCGTTGGCGCCGGGGTCGGAGAGCATGGTGCGCTCGCCCTTGTGCGTCACGAGCACCACACAGGTGCCGGTGGGACGCTCGGGGTCCATGACGAGCCGGGCGTCGACGCCGTAGCCCATCAGCTCCATGTCACGGTTACGCCCCGTGATGTCGGCGCCCCTGCGGCCGATGAAGGCCACCTCGGCACCCTCGACGGCCAGCCACGAGGCGATGTTCGCCCCAGAGCCGCCGCCGTGCATGGTTACGATCGCCGGGGTGTCACTCGCCCTGGCAAGCGCATAACGGGCGCGCGCGACCGCGTCGGTCATGAGATCGCCCACCACGACGACCCGCGTCATGATGTCACCACCTTGCTGCCTTCAGAACGGGCCTGGCCACGGCAAAACTAACAGCTTCCGGGCTGCCCGTGGGGCGGACCAAGGACACCGGGCTGCAGTCGATGCACAAGCGTTGCCCAATAGGGGCTCCGGTCTTGGCATATGAAATGCGGGTTTACGCTCGACACTGTGGAGGCACACTATCCGGCCCACTGGGAGGCCGACGTTGTTCTGGCCGACGGAGGCACCGCGCACGTCCGGCCGATCAAGCCCGCAGACGCCGACCGCCTCCGCTCCTTTTACTCGCGGCTGTCAGACGAATCCATCTATTTCCGGTTCTTCGGGCCGCGGCCCCGGCTTTCCGATCGGGAAGTCGAGCGGTTCACGAATGTCGACTACGTCAACCGGGTCGCGCTGATCGCCACCATCGGCGCCGAGATGGTCGCCGTCATCCGCTACGACCGCACCGGCCCCGGCGAGGCCGAGATCGCCTTCCTCGTCGAGGACGCGCACCAGGGCAGGGGAGTGGCCTCCGTGCTCCTGGAGCACCTGGCGGCCACGGCCCGCGAGAACGGCATCGAGCGCTTCGTGGCCGACGTCCTGCCCGCCAACATGCGCATGACGGGCCTGCTGCGCCAGGCCGGTTACACGGCCCAGAGCCAGTTCGAGGACGGCGTCGTACGCATGACGCTCGACCTCACCCCCACCGAGACCTCGACGGAGGTGACGCTCGCCCGCGAGCACCGCGCCGAGTCCCGGTCCATCGCCAGGCTGCTCGCCCCCGGCTCGGTCGCCGTCGTCGGCGCCTCGCGCGAGTCCGGCGGGGTCGGCCAGACCGTCCTGCGCAACCTGCTGGCCGCCGACTTCACCGGCCCCGTCTACCCGGTGCACCGGGAGGTGCGGGCCGTGGCGGGCGTGCGGGCATATCCGAGCGTGGGGGCCATCGACGGCGACGTCGACCTGGCCGTGGTGGCCGTGCCCGCCTCCGGGGTGATCGACGTGGTCAAGGAGTGCGCGGAGAAGGGCGTGCACGGGCTGGTGGTGGTCTCCTCGGGGTTCGGGGAGACGGGCCCGGAGGGCAAGGCCAGGCAGGACGAGCTGGCCCGGCTCGCGCGCTCGTACGGGCTGCGCGTCGTGGGCCCCAACTGTCTCGGCATCGCCAACACCGACCCCGCCGTCCAGCTCAACGCGACCCTCGCCGCCACCCTGCCGTGCCGGGGCGAGGTGGGGTTCTTCAGCCAGTCGGGCGCGCTCGGCACGGCGCTGCTCCAGCGGGTGGCGCAGCGCGGCATGGGCATCTCGTCGTTCGTCTCCGCGGGCAACCGGGCCGACGTCTCCGGCAACGACCTGTTGCAGTACTGGGAGGAAGACGACTCGACCAAGGTGATCCTGCTCTACCTGGAGTCGCTCGGCAATCCGCGCAAGTTCACCCGGCTGGCCAGGCGCACCGCCCGGAGCAAGCCGGTCGTGGTGGTCAAGAGCGGCGGCACCCCCGCCGGGCACTCGGCCGAGGAGCTGCGGCTGCCGGACTCGGCGATCAGCTCGCTGTTCGAGCAGGCGGGGCTGATCAGGGTCGACGATCTCATCCAGCTGTTCGACGTGGGGCAGCTGCTGGCCTATCAGCCGCTGCCCGCCGGGCCCCGGGTCGCGCTCGTGACCAACTCCGACGCCCTCGGCCTCCTGGCCGCCGACGCCTGCCTCGCCGCCGGGCTCGACCCCCGTACGCCGGTCAACCTGGGTCCAGCCGCCGGGGCCGCGGAGTTCGGCGCGGCCCTCGCCGGCGAGCTGGCCTCCCCTGACGTGGACGCGGCCGTCGTGATCTACATGCCGCCCATTCCCGGCGACACGGACGCGGTGGCGGCGGAGCTGCTGCGGGTCTCGAAGGACTCAGGAAAGCCGGTGCTCACGACGTTCCAGGGGCATCTGGGCATGCACCCGGCCCTGCGCGTCGAAACCGGCCCGCCGGGGTGCGGGTCGACGCCCTCGCGCGGCTCGATCCCCTCGTACGCGGCGCCCGAGGAGGCGGTGCGGGCGCTGGCCCACGTGGTCCGCTACGCGAAGTGGCGCGCTCACCCGGCGGTGCCGCCGCCGGAGCTCGACGACATCGACACGGCCCGCGCCAAGGCCCTCGTCCAGGCGGCCCTCGCCACGGCCGCCCCGCCGGGGACCGGCGAGGACGGTGCCACGCCCTTGAGCCGATCGCAGTCGGGCGCGTTCGCGCAGCCGGGCCCGCCGGTCGAGGTGGACGCCACCGAGCTCCTGTCCTGCTACGGCCTCACCGTCTGGCCCGCCGAAGTGGTGCGGTCGCCGGACGAGGCGGTGCGGGCGGCCGAACGGCTCGGCTGGCCCGTGGTGCTCAAGGTGGCCGACCCCGGCGCCTCGCGGCGCGCGGGCACCGTACGCCTGGGCCTAACCGGCCCCGAGATGGTCCGCCACGCCTACGCCGAGTTCGCCGACCAGCTGGGCGAACGGGTGGAGCTGGCCGTCCAGCGGATGGCGCCGCAGCCGGCCGTCCCGACCGTCGTGGGCGTCATCGAGGACCCCGCGTTCGGCCCCTTCGTGTCGTTCGGGCTGGGCGAGGTGACCGCGCGCCTCCTTCTCGACCAGGGCTACCGCCTGGCCCCGCTGACCCGCGAGGACGCCGCCGCGCTCGTGCGCTCCGTCCGCGCGGCCCCGCTGCTCTTCGGCGAGTACGGCTACCCGCCCGTGGCCGTGGACGCCCTCGAAGACCTCCTCGTACGCGTCGGCCGCCTGGCCCACGACCTGCCGGAGGTGGCCAGGCTGGACCTGGACCAGGTGCTCGTCGGCGAGTCGGGCGTCATCGTCCTCGGCGCCCGCGCCACCTTCCGCACTCCGGCGGGCCCACGCCTCGACGGCGGGCCCCGGCGGCTGTCGTGATCAGCTCTCAGCGAAGGGCGGCGGACGGCAGCGAATGGAGTCAACCGAAGTGCCCGCTGATGCCTGGATAAAAGACGTTATAGAGCGTTATATCCGGCGGGTGAGCGCACAGCCTCGCCCTGGCAGGATGGACCCATGAGGGAAACCCGAGTCTCAGCCGCGGGCCTGCGTGAAGCGATCGAGCGCAGCGGCTATTATCCCGACCTCGTCACCGATGCGGTCGAATCCGCGCTGGGCAAGGAGGCAGTGACCGCCTTCGTGGTCCATCACGAGGCCACTTTCGATCCCGCGATGGAGGTGCGCAGGCACGTCACGGTCCTGGTGCTGTCGGCCACGCGGCTGCTGGTCTGCCACACCGACGAGCATCCCGCGGTCGAGGGTGTCTCGACGTCCCACGCCTCCACGACCACGGAGGCCGTACGCCTGAGCCGCGTCCAGTCGGTCGCCGTCACGCGCGTGGTGCCCGACCCCGCCTCCTACGTCCCAGGCGTCCCGCCGACAGAGGTGACGCTCACGATCGGCTGGGGGGCCATCTCACACGTGGACCTGGAGCCGGCCACCTGCGGCGACGAAAACTGCGAGGCCGACCACGGCTACACGGGCGCGATCACCGCCGACGACCTGTCCCTCAGGGTCAGCGAGGCGGCCGACGGCCCGGAGGCGGTCACCCACGTCCTCGCCTTCGCCAAGGCCCTCTCCGAAGCCACCGCCCGCGCCTCCTCCTGACCGCAGGCCCAGGAGATCCACGAGAAGAGGGAGAGATCCGCGAAGGCATAGGATGAAGGACATGCTGGTGCCGGGGTACGACGGCGGGTCACTGGCTGATCTGCCTCATGCGTTGCTGACGGCCCTGGGCGTGCGCGAGCCCGACACGCCTCCCACGCCGGATGCCCTGGATACGGCGCCCGCGACGGCGGACGCCCTCGATACGGCGCATGCGTCCACGACGGCGGACGCTCCCGACCCGGCGATCACGCCCGGGGCAGCGGACGACCTTGACCCGGCGACCACGCCCCCGACGGCGGACGCCCCCGATACGGCGAGCACGCCTGCGCCTGAGGCCGCGCGCGACGTGGCGAACGTCCCCGATCCGCCGGCCGCGCCCTCGACGGCCGCCGCCCACGACGCGACGAGCCTGGCCGACGCTTCTCGCCCGGAGGGCGGCACCGGGGCAGTCGGCCCGGAGCGCGGGCCCGGGGCAACCGGGACGGCGAGTTCGCCCGGCGCGATGGGCCCGCCCAGCACAACCCGCACACCTGGCACGCCGGTCACGGCGCCCATGCCCGATTCGGCGAACACCCCCGGCCCGACCACATGGGCCAGTGCGGCGACTGGGGCTGGCGTGGCCGCTGCGTCTGGCGGGGTGGGCGGGGTGCCGCTTGTCCTGGAGCCGGCCGATCGCGTGTGCCTGTTCCTGGTCGACGGGCTGGGCGCCGAGCTGCTGCGGGCCCACGCCGAGGCCGCCCCGTTCCTGTCCAGCCTGGCGGGCAGGACGCTCACCGCCGGCTTCCCGGCCACGACCGTCACCAGCCTCTGCTCCCTGGGCACCGGCCTGACCCCGGGCGAGCACGGCATGCTCGGCCTGACGCTGGCCGTCCCCGGCACCGGCCACCTGTTCAACTGCCTGCGGTGGACCCTCCCCGACGGTCTCACCATGGATCCCGAGCAGTGGCAGCCCGCCCCGACCGTCTACCAGCGCGCCACCCGGGCCGGGCTCGACGCGGTCTACGTCGCCCCCGCCGAGTTCGAGGGCAGCGGGCTGACGACGGCCGTCTATCGGGGCGTGCGTTACGTGGCCGCCGACACCGTCGACGACCGGGTGGCCCGCGTCCACGAGTCGATGCGCCAGGGGGCGGCGTACGTCACCGTCTATTACGGCGATCTGGACGCCGCCGGGCACATGACGGGGTGGGGCAGCGAGGAGTGGCTGCGGCAGCTCGCCATCGTCGACGACATGGCCCGGCGGCTCGCCGAAGGGCTGCCCCCGGGGTCGGCCCTCTACGTGACCGCCGACCACGGCATGATCAACGCCACCGAGAAGATCGACGCCGAGAGCGTCCCCGGGCTGACGGCGGGCGTGGCGCTGCTCGGCGGGGAGGCCAGGGCCAGGCACGTCTACGCCGAGCCGGGAGCCGCGCGGGACGTGCTGGAGGCGTGGCGCGAGACCCTTCGCGGGAAGGCCTGGGTGGTGTCCAGGCGGGAGGCGGTCGAGTCGGGCTGGTTCGGTCCTCGGGTGCGTGAGCAGTGGCTGGCCCGCATCGGTGACGTCGTGGCCGTCCCGTACACCGACCTGGCGATCATCGCGCCCACCCGTCACAGGATCGAGGCCCTGTTCACCGGCTACCACGGCTCGATGACGGCGGCCGAGCAGTACGTGCCGCTGCTGGAGGCACGCACGTGACCTGCCCGGAGATACTGTGACGAGTTCCGGCGACGAATTCTCTGGGGGTACGCCTTGACCAGCCCGCTCATCACACCGGCCGAGCTCGCCGCACTCGACGAGGTGACCGTGCTCGACGTCCGCTGGCGGCTCGGCGGGCCGCCCGGGGTGGAGTTCTACCGCGAGGGGCACATTCCGGGCGCCGTCTTCTGCGACCTTGACCAGGATCTCGCGGCCACTCCCGGCGCGGGCGGGCGGCACCCGCTGCCCGAGGCGGACGCGTTCCAGAGCGCGATGCGACGCCTGGGGGTGTCGAACGGGCGCTCCGTGGCGGTCTACGACGACGCCGGATCCACGGCCGCGGCCAGGGCGTGGTGGACGCTGCGCTACTTCGGCCACCAGGACGTACGCGTGCTCGACGGCGGGCTGCCCGCGTGGACGGAGGCCGGGCTGCCCGTCACGAAGGACTCACCCGACCTCCCGGCCTCCGGCGAGGGCGACTTCACCGCGCGGCCCGGCGGGATGCCGGCGTTGACGGCCGACGAGGCGGCGGCGCTGGCCACCCAGGGCGTGCTGCTCGACGCCAGGGCCGCCGAACGCTACCGGGGCGAGGTGGAGCCCATCGATCCGGTGGCCGGGCACGTTCCCGGGGCGGTCAGCGCGCCCACGACGGAGAACGTCGGCCCCGACGGCCGGTTCCTCGCGCCCGCCGCCCTCCGGGACCGCTTCGCCGGGCTCGGGGTTCTTGAGGGGGTTCAGGCGGGGGCTTACTGCGGCTCCGGCGTGACGGCCGCGCACGAGGTGCTGGCCTTGGAGGTGGCCGGCCTGCCCGCCGCGCTGTACGTGGGCTCCTGGTCCAACTGGGTGGCCGACCCCTCAAGGCCGGTCGCCACCGGCTGACCTCCGGCCCGCAGGAAGGCCGGTCGCCTTCGGCCGCCGCTGTTCGGCCGAACCGGTCCGCCGCGCCCCTCAACCGGCCCCCGCCTCACCACCAACGGCCGACCGCCGCCCCGGGGCGACGCCCGGCCGTAGGGCGGCCCGGTCACACGGTCCGGGGCGACACTCGGCCGTGGGGCGGTTCGGCTGCGCGCCCCCGCCGCCTCCTCCTTCCGGGTGGCGAGGTGATCTGCTCGCCACCTCGATGGGCCGGTGTTCCCGGCCCCGTACCACGAGCCCCTAATACAGGGGCTGGTCGCCGGAGCCGAAGCAGGCGAAGCCGGTTTCGCCGGTCTTGGCGGCGGCCGAGGCCAGGGCCGCGTCCGGGGGCTGGCCCGCCACCAGCAGTTCGTGGAACATGCTCATGAGCGCCCGAGCCCCCTCGTCCCGCACCGGCACCAGCCCGGCCACCACGCACGCAGACCCCTTGGAAAGGAACGTTCCGGGCAAACCCAGCGGCGCCCCCTCCACCGGCGTGCGCGACATGCCGGAGTTGCAGGCCGACAGCACCACCAGCCCCGGCGACCGGGGAACGTCCAGCAGGTCGTAGGCCATCAGGGAGCCGTCATCCAGCGTGATCCCCGACACCAGCGGGCTGCGCGCGTGGAAGACCCCGTGCGCGGCCAGGTGCAGCACGTCGGCCGACGCCAGCGCCTCCAGCACCGGCCCGGTGCGCGCCGGGACCTCGCGCCCGTGCGGGTGGCAGGCCAGTACGTTCTGCACCTCGGCGTGCGCGTGCGCCAGGGCGGGTCCGGCCGCCGCCACCACCGCCGGCGGGCCGCTCCGGCGGGCGCGGGCGAGCTCCCGGGACTGGACCCAGGCGGCGGCGCTGGCGGCCACGTTCACCGGACGTTCGCGCAGGCACGGCAGCGCGCCCCACGGCAGCGTGTGCAGGGCGCCCACGGGCACCACCACCAGGGGCCCGTCGCCCAGTTCGGCGAGGAGCGGGCGCAGCAGCAGCCGTTCGACCTCCAGGGCCGCAGCCTCGACGTGTCCCGAGTCGCAGCCAGGGGGAAGATCGTTCCCGGGATGCGGCCGGGTGACCGAGCACTGGCGGCGCAGCGCGTAACGGAGCCGGACGATCGCCTCCTTGACCGGCCGCACGTCGCCCACCCGCCGCAGCGCCACGCGTTCCCTGGCGATGAGTACGGCCAGCAGCGCCTCCTCGTCCGCCACGAACTCCACCAGCGCCCCGAACCCCAGCTCGCCCCGCACCCGCTCGGGATCCACCAGCGAGCACGCGTGCGAGGGCGCGGCCACCGCCCGCCACCGCTCCGCGAACTCGAACACCTCGCCCGCGGATCCGCCCCGCACCGCCAGCCCCAGCCCGAACCCCGCCAGCCGCTCCCCGGCCCGGGCCGCGTGCGCGCGCAGCGAGGGGTCGTCGAACGTCTCCACCCGCTCGCTCACCTCCGACAGCCCGACCCGGACCGCGCGGAAGGCCCCCGTGGCGTCCTCCTGCAGCGACGCCTCCAGGGCGAGCGCGTGCTGCCGCACCGGCACCGGGATCTCCGCCTCCCGCGTGGGCTCCGACTCCGGCGGGGTGAGCCGGGTGCCGATCGGGGGCGGCTGCTCGTCCCGTTCGGCGTGTTCGGTGAGGAGGGCCAGCTGCGCCGAGGCCGTCGGGTGGTCGTCCACGGTCAGCGCCGCCTCGGCCGCCACCAGCCGCAGCGCCGCCGCGCCCGCCAGGTGCGTCAGGCCGTCCTCCAGCTCGTCCGCGCACGCGACCAGCTCGGCGACCAGGGCGGGCGTGACGGGTTCGAGGGTCAGCCGGGCGCGCAGGATGACCTCCCTGGCCAGCGGCAGCCACGACGTCCGGTCCTGTTCGGCCAGCTCGCGGGCCGCCTGCTCGGCCACCTCCCGCGCCTGGTGCGGGTCGCCGGTCAGCAACTCCACCTGGGCCAGTTTCAGCCGCGCCTCGGCCAGCGCCACGTGCGCCCCCGACGCTTCGAGGTCGGGTACGGCCAGGCTCAGCATGGCCCTGGCCTCGCCCGGCAGGTGGGCGGCCAGCAGGGCGCCGGCGAAGTCCGCCCGCATCGTGGCCAGCCGTTCGGGGAAGCCGAACAGGGTGTCCTCGGCCTCGCGGTAGTGCTTGAACGCCCCCGCGATGTCGCCCCGCCGTACTGCGAGGAAAGGCAGGTTCGCGGCGGACAGGCGGGTCAGGTGCCGCAGCCCCGCCTGCCGGGAGATCTCCAGGCAGGCGGTCAGGTCGCGCATGGCGGCGTCCCAGTCGCCGCGGTAGGAGTGGACGAGGCCGCGGTTGAGCAGCCCGCCCGCCAGGAACCTGCGGTCGTCGATGGTGCCGGGCGCGGTCACGAGGGCCCGCAGCGCGCGGTCGCAGGAGGCGATGGCCTCCTGGTGGCGGCCGAGGCGGGCCAGGGCGACCGCGCGCTGCGTGTCGAGTTTGGCGCGGTCCAGCGGCGAGAGGTGGGCCCAGGCCAGGGCGGCCACGCGCAGGGCCTGGAGCGGGTGGCCGCGTTCGGTGCGGACGGTGACGAGAGAGAGCCGGGCCTGGGCGACCCGCTCAGGCGGGGCGCCCGGGGTGGCGATGGCCTCGCGGAGGTGGTGCTCGGCGCCGCGCAGATCGCCCAGCTCGCGGGAGGCCAGCGCGATGGCCCTGAGGGCGACGGCCTCGGCCTCGGGGTTGCCGGCGCGGCGGGCGGACGAGAGCACGGTACGGCCGGCGTGGAGTGCGTGGTCGGGATCGACCAGGGAGCGCATGACAGCGGCCTCGGCCGCCACGACGAGCGGATCTCGGTCGTCGGGTCGATCTGGTGCTGCGCTCATATAGATGCCTTGGAACGGAAACTCGGTGCCTTGAAACGGCCTGGAACGGAAACGGCCGAGAGAGGCGACGCGGCTCTCTCGGCTGGTCGGCAGGGGATCAGGGTCGCGTCAGGGCCGGATGCGCACCCATCGCGTCTGGATGGGTTTGTGGCCCGGGCGATGGCAGACCACGCTGAGCCAGCCCGGCGGCAGCCCGGTGGCCGCGAACTCGCCGGAGCCGGCGATCCGCCGGGTGAGCGTCAGATGGGGAGTGCGCACATCGACGAGCGCGCCCTCTCCCGGGTACGGGAAGACGTGTCCCGCCACGTCGATGAGACCGTCACCGATCGTCACCTCCAGGTCGAAGGTGAGGCCCGCCACGACGAAGCGCACCAGATGGGAGCCCTCGTCATCGCGTACGCCGCGGGTCGCGCCGCAGTCGGCGGGAGCGGCGGTCACCGCCCCGGGAACCCGGAGTCCGTAGGCGTCACGCGCGCCGGCGGACACGTGGCCGGGGATCGGGTCGTTCCCGGTGGCCAGCCGGAGGGCCGCCAGGAAGTACTCGTCGTTGATCATTGCGCTGTCTCCTGTGTCGAGATCAGAGTGCGCAGTTTCTCCAGGCACCGGGCCTTGGTCGGGCCGATGCTGCCCACGGGCAGGCCGAGCCGTGACGCCATCTGCTGGTTGCCGAGGTCGACGGCGACCAGTTGGAGGAGTGAGCGACAGGGCTCATGCAGGTCGGAGACCGTCTTCCAGAGCAGGCGCCGGCCGTCGGCCTCCAGGACGGCGGACTCCGGGTCAGGGTCTTCGACGACCTCGAAGGAGGAGACCCCGGGACGATCCTTCCGCAGCAGCAGGAGGGCTTCGCGGCGCGCGGTCGTCACCAGCCAGCCCCCCACTCCCGCCGGATCCCTGATGCTCTGGAGGTGCTGCAGCAGGCGCAACCAGGAGCCCTGGACCGCGTCCGCCGCGTCGGAGGGGCTCAGGCCGCACGCGCGGGCCACGGCCCACATACGCGGCCCGAACCTGGACTCCAGCTCGTCCCAGGCCGACCGGTCGCCTTCGGCCGCAGCTGCGAGCAGCTCCGCTGAATCGCGCATCGCGGCCTCCTTCCGTCCGGCACGAGCAGGCGATCATGCCTCCCCGTGATTGGCTGAGGACTGAGCGTAAACTCTACAGACTCGCTGGGATCAGAACTCCCAGATCCTGAATTTGCCGGGCCCCCTCCGATTCGAAGAGCCGTCTGGCCACGTCCTTGGCCGGCTCGCTCTTGGCCGCGTCCGCGACGGCCCCCGCCACCAGGGCGGTGGCGAACGACGTGCCGCTCCATGTCGCGTATCCCGCGAAGTCGTCTCCGTCCAGGAAACTGCTGGTCAGCCAGTCGCCGCGGGCGCAGGCGTCCACCCAGATGCCGTAGCCGGAGTAGGGGGCCCGTTGCCTCTCCGAGGCGTCCACGGCGGCGACGCCCACCACGGAGGGCAGCGCCGCGGGCCAGAACGGCCGGTCGGACCCCGTGTTGCCGGCGCAGGCCACGGTCACCGTGCCCGTCAGCGCGGCGATGGCGTCGCTCAGCAGCGGCGGCGGGCGATCGTCGTAGGTGTGGCCGCCGAAGGAGAGGTTGAGCACGTGCGGGGGGCGTTCGCGCATGCGGTGGAGGGCGCGTACGACGGTCGCCTCGTCGCCGATGCCGTCGCCGTCGAGCACGCGGTGCACGTTCAGCTCCGCGCCGGGCGCCCGCCGGGCCAGCAGGCCCGCGATGAACGTGCCGTGGCCCGCCTGCGCGCCCTCCGTCGCGTCGGCGCTCTCGGGGGTGGTCCGGCCGTACCAGTCGCTGCCGGACCACCACGGGTGCTTGGCGACGCCGGTGTCGAGCAGCCCCACGACCACGCCCGAGCGGGACCGGCCGGGCTTGTGGGCGATGGGCGGGGTGGGGAAAGGTCTGGACGCGGGACCGCCGAAGAACAGGGGCTGGCCGCGGAACACGTGGTTCGGCGATGCTCTGAGGCCCCGCTCGCGAAGCTCGGCGGTGATCTCGCAGGGGTCGGCGCCGGGCGAAAGATGGATCACGCAGACGCCGTCCGCCTCCGAGACCGCCTGGGTCCACCGGGAGACGGCGGACAGCGCCGTGCGGTCGGTCAGTAGCTGACCAGGCCGGATGAGCGACGCGCCGACAGATTGAATTTCCATGACGCGGTATGTTTCCCCGCTGGTGGAACTGTCACATGCCACTCCCGCACCAAGTTGGTATGGCCCCCCTCTGGTGTCGGATAGCGACCGACGGTAGTCTCTCCCTAGTCACTTGTGATCATCCCGGGGCGAGGCCGTTGGGGAAGGCGCACCTCGTACCGAAACGGGAGGTCCGGTGTCTGCTCGTGGCGTCCTTTACGTCCACTCGGCTCAGCCCGCGCTGTGCCCTCATATCGAATGGGCAGTCGCGGGTGTCCTTGGTGTGCCCGTTGATCTGACGTGGACACCGCAACCCGCCGCGCCCAACGTCGTACGGGCACAGGCGGAGTGGGATGGTCGCGCCGGCATCGCCGCGGCCATCGCCTCCTCGCTCATGGGCTGGCAGCGCCTCAGGTTCGAGATCACCGAGGACGCGTCGCCGGGAGTGGACGGGTCCCGCCACGCCTACACGCCGACGCTCGGTGCCTTCACCGCGGTCATCGGCGTGGCGGGCGACATCATGATCCCCGAGGACCGGCTCAGGGCGGCGATGATGATGGCCGCGCAGGGGCGGTGCGTGCTGGAGGACGAGCTGGACAAGATGCTCGGGCGGCCGTGGGACGAGGAACTGGAGCCGTTCCGGTACGCGGGCGACGGCGCGCCCGTCCGCTGGCTGCACGCCGCCGTCTGACCCCTGCCCACGCCACGGGCGAACGCTTCGCCCGAGAGGCCCCGCACCCACGCCGGTGCGGGGCCTCTCGGGAAGCCCCCTCCCGGGCCCGCACCACCCCACGTCGGTGCACTCCTCCCGGGCCCAGCGCCGTCCCACGGTGGAGCGCCTCTCCCGGACCCGCGCCGAGCACATGGACCTGCGCCGAGCACGTCGACCCGCGCCGAGCACGCGAGCGGCCCCGCACCGATGGTCGGTGCGGGGCCGAGCGTCAAAAGACCTACAGCGGGATGTTGCCGTGGGCACCACGGGCGGGCGTGGCCTGGGCGAGGATCTTGGCGATGGCGCCGCGGGTCTCCCCGGGCCTGATCACCTCGTCGATGACCCCCAGCTCCCGCGCCCGATCGAGCCCACCGGCCAGCTTCTCGTGCTCGGCGGCCAGCCGCTGCTCCAGCTCGGCCCGCTCCTCCTCCGGCGCGGCGGCCAGCTCGCGCCGCTTGAGGATGCGTACGGCCGCCACCGGCCCCATGACCGCCACCTCGGTGGTCGGCCAGGCGAACACCTTGGTGGCCCCCAGCGCCCGGGAGTTCATCGCGATGTACGCGCCCCCGTACGCCTTCCGCGTCACCAGCGTGATCCGCGGCACCGAGGCCTCGGCGAAGGCGTGCAGCAGCTTGGCCCCCCGCCGCACGACCCCGTCGTGCTCCTGGCCGACCCCGGGCAGGTAGCCGGGAACGTCCACGAGGACAACCAATGGCACTCCGAAAGCGTCACACATACGTACGAAGCGGGCAGCTTTCTCGGCGGACGTGGCGTCGAGGCAGCCGCCCAGCCGCATCGGGTTGTTGGCGATCACACCGACCGTCCGGCCACCGAGGCGGCCGAGCGATGTGACGATGTTCGGCGCCCACTTGGGGTGCAGCTCGATGCCAGGCTCGTCGAGCAGGCCGTTGACCAGCGGCTTGACGTCGTAGGCGCGCCTGGCCGAGTCGGGCAGCAGCGTGGAGAAGTCCACTTCCTCGATTTCTCCCGTGCGCACCCGGCCCTGGTGGCCGAGGAGCGTGGCGAGCTGGCGCGCCCTGACGTACGCGTCGGTCTCGGTCTTGGTGACGACGTGCACGACGCCGCTGCGCTTGCTGTGCGGCTCCGGGCCGCCCAGGGCCGCGGCGTCGACGCTCTCACCGGTGACGCTGCGGACCACGTCGGGGCCCGTGACGAAGATGCGGCCGGAGTCGGCCAGGATGACGAGGTCGGTCAGGGCGGGGCCGTACGCGGCGCCGCCGGCGGCGGGGCCGACGACCACGGAGATCTGCGGCACCACGCCGGACGCCTTGGTCATGGCGGCGAAGACCCGCCCGACGGCGTGCAGCGACTCGACGCCTTCGGCGAGTCGCGCACCGCCGGAGTGCCAGATCCCGATGACCGGCACCCGTTCACGGACGGCCACGTCGTAGGCGTGCACGATGTGCTCGCAGCCCTCGCTGCCCATCGCGCCGCCCTGGAAGCGGGCGTCACTGCAGAAGGCGACGACGGGGACACCCTCGACGCGGCCCATGGCGGCCAGCACGCCGCTCTTGTCTTCGGAGGTGATCAGCCGCAGCGAGCCCTCGTCGAGCAGCGCGGTCAGACGGACGACTGGATCGCGGGGATCGGCAGGCTCCTGTTCGGTGCCGTCGGTCGCCACCCCGTTGTCCAGCACGGTCATTTATGCCCCCTTAAACACGACGGCCACGTTGTGACCGCCGAATCCGAACGAGTTGTTGACCGCGGCGACGTCGCCTTCGGGCAGCGGGCGGTTCTTCCCGTAGACCAGGTCGACCTCGATGCCGTCGTCGAGGTCGTCGAGGTTGATGGTCGCGGGGACGATCCGCTCCTGCAGTGCCTTGATCGTGAAGACGGACTCGATGCCGCCGGCCCCGCCGAGCAGGTGACCGGTCATCGACTTGGTCGAGGTCACGAGCGGGTGGGTGCCGATGGCCTTGGCCACGGCCTGCACCTCGCCGACGTCGCCGGCGGGGGTGGAGGTGGCATGTGCGTTGACGTGCTTGATGTCGAGGCCGGTCAGGCCCGCGTCGTTGAGCGCCTGGGTCATCGCCATGATGATGCCCCGGCCCTCGGGCTCCGGCTGCGTGATGTGGTGGGCGTCGGCGGAGTAGCCGACCCCGGCGCAGTAGGCGTAGATGCGCGCGCCACGCGCCTTCGCGTGCTCCTCGGACTCCAGCACCACGATGCCGGCGCCCTCACCGAGCACGAACCCGTCGCGGTCGCGGTCCCACGGCCTGGACGCGCCCTGCGGGTCGTCGTTGCGGGTGGACATGGCCCGCGCGGCGGCGAAGGCCGCCATGTTGAGCCCGTGGATGGCGGCCTCGGTGCCGCCGGCCACGACCACGTCGGCGCGGCCGACCCTGATCATGTCCATCGCGTAGCCGATCGCCTCGGCGCCGGACGCGCACGCCGACACGGTGGCGTGCACCCCCGCCTGCGCGCCCAGGTCGAGACCGATCCAGGCGGCCGGGCCGTTGGGCATGAGCATCGGCACGGTGAACGGCGACAGCCGGTTCCAGCCGCGCTCGCGCCAGGTGTCGTACGCGCTCAGCGTGGTGCTGATGCCGCCGATGCCACTGGAGACCACGACGCCCAGCCGCTCCGGCGCGACCTCGGGGGTGCCGGCGTCCTGCCAGGCCTCCCGGGCGGCGACCATCGCGAACTGCTCGCTGCGGTCGAGCCGGCGGGCCTCCGGCCGCGGCAGCACCTCGGTGGGGTCCACCGCGGCCGTCCCCGCGAACCTCACGGGGACGGTGTCGATCCAGTCCGTGGTGAGGGTCTCGACACCCGACTGACCGGCGAGGAGCGCCGTCCAGGTCGAGGTGACGTCTCCACCGACGGGCGTCGTCGCGCCAAGCCCGGTGACGACGACACGTACCCGGTTCGCACTCACGTTTCGCGCTCCTTGCTAGTCAGTATGTGGTCTCGGTCTCAGCCCTGGATGAAGTTGAGGACGTCCTTGACCGTCTTCAGGTTCTTGAGCTGGTCGTCGGGGATCTCGACGCCGAACTCGTCCTGGGCGGCCACGGCGATCTCGACCATCGACAGGGAGTCGATGTCGAGGTCGTCCACGAAGTTCTTCTCGGGGGTCACGTCCGAGGCCGGGATGCCGGTGATCTCGTTGATGATCTTGCCGAGGCCGTCAAGAATGTCCTGCTCGGTGGCCATGTTGCTGGTTCTCCTTTTTGATTTCTGGGTTCTGTACGGGCGATACCGTACAAGCTCTGGATGAGGTACTGGGGGGAGGCTAAGGGATCTCGACCACTTGCCCCGCGTACGTCAGCCCCGCGCCGAAGCCGAGCAGCAGCGCGAGACCGCCGGAGCGGACCTCGCCGCGCTCCAGCATGCGCGACAGCGCCAGCGGGATCGAGGCGGCAGAGGTGTTGCCGGCGGTGACGATGTCGCGGGCGATCACGGCCTTCTCTGCGCCCAGCTTGCGGGCGATGGCCTCGATGATGCGCAGGTTTGCCTGGTGGGGCACGAACGCCGTCAGCTCCGCGGGGTCCACGCCCGCACGCTCGCACGCCTCCAGGGCCACCGGGTGGAGCGCGGTGGTCGCCCAGCGGAACACCGTCTGGCCCTCCTGGTGGAGGAAGTTCTGGCGGTCCTTGACGATGATCGCCTCGGACTTGTCGCCGGCGCTGCCCCACACCACGGGGCCGATGCCGGGAGTCTCGGAGGGACCCACCACCGCAGCGCCCGCGCCGTCGGCGAAGATCACGGCGGTGGACCTGTCGGTCCAGTCGACCCACTGCGACAGCTTCTCCGCGCCGATGACCAGCACGTTGCGGGCCGAGCCCGCGCGCACGGCGGCGCTCGCGGTGCCGAGGGCGTAGCAGAACCCGGCGCAGGCGGCGTTCACGTCGAACGCGCCCGGAGACTGGATGCCGAGGCGGTGGGCCACGACGGCGGAGGCGTTGGGGATCTGGGACTCGAGCGTGCAGGTGGCGACGATGACCAGGTCGATCTCTTCGGGCGACAGGCCGCTCGCGGCCAGTGCCTTGCCGCCGGCGATGGTGGCCATGTCTTCGAGGGACTCGCTGTCGGGAGCGACGCGGCGCTCCTTGATGCCGACCCTGGACTGGA
This sequence comes from Nonomuraea sp. NPDC050153, assembly GCF_044460125.1. Taxonomy (NCBI): domain Bacteria; kingdom Bacillati; phylum Actinomycetota; class Actinomycetes; order Streptosporangiales; family Streptosporangiaceae; genus Nonomuraea; species Nonomuraea sp. NPDC050153. Next base: position 252,256 of record NZ_JBITJQ010000015.1, read on the forward strand.
TCCACTCGTCGTTGGTGTCCATGGTCTTGGTCAGGTCGTCGTTGGTGACGACCTGCGCCGGCTGGTAGTGGCCGAGGGCCAGGATCCTGCCGCCAGGGGCGACGTCGGGAATCTTCACTTGATCAGCTCCCTGGCCGCTTCGAGGTCGTCGGGGGTCTTCAGCGCCACGGCCCGCACACCGGGCAGGGCGCGCTTGGCGAGGCCGGTGAGCGTGCCGCCGGGCAGCAGCTCGATCATCTTCGTGACGCCGAGCCCGGCCATGGTCTCCATGCAGGCGCCCCACCTGACGGGGCTGCTGATCTGCTTGACCAGCCGGTCCACGAACTCGGCGCCGGTGGCGACCGCCTGGCCGTCGGCGTTGGACAGGAGCGTGACGGCGGGGTCGGCGGGGACCACGTGGCTCGCGGCCTCGCGCAGGCTCTCCACGGCGGGGGCCATGTGGTGGGTGTGGAAGGCGCCCGCCACCTTCAGCGCGATGAGGCGGGCGCGGGCCGGCGGGTCGTCCTTCAGCGCGGCCAGCTGCTCCAGCGTGCCGCCCGCCACGATTTGTCCGGCGCCGTTGATGTTGGCGGGGGTCAGGCCGTGCCTCTCGATGGCGGCGAGCACGTCGTCCTCGACGCCGCCGAGCACGGCGCTCATGCCGGTCTCGGTGATCGCGGCGGCCTTGGCCATGGCCTGGGCGCGCTCGCGGATCAGGGTCAGCGCCTGCTCGGGGGTGAGCACCTTGGCCAGCGCGGCCGCGGCGAACTCGCCCACGCTGTGGCCCGCGAGCACGTCCGGCGTCGCGCCGAGCACCTCGGCGGAGGCCAGCGCGGCGGCCACGAGAAGGGGCTGGGCTACGGCGGTGTCACGGATCTCGTCGGCGTCGGCGGTCGTCCCGTAGGCGATCAGATCGAGCCCGACGACCTCCGACCAGGCGCCGAGTCGGTCGGCCACACCGGGGAGCTCGAGCCAGGGAGAAAGGAAGCCTGGCGTTTGGGCACCTTGGCCCGGAGCGACGAGTACAAGCACAAAACCCACCTTGCCCTGTAGAACTCCGACACGCGGATAATGATCCGCACGAACTTCGTCCGGGGGGTTTTGTAGGAAGCCTACAGTGGGGATTTCGGCGACATTACGTTAGGGCGCGCCACATTTCGGCGCTCTCCGCCAACCGGCCGAGGATCAGGCCGACCTGGAGCGTGAAGGCGGACCTGCCCTCCGTGGGCTGGTAGCCGGTCAGCTCCGTGATCTTCTTCAGGCGGTAGCGGACGGTGTTGGGGTGGACGAACAGCAGCCGCGCCGTCGCCTCCAGCGAGGTGCCCTGCTCCAGGTACGTGGCGAGGGTGTCGAGCAGGGGCGTCCCGGCCAGCGGCAGGTAGACGTTCTCGATGAGCTGCTGCCTGGCGTCGTCGTCGCCGTCGAGCGCCCGCTCGGCCAGCAGGTCTTCCGCGTGCACCGGCCGGGGCGCGTCGGGCCAGCCGGACGACGCCTTCAGCCCGGCCAGCGCCGCTCTGGCGGACCTGGCCGCGGCGTGCAGGTCGGGGACCTCGGGGCCGATGACGATGGGGCCCATCCCGAAGCGGTGCACGACCTGCTTGGCCGCGTCGTTGACGCTGTCGGCGCCGCCCACGATGACGATCAGCCGGTCGGCCTGCACGCCGGCCAGCAGGTCCATGCCGATGCGCCGGCCCTTCTCCCGCAGCCCGTCGATGACCGCGCGGGGGTCGTCGTCGGGGGCGTGACCGGCGATGACGACCACGGGGGAGGAGGTCCAGCCGAGCGCGGCCGCCCAGGAGTGCAGGCCGTCGTCGACCTCGCCGCGGACGAGGGCGTCCACGATCAGGGCCTCCAGCCGGGCGTCCCACGAGCCCCTGGCCTCGGCCTCGCGGGCGTAGACGTGGGCGGCGGCGAAGGCGACGTCGCGGGTGTAGCGGAGCATGGCCTGCTGGAGCTGGTCCTCGCCGCCGGGCGCGGCCAGCTCGTGGGCCTGCGCCTCGACCACCTCGACCACGATCCTGACGATGTCGACGGTCTGCTGCAGCGAGATGGACCGCTTGAGCTCGCGCGGGGCCGTGCCGAAGAACTCGATGCTGGGGGTGGGGGGATCCTCGCCGGCGATCGAGAACCACTCGACGAACGCGGCGATGCCGGCCTGGGCCACGAGCCCCACCCACGACCGGTCCTCGGCGCTGAGCGCGCGGAACCACGGCAGCTGGTCCTCCATGCGCGCCATCGCCGCCGTGCCGAGCGAGCCCATGGCCCGCTCGAGCCTGCGTGTGGTGTCCTCCCGGGTCCGGTCTGTCACGTCTCCTAGAGTGCCAGGTCCGTCCGTATGACCGCGACGGTCGTTCTCCCGCGGTGGGCCGGATCTCCCTCAGCGGTCAGGGGTGCGTCAGATGACCGCGACGGCCGTGATGAGGCCGATCGCGACGTGCGTGACCGCGAGCAGCCGCGCGCCCGGCTGCAGCTCGGGCTCCTTCACGAGGTCGCGTACGGAGATGCCGACGATCCGGTCGAACAGCAGCATCGCCACGGTCTGCACCACGATGCCCACCAGGCCGAACACCGCCGTGCCCGCCAGCCCCTCGGCCAGCCGACCGCCGGAGGACCAGATGGAGGCGGCCACGATCAGGCCGACGGCGGCCAGCGCGGAGGTGGCGAGCAGGGTGGCGTTCGGGTTGCGCTGGGTGCGGATGATCTCGCTCAGCTTGCCGGGGGTGGCCCAGTCGATCACGTAGAAGCCGACGATCATCAGGATCACGCCGACGGCGGCGTACGAGGCGATGGCGCCCGCGCCACGGGCGAGGGTCTCGAGAAGAGTCACGTTGATTCCTATCGGGGGATGCGGTGGAGGAGTCAGGCGATGCGGTGGGGGACGAACGAGGAGGTGTCATCGGTGATCAGGCCGGTCGTCTCCCTGATACCCAGCCCGGCGGCCGCGTCGGCGACCACCCAGGCGCCGAGCACCGGCCGCTGGCCCTCGAACTCGGGCAGCGCCTCGAAGCCCTGGAAGACGTACCCCTCCTGGCCGTAGACGCCCGGCGTCTCCTGGGTGCCCTCGGGAGTGACGATGCGCATGGAGGCGCCCTCCCTGCCCAGCAGCGGCTTGGCGATGTAGGAGGTCAGGTCGCGGGGGCCGTCGAGGTAGGCGGGCAGCAGGCTGGGGTGGCCGGGGTTGAGCTCCCACAGGATCGCCAGCAGCGCCTTGTTGGACAGCAGCGTCTTCCACAGCGGCTCGATCCAGGTGGAGTGCCGCACGGCGTGCCGCCCGAAGTCGTCGGCCAGCATCCACTCCCACGGGTAGAGCTTGAACGCCGAGCGGATCACGCGCTCCTCGACGTCCACGAATCGGCGGTTGAGCGAGTCCCAGCCGATGTCCTCCATGGCGACGGCGACGGTCTGCAGGCCCGCCTGCTCGGCGGTCTCCTGCAGGTACGCCACGGTCATGGCCTCCTCGCCCGTCTCGTCCATGTTCGTGAACGCGAAGTGGGTGGGCCCGGGCGGCAGCCGCAGCTCACGCCAGCGGTCGATGAGCCGCTCGTGCACGGAGTTCCACTGGTCGGCGCCCGGGTGGACGTCCTGCAGCCAGAACCACTGCACGACCGACGACTCCACGAGCGAGGTCGGCGTGTCCGCGTTGTACTCCAGCAGCCTGGCCGGGCCGGTGCCGTCGTAGCGCAGGTCGAAGCGGGCGTACAGGTGGGGGTCGCGGCGCTCCCATGAGCGCGCCACGTCGTCCCACGCCCACTCGGGGATCGCGAAGTCGGCGAAGCGCCGGGCCGAGACCACGTGCTCGACGGCGCGCAGGCACATCTCGTGGAGCTCCTCGACCTGCTCCTCCAGCGCCTCGACCTCGTCCATGGAGAAGACGTAATGGATGGACTCGTCCCAGTACGGTCTGCTCAACCCCGACGGGTGCGCCAGCCGGTGGTAGGCCAGGCCCTGGCCCTCGATCGTCTTCTCCCAGCCGTCCCTGGGAATGCCATGCTCACGGCGCACCTGTCAGCTCCCGCCGCCCCAGTGGTTGCCGAAGCCACCCCGCTGGATCTCTTTCCCCTTGCGGGTGTTGATGTTGACGTCGGACGGCCGGTACGTGGTGCCGTCGTGCACCTTGTTACCGGACCTGGTGCCCCCGTAGTACCACATGTACGCCCCGCGCGAGCCGCCGTAGACGTGGTAAGAGCCGTTGTCGTCATCGTCGCAGTAGTCGTCGTCGACGACCTCGTACGTGCCGTCCTCCAGTTGGATGACGCAGTCCGCGGTGACGTCGTCGTCGTCCTGGGTGGCCGCGCAGTATCCGACCAGCATGATGGACAGGACGCCGAGAATGGTCAACGGGATGGCCTTCGACGCCTTGCGGGCGGGCGGCGGTGGTGTGGGGTGGGTTTGCGGCGGTTGTGCCATCAAGATCCTGCTTTCATGGGCCGCTCAGCCTATCGGCGGCCCTCGTCCCCGTTCAATCCTTGTGGTCGTGGCCCCGGGTATGTTCGCTGACATGGAACCGGTTGAGGCCCTGCGCGAGATCGCCTTCCTGCTGGAGCGCGCCGGAGAGCCCACGTACCGCGTACGTGCCTTCCGCCGCGCCGCCCAGGTCGTCGCCGACCTGCCCGGGGACGAGCTCGTGCGGCTGGCCCGCACCGGTGGGCTCGGCGACCTGCCCGGCATCGGGAAGGTCACCGCCCTTGTGATCAACGAAAGCCTCGATGGACAGGTTCCTACGTATTTGCGGCGGATGCGGGCCACCGACGGCGTCCAGCTCGACGAGGAGACGGAGGCGCTGCGCAGCGCGTTGAAGGGCGACCTGCACAGCCACTCGGACTGGTCGGACGGCGGCTCGCCGATCGAGGAGATGGCCGGGACGGCCCGCGGGCTCGGCCACGACTACCTGGCGCTGACCGACCACTCGCCCCGCCTGACCGTCGCCAAGGGCCTCTCGGCCGAGCGCCTGGAACACCAGCTCGACGTGGTGGCCGAGCTGAACGAGCGGCTGGCCCCGTTCAGGATCCTGACCGGCATCGAGGTGGACATCAACCTGGACGGCTCCCTCGACCAGTCACCCGAGCTCCTGGAGCGGCTGGACGTGGTGGTGGCCAGCGTGCACTCCAAGCTGCGCATGGGCGGCGACGACATGACCCGCCGCATGGTCACCGCCATCGCCAACCCCCTGGTGGACGTGCTCGGCCACTGCACGGGGCGGGTGGTGCAGGCCGGCGGGAAGAGGGGCGTCAAGCGGCCGGAGTCGGAGTTCGACGCCGAGCTGGTCTTCGAGGCCTGCCGGCGGTTCGGGGTCGCGGTGGAGATCAACTCCCGGCCGGACCGGCTGGATCCGCCCAAGCGGCTGATGCGGCTGGCGTACGAGATGGGGTGCGTGTTCGCGATCGACTCGGACGCCCACGCGCCCGGGCAGCTCGACTGGCAACGCAACGGCTGCGAGCGGGCCGCGCGCTGCGGCATCGAGGCCGACCGCGTCGTCAACACCTGGCCGCTGGACCGCTTGCTCGACTGGACCTCCGCCTGATCAGGCGACGCGCGATCGCTCACCAAGGAACTGGTCTCGGGCCGGATCGACGCCGTCCTCGACGTCACCGAGCCCGAGATCCTCCCGGCGAACTCGCCGCTCTACGACCTGCCGAACGTCCTCCTCACCCCGCACATCGCCGGCTCGGTGGGCGGCGAGCTACGCCACCGGACCCGCTCGGCCCTCGACGAGCTGGAACGGTACGGCCGGGGGCTGCCGTTCGCGCACCCCGTCCGCGCCGACACGATCGGGCGCTCGGCGCGACACGAGAGTCACTGAAAGTCAAGGCTTGGCAAGCGCTTTCCGGGAGGCTAAAAACGTTCTCATCAAAGATCACTCCGCAGGAGTACGCCCGTGAGGCTTGCACTCATCGCCGCCGCGGTCACGCTGACCGTCTCGGCGACCCCCGCCGTGGCGGCCCCCCTCGACCCGGCCCCCGGACTCAAGTTCGACTTCGGCTCCACCTCCAGCCCGCTGGCCGACGGCTACACGCGCGTCGCGCACACCTCCCTCTACACCGCCGACCTCGGCTACGGCCTGGACCGGACGGTGGGCTTCCGCGACCGCGGCACCGCCGACCCGGTGACGCGTGACTTCACCGTCTCAGCCTCGTACGGCTTCGCCGTGGACGTCCCCAACGGCGAGTACGAGCTCACCGTGATCTCCGGGGACGCCATCGCCCCCAACGTCACCACACTCGCCGTGGAAGGCGAGGACCGCGGCACCATCACCGCGAGCACCGGCGCGTACGGCGACTACACCGGCACGGCCCTGGTCGCCGACGGCCGCCTCGACCTGGGCTTCGGCCGCGACGGCCGGGTGAACGCGGTCCTGATCAAGCCGGCCGGCGCGCCCACGGGGCTGGCCGCCACCGCGATCAGGGCGAGCGCCACCCCCAGCGTCACGCTGGCCTGGAACGCCACCGGCACCGCCGGCTACGAGGTCTACCGGGCGGCCGGCACCGCCGGCCCGTGGGCCAAGCTGGGCGCCACCTCCGCGCCGGCCTTCACCGACAGCACCCCTGAACTGGGCCTGACCTACGTCTACGCGGTCGCCGTGCCCGGCGGGACGCTGGGAGCGCCCCTCACCGTGACCGTCAAGGACGCCACGCGGCCCGCCCCGGCCGCGCCGGGCGGCCTGGAGCTGGTCACCGCCTCCGGCAAGAAGATCACGCTGCGCTGGCGGCCGGTCGAGGGCGCCATCCGCTACCACCTCTACCGGGACGACAAGCGCGTCGGCGTCGTGGCCGAGCCCCGATACACCGACGAGATCGTGCCCGGCGACCGGCACCGCTACCGGGTGGTCGCCGCCGGGACGGGCGGGTTGTCGGCCTCCTCGGACACGGTGACCTCGCCCGTCACCGCCTATCCGCTGCGCCGGATGACCAGGCTCGACCGGGGCCTGGTCGCCGTGCCGACCGGGCAGGGCACGCTGGTGAGCTGGCGGATGCTCGGCACCGACCCCGCCGAGGTGCGCTTCGAGCTCTACCGGGACGGGAAGCTCCTCACCACCACCGACAAGACGAACTACCTGGACAGCGGCACCGGCTCCTACACCGTCGCAGCGGTGCTGGACGGCCGGGCGGGACGCCGCTCGGCGGCGGTGCGACCCTGGGCGGCGCCGTACCTGAGCATCCCGCTGGACAAACCGGCCGGGGGAGTGACCCCGGCCGGCGGCGACTACGACTACCGCGCGAACGACGCGGCCGCCGCCGACCTGGACGGAGACGGCCAGTACGAGATCGTGCTCAAGTGGGACCCGTCCAACTCCAAGGACAACTCCCAGGGCGGCTACACCGGTGAGACCGTCTTCGACGCGTACGAGCTGGACGGGACCAGGCTCTGGCGGATCAACCTGGGCCGCAACGTCCGGGCCGGCGCGCACTACAGCCCGTTCCTGGTCGACGACTTCGACGGGGACGGGCGGGCCGAGTTCGTGGTCAAGACGGCGGACGGGACCGTCGACGGCGCCGGGACCGTGATCGGGGACGCCGCCGCCGACCACCGCACCACCGGCGGCCGGATCCTGAGCGGGCCCGAGTACCTGACCGTCTTCGACGGGCGCAGCGGCGCGGCGCTGGCCACCGTGGACTACGAGCCGGCCCGCGGCAACGTGGCCGACTGGGGCGACAGCGGCGGCAACCGTTCCGACCGCTTCCTGGCCGCCTCCGCCCACCTGGACGGCGTGCTGCCCAGCGTCGTCATGACCCGCGGCTACTACGCCAAGACCATGCTGGTGGCCTACGACTGGCGGGGCGGCAAGCTGACCAGGCGCTGGACCTTCTCCAGCTCCGACAACCCCGGGTACGGCGGCCAGGGCAACCACAACCTGTCCGTGGCCGACGTGGACGGCGACGGCCGGGACGAGATCGCCTACGGCGCGATGACCCTGGACGACGACGGCACCGGGCTCTACACCACCGGACTGGAGCACGGCGACGCCATGCACCTGGGCGACCTCGACCCGGCGCACCCCGGCCTGGAGATCGTCGGCGTGCACGAGCACACCGACATGCCGTGCGGGCTGGAGATGCACGACGCCGACAGCGGCGAGATCCTCTGGTGCGTCAAGACCGGCCAGGACACCGGGCGCGGCCTGACCGGCGACATCGACCCCGCGCATCCGGGCGAGGAGGTCTGGGCCTCCACCGGGGCCGGCCTCCGCACCGCCACCGGCGAGCTCCTCTCGCAGCAGACCCCGGCGATCAGCAACTCCATCTGGTGGGACGGCGACCTGTCCAGGGAGATCCTGGACCACGACTACTCCGCCGACAGGGCGGCGGGCGTGCCGACCATCGGCAAGTGGGACCCGGCCACGCGGACCACCGCCAATCTGCTCACCGCGACCGGCGCCTACTCCGACAACACCACCAAGGGCAACCCCTCGCTGCAGGCCGACCTCCTGGGCGACTGGCGTGAGGAGCTGATCGTCCGGACCGAGGACTCCACCGCGCTGCGGCTCTACGCCACGCCGTACCCGACGGATCACCGCTTCCGGACGCTCATGCACGACGCGGTCTACGAGGCCGGGGTCGTGTGGCAGAACGTCGGCTACAACCAGCCCCCGCACACCGGCTTCTTCCTGGGCAGCGGGATGTCCCAGCCGCCGGCGCCGTACCTGACCACGGGCTCCCCGCTCCAGGCCCGGCTCGAACTCCGGAAGGACAGGCTCGACGTGCAACTGCCCCGGCACGCCGCAGGTGGTCGCGCCGGGATCCTGGCGGGGACGGTCCGCGCGGTCGCCGACGGGAAGATCGTCGAGCTCGGCGCCAGGGCGCTCCCGCACGGCGGACTTCGCGTGGACGGCGCCGCCGTCGTGAAGGCCCTGACCGGCTACACCGGCACCGTCACCGTGACCGTCACCGGTCACCTGACGGACGGCCGTACCTTCACCGGCGAGGTGAAGATCCGCCCGTGACGCGCGGGACGGCTGGTGGGCGCCCGGTGGGCGCCCGGTGGGTGCCCGGTGAGTACCTGGTGGGTGCCTGGTCAAGGGCCGCCGCGGCAGGAGCGTCTGACCCGTCTCCCGGCGCCCACCAGCTCGGGCATGTCCTCGGGCATGTCTTCGGACACGTCGAGGTAGCGGAGCTTGTCGCGGATCTCGGCCGCCGTCGCCGGATCGACGACCTCGTGGACCAGGTCCAGGGCGAGTTGCCAGGACGCCCTGGCCGCGTCCCGGTCACCGGCCGCGCGGTGGCTGTCGCCGAGGTGGCGCAGGGTGCCGATCTCGTTGTAACGGTCGCCGACCTCCCGGTAGAGGGTCAGGGCGTGCTGGTAGTACACGACGGCCCGCTCGTACTCGCCCATCCGGTGCAGGGCGTAGCCGAGCCCGTCCAGGACACCCGCGTCGCCGTAGCGGTTGCTCAGGCCGTTCAGCTTGATCAGCGCCTGCTCGAGGTACGTGGCGGCCCGGCAGCCCTGGTCCAGCCTGATGTGGGTCCAGGCGAGCGCGTGCAGCATGCTGGCCTCGCCGGCCGGGTTGCCGGTGGCCGCGTACAGGTCGAGTGCCCGCTCGGCCGCCGCGATCGACTCCTCGTACCGTCCGACCTGGTCGAGCAGCCACGCGTGGGAGCGGTGGGCGGTGGCCAGCCCGCTCAGGTCGCCCAGTTCCTCGTGCAGCTCCAGCGAGCGCCGGATGCCGGACCAGGCCACGTCATAGTCGCCCAGCCGCGCGGAGGCGCGGGCCAGCGCCCGTTGGAGGTGCGCCTGCGCGGTCCTGTGCCCCAGCCGCTGGGCGGCGGCGAGCCCGAGGCGCTGTACGGTCGCGCAGTCGCTCCAGTGGCCCTGCTGGTCGAGGAAGCGCTCCAGCGCCCAGGCCAGTTGCCAGCTGTGCGCGTCGAACCCGCCCTGGGCCGCCAGCTCCACCACGGACATCAGCACGGGGTGCTCGGCCGTGAACCACGCCAGCGCCTGCCGGTCGTCGTCGAACTCCGGCACGGGCCCGGACAGCTCCGGCCGTACCCAGAACGGGGCGAACTTCCTGGCGGCCCCGTGCGCCTGCTGCGTGTAGTGGTCGAGCAGCCGCCGTACGGCCGCGTCCCGATCGTCGTCCGACTCCGCCACGAGCTCGGTGGCGTACGCGCGCAGCAGGTCGTGCGCGACGTAGCGGCCGGGAGCGTGCTCGGTGAGCAGGCTGGCCCTGGTCAGCTCGTTCAGCGGACGGCGTACGGGCTCACCCGCGAGAGCGGCGGCCGCCCCGGCGCTGACGTCCGGCCCCGGATGCAGCGCCAGCAGCCGGAACAGGCGGGCCGCCCCCGCGCCGAGCGACCGGTACGACCACGAGAACACCGCCCGCACGTCGACGGCCGGGTCGCCGTCCGCGAAGGCGTCCAGCGTCCCGGGCGTCTCGCGCAGCTCGGCGGCGATCGCGGAGAGCGGGAAGGCCGGGTTGGCGGCGGCGCGGGCGGCCACCACGGACAAGGCCAGCGGCAGGCCGCCGCACCGGTCGACGATCTCGTCCACCGCCTGCGGCTCCCGCTCGACCCGCTCCTCGCCGAGCCGCCGGGCCAGCGACTCCCGGGCGTCCTCGACCGGGAACAGGTCCAGCGTCATCGGCAGCGCTCCCTCCGTCGCCACCAGGCCCGGCAACCGGTCCCTGCTGGTGATCAGCACCAGGGAGCCCGGGCTGCCGGGCAGCAGCGGGCGTACCTGGTCGGCGTCGCGGGCGTTGTCCAGCAGGATCAGCACCCGGCGCCGGGCCAGCAGGCTCCGGTACAGCCCGACCTGCGCGTCCATCGCGACCGGGATCCGGTGCGGCGGCACGCCGAGCGCTTCCAGGAAGCTGCGCAGGGCCTCGGCGGGGTTCATGGCGGAGCCGAGGCGGTCGAAGCCGCGCAGGTTCACGTACAGCTGGCCGTCCGGGAAGCGGTGGGCCACCCGGTGCGCCCAGTGAACCGCCAGCGTCGTCTTGCCGACGCCCGCCATGCCGCCGATGGCGCTGATCACGACCGTCCTCAGCGCGTCGCCGTCGAGCAGAGCGAGGGCCCTGGCCAGGTCGGCCCGCCTGCCGGCGAAGACGGCGAGATCGGCAGGCAGCTGCGCGGGCCGCACCACGGCGACCCCTTCGGTTGTCGGCACGTCCGCCTCGTTCGGCACATGCTGTTGATCGGCCAGTACGTGCTGCTGCGCGGCGCGCAACTCGGGCCCCGGTTCGATGCCCAACTCCTCGGCGAGCTCGTCGCGGACCGCCTGCCAGGTGTCCAGCGCCTCAGCCTGGCGGCCGGTGGCGGCCAGGCCCAGCACCAATCTGGCCTGGAGCCGCTCGTCCAGCGGGTGCCGGGTGGCCGCCGCCCTCAACGCGGGCAGCAATCCGACCATCCCACCGTGTTCCAGCGCGAGGTCGGCCGCCGCCAGCGCGATCGTGATCCGCTCCTGCTCCAGAGCGGCGAACACCGGCCGGGACCGCAACTCGGCCGGAATGCCCGCCGCGGCCTCCCCCTGCCACTCGGCCAGCGCGTCCGCGTACAGCTTGACCGCTTCCTCGGGGGCGGCCGAACGGGCCCGCTCGGCCAGCAGGCGGAAGCGCAGCAGGTCGAGCGTGCCGGCGTCGGCCTTCAGCCGGTACCCGCCCGCGCTCCGGAGCAGCCAGTCGCCCTCCGCCCTGGGCGGCAGCCCCGGCTCCAGCAACCGGCGGAGGTTGCCCACGTACCTGTGGACGACGTTGACCGAGCTGGACGGCGGGTCCTGTCCCCAGAGGACGTCGACCACCTCGTCCAGGCTCACCGGCCGTCCGGCGAACGCCAGCAGGAGGGCGAGGAGGGCCCGTTGCTGCGGAGGACCGGAGTTCAGCTCGACGTCCCCTCGCCAGAGGCGCACAGGCCCCAGCACCGCGAACCGCATCGGCTGCATCCCCCTCCGTCGGGCATTGACCTTCGGGAGTATTTTTGACCGGCCATGCAATCGGATTGCAGCGGACTGAATATCCGGCAGCCCGAACTCGGAGAGAGCCGGTCTTCCGCGGGCGCTACACCAGGGTCTGGGGCCCGGTTCGTCACCTGGAGATGGAAGGTGGCAGCCCGGGGCAGCTCGCGCGGCCGACGCCGACGGAACTCTTCGCTCGGCACCATGACGATCATCCGGCAGGGTGAGTCGACGATGGGAGTGACCAGCTCCGGACGCAGTCCCAGCTTTCGGCGACGATGGGCCGCCCCGACACCAGGCCTCGCAGGTCGTCCAAAACCCACTCGAACCTCGCGGGCAAGCCGGCCAGGGTCTCGTCGGGGGTGGTGTTCACCCACACGGTGTCCGGGTAAGCATCCGCGACGGGCTCGCCAAGCCGCACTCGGCGGGCGATCCGACGGTCATGGTGCGCACACACGTAGTGGTAGGCGGTCAGGCCGTACCGGATCGCCAGCAGCCTGGCGAAGGCGCGGACCAAAGAAACAATCTTGTTCTGCCTTTGGAGACGACGAGAGCCACGTTCAAGGCGCCGATCGGCACCTCGGCTCATCCGACGGGCTCGTCCCGTGCCGGAGACGTGCGGGATCTCAGCTGTCTAGCGCTGCTTGAGGCGGAGTGCTTCTTTGCGGGTCTCGGCCTGGACGGACTGCTCGTGCTCCAGCCACGCCGGGTTCTCCGCTTTCAGCGCATCGATCTCAGCGGTGGTGAGCGGCCGGGTGATCCCGCCTCTGGCCAGGCCGGAAATGGAGACCCTGAGCTTCGCGGCGACGACCTGCTTGGGGTGCGGGCCGTTGCGGCGCAGGTCGACGAGCCAGGCGGGTGGCGTCGACTGCAACGCGTTCAGCTCGTCCCTGGAGACGACACCCGCCTGGAACTCGGCGGGAGTGGCCGAGAGGAGGACACCCAGCTTCTTGGCCGCGGTCTCGGGCTTCATCGTCTGGGTGGTCTTCGGTTTGGACGAGGTCATGGCACCAAGAGTAGTCAGTCGGAACGGGTTCCCCTGACATCGATACCCTGAGGTGGTGACTGATGGGAAGACCGGCATGGAGTTCCGGCTGGCGTACGTGCCCGGGGTGACGCCCGCGAAATGGGTCAACATCTGGACCGAGAGGATGCCCGATGTGCCGATCACCCTGGTCACGGTTCCCGCCGCCGAGGTGGTGGGGCTCCTGCGGGACGGCGGCGCCGACGCCGGATTCGTCAGGCTGCCGGTCGACCGGGACGGGCTCAGCGTGATCCCTCTCTACGTGGAGACCACGGTGGTCGTGGTGCCCAAGGACCACGCGGCGGCCGCCGTCGACGAGGTGCCCGTCGCCGACCTGACCGATGAAGAGGTGCTCCATCCTCTGGACGACACCATCGAGTGGACGGTCCGGCCCGGACTGCCCGCGTTCACCCGCCCGGCCACGACGGCGGACGCGGTCGAGCTGGTAGCGGCCGGCACCGGGCTGCTCCTGGTCCCGCAGTCGCTGGCACGCCTCCACCACCGCAGGGATCTCACCTACCGGCCGGTGCCGGACGCGCCGCAGTCTCAGGTCGCGCTGGCCTGGCCCACGGACGCGACCACAGACCTGGTGGAGGATTTCATCGGCATCGTCCGCGGCCGGACCGTGAACAGCTCGCGGGGCCGTACCCCCGCCTCCTCCGCGGAGAAACCGGCACAGCGGCAGGCACGGAAACCCGCGCAGAAGGGCTCCGGCAAGCGGGCCGTGCCGGCCGGCCGTAGAAAGAAGGGCAACCGGCCTCGATGACCTCAGTGCCGGTTGCGAACCGGAAACGGCCGACCCGGCCTCAGCCTCAGCTGACCTCGTAGCCGCGCTGGATCAGGGGGCGCTAGGGGGAACGTTCCGAAGTTTCAGATCCCTGGTGCACTCCCGCCGCCCGGCGAGGGTCAGCTACCGGGCGGTGGATATGCCTCGGGGTTCGTCTTGGGGTCGGGCCTCTTGCCCCACGACGGGTCGTCGATGACCTTGCAGGGCTTGTCCGGACCGGTGGTCAGGCGGCCGCCGAACGACCACAGCGCTCTGGGCTTTTCCGGGCCCGAGGTCTGGTCTGCGTTCTCGGTGAACTCCATGACGGCGGTCTGCCCCGTCTTGATGTGCTGCGGATCGATCCGCACCTCGCCGCGGCCCAGCCTGAACGCCTTGCCGTTCGGTGAGTTCTCGATCGCTTCCTCGATCCTCTTCCTGACCTCGGGGTCCTTGCTCTGGAGCTCTTCCTTGGAGAACGAGGGACCGGAGCCGGCATTCCCGCGGCCGGGGGCGCATCGGGTGCCGGGCTTGACGGAGGAGACGTCGGCGGTCAGCCCGAGTGCCGCCAGGTCCTTCTCCACCCCTGCGGGGTCCCTGAACTCGTTGATCTTCAGCGTGATCGTGCCGTCGGTGTTCTCGGTGATCGCGTAGGCCGGGGCCGACGATCCGTTCAGAAACGGGATCGCGACGGCCGCCGCCGCCGCGATCCCGGCCACCGCCGCTCCGGCGAGCAGCCGCCGCCGGCTCTGGCACGTTTCTGAGCGCGGCGGGCGCGGCGCAGCCTGGCCCTGGCGGCTCCCTGCCGGATGCCCAGAGCGATGGCCGTCTCGCTGATCGTGAGCTGGTCTATGACGACCAGTTCGAGCATCGCGCGATCACCGTCCGGTAGTCCGGCCATGGCCTGGAAGGCCGATCTGGCCAGGCTCTCCGCGTCGATCCGATCTTCGAGCTCGGCGACATCGTGGGAGTCGAGCGGCCTTCGTCCGCCTACGCGATCGGTCAGCTCGCCTCCGGTGTGCGCGGAGTCGAGCACCGCGAGGAACACCTCCGCCGCCAGGTCGGCGACGGTGTTCGGATTCAGCGACCCGGCGGGCGAGGAACGACGTGATCGCGTCGACATGGCGCCGGTAGAAGGCTTCGAAAGCGTCCGGGTCTGTAGCGATGTCCGCCCGTCTGCGACGCACCTGCCATGCTCCCTTCGTCTTGTTCACCCCTTCTTGGTCAGCAACCGGAAAACGTCATGAGAGTGAACAGGCGGGCCGAACGCGTCCACTGGAGGCACCCGGCTGACCTCCGGGATCGAGTCACAGGCCATATCGGCCCGGCAAGCGCGGTGGGGCCGCACGGATGCCGCGGCTGGGGGAGTGTCAAGCCCGGCTTCGCGTGTACGTTCGCCGTTCCCCGGTCATGCGTTGTCCCGCGGTCAGAGCCGGGCCGCTGGGTTTGCCTGAGTCGATGGTGTGTGAGGTGATCACCTCGGTGCCGGAGCGCTCCCGCCGCAGGCATGTGGCTTGAAGAGTCGCCCGTCTCCTGTGAGCGGAGCTGCCGGCGCCCACGCCACGCGGCGGAGCGGCGGCCGACCGCGGAGGGCCGCTGTGTGATGGTGAGGCCCGAGCCGCTGCCGCCTCCAAATCTGTATGCCCGGGATGGCAAGTCCCGCCGGTCGCTGAAGCTGCCTCGGCGCTGCGGGAAGCGTTTCGCCTGCTCAAGGAGGCCCGAGAGATCACTTGGATGAAGGCGGGAGACCGGTGGAAGGGCACGGACCTCGTGTTCCGCGCACGAACGGGACGCCTGTCACGACGCGAGTTCCGGAAGACAGTGGAGGCTGCGGGGCTCACCCGGGCAGGAGCGATCGCCTCGCGAGTCGCGGCATGGCTTCGTGCCTGTGCTGTCAGACTTCGGCGTCTCCATTGAGGGGCCTGCGGCTCCTCGCTTGCGAGAGTGGCCATTCGATCACTGGAGCCGGCGGTTTCGCTGCTCAGACCCAAACTCGGTGTGCACTCATGTGCATGAGCGTCGCGGATGTCACTCGATCTCTCTGCCGTCGTTCCGCCGGAAGGGGTAGCGGCACAGTCGTGTGGCACCCCCGGTCCCCGGTGCCAGGACCGTAAGGGGGCGGAGCGGCCCTCGCCGCCGACCTGGAGCTGTGACCTTCCGCTCTTGACCAGGCTCCCGCGACAGGGCTCGAAGCAGACTCTTGCCGTTTGATCGGGCCGCAGGGGGCTCCGCGGCGACGTCAGCCGGTCAAACGCGTTCGGACTCTTCCTCCCGTCTGGCTCCCATCGGACGCTTGGCCGATCACGCCTCTCGGGTTGTGAGCCAAGACAAATGGCTGCCGGCCATCGCCACGGCTCCACGATGATCCACACCGCAAGGCGCCGGTCGGCTCTTTATCGTCATGGTCGACCGAATGCGAATTGGTCGGAATGAACGTCGCGATATGTCTCGCAACATGCAAACAACGGCAAAATTGTTGTTTAATAATGCCTCTTTGGAGCTCGCCGGATTTGACTAATTGTTTTGGCTTATTGAGGTAAATGGGATAATCCTTGCGGGTATGTCTGCTTCTGTCCGAATGCCTGCGGAGGTGTGGGCGCCGGATTTCGCGTCGACTTACGCATGAATGGAACAGAAGCGCGTGAATACTGAAATTCGACAGTCGCGGGCGCCGCGCCATGGGCGTATCGCAACGCTAGCTCTGGCCGCTGCGGCCACCGGTATCATGTTCGTTCCGCTCGGCCAGGCAGTGGCGAGCGCGAGCGTCGACCTCACCGCCCTCCGGGCGGGTGCCGGGTACGTCTCAACGGAGAGGCCCGTGGAGTGCCCGCACCTCGTCTGGGGCGCGTGCGGTCCCTTCTCGTGGACCGTCGTCCACAACAAGTTCGTCCACAACAAGTTCGACGACAGCAAGTTCGACGACGCCAAGTTCGAACGCAGCAAGTTCAACGAGAACAAGTTTGACGAGAACAAGTTCGACCGGAACAAGTTCAACGAGAACAAGTTCGATGAGAACAAGTTCGACCGGAACAAGTTCAACGACAACAAGTTCGATGAGAACAAGTTCAACGAGAACAAGTTTGACGAGAACAAGTTCGACCGGAACAAGTTCGACGACAACAAGTTCAATGAGAACAAGTTCGACGACAGCAAGTTCGACCGCAGCAAGTTCGATCGGAACAAGTTCGACGACAGCAAGTTCGACCGCAGCAAGTTCGACCGGAACAAGTTCGACGACAGCAAGTTCGACCGGAACAAGTTCGACCGCAGCAAGTTCAATGAGAGCAAGTTCGACCGCAGCAAGTTCGACGACAGCAAGTTCGATCGGAACAAGTTCGACCGCAACAAGTTCAATCACAACAAGTTCAATGACAACAAGTTCGACCACCACAAGTTCGACCACCACAAGTTCGATCACGACATGAGTGACGGGATCTACTAAAGCAATATCGGCGATTGAGCCGAAGTTGTTCTCCCTCGCGTGAAAAGGCAGACGACAGATGCCGTGACGAATTAATTCGTCGCGGCATCTGTCGTCGTAGCGTCATTCGAGTCAGAGAGTGTGAGCAGATCGCGCGGCATGGCCGGAAGCGAGCCGGTGGGACCGTGGTTCCGGTCGCGTATCCCACCCTCGCAGGCTTGGGCTCAGGTCTCCGTCAGTGAAGCCTGGTGAAGCCGTGATTGGCGGTGCTCCGTCGGAGCGCCTGCACCACCACGACGGCTACAACACCATCACCCAAAACTCTTGTGGCGACATTCTATTCGAGACGGAGGTCAACAAGCTGCACGCCTGCGTCGGCGATAATGCCTACAGCGTCAATTCCCCAGATGGCGAGGGTCGTGACCACAGCGATGGCCTTTGCTGTATCGGCAGCTCCCGGGTGTCACAGGCGCTGACCGCCCTTCTGTGACGGACGCTCCAGAAGGGTGGCTGCGCATGACAAATACACCAGTCAGCTACCCAGGTCGACCTCGATGCTCCAATGGGTGTCAATCGGCCGAATCAAGATCGTTTGGGGCGCTGCCACATGGCACGAGGATGCGGTAGACCTCTCGGACGGCATAACGCTTGAGGCACCGGACGACCTCCTTTTTCGACCGGCCGTTCTTGGTACGGCGCTCAACGTAGTCACGGGTGCGCGGCCCCATCGCATCCGGCACAGCACGATGCGATACAACGCGGCAAGGGCATGGTACGCGGGCTGCTCGCCGCCACCGCCTTCCGCGTCAGAGCCCATTTTCTCTGACACACCTCGCCGCAGTGTGTCCGGATGCGTACCCGGTGGGCACGTCACGCGGAGAGGGCCGGTACGGCCGGAGGCGTGTCGAGGTCGTGGGCAGAACGGGCCGGCCAGACCACGGCCAGGACGCCGGCGACCGCCACGTCGTCGTCGACCTCCCACGGCACTCCGCTCAACCCGCCCGCCATCGTGAGCACGACGGGCAGCACGAGAGCGAGAATTCCGTACTTGGCGGCCGTCGTCCCACTACGCCCTCAGGACCAGCACGGTCCAGATCAGGGACGCGAAGCCGGTGACCAACGCGAGAGCTCCGGCTTCGTGCCCGGACAACGCCAACCCCGGGCCGACGGCAGTGCCCCCGTATCCCAGGAGGCCGCAGATCTGCAGGATGAGGACACGCCTTCGGGTACGTCCCACGACCGGAGAGAGCAGGAGCACGACCCCGAACATCGGCATGAGCGTTTCCACCGCTCCCCACAAGGACCAGGTCACCAGGAACGGATTGACCAGGGTTGACACTGCCGCGACGTACAGTGCCACGCGCAAGTGCCGTGTGTCCCGGTCCTGCTCCGCCGGCGGCCCGGTCAACGGCCCGCGCAGACACTCCCACAACGCCCAGGCCACCACCAGTCCCGCCAGGGTCAGCAGGAGCATATTCGGCCACGTCACCTGGATGCTCGCTTCCGGTGCCGCGAACAACGTCATCCACCACAACGCGCCGAGGTCGCCGGCGGCCGGTGCGACCACGACGGCGACGGCCAGTGCGCGGAGGTAGACGCCTGTGACTATGAGGGCGGGAACGCCCAAACGGTGACGATGGGATCTGACCGGGTCAGTGGTAGAGGGCTGCTCGGGCGGCACCTCTGATGGTCTCGGCCACGCGGTAGGCGGCTTGCTCCAACTCGGGCTGTATCTTCTCCACCTCCGCCGCCCCTACCTCCCCCTCCACGTACGGCAGTTGCCGCACCCGTTCCACCCGCAGGTACGTCGGCGGATGCGTGTCATCCACGCGGGTCTTCTCCTCGCGGGCGGCCTGGCGACGACGTTCGAGCGCCTCGTCCGGGATCGCGGCCACACTTGCCTGCAGTTTGTCCCAGAGATCCGATGCCCCCAAGACGACCGCGCTCGGTTCCAGGAAGTTCTCGGCCGAGGGCACGCGGGTGGTCAGCACATCGAGCATCGAGGCCATGGCCCGGGAGCCCGCCACGCGCGCGCCCAGTTCGTCCGCCCGGTATTCGGCACGCTGCGACGAGCGGTGCAGCAGTAGCTCCAATGCAAAGATGAGTACCCGTACGGGAAGACCGGCCAGCGCCAGCAGAGCCTGTGCGAAGAGATTGGCCAGACCATCCTCCTCGTGCCAGCCGAACCTCGTCACCTCGTGCAATTCCCTGAGGGAGTGCAGCGCGCTGCCCACGAAGAGCCCGTGCCTGGCGTCGCCGTTGCTGGAATGGGCCATCTCATGCGCGAGAACCGCGATGCGCTCCTGTGGTGTGAGGATCAGCCAGAGTGGATAGCCGATCATGACCAGGCGCCGGCGCCGCCATCCGTAGGTGCCGAACGCCGCGTTCACCATGCCGCCGAGGGCCACGGCGTCGGTTCTCGGCGCTCCCACCCCGGTGCCGATCCGGTCGACGAGAGCGTACAGATTCGGGGCTTCCTCTCGCGTCAGGGGCTGAATGTCGGCGGGGAAGCGGGGGATACGGGGGCGGACCAGCCACGCCAGGCCGAGGGCCACGGCACCGAGGCAGTAGGCGAAGATCGTCATGCGGAACAGCAGGTACACGCCGACGACGAGGAAGGTCGGGCCGATGAGGTGAACCAGGCAGGCCAAGGCATAGGAGGCGAAGCGTGCCAGGCCTACAGATAAGCCGGACGCTGAGACGGATTCAGAGGACATGACACAGCAACGTGCCAGAGCGCGGATGCGCTTGTCACTCACACCCCGTTTCCGTGATCGGAGATGGGGCTCTTGTCGCAGGTGGGCGGTGCTGGGTTCGAACCAGTGACCCCTCGCTTGCAAGCGGCACGGCCCGAAGGGCACATCAGCCCCCAGCGTCATCTCCCGGTGCGGTACGCTCTCGCGGCCCACGGCCGGCGACGGCGTCCGCGAGGGTCGCAGCCAGGTCTCCGTTCTCTGTAGTGTGCGGAAATGACAAGAAGCGAGCGGCTCGCGGAGCAGCTGGACCGGCACTGGCGCAAGAACCTGCGGCCACGGCTGGACGGTCTTGCCGATGAGGAGTACCTCTGGGAGCCGGTGCGCGACTGCTGGAGCATCCGCCCACGTGACACGTCGGCCGCACCGACGTCGGCAGGTTCGGGGGAGTGGACGATGGACTTCGCGTCCCCTGACCCGGTGCCGGCGCCGGTGACCACGATTGCCTGGCGGCTGGCGCACATCATCGTCTCGTGCCTGGGCTATCGGGTCGGATGGCACTTCGGCGGCCAGGACGTCGACTCCCAGACATTCGCCTACGCGGGGACCGCTGACGAGGCGCTGAAACAGCTCGACGAGATGTATGAGAGATGGAACGCGGGGGTCCGCGAGCTCTCGGACGCTGACCTGGAGAATCCGCCCACGGTGGGTCCCGAGCGGTTTCCCATGGAAGGCATCGTCCTGCACGTCAACAGGGAGCTGATCCATCACGGCGCCGAGATTTCCCTGCTGCGCGACCTCTACCGCTGGCAGGACGGAGTCGTACCGCGCCGAATATGACTTTTCGGTAACCGGCGATCGAGCTTCGGGAACTTACGGGGACTTCGTGACGCTCCGTGGCTGCTTGAGGCCTCACGATCTTTAACCGCCGTTCTGCGCAGGTAGAAGGCCCTGGCATGAGCATCCCGGGTGAGCGCCATGCCAGGGCCTTCTACCTGCATGTTCGAAGGGCCTTCGCCATCTTCGAACGTGCAGGTCGGAGGCTCTGGCATGGCTGTTCGTCAGGATGCTCGTGCTGGTCGCGGGCGACAGCCTGAGGTGCAGATCGTCTGGCAGGGCCGTTTTGCGGATTCCCGCCTGCGGCCGGGGCGGGCGTCCCTACGCTCCGGGCCATGACGAACCCCGAGATGCAGGAGCGGATCACGGTGCGCCGCGCGGAGCTGGACGGACTCGAAGAGGAGCTGGTCAAGCAGCTGTCCGAGGTACGGGCCGAGCGGGACGAACTCGCCGTGGCCGAGCGGCCGGCGGGCCGGTCGTGCAGGTGGCGGTGCGGGCGGTGCGGCTGGTCCCAGACAGCGCGCCGGGCGTGGAGGATGCGGCGCTGCCGCCGGAGCATCAGCGCATCATGGCCGCCGTGCGGCAGGCCGCGGGTCCGGTCGCCACCCGGGCCATCGGCGAGATGCTGGGGCTGGACACCGTGGTGCGCGGCAAGCTGGAGCCGCTGCGCGGGAAGCTGACGAAGCCGGCCGATCGCGGCTGGCTGCACAAACGGCCCGACGGGACGTTCACCGTCCGCCCATAACCAGGGCTTGAGCCGCGAGGGGTGAACGTAACTGCGGCGCCCCCGACGGTCGTTGGATTTGTGTGACGAAAACCAAAGAGCCCGCCGAGGGCGTCTCCCTTGCCTACCAGTGCCGTCTGAACCTGTCCACGAGCACCGTGGTCTACCTCGCCGACCTGCTGCGATCCCGCCTGAAAGCGATCCGTTCGCCGTTCAGGTCGCTGCGACCGGGCAGGATCGCAGTGCTCGTGCTGGCGATGCTGCGGCACGACCAGCGCCTGCTCGACCAGCACCTGCTCGACCTGACCGGCGGCAACCAGGTGCCCGAATCCACGCTGCGCCGCCGGCGCGACGAGATGATCGACCTACTCCCCGCCCGGCCCCGCGCCTGGACCGGGCCCTGCGCAAGATAGCCCGGCGAGGCGGCGAGGTCGTGCTCATCGACGGCACCCTGATCCCCGCCCAGCGACGCACCGGCACGGACAATCGGCCCAACTAACTCCGGCAAGCACCACCGCCACGGCCTGCACTTCCTCGCCCTGACTGACGAGAAGGGCAAGCTGATCGGGATCTCCGCCGCCCGGCCCGGACGCGCCCACGACGCCACCGCCGCCCGCCGCGACCACATCGTCGAGCACCTGAAGGCGGCCGGCCTCGCCGCCCTGGCCGACCTCGGCTTCCTCGGTGTCGACAAGCCCGACGACCCCGACGACCTGGTCATCGTCACCGGCTACAAGGCCGCGCGGCCAAACTCACCCCGGCCCACAAACAGGCCAACCGCATCCTCGCCGCCGCAGGTCGCAGGTGGCCGTGGACGGCATTCCCCGTCCGGACAGACGCCAGCAGCGGCCGGGAAGAGCCGGCCATGGGGTGTGCCGCTGCCCATCCGAGGGTGAAGCCGAGATCCGGTGGGGTGGTGCTCGAGCCCAGCGGAGTGCGCCGTGCTGAGTACGGCACGCGAGGACTACTTGCGGACGCAGATCGAGCACCGATTAGGTTTCCGCGCCGCGCCCGTCTGTACGTGTGAGATCGACTCACAGGAGGCTGGCACGATGCGGAAACTGATCTTCGGCATGAACGTGACCCTGGACGGCTACATCGCCGCGCCCGGCGACGACATCGGCTGGAGCGGGGTGCCGAGCGACGAGCTGTTCCAGTGGTGGCTCGACCAGGAGCGGGCGAGCGAGATGTCGCTGTACGGGCGCAAGCTGTGGGAGGCGATGAGCTCCTACTGGCCGACCGGCGACCAGCAGCCCGACGCCACCCCGGCGAAGATCGGGTTCGCGCGGAACTGGCGGGACACGCCGAAGGTGGTGTTCTCCTCGACGATCGACAAGGTCGACTGGAACACCCGCCTGGTCACCGGCGACGCGGTCGCCGAGATCACCCGGCTCAAGGCCGAGGACGGCGGCCCGATGAGTATCGGCGGCGCGACGCTCGCCGGGGCTGCCATGCGGGCCGGGCTGATCGACGAGTACGCCCTGGTCACCTACCCGGTCCTGGTGGGCGGCGGCACGCCGTTCTTCACGGCGCTGGACAGCTGGGCGAACCTGAACCTGGTGGAGACGCGGACGTTTCCCGGCGGTGTGGTGCTGACCCGATACGAGACGAGGCGATGAGCACGGGCCAGATGCTCGGCTCGTGAGGCCAGGTCGAAACCCTTCCTGACGTGCTCACCGTGATCCTCGGCGATCCTCGGCTTCGAGGCAACCTTCCCCCGGCCCCTTCGTCGCGTTCCGAGTGAGGTGTTGACCGACTCGCTGGAGATGAGGACGACGGCGTCGTCGACCGTGACGAATTCTTCGGGGCGTGAAGACGCCCCGTCGGCAACGCCGGGGGCGATGGTGTTCTCGTTGTCGCGTTGGGTTGCGCAGGTCGGGTCATTCCACGTGATTTCGGTGACCCGGCCCGTGCGCTGGACTCGTCGACGAGCGGGACTTTGTGATCACAGTGTCGGGGGCAGGCCCAGCCATGGTTTGTCGGTGGCGTCGAATCCGGTGAGCTCGGCGATCTTCCCGTCGGCGATGTGCAGGACCGCGATGTTCAACAGCCGGTACTCCGGGTCGTCGGGGGTGCGGAGGTACAGCGCGGCGCCAGGCATGCGATTGACCGTCGTGGTGATACAGCGCCAGTCGTCGTAGCCGCGCTGGAAGAGCCCACCGGAGACCCAGCCGTCCACCGAGTCCTTGGCCCCCATGATCACGGTGCCCGGATCGGGCAGCATCGCGAAGCGCAGGTCGTCGCGCAGCAGGGCCATCAACCCGTCGAGGTCGTTGCGCTCATGGGCGTCGATGTAGGACTTAACCACGCCGCGCTCGTCATCCGTCAGCTCGTGCGTGGCAGGGCTCCGCCAGTCGAGGCGGCGGTCGGGTAGTTGCTCGCGCATCGTCACGCGCGCCCGCTGCAGTGCGCTGGTCACCGATGCGACGGTCAGCTCGAGGGCGTCGGCGGCCTTCGACGCCGGCCAGCCGAGGACGTCGCGCAGGATGAGCACTGCCCGCTGCCGCGGCGGCAGGTGCTGGACGGCGACGATGAACGCCAGCTCGATCGTCTCCCGCGCCACCACCGATTCCTGCGGGTCCTCGGGCAGCATCCGGTCGGGGTACGGCTGCAGGTACGGCACCTCGGAGCCGGGGTCCGGCAGCCCGGACGGTACGGGTGTCCGGTCGTTGCGCTTCTCCAGGAAGTCGAGGCAGGCGTTCGTCGCGATCCGGTACAGCCAGGTCCGCAGCGCGGCGTGGCCCTTGAACGACTTCCGCTTTTCCCACGCTCGCAGGAACGTCTCCTGCGTCACGTCCTGGGCGTCCTCGTAGTTCGCGAGCATCCGGTAGCAGTGCACCTGCAGCTCACGCCGGTGGCGCTCCGTGATGAGTGCGAACCGCGTCGTGTCGCCTGAGCGGGCCGCCGCGATGAACGTGGCCTCATCGGCGCCCAGCGGTCTGGCGTCGGTCATGGTCATCAATCCTTTCACCTGTGCGAGGGCTACCAGAACTGACGACATGGCGGAGGATTTCTGATCGGTGAAGCCGTGGGCAGGTCAGCGATGAAGGCCCGGTTGGTCTGCTCGATCGTGGGGATAGAGACATAAGCCGCTGACTGGACACGTACCCACGCCCTCCGTGCCCCGTGCGGCCGGCAACGGCACCTGCGTCAGGACGACGTCGTCGCCGACGCGGCGAGGAGCAAGAGTCAAGACCTGCGGACGAAGATCTTTTAGGCGGCTTCGGGTTGGGGGTGTTCGTCGGGTCGTTCGACGAGCTACGCCGACACGCATGTGATCCCCGCCCTCGGTGCCCGCAAGCTGCGGGATCTGTCCGTGGAAGACCTCGACAAGTGGCTGGCCGGTAAGGCGGGCGAACTGGGCACCCGGTCACTCAAGCTGATCCACGGCATCCTCAACCGGGCGGTCAAGAGTGCGATGCGTCGCGACAAGGTCAAGCGGAACGTCGTGGACCTCTGCGACATCCCGGAGGGACGCGCCGGTCGTCCTTCCAAGGCGCTGACGCTGGCTCAAGCTCTCGCCGTCCTCACGCAGGCAGAGAAGAGCGGCGAGCGCATGCGGGCCTACATCGTCCTCTCACTCCTGATCGGCGCTCGTACGGAGGAGCTGAGGGCGCTGCTCTGGTCGCACGTCGTGGCCTACGACGAGGCTCGGGCCGCGTGGCTGCCGGTGGGGGAGACGGGCTGGGAGCACGAGGAGTTCGCGATCTACGTCTGGCGGTCCGTCCGGCAGAAGGGCGGCACCAAGACGGTGAAGTCCCGCCGGTCGCTCAAGCTGCCCCGGCGCTGTGTGGATGCGCCGCGCCTGCTCAGGGAAGCTCAAGAGATCGCTCAGGAGAAGGCGGGGGACCGGTGGAAGGGCACGGATCTAGTGTTCTGCACGCGGACCGGCACGCCCGTGACGGCTCACAACGTACGGTGAATGGGCGGTGGCGGCGGCTTTGAGACGACTGGCAAGTCGCTCGACCAGGAGGCTTGTGACGTCGGCGGCGCCGGATGGGGAGCGCCTCGGCATCACGTCGATCGGGAACCGTCAGGGCGAGATGCTCGCACCGTCGGCTCCGGGGACCGGCCTCTCGGTGGCGACGCGTCTGGAGATGCCGAATCGGAACAGAAGGCGCGCAGCACCGCGACATCACAGGCCAATGCACGGGTGAAGTGGCGGTATTGAGAGCATGCGGTATGTCGTCTCCCGAGGCGGTCGATGCAGCCGGAAACCGGCGGAGGCGAGTTCCCGCCGGCCTTTTGCGTTCGTTGATCTTGGCGTCGGCGTACACGTACAGTGCGGAGAAGCTTCCGCGACGAGAAACGAGGTAGGCATCCGAATGCAGGCGATGGCCGACGGCGCTGGGATGCTGTCCGATGAGCGGCTGACTGCGTACAGCGCCGTTTCCACGTCCCTGGCCCTGCGCAGTGATCGAGGATTGGGCGAGCTTGTGGACACCGCTGCACCGCTCGGTTCCGGTATCGGTGGGAGGTCGGCGCTACTGGAGGTTGCAGGTACGCCGGTCTTCGTGAAGCGGGTCCCCCTGACAGAGGTGGAGCTTCGCCCTGACCATGTTCGGTCTACGGCGAACGTGTTCGGGCTGCCTGTCTTCTGTCAGTACAACATCGGCGGGCCAGGTGGCGGGGCGTGGCGGGAGGCTGCCGTCCACACAATGACCACCAACTGGGTGCTCTCAGGGCAGTATCAGGGGTTTCCGCTGATGTATCACTGGCGGGTACTGCCGGACGCGGCACCGGCTCTTCCGAAGGAGCTTGCCGACGTGGATAGGGTCGTGTCCTATTGGGGAGGCGGGCCGGAGGTACGTCGCCGTATCGAGGCCCTCGCGGAGTCTCCGGCGAGCCTCGTGCTGTTCCTGGAGTACATCCCACAGACGCTGCACGAGTGGCTCACCGAGCAGGTGCGAGTCGGCGACGAGGCGGTCGGCCGGGCCTGTGCTCTGGTCGAGAGGGAACTGGAGGCCGGCACCTCCTTCATGAACGACCGCGGTCTCCTGCACCTTGATGCCCACTTCCAGAACATCCTGACTGACGGCCGGCGCCTCTATTTCGCCGACTATGGCCTGGCTCTGTCGTCCCGCTTCGACTTGAGCCCCGCCGAGGCCGACTTCTTCGAGAGGCACCGAACGTACGATCGCGCGTACACACTCAGTTACTTGGTGAACTGGCTGATCATGGGCCTGCATGGGTACGGGCGGGAGGAACGGGAGGCGCTGATTCGCGCGTGTGCCGAAGGGGCGCCGGCTCCTGCGGGTCCGCCAGAGGTTATGGCGACCCTTGGCCGTCACGCACCGCTTGCGGCAGTCGTGACGGACTTCATTGGGAGGTTGGAACGCGAGAGTCGAGAGACTGCGTACCCGCTGGCGGCAATCCACCAGATCTTCGAGTCGCGTTACAGCTGAGCCTGCCCGAATGCCGCCTGACGTGCCCGCCAGTCAATGCGCGTTGGCAGTTGGTCGGCAAGCAGATCGATAGCGCGGCTTGGCTCTGTGCGGCAGTGCGGCGCCTGGTCGGTGGGTTTGGGGTGTACGGCGGGGCCGCCGTACGGCGATGCCCCGCGCGGCGCTCGCGCGCGCACGGCCCCCAGGCCGCACGCGCAGCGCGAGGACGGTGGCGCGGGGCGTACGGCGGCGCGCCGCGCCGCCGCTTGACCTCGCGGCCGGGACCGTCAGCGTTCGGCAACAGCATGTCGAACTCGACACGGGCGAACTCCTCGTCGGCCCGCCCAAGTCCCGTGCGGGAGTCCGTACGGTCGCAATCCCGGAAGCGATCATCTCGGCACTGCGAGACCACCTCGACCAGTTCACCGCCCCAGAGGTCGACGCGCTGATCTTCACTGGCTCGCGGGGTGGCATCCTCCGCCGGAGCAACTTTCGGTGGGCATCCAAGTGGGACGAGAGCACGAGAAAGATCGGCTTTCCGGGCCTGCACTTCCATGATCTCCGACACGCCGGCGACACGATCGCCGCGAGCTCCGGCGCGAGCCTCAAAGATCTCATGCAGCGCATGGGCCATGACTCGGTTCGGGCGGCGCTGATCTACCAGCACAGCATGGGGAGGCTGACCGCAAGATCGCGGACAACTCCAATGGATCTTCAAACGGGCTCTCTCGCACCAGCTATTGGCACGTTAATGGCACGAAGCCCCGTTTCCATGATCGGAAACGGGGCTGTTCTACGAGGTGGGCGGTACTGGGTTCGAACCAGTGACCCCTCGCTTGTAAGTCAATCCGGGTGGGGGCGGGATCACCAGCCATACCCGCTCCCACCTGGGCGAACAATCCACGGAAGTCCACCGGCGTCAGCCGCTGTCCGGGGCGGTTGTCACTCAGTTGGTCACCCAGGCACATGACCTCAGGAAGACCGTCGCCGCTCCCGGGAAAGGCGCGGACCCACTGGACGGCCGCCATCATGACACCAACTGACCAAGGGAGTCATGATGAGAGGCTCGCACGGGGGTTCGACCGGCTTGCGCAACACGGCTCGATCTACGACGTCTCCTGTGTCACCTTCGCCCGGCCCCTGCCATCGATGCCTGGTCAGCGCTACTTATCAGGTGTGTCCTCCTGTGTGTCCAGTAGTGATTGGTGGTTGATCGAAATGAGTGATTGACGATCGGTTGCGGAAGCTCGTCGTCGCTTGCCGGTGGAAGTCCGGT
>NZ_JBITJQ010000016.1:0-251355 GCF_044460125.1 Nonomuraea sp. NPDC050153
CACATCATCCAGCTGTCCTCGGCGGCCGGGGTCATCGCCATGCCGCTCGGCGGCGCCTACCACGCCTCCAAGTGGGCCCTGGAGGGCCTGAACGAGGCGCTCGCCGGCGAGGTCGCCGACTTCGGCGTCAAGGTGACCATCATCGAGCCCGGCGGCTTCGCCACCCGGAACGGCAACAACCCCGACCCGCTCGCCAACGGCCACATGGCCCAGGCCGACCCGGCCTACGACGGTCTTCGCCGGCGCCTCGGCGCGATGGCGGGGAAGATGCCCGCAGGAGACCCGTCCGCCGCGGCGCAGGCACTTCTCAAGCTCGTCGACTCCGCCAACCCGCCGGTGCGGGTGCTGTTCGGCAAGGGCTTCTACCCGCTGATCCAGCAGGCCTACGCCGACCGGCTCAAGACCTGGGCCGACTGGCAGGACCTTTCGGCACAGGCCCACGGCAACCGCGACCAGGAAGATCGGTGACCCCCGGTCCGAGCTTTTCGAGACCGGAGCGGCGTTGTGCTTCCAGGCCGGACGCACGCCCCTGACCGGAGTCCGGCGCTCGACAAGGATGCCGAACGGGTGCCCTGGGTTCGGGGTCATGGGTGCGCCGGCCGAACGCCTGGCGTACCCATCGCATCCGCTTCGTCCACTTATTCACCAGATCCGAACATCAAGCAAAGGAACCATCGTGATCCTGATCACCGGAGCCAGCGGTGTTGTCGGACGCCACGTGATGAACCTGCTGCTGGAGGAGGACACGGCCGTCACCGCGGTCACTCGCGGCCTTGGCCAGGCCCGGCTACCCGACGGCGTGAGAGTCGTCAGTGGCGACCTGTTCAGTCCCCAGTGGCTTGAGGAGGCGCTGGAAGGCGTCGAAGCCATACAGATCAGCCCGCGTGCCACCGGCCCCGGCCTTGGTGAGCTGCTGAAGCTGGCCGTCAAGCAAGGCGTACGGCGCGCGGTGCTGCTGTCGGCCACCACCGTGGAGCATCCAGCGGGGGAAGCCCGCTTCGCCGCCCAGTTCAGGTCCGCCGAGGACCTCGTCGCCGGCTCCGGCCTGGAGTGGACGGTCCTGCGCCTGGCCGATTTCGCCGCCAACGCGCTGGCCTGGGCGCCGCAGATCAAGGCCGGTGATGTGGTGCGCGGCGCGCACGGCCGGGCCGCCACCTCTCCGATCCACGAAACCGACATCGCGGCGGTCGCCGTACAAGCCCTCCGCGGCAGCGTTCATGCCGGGCCGGTCTTGACGCTGACCGGGCCTCAGTCGCTGGACCAGTTCGAGAAGGTGCGGCTCATCGGCGCCGCCATCGGCCGGGCGCTGTCCTTCCAGGAGCTCCCGCCCGAGCAGGTACGGCAGGGCATGCTCGCGCAAGGGTTGCCCGAGGAGGTTCCCGCCCGTCTGCTCGGCTCCCTGTCCGACTACGCCAACCGCCCAGGACCCACCACCAGCACCGTGGAAGAGCTGCTGGGCCGGCCCGCGCTCACCTTCGCCGACTGGGCACGCGACAACGCCTCCGCTTTCGGCGGCTGATCACCACCGGGGTCAGGCGCTCTGATCGCCTTGACGCGCGAACACCTCCCGATCCTCCGGCAGGCATCGGCGGCGTTGGATCCACCACGCCGCCGATGCCGCAGAAGTGGTTGTGCGGCCTCAGGGCATCGGTGATGGATGAACAATCGTCCGGCCATTACGGCCGCGCGTACAGTTCTTTAGTCTGCGTGCACTGCCGGCGGAACCGGCGTGCTGAAAGGCCATACGCGCTGCGGAACGCCTGGCTGAAGTGCGCGGGGCTGGTGAAGCCCCACCGGGCCGTGATCGGGCTATGGCGCGGTGGCGACGCGGATGGTCGGCTCGTGGCGTACCGGGAAATTCACGGAACTGGCGATGAAGCACGCCTTGTGGGCGTCTTCGTGCAGCTCGGCGGCAGCATCGACCATCTCGGGTGACGTCACGGTGACAGTGGGGCGCAGCACCGCCTCGGTGAAGTGGCCGCCGTCCGCGGTCTCGGCCATGGTCCCGACCGCGTTGTCGACGTACTCGGTGACGATGACGCCCGCCACGGCGCACTTGTGCAGGTACGATAGCATGTGGCACTGCGACAGCGCGCCGACCAGGAGCTGCTCCGGGTTCCAGCGGGACGGGTCGCCGCGGAAGGCCGGGTCGGAGCTGCCCGCGATGGCCGGCGGGCCCTCCGCGGCCAGCTCGTGCTCGCGGCCGTAGGCGCGGTAGCCGCTGGTGCCGGTGCCCTTGTCGCCGGTCCAGGTCACCACGACCGGGTACGTGTGCTCGCGGGTCATATCTCGTTCTCCTCGTTGTGGGTGATGGCACGGGTGTCGAGTACGTGTGCGCGGGCGACCCTGGCGGCCTCCTCCGCGCGGCCGAGGACGATCGCGGCGACGAGCTCTTCGTGCTGGCCCGACACGTGCGCGGGCCGCGACGCCGGCGCCAGCGAGCGCAACGTGGACACCTGGATCTGGTCCCAGATGCGCTCCAGCGCGTTCAGAGCCATCGAGTTGCCCGCCAGCTCCGCGATCAGCCGGTGGAAGCGGCGGTTGAGCCGTACGGCCTCCGCCAACCGGCCTTCGGCGGTGGCTGTGGCGGTTTCGGCCGTGATGTGACGGAGTGCGGCGAGGTCGGCCGGGGCGATGCGGCCCTCGCGCTGGCGCGTGGCGGCCAGCTCGGCGGTGAGCGCCTCCAGCGCCGCCCGCACCTGGTAGGCCTCGTCCAGGTCGCCCTGCTCCAACGCCACGACCACCACGCCGCGCCCTGAGGGACGCACGAGCCCGTCGGCGGCCAGCGCGCGGAGCGCCTCGCGTACGGGAGTGCGGCTCATGTCGAGGGCGGCCGCGACCTCGGTCTCGGTCAGCCGCGCGCCGGGCGGGTAAGCACCGTCGAGGATCAACTCCCTCAGCCGCTTCCGCGCCACATCGGTCTGCATGCGGCCCAGGCTAACAGTCTGCATGCATTGCATACAATGGATGCAATGCATGCAAACAATGACTGGTTGTCGGCCCGTGAGAGGGATGAGGGGGCAAGGTTTGCAGAGCACGGCTCGGGTTGGAGTCGTTCAGGTCTTGCGGTCGGGGAACCGGCGATCATCGCCCGGAACAGCGCTTCCACCTGCAGCAAGGCGGTTGCCTGACCCATGGGACAAGCCCCGGCGTCCCGCGACGGCCGGGCTCTGTCTCTCGTTCGGGGGTGGCCGTTCGCGTCGGGCCGACATGGCGGGTCACGGTGACTTCTGCCGAGGCAAGTCGGGCCGCACGTCGTTGTGGGGGTGGTGACGGCCGGGATGCGGGGAGGCGGGGAGGGCGGGCAGTTCGGGCGGCCGCACCCCCCGAGGTGCGGCAGTGGCGAAACCAGGCCGCGCGGGTGGCACGGGAAACCAGGCCGCGCGGGTGGCACGGGAAACCAGGCCGCGCGGGTGGCACGGGAAACCAGGCCGCGCGGGCGGTCGTCATCCGGTGGCCTGGCAGGTGGTGCCCGGGGGCGGGAGCCTCAAGCTGGTGAAGTAGCGGTTGACGTAAGCGGTGACGCACCCGCCCTTGCCATAGACGTACAGCGCGTGGCCGTGTCCGTCGTAGCGGACGCTCGAGGAGCCCGGCACGTGGCGGATGATGCCGGCGACCTCGTCGTGGTCGGTCCAGCTGCCGACTCCGAGGAAGGGCACCAGGCCGCTGGTGGGCAGCGGCGCCGGCGGGTTGGTGACGGAAGCGGGCCAGCCGGCGCAGCCCAGCGGCCACCACGCCCGCTGCCCCGCGAAGTTCGGCGACAGCTCTTGCGCCCTGCGCAGCGCCCTGCGGTAGGCCGCGTAGCTCTCGTACCCTTGGCCGTCCAGGCAGGTGGTCATGTTCTGCCCGGCCAGCGAGGGTACCTTGGGGCCGCCCGTGGCTCGCCGGACGTACTCGGCGAACCCGGAGGCGTCGCCCTCGGCGGCCTTCTTGATCGCCTCGGCCAGCTCGACCCAGCGCGGGACGTCCGGTTCCGGGCCGGGCGAGGTGAAGCTGGGGGCAGCGGCCACCTTCAGGTCGAACCCCGTGTAGGCGACCCCGGTCGGGTCGTTGTGCACCGGCACGGGTGAGCGGTCGGCGGCGACCACCAGCCGGCGCCACACCTCGCCGGCGTCCTGGCCGTGCAGGGCGCAGGCCGTGGCCGAACGGCACCAGGCGGCGAACCGCTCCAGTTGCTTCTCCGCCTTCTGATACATGAAGGGCTCCCTGGCCGCCACCGCCTCGACATGGTTGACGGTGCCGTCCATGACCATGGCGCGGATGCGGGAGGGGAACAGACGGGCGTAGGCCAGCGCGGGATGCCCGCCGTAGGAGGTGGCGAGGAAGCTCAGCCGCTGCTCGCCCATCGCGGTGCGGACGGCCTCGATGTCGCGGGCGACGGAGGCCGAGTCCATGTGGTCGAAGAACTCCGGGTCTGCCGACCGGCACCGCTGCACGTGTTCGCGGTTGGTCCGGGCGAGTGCGGCGTACTCGGCACGGGTGTCCGCCAGGGTGATGTAAGGGCCGGTGGCCAGGCACTCGTACGGCAGCACGCCGCCGGGCTTGACAGTGTTGCGCGGGTCGAAGCTGACCACGTCGAAGCGGTCACGCAGCTTGGCGAACCTCCCGTGAAACTGCTTCAGCTCATCGATGCCCGACGCGCCGGGGCCGCCGGGGATGGAGAACACCGTGCCGATCCGGCGTGCCACGCCGGAGGCGGGAAGCATCGCGGCGGGCACGGTGATCTTCCGTCCCGCGGGCTCCGTCCAGACGAGGGGCACCTGGACGGAGGCGCAGCGCATGTCCTTGGGGGCGTCCTGGTCGGCACACGGCCCCCAGACCGGCGAGGACGGGCCGGAGCCGACCGAGTCCGAGGCGGCGGGCACCGCCACCAGAGCGGTCAGGAGCGTGGCGACCGCTCCAACGGCCGCCACCTTGAGGCGTCCCTTCAGCGCGGTCACCGTCGCGCCCGCCGTCAGCGCGGCGGCGACGTGGACGACGAGCAGCACGGCCGCCGCCCCCCGAGGCAACAGGCCGCCGCCCACCCCGGCGATCTGCGACGGCAGATTCTCCATCACGTACGAGCCCACCTGCGAACGCAGCGGCGACGGCAGCGCCTGGGCGACGATCGGGATCACCAGGAAGAACATGACGAGCGCGACCAGGCTGCCGGGGGTGGACCGGATCGCCGCGCCCACTCCGAGCCCGATCAGCGCCGCGGCCGTCATGGACAGCCCGGCGACGACCACCGTGGCGAGCACGCCCGGCTCCGAAAGCGGGGTGCCAAGGGTGTCCCCGTCGAGCAGCATCTGACCGGCGCGGTCGCCGAGGACGGCCTGGGCGGCCAGATGCATGGCGAACGCCAGCACCTGGCCGGCGACCAGGGTGACCGCTGCCAGCCCGGGGACCTTGGCGAACAGGAACACCTGCCGCCGCGGCACCGCCGCCAGGCTCGTACGGATCATCCCTGTGGCGTGCTCGGAGGTGATCGAGAGCGCGCCCAGCGTGCCCAGCACGAAGTAGGCGACCGGCAGCCCGGTGCCCAGCCCGGCGCCGTTGCCGGCGAAGCTCAGCCGCTCCTCGAACGTCTGGCGGTCGAACCCCCGGCCCACCAGGTACGCCACCCCGGCGCAGACCAGCACGGCGAGGGCGGAGACGGCCAGCAGGTAGACGTTGGAGCGGAGCGAGCGAAGCTTGTACCACTCTGAGGCGATCACGTCCCTCATCGGGTGACCTCCGGGACGGTTGCGGTGGTGGCAGGGCGGGCGCCGTACTGGACACTGTCCTCGGTCAGCTCCATGAACGCCTCCTCCAGCGAGGCGCCGCGCGGGGTCAGCTCCCGCAGCGCGATGCCCGCCCGCAGCGCCAGCTCGCCGATCTCTGTCGCGTCCATACCCCGCACCATCAGGTCGCCGGACGCCAGGGCGTCGGCGGTCATGCTCGTGCCGCCGGTCATGCTCGTGCCGATCACGCTCGCGCCGTGCGCGCGTAGGGTCTGCGCCAGCCGGTCCGGGCGCGCCGTGCGGACCAGCACGTCGCGCTGGAACCGGGCGGCGAGCGCGTCCGTCGTCGTATCGGCGATCAGCCGGCCGCGCCCGATGACGATGACGTGGTCGGCGGTGAGGGCCAGCTCGTTCATCAGATGGCTGGACAGCAGGACGGCGCGGCCCTCGACCGCCAGCGAGCGCAGCAGGTCGCGGATCCAGCGGATGCCCTCCGGGTCCAGGCCGTTGAGCGGCTCGTCGAACAT
The DNA here is from genome assembly GCF_044460125.1 of Nonomuraea sp. NPDC050153. NCBI lineage: Bacteria > Bacillati > Actinomycetota > Actinomycetes > Streptosporangiales > Streptosporangiaceae > Nonomuraea > Nonomuraea sp. NPDC050153. Next base: position 6,230 of record NZ_JBITJQ010000016.1, read on the forward strand.
GAGCGCCGCCGGGTCGCCGAGCAGCGCACCCGCGATGCCGAGGCGCTGCTTCATGCCCAGGGAGAACCCGCCGATCCGCCGGTCCGCCACGTCGGTCAAGCCGACCTGATCGAGTACGACGGCCACCCGCTTCAAGCCGATGCGGTTGCTACGTGCCAGGCAGCCAAGATGGTCGCGGGCCGTACGCCCACCGTGCACCGCTCCGGCGTCCAGCAGCGCCCCCATCGTGCGCATGGGCCGGCGCAGCGACGCGTACGGGTGCCCGTCCACCAGCGCCTCACCCGCGGTAGGGATCTCCAGTCCGAGTACGACTCGCATGGTCGTGGACTTGCCGGCTCCGTTCGGCCCCAGGAATCCGGTCACCAGGCCCGGTTCGACGGTGAAGGTCAGGTCGTCCACGGCGAGCGTGCGGCCGTATCGCATGCTCAGCCCTCTCACTTCGATCACGTCTCACCCTTGTCCGCCAGGTCAGGCCGATCAGCTCGATCCGATCGGTGGGACCAGCCTCGCGGTCCGGGACTCCGGCCTCCATGGGCGTCGGCCCACCGGCCAGGGTGGGAGATCGCCACTTCATGGGGTGGGGCCGGCCCTACCGCCTTCTCCCCACCGGCAGGGCAGACTGCACCTGTGATGGGGATACGATCCGCGTTCGGCGGGCCGGCGCGGCAGGCCGTCGATGCTCTGGCGGGGTACGCGCGGAACGAAGCGAGCAGCCTGGCGCTGAACGCGGTCACCGGCCTTGCGGCGCTGGTGGTGCTCGCTCTGGTGCTGGTGAGCGGCGCCCTCGTGCCGGTGGCCGGTCTCGGGCGGGCGCCGCTCGGCCTCGGGCTCGTTCTCGTCCACCGCCTGGCCGCCTACCAGCGCCGCTGGGCGGGCCGGGTACTCGACAGGGACGGCGCCGCAGGGAGTCGCCGGCGCGAAACCGACCGGCCATGGCGGGCCGCTCCGAAGCCGCGCCGGCGCGGCACGCGGCGTGAACTGGGCTGGCTGGTCGTACACGTCGTCACGGGCCCCGCCCCGGTGGTGGCGACGGGGGCGATGCTGGCCGCCCTGGACCACGTCTGGTTCCGGCTGCGGCCGGTGGAGACGAGCACGCTGAACACGTTCGCCCTCAGTTTGGCCATCGTGGCCATCGCGGCGGTCGCCCTCATGGCCATCCCCCTGTTCCGCATCGGGCAGGCACGACTGGCGCGACGGCTGCTGGATGGCGGCGCCGCGACGGACGCGCGGATCCGGGCGCTGACCGCGTCGCGGGCCGCGGTGGTCGACGCGCGCGCCGCCGAGCTGCGGCGCATCGAACGCGACCTGCACGACGGCGCGCAGGCCAAGCTGATCGCCGTCCGCATGCACCTGGGACTGGCCCGCGGCTCCCGTGACCCGGGCGAGATGGTACGCCTGATCGACGAGGCGCGGGAGGTCGCCGGCCAGGCGCTGACGGACCTGCGTGACCTGGTCCGCGGCATTCATCCCCCGGTGCTGTCCGACCGCGGTCTGGCCGGAGCCATCGAGGCGTCCGCGCTGCTCTGCCCGATGCCGGTCGAGGTCGACATCGACCTGCCCGGCCGCCCGCAACCGCCCGTGGAGTCCGCTGTCTACTTCGCCGCCGCCGAGGCGCTGGTCAACGTGGCCAAACACAGCGGTGCCTCACGCGCATGGGTGCGGCTGCGGCACACCGCCGGCGTGCTTCGCATGACCGTGGGCGACGACGGGTGCGGCATGGTGCGCCGTGACGTGGGCACCGGAGTACGCGGCATCGAGGACCGCCTGTCCGCCTTCGACGGCTCGCTCACGGTGACCAGCCCTCAAGGCGGCCCGACCGTACTGACCATGGAGGTCCCGTGCGCGTTGTCATAGCCGAAGACCTGACACTCCTGAGGGACGGGCTGGTCCGTCTGCTGTCGGCGAACGGCTTCACCGTTGTGGAGGCCGTGGACAACGGTCCCATGTTGCTGGAGGCGCTGGTCCGACACCGCCCGGACGTGTCCGTGATCGATGTGCGGCTGCCGCCCGGCTTCACCGACGAGGGGCTGCGCGCCGCGCTGGAGGCGCGCGGCCGGGTTCCGGGGCTGCCGGTGCTGATCCTTTCGCAGTACGTGGAGCAGCTCTACGCCAGGGAGCTGTTGTCCGACCGCTCCGGAGGGGTGGGCTACCTGCTGAAGGACCGGGTGGGCGATGTCGACAGATTCGTCGACGCGGTGCGCCAGGTCGCCGGAGGCGGCACCGCGATGGACCCGGAGGTGGTCTCCCAACTGCTGACCCGCCGCAGCCGCGACGAGCCGCTGGCCGCACTGACCCCCCGGGAGCGTGAGGTGCTCGCGCTCATGGCGGAGGGAATGTCCAACCTGGCCATCGCCACCCGCTTCCAGGTCACCGACAAGGCGATCGGCAAGCACACGAACAACATCTTCGCCAAGCTCGGCCTTCCTCCGTCCGAGGACCACAACCGGCGCGTCATGGCGGTCCTGGCCTACCTGCAGGCCACACCCGCACCATCACGACCACCGGCGTAGCGCTCACTCGAATTGCTTGGAACAGTGGCGAGCGGACGGCCGCCCATCCTGAGGACGACGACTCCGACAGTGGGGTGCCGCTCTCCGGCGGGCGGCGGCAGCGGCCGGCCTTGGCGCGGGCGTTCCGGGCGGTAGGAGCGCGACCTGATGATCCTCGCCGAGCCGAGCCGAGCCGAGCCGAGCCGAGCCGAGCCGAGCCGAGCCGAGTGCCGGGCTGGACGCGGAGGCGGAGACGGTGCCGGAGCTATGGATGAGCCCGCAGCCGGTCAAGGTGATAGTCGACCGCCGCCACGACGGCCTCCGGCGAGTAATGGCCGATCAGGGCAGGTTGCACCAGACCCTGGGCGAAGGCGAACAGGACGCTCGCCTCCTTCTCCGCGTCCAGATGGGCGGCCACCTGCCCGACGGCCTGCGCCGCCCTGATCTGGTCGACGTAGAACGCCATCACGTACGGCAGCCCCGTACGGAACAGCTCCGCCAGATCGTCGGCCACCACCGACCTGGCCAGGAAGGCCAGCCCGATCCGGGACTCGAAGCGGCGGTTCTCGTCCAGCGGCAGCAACTCCAGGATCGCCACCCGCAGCAGCGCCAGGGGATCGCTCTGGTCCGCGGTGGCCACCCGGAGCCGGATCCGCGTGTTCAGATGCTCCAAGGCGAGCCGGAGCATCTCGTCCTTGGTGCTGAAGTAGTACTGCACCGCCCCCATGGAGATCCCGGCCTCCGCCGCGACCTCCCGCAGGCTGACGCTGTCCAGGCCGTTGGCGTCGATGAGGCGGTGCACGGCCTCGGCGATGTGCCGCCGCCGGGCTTCGTGGTCCACGATCTTGGGCATCGCACCTTTTCCATGCAGGTGTATTGAAAACGCCGGGACCCCCGTTTACCATGCGACTGCATTGTAAACGAGGTTGGGGGTGGTCATGCGGGTTCTGATCGTCGGAGTGGGCACGCGCGGGGACGTGGCGCCCTATACCGGGCTGGGCGTGCGATTGCGCGAAGCAGGTCACCGTGTCGCGGTCGCCGCGCACGAGCCCCACGCGGAGCTCGTGACCGGCGCCGGGCTGGAGCACCGGCCCATCCCCGGCGACCCGCTCCCGCTGCTGCTCCCGGGTGCGCGCGTCTCCCTCGCCGCCAGAGCCCGGATGTTCGCCCGTTACGCCGCGCAGGTGACCGGCGGCATCGTCGCGGCGGCCGAGCAGGGCGCCGACATCCTCCTCCTCGGCGTGGCCGCCTCGGCCGGCTACCACGTCGCCGAGGCGATGGGGGTGCCGAGCATGGGGGTGCACCTGCAGCCGGTCGAGCCGACCGGCGACTTCCCGCTGGTCGCGAGCGCCCTCGGCCGCTCGTTCGGCCGGTGGGGCAACCGAGCCGCGGCCCGGCTGGCGTTCGCCGTGCCGTCGCCCGTGCACGCCGGGTCGGCCAGAGCGCTGCGGGCACGGCTGGGGCTGCCGCCGATGAGCTCGCGCGCCGTCTACCGGCGCCGCGAGTCCACCCGGTGGCGGGTCTTCCACGGCTACAGCCCGCTCGTGCTGCCGCGCCCGGCGGACTGGCGGGATCGCCTGGAGGTGCGGGGCTACTGGTGGCCGGAGCGCCCGCCGGGTTGGGCGCCGGACGACGTGCTGGCGGACTTCGTCGGGTCGGGGCCGCCGCCTGTCTTCATCGGGTTCGGCAGCCAGGCGGCGGCGCGCGCAGAGGAGTACACCGACCTCGCCGTACGCGCCCTGCGGCGGGCGGGCTTGCGCGGCGTGCTGCAGACCGGCGTACCCGGGCTCCTGGGCGACGACGTGCTCGGGGTGGGCGACGTGCCGCACGACTGGCTGTTCCCGCGGATGGCTGCCGTGGCGCACCACTGCGGCAGCGGCACCACGGGGGCGGGGCTGCGGGCAGGTGTCCCGGCGGTGGGCCTGCCGGCGGTGAACGACCAGCCGCTGTGGGCCGCCCGGTTGGCCGCGCTCGGCGTGGCGCCTGACACCGTCCCGTTCCGCCGCCTGACTGCCGAACGGCTGGCCGCCGCGCTCCACGCCGCCGTGACGGAGGTCGCCTACCGGTGCAGGGCCGCGGCGCTCGCGACCCGGATCCGGGCGGAGGACGGCGCGGCGGCCGTGATCTCGGCCGTACGGGACGACATCGCGCGGACATAGGGGAGAAAGGGGCCTTTGGGATAGTCCGACTGTTCCCACCGAGTGCGAAGGAGTCGCGATGCGAAACCACATCAGGATCACCCGCCTGCGGGCAGTCGCGGACCGCATGCTCGGCCTCCTCGTCCCACGTGCCGAGGCCCGCGCGAGCGACTGCGACACCGAGCGATGGTGATACGGCGACCGGCGCCCTCTACGTCAGGACCTGCTGCCAGACGACCTCGGGCTACGTGTGCACGGACTGGACCTTCCAGTGCATCAGGTGCTGCTGAGGCCGGTCCCCACGGCCGGTCCCCTGGTCAGGCGCGGGTCGCGCGGTCGAAGAGCTCGACCAGCTCGTCCGCGCACCGGTCCGGGTCGAGGCCCTTGACGAGGCGGTCGGCCACCCCGTCGATGGACGCGCGCAGCGCCGTGCCCATCAGCACGCCGTCGAACTTCCGGAACGCCCCCGTACGCTGCCCGTCCGCGAACAGCGCCGCCAGCCTGCCGACGGCGGCGTCGAGCGCCGGGCGCATGAATTTATACAGCCGGATAATGAGCTTCAAGAGGTGATGAGCTCCGGGCCGGAGTCGGTGACGATGACGTCCTCCTCGTGGCTGGCGCCTCCCACGGAGTGCATCGCGATCCTGCGTTCCAGCGCCACGCACATCCCGGCCTCGACCAGGCCGTCCGCGTCCGGCCCGCCCTCCGTGATCCACGGCGGCTCCAGCGACAGGCCCAGGCCGTGGCCCCAGAGACCGTCCGTCCGCGCCCCGGGCAGCCCGTGATGGACGGCGAACGCCGACCGCTCGAACACCTCCTGGCAGCGCCGCGCCACCTCGCCGAACCGCCGCCCGGGCCGCAGCAGCTCGATCCCGGCCAGCACGCTCTCGCGGACCGCGTCCAGCAGCCGCCGCTGCTCGGTGGTCGGCTCGCCGCCCACGACCCAGGTACGGGCCAGGTCGAACAGGTAGCCGCGCACGGAGCCGTACAGGTCGATCCTGATCAGGTCGCCCTCGGCCAGCCGCCGGTCGGCGGAGTAGGGCGTCGGGCCCGAGGCCGCGAACGTGTAGGACTCGGTGCCGGACGAGATGCCCATGCCGGAGTAGGCGCCGCCCGCCCGGACGATCTCGGAGATCGCGGCCGCCGCCACGTCGGCCTCGGTGGCGCCCGGCACGGCGGCGTCCCGGGCGGCGGAGACCGCGCGCACGCCGAGCGCCCCCGAGGCGCGCAGCAGGTCCAGCTCGGCGGGGCTCTTGATCCGGCGCGCCGCCCAGGCCAGGTCGTCGGCGCACACCAGCTCGTGCCCCGGCAGCACCGAACGCAACCGGCACCACCACGGCGCGGCCATCGCCTCGTAGCCGATGAGCGCGACCCTGCCCGGCGGGACCGACGTCCTGATCTGCTCGGCCAGCGCGTCCACGAGGTCGGGTGTGACACAGACCTGCGCCGCGGGCCGGGGCTCCTGGAGGTCCCTGGAGTCGGTCAGCAGGACGGCGCGGACCCCGTGCCCGCCCGGAGCCGGGTCGTCCACGGGCAGGACCACGGCCGCGTGGCCCCGCGCCCGCCAGTGGCCGGGAAAGTCAGGGACGAACGGCTGGTGCTGGTAGAAGCCCGTCAGGTAGTAGACGTCGGCGTAGTGGTCCTGCGCGGAACCGCCGCGCGACCAGGCCACCACCCCGCGGAACCCCGCCTGGCCGGCCAGCCGCCTCATGGCCGCCTGCCGCGCCGTGTACTCCTCGACACCTATCCCCAGCACAACGGAGTTCTGCCCAGGTCGGCGGCCGGTTCACCTGGATGGGGCCGTGGTTCACAGCCCCTTGAGGAACGCCGCCGCCACCGGGGCCGCGATCTTGCCGCCCGCGCCGCCGCCCTCCACGACCACCGCGAACGCCACGTCGTCCTTGAAGCCCATGAACCAGGCGTGGGTGTTGAGGTCGTCGCCGGTGCCGAACTCGGCCGTGCCGGTCTTGCCGTGCGTCCCCGCGGGCAGCCCGGCCGCCTTGGCCGTGCCCTTGGACACCACGGCCGCCATCATCGAGTGCAGCTGGTCCTTGACCCCGTCGGGCAGCGCGCGCTCGGTGGCCTTCTGCTTCAACGAGGGCACCAGCGTCGGCGGACGCCACGTGCCGTCCGCGATGGCGGCGGCCACCGAGGCCATCGTCAGCGGGCTGGCCGTGATCCTGGCCTGGCCGAACGCCTCCGCGGCCAGCTCCGCGTCGGACTGCGCCCGGGGGAAGCTGGCCTTGGCGGCCGGGACCCCGATGTTCAGGGGCTGGTTGAAGCCCACGTCCTCGGCGGTCTTCAGCAGCTTGTCGGCGCCCAGCTTCTGCTCGGCCAGCGGTGCGAACGTCGTGTTGCACGAGTGGGCGAACGAGTCGAGGAACGACAGCGACCCGAACGCCTCCTTGTCGGAGTTGCGGACCTTCAGCCCGCCGATCGTCGCGTACATCGGGCACGTCACCGTGTCCTGCGGCGACATCCCGGCCGCCAGCAGGCCGATCGCCGTGACCGCCTTGAACGTCGAGCCGGGCGGGTAGCGGCCGTCCAGCGCCCGGTTGAAGCCGCCCTGGTTGTTGACCACGGACAGGATCTCGCCCGTGGACGGCTTGATCGCCACCATCGACGTGGGCTTCTTCATGTCCTTGACCGCGCCCACCGCCGCGGCCTGCGCGCGCGGGTCGAGCGTGGTCTGGACGGGCTCGCCGTCGGTGCCCTTGATGGTCTCCAGCGTCTTGTCGCCGAGCTGGATCTCGGTGGCGGGCGTGCCAGCCAGCCGCTTCTGGAACGTCTCCTGCAGCCCGCCGCGCCCGATCGCCTGGCCGACCTTGTAGGAGGAGCCCAGCTTGGCCACGTCCTTCTTGCCGGCCTTGTCCAGGTAGCCGACGAGCTGCTGCACCGACCCGCCGACCGTGCCCGTGTCGATCCGGTCTCCCTGGGCGTCGGTGATCTCGGCGCGGCCGGGCCAGCGCGTCTTGAGCTTGAACTCGGCCCCGGCGCTCATCGCCGGGTAGAGCGCGGCGGGCTTCCAGTCGACCTTCCAGGTGCGGTCGGCCACCATGAGGTCGATCTGGCCCTGGTAGGACCACTTGCCGATGTTCTTGAGGGTCAGGGTGGCGGTGTAAGGGGCGCGGGCCCGGTCGCCGGTTTCGGTGATCTTGCCGAGCTCGATGTCCGTCGACTCGACCGCGAGTGCGCTGCGTTGCTGGTCGTACGCGTTGAGCTGCTGTGGTTTGGCGAGCTCCGCCCCCATGGCGGCCCAGTTGCCGGACTGCCAGGCGGTGGTGAAGCGCTGCGCCGTCTCGGCGGGCGTCCCCCTGGTGTGCAGCAGGTAGTACGCGCCACCGGCCGCGGCCCCCACCGCGAGCACGGTGGCGCCGGACACGATCGCGATGGTACGACCTCGCGCCACGCTAGCTCCCCCTGATCCTCGACGACATTGCTATGACACGCCGTTGGCCGCCTTGAAGCTGGCGGCGTAGGTCGGCACGTATTCCTGGCCGGACAGCTTCTGGACGGCCGCCATGATCTCGTCGGTCACCCGCCGCCGGTCGCGTGCTTTGGTGTGGTCGCCCTCGAACCGCATGGGCTCGCCGATGGCGATGCCGATCCGCGCGGGCCTGGGCACCTTCGAGCCGACCGGCAGCACCCTCTCGGTGCCGCTGAGCGCCACGGGCAGCACCGGGGCGCCCGTCTTGAGCGTCAGCCAGGCCACGCCGACCTTGCCGCGGTAGAGGCGGCCGTCGGGGGAGCGGGTGCCCTCCGGGTGGATGCCGAACAGCTCGCCGCTCTCCAGCAGGTCGGCGGCGGCGTCGAGCATGGCCTGGGCGGCGTGCGCGCTCTCCCGGTCGATCGGCAGGCTGCCGCCGAGCCGCATGAAGAACCCGGAGACGGGGTTGCCCTCGAAGTACTCGTTCTTGGCGGTGAAGGTCACGTGCCGCGGCAGCAGCGCGGGCAGCAGGAACGAGTCGAGCACAGAGAGGTGGTTGGCGGCCAGGATCGCGGGCCCGCTCCGGGGCACGTTTGCCGCGCCCGAGATGTGCGGCCGGCACATCGCGTGCGCGAGCGGCGCGGCGGCGAACTTGACCACTTCGTACAGCAACGAGCTCTCCTGATCATCGGGCCGGTCGGCCACCCCACCATAAAGCAGGCGCCCCGCCGTTGGGCGGGACGCCTGGAAAAGTCGTTAAGGCCGATGTGGCGGTCGCCTCCTCGGCGAGGTGCACAACACGGCTCCAGCCGAACGGTATTCCGTGAAGGCGGTAATTTGCGGCCCGGGGGACACAGACCACATCGGCAACTTGAGTTAAGCACACGGTCCGGGCATGGGGGTAATCGTGCCCCCCTCATGGGCGACACGTGACCTGCGGTTCACGATCTTCGATCGCGGGGAGGCGCGCGGTCAGGTCCTCGTCCAGCGCGGCTGTTCGACATCGAAGACCCGCTGCTCGCGGCCGCGCAGCGCCACCTCGGCGAACTGCCACAGGATCGCCCCCGTCGGCGCGTGGACCACGATGGACGGCCCCAGCGGCATCTGCAGCAGCTTTCCGCGCCACCGCGGCACCCCCGGCGCGAGGAACCACTCCAGCGGCACGTCGTGCACCGAGGCCACCTCGCGCTGGTCGGCCACCGGCTCCTGGACGCCGCCGAACGCCACCACCGGCGTGATCACGAAGCCGGAGTCGGTGACGAAGTCGTCGAGCATCCCGGCCACCTCCACCCCGGTGACCCCCGTCTCCTCGGCCAGCTCGCGCAGCGCCGCGTCCACCGCGCGCTCCCCGTCGTCCAGGCGCCCGCCGGGCAGCGCCCACTGGCCCGGGTTGCGCCCGCGGGCGGCCCGCTTGATCAGGATCGTGTACGGAACCCGCTCGGCGTCCTCCAGGACGCACACGGTGACGGCGGCCCGGCGAACCCCACCGGTGGGCGGGACCTGCCGGCGGTCGAAGGCGGACAAATGGGATCTAATCTGCTCCTGCAACACGTCGATTGGCGACAGCACACTTCAAGGATGTCACGAGGGCCCTGACGGGGCCGCCCGGCCTCACGACAGGCCGTGCGGCAGCCGTACCTCTTCGGCGCGATGGCCAACCCCTGCGTCATCGACCACGTCAGCGAATACGTCACCGAGCGCGGGCTGCCCGCCAAGGCCGCCTGCCGGGTGAGCCGGTGGGCGGCGAGGAACGGGGAGAAGGAGGCCGTACGGGCCCTCGTCGAACGGCTGTCGGCGGGGCAGCCCTTCCCCGGCGTCCAGGCCGCGGCCGCGGGGGTTCAGCACCTCGCCGGTGCGGCGCGTTGAGCGGGCGGCTTACCGGTGGACGGCGAGCGGGCGGCGGAGAGGCGGGGCGGCGCCGCCCCGGGAGGGGGTCACGGCCGGTGACGCCCGGGGCGGCTCGGGTCAGGACATGTTGCTCACGAGGATCACGCCGAGAGCGATCCCGACGATCATCCCGACGCCCCCCGCCACGGCGGCCCACTTGCCCAGCGGCTCGCCCCGGGTGTGGCCGACGATGCCCAGCACGATGCCGGCCAGGCCGAACAGGATCGGGATGAACAGCACGGCCACCACCGCGCAGACGAACCCGATGATCGACAGGACCTGGTTGCTCGGCGGCTGCTTGTACGGAGGCGGAGGATACGGCGGCGGCTGCGACCACTGGGTGTTGGGATCGTCGCCCTGGGGCGGGTCCTGCGAAGAGGTCACTTGCGGGCTCCTCTCGAGACGTGAACAACATCACACACCGAAGGGGCCAGTCCTGTCGAGCCGAATGAACCAGGACATATATCGATTTCAGGCCGCTTCGCCGGGATGAGAAAGCTGGGGCGGCAGGGGCCTGGCGTGCACGACGTCCAGCCGGGACACGGCCCGGGTGAGGGCGACGTACAGGCGGTTCAGGCCGCGTCGCTCGGCTTCGGCGACGGCGGCGGGCTCGGCCAGGATCACGTGGTCGTACTCCAGCCCCTTGGCCAGCGAGGCGGGCAGCACGGTGAGGCGCCCGTTCACGTCCAGGCCCTCGTCCCACAGCGCGGACGTCAGCGCCTCGACGTCGGCGTCCGCCGCGATCACCCCGATCGACCCCTCGAACCCCATGGCCTCGCGCACCGCCGCCACCACCCCCTTCTCCAGCCCGGTCACGCGGGTGACGCGCAGGCGGCCGTCGGAGCGGTACGAGCGGGTCGCGGGCACCTGCGTGCCGAGCGCCGCCAGCAGCGTGTTGGCCAGCTCCACCACGGCCGCCGGGACCCTGAAGCCGGTGGTCAGGGTGATGACCTGGCCCTCCGGCTTGCCCAGGAGAGCCATGCGCTCGGGCCAGGAGGCCGCCGCCCACGGGGTGGTGCCCTGGGCCAGGTCGCCGAGCACGGTGAGCGAGCCGTGCTCGCTGCGCCTGGCCACGGCCCTGCACTCCATGGGCGACAGGTCCTGGGCCTCGTCCACGATGACGTGGCCGTAGCCGCGCGGGCGCTCGATGAGGGCGGCGATCTCGTCGAGCAGCACGAGGTCGGCCGCCGTCCATTTGGCGCTCTTGACGCTGCGGGGCGGCTTGGCCCAGGTGATCGCGGCCCGCTCGGCCTCCGTCAGCGAGCCCTGACCTGTGCCCTGCCCCATGCTCCGCGCAGGGTCGCGCAGGAGCTCGTAGAGGACCTCCTCGGGTTTGACGGCGGGCCAGACGGCGTCCAGGGACGGGGTGACGGCGCGGGCGACCTTGCGGGTCCACGCCGCGCCGGCCGTCTGCCCGCGCGCCTCGGCCCGGCGCTGGATCGCGGCGACGATCCTGGCCCGCACCCGTTCGCGGCCCACCCCGTACGGCAGGGACTCGCGGCGCGTGTCGTCCACGATGCGGCGCAGCTCGTCCTCGGGCACCCGCCACCGGTACGAGTCGTCCGCCACCGTCACCGGCTCGACCGGTTTCGCGATCCGCCCGTACAGCGCCGCGCGCAGCACCTCTGCCATCCGGACGTCGTGCTTGACCATCGCGGCGGCCTCGCTGTCGGCGGCGGTGACGGGGACGCGGGCCAGCAGGCGTTCCAGGGTGGTCTGCTCGACGTCCACCTCGCCGAGCGCGGGCAGCACGGCCGAGATGTAGCCGAGGAAGGCCCGGTTCGGGCCGAGGACGAGCACGCCGGAGCGTTCGAGCCGCTGCCGGTGCGCGTACAGCAGGTACGCGGCCCGGTGCAGGCCGACCGCCGTCTTGCCGGTGCCCGGCGCGCCCTGGACGCAGATCGAGGTGTCCAGCTCGGCCCGTACGAGGTCGTCCTGCTCGGGCTGGATGGTGGCGACGATGTCGCGCATCGGGCCGACGCGGGGGCGCTCGATCTCGGCGGCCAGGATGCGCGACTCGCCTTCCTCGCCCAGTTCGAGGCGTTCGTCCTCGAAGCCCGTCAGCGTCATGCCCGACCACCCGAAGCGGCGGCGTACCGCGACGCCCTGGGGGTCGCGGGCGCTGGCCCGGTAGAAGGCCCGCGAGACCGGCGCGCGCCAGTCGATCACCACGGGCGGGCCGCCGTGCTCGCCGGTGATGTGCCGCCGGCCGATGTGGTACGCGCGCCCGGGATGCTCGGCCGAGCCCTGCCCGAAGTCCAGCCGGCCGAAGAACGGCGGGCCTTCGGGCTCCTCGCTCAGCTCCTTGGCCAGGCTCTTGAGATAGCGCCCCAGCCGCTCGGCGCTGTAGCGGTCGCCGGCCACGGTCTCTCCGACGATCACGTTGTGGCGCGCGCCGTCGAGCATCCTGCGCAGCCCGGCCTTGCAGCGTTCGACGTACTGCCTCTCGTCCTCGAGCGTGCCCATTCGCGCCTCCCTAGAAGTCTTAACTCGGTTAAGAGATTAACCAGGTTAACACTTTGATAGGGTGCGGTCATGACGGGACTTCGAGAGCTCCAGCGCCGGCGGGTCCACGACGCCATCTCGACGGCGGCCATCTCGCTCTTCCTGGAGCGCGGCTTCGACGAGGTGCCCGTGACGGAGGTCGCGGCGGCGGCGGGGGTGTCGAAGCCGACGCTGTTCAAGTACTTCCCGACCAAGGAAGACCTCGTGCTGCACCGGATCGCCGACCATCAGGGCGAGGCCGCCCGCGTCGTGCGGGGGCGGGAGCCGGGGGAGCGGCCGCTGGACGCGCTGCGCCGCCACTTCCTCGACGGGCTCGCCCGGCGCGACCCGGTCACCGGGCTCAACGACCATCCGGGAGTGGTGGCGTACCACCGGATGGTGTTCTCCACGCCGAGCCTGGCGGCGCGGGTGCTCCAGTACATGTCGCAGGACGAGCGGGCCCTGGCCGAGGCGCTCGCCGAGCTCGCCGACGACCTGACCGCGGAGCTGGTCGCGGGGCAGGTGCTGGCCGTGCAGCGGGTGCTCGCCCGGCGCAACTGGGAGCTGCTCGCCGAAGGCCGGCCGATGGCGGAGGTCGAGCGGGAGGCGATCCGGGCGGCCGGGCACGCGTTCTCGCTGCTGCCGGTGTTCACGCCTCGCGAACAGCCCGTTTAGGCAGGTGGCAAGCGGTGTACTTGATACCGTGACAGCCTCTTGACCAATTGCAAAAGTATGCAATTGGTACATCGCGGGGCGCTCTTTACTCGTTGGGAGTGATGGTGAGAGGACCTTTCACGCACCAAGACGGTTACATTTCCGGACCGACAGGTAACAGCTCGTGACCGGCGGGCTGACCCTGGCCTGGGGGCGGCTGCGCGCCGTGCTGCCGGAACGCGAGTCGCTGGCCGCCATGTGCCGCCGCCCCCGCCAGGACCTGCTCGCCGGTCTCACGGTGGCGGTCGTCGCGCTGCCGCTGGCGCTCGGGTTCGGCGTCTCCTCGGGGCTCGGCGCCGCGTCCGGGCTGGCCACGGCCATCGTCGCGGGGGCGCTGGCGGCCCTGCTCGGCGGCTCCGACCTGCAGGTCTCGGGCACGAGCGGCGCCATGACGGTGATGCTCATGCCGATCGTCGACGCCCACGGCGCCGCCGGCGTGCTCACCGTCGGCGTGCTGGCCGGGCTGCTGCTGGTCGCGCTGGGGCTGACCGGCTTCGGGCGCTACATGGCCGTGGTCCCCGCTCCGGTCGTGGCGGGGTTCACCGTCGGCATCGCCTGCGTGATCGGCCTGCAACAGGTGCCCCAGGCGCTCGGCGTCCCGCCCGAAAACAGCCACAAGGTCATGATCGTCGCCTGGCACGCCGTCCTCGACTTCCTCGCCCACCCGCACTGGTGGGCCACGTTCGTCGCCATCGCCGTGGCCGCGGTGGTGCTGGTGGCCGCACGCGTGCGGCCGAGCCTGCCGTTCGCGCTGCCCGCCGTGGCCATCGCCACCCTCGCCGCCGAGCAGGCCCAGCTGCCGCTGGCCAGGATCGGCGACCTGCCCGCCGGGCTGCCCGCGCCGTCGCTGGGGTTCCTGGACCTGGGCGCGCTGCCGTCCCTGATCGCCCCGGCCGTCGCGGTGGCCGCCCTGGCCGCGCTGGAGTCGCTGCTGTCGGCCAACGTCGCCGACGGCATGGCCGCCGGACGCCGCCACGACCCCGACAGGGAGCTGTTCGGGCAGGGCGTGGCCAACCTCGTCACCCCGCTGTTCGGCGGCATGCCCGGCACGGGCGCCATCGTCCGCACCGCGGTCAACGTGCGCTCCGGTGCCCAGTCCCGGCTGGCGGCGCTGGCCCACGCGGGCATCCTGGCCGCGATCGTCTACTCCGCGGCCGGGCTCGTCGCCCGGATCCCGCTGGCCGCGCTGGCCGGGGTCCTGCTGGCCACGTCGGTGCGCATGGTCGACACCGACGCCGTCAAGGCCATGTTCAGATCCACCCGGGCCGACGCCGTGGTCCTGGTGCTGACGGCCGTCGCCACCCTGACGCTCAACACGGTGGTGGCCGTCATCCTGGGCCTGGTGGTGGCGGGCGCGCTGGCCCTGCGCGCCATGGCGCGCAACGCCAGCCTCGACGCCGAGCCGCTCCGCCACGACCTGCAGCCCCATCACACGGAGGACGAGCACGCGCTGCTCGCCGAGCACATCGTCACCTACCGCCTGGCCGGGCCGCTGTTCTTCGCCGCGGCCCACCACTTCCTGACGGAGCTGTCGGAGGTGACGGACGTGTCCGTGGTGGTGCTGCGCATGTCCCGCGTCACCACCATCGACGCCAGCGGCGCGCTGGTCCTGGGCGACGCGATCGAGCGGCTGGAGGGGCGGGGCATCATGGTGTACGTCTCGGGCATCCCGGACGGCCACCACCAGCCGCTGGAGGCGCTGGGGGTGCTCGCGCGGCTGGACGAGGCGGGGCAGGTGTTCGCCACCACCGACGAGGCCATCGCCGCCGCCCGCGAGCGCCTCCACCACACGGGCGTCGTCCCTCCCCTGGCGGGCTGACACCCTTCCGGCCCGTTCCGGGCACCGCGCCCCCGGCCGCACACCCGCCGCCGGGGGAGCGGACCTCCATGGATGGGGACCAGATCACCAAGATTCCGGACGTCGAGCGCGCGAACCCTGTGCCGCCGGCCGGCCCACCGGCGACACTCGGCCCATGAAACAAGCCGCTCAACTGCCGGCCGTCGCCCAGCGCTGGCCCACCCTGCTGGGGCTGGGCTTCGCCGCCCTCAACCTCTTCGACTCCGAGGGCGGCCGCAGCCTGGCGTTCGTCGTCTTCCTGGCAGCGCTCATCTACCTGGGTACGGCGGTGCTCCGCAGGCCGGGCACGGTCTGGGCCCTGTTCATCGTCAGCACCGGGGCGTGGGTGGTGCTGGACAAGCTCGAGATCGATCCCTGGCCCGGCCTGATCGGCGGCGCGCTGTCCCTCGTCGTCCTCGGGCTGGCGGGCGGTCTGTTACGCGAGCCGTTGCTGATGGCGGCGCAGGTCCCGGCCATGCTGGTCTTCGGCGGGGCGGCGCTGCTGGCGCTGACCCTGTCGCCCCAGGCCGGCGCCTTCCTGGTCGCGGGGGCGCTGATCTGCCACGCCGTGCAGGACGTGCTCGTCTGGCGGGCCGAGCAGGTGGTGGCGCGGTCGATGGCGGAGTTCTGCATGGTCCTCGACTTCGCGCTCGGCGGCGGCATCATCCTGCTGAGCCTGTGAACCCGTTCAGAAGGGGCCGGTGAGCTCGCCGAGCTTGTCGGTCAGTCCCAGGTTCGCCGAATAGTCGACCGGCACCGCGATCACCGACACCACGTCGTCGGCCAGCGCCTTGCGCAGCGTCGGCAGCAGCTCGTCCGCGGCGTTGATCCGGTAGCCGCGCGCCCCGAAGCTCTCCGCGTACTTCACGAAGTCGGGGTTGCCGAACGCGACGTTGGAGTCGCGCCCCAGCTCCAGGTCCATCTTCCACTCGATCAGCCCGTACGCGCCGTCCTCCCACACCAGCACCACGAACGGGATCCGCTCCCGGACGGCGGTCTCCAGCTCCTGCGAGTTCATCAGGAACGCCCCGTCACCCGTCGCCGCCAGCACCCGGCGATGGGGGAAGGCCAGCTTGGCCGCCAGCGCCCCCGGCACCGAGAACCCCATGGACGACAGCCCGTTGGAGACCAGCATCGTGTTCGGCTCGTACGTCGGATACATGCGGGCCATCCACATCTTCACCGCCCCTGTGTCGGCCAGCACGATGTCGTCGCGCCCCATCGCCGCCCGGACGTCGGCCACGATCCGGCGCGGGGACAGCGGGAACCCGTCCTCCGAACGCCCCTGCTCCAGCTCCTCCCGCACCAGGCGGCGGATCTTCTCGCCGGTGCCGTTGATCTCGAAGCGCCGGTGCACGGCGTCCGCGAGCGCGTGCAGCGACCGCGAGATGTCCCCTTGGACGCCGACCGCCACCGGGTAGTGGTCGTCCACCTCGGCGGGGAACCGATGAATGTGAATGATCTTCTTGTCTCGCTGCGGGTTGATCTTGACCGGGTCGAACTCCTGGAGCTCGTACCCCACGCTGATCAGCACGTCCGCCTCGTCGAACCCGAAGTTCACGTAGTCGTGCCGCATGAACCCCACGGCCCCCAGCGCGTGCCGGTGGTCGTCGGGGAAGACGCCCTTGCCGTTGAACGTGGTCGCCACCGGCAGCCCGAGCCGCTCCGAGAAGCGGATCAGCGCCTGGGAGGCCCCGGCGCGCGTGGCCCCGTGCCCGGCCAGCACGATCGGCCGGCGCGCGGTGGCCAGCACGTCGGCCGCGCGGGCGATCTGCGCGGCGGAGGGGTCCTGGGGCCGCACCACGTTCACGGGGAGCGGCCGCAGGTCGGCGGGCACCGGCGCCGACTCGACGTCCTCGGGGATGGCCAGGTAGACGGCCCCGGGACGCTCGGTCTGGGCGGTCTTGAACGCCTTGCGGATCATCTCGGGCAGCGCCTGCGGCGACGGCGCGAGCTCCGACCACTTGGTTATCGGCCTGAACAGCGACACCAGGTCCACCACCTGGTGCGACTCCTTGTAGATGCGGTCGAGCCCGACCTGCGCGGTGATCGCCACCACGGGGGTGCTGTTGGTGGTGGCGTCGGCCACGCCGAGCTGCAGGTTGATCGCGCCGGGGCCGAGCGTGGCCGAGGCCACCCCCGCCCGGCCGGTCAGCCGGCCGTAGATCTCGGCCATGAACGCCGCGCCCTGCTCGTGCCGTACGAGGACGTAGCGGATGGAGGAGTCCTGGAGCGCGTCGACGAAGTGGATGTTCTCCTCGCCGGGGATGCCGAAGACGTACTCGACGCCTTCCGCCTCCAGGGCCTGCACGATGAGCCGGGCCGCGTCTGCCTGCGGGGACATGGACACGCCTTCTTTCCTGAGCGACTTCGTCCGTGAAAGCGCAGGAAGCTCCCAGTTCATTCCGGTGTTCCGGACCCGCCAGCGGGTATCTAAGCAGCGGCTCCCCGGACTGATCTCGCACCAGGAGAGGACCGGGGCATGGTGGAGCGACCTTTCCGTCTCGCGCTTCTGGGGGGCTTCCGGCTGCTGGCCGGGGACGAGCAGCTGGCCGTCTCCAACGGCTCCGAGCGGCTGCTCGCGTACATCGCCATCAGCCGCAGGACGGTGCACAGGAACGTGATGGCGACGACGCTCTGGCCCGACGCGCCGGAGCGGCGCGCGCAGGCCAACCTGCGTTCCGCGCTGAAACGCCTCGACGAGGTCGGACGGGCGCTGCTGCACGTCGGGGCGACCGAGATCGGGCTGGCCCCGGATGCGGGGGTGGACTTCGACGAGGCCCGGGCGCTGGCGCAGCGCCTCATCGACCCCACCGCTCGGGCCGAGGAGGCCGAGGTCGGCGCGCGGTCCGTCGAGGTGCTGGCCAACGGCCTGCTGCCCGGCTGGTACGAGGAATGGGTGCTGGCCGCCGCGGACGAATGGCACCAGCTGCGGCTGCACGCCCTGGAGGCCCTGTCGGCGATCTTCGTCGGGCAGCGGCGGTTCGCCGAGGCCGTGGCCGCCGCGAGCGTGGCCGCGCACGCGGACCCGCTGCGGGAGAGCGCGTGCGCCGCGCTCATCGAGGCGCACCTCGCGGAGGGCAACCAGGCCGAGGCGATCCGTCATTTCCGGATCCACGAGGAGAGCCTCCGGGCCGAGCTCGGCATCGAGCCGACCGCCAGACTGCACGAGCTGGTCGCCGGGCTGCGGGGCCGCTGAGCGTTTCAGGTCACGCTCTCGTCACGCTGACATCACGGCGCGGTGACACATCTCCCTCCACGCTGGGTGGTGACAGGAGGGAGACCGGAATGCGCATCAAGAAAAGCCTGATTCTGGCTGGTCCAGCGCTTCTCACCGCTGTCACACTCGGGCCCCTGACGACCCCATCGGCTCAGGCTCTCGCGGAGACCTCCGCGACGATCGCGCAGACGAGCACCCACGTCGCGAGCAAGCCACCCGAGAAGAGGAAGGCCAAGAAGCAGCAGTACAACAACGGCCGCTCGGCCGGCTACGCCGACGGCCGGGACGACTGCAGGAAGAAGCAGCCCTACAGCATGAAGTACTCCGGCGGCGGCGCCTACCAGAGGGGATTCGCCGACGGTTACAACTCGGGCTACCACAGCTGCTAGCGACCTTGGCCACCGAGCTGGACCCCACCCGCGCCCGCGGGGTGGGGTCCACCCCTGTTCAGCCCAGGCGGGCCACCCCGTCGAGCAGCCGGTCCACGTCGGAGCGGTCGTTGTAGTGGACCAGGCCCGCGCGTACGGCCCCGCCCGAGTCGCGGATGCCGAGCGCGCCGGTCAGCTCCCAGGCGTAGCTGTGACCGTTCCAGACGTTCACGTGAAGCCCGGCCAGGTGCTCGGCCACCTGGCGCGGGGCGCGGCCGGCCACGTTGAAGTAGGCGGTGGCGGTGCGCCTGACCGGTTTGCCGTACACCGTGACGTGCGGCATCGTCTCCAGCCCTTCGATCAGCACCGCGAACAGCGCCAGCTCGTGCTCCTCCGCCGCGGTCATCGAGGCCAGCAGCCGCTCGCGGCGGGTGCCCGTGCCCGGGACCATCGCGGCCAGGTGGTCCACGGCAGCCGTCACCCCGGCCAGGTCGGCGAAGGCCGCCGTCCCCGTCTCGAACCGCTGCGGCACCGTGTCGGGGGAGGGGGCCAGCTTGTCGGGCCGCAGCGTCTCCAGCAGCGCCGGGTCGGCCACGACCGCCCCGATGTGCGGGCCCGACCACTTGTACGCGCTCGTGGCGTAGAAGTCGGCGCCCAGGGCGCGCATGTCCACCGGGCCGTGCGGGGTGGCGTGCACGCCGTCCACATACATGAGCGCGCCCGCCCGGTGCGCCAGCCCGGCGATGGCGGCCACGTCGGGGCGGGTGCCGAGGATGTTGCTGGCCGCCGTCACCGCGACCAGCCGGGTGCGCGGGCCGATCAGGTCCGCGTACTGCTCCACCGGCAGTTCCCCGGTGACCGGGTCCACCTCGGCCCAGCGTACGGTGGCGCCGGTCTGGGTCCAGGGCCGGACGTTCGCGTCGTGGTCCAGCCTGGAGACCACGACCTCGTCGCCCGGCCCCGCGATGGCCCTGGCCAGCCGGTAGGTCATCGTGGTCATGTTCGGGCCGAGCAGCACGCCGTCGGGGTGGCCGCCGACCAGGTCGGCCACGGCCGCGCGGCAGGCCGCCACGATGGCGCCGGAGCGGTCGCTGGCGGGGAAGGCGCCGCCGATGTTGCCGATCCCGGCCCGGTAGGCGGCGGAGATGGCGTCGATCACCGGCTGCGGGGTCTGGGTGCCGGCCGCGCCGTCGAGGTAGGCGTAGCCGTCGTCCAGCGCGGGATAGGAGGAACGTACCAATTCAATAGGAAAAGGCATGATATGTAGATGCTCACCCTCAGAGACCTCAACCGGGCCACCCTGGCCCGCCAGCACCTTCTCGACCGGCACCGGGGTGACGTGGCCGGCGTGGTGCACCGGCTGGCCGGGCTGCAGGCGCAGGAGCCGCGGCCGCCGTACCTGGGGGTGTGGTCCCGGCTGGAGGGGTTCGCGCGGGACGACCTGCACGCGGCGCTGCACGCTCGCACGCTGGTGCGGGCCACCATGTGGCGAGCCACGCTGCACCTGGTGACCGCCGCGGACTTCGCCGCGTTCCGTCCGGTGGTGCGGCCCGTGCTGGCCGCCGCCGCGCGCCGCTTCGACGGTATCGACGTCGACGCGGTCGTGGCCGCCGCCGACCGGCTGCTGGCCGAGGGGCCAATGACCTTCAACGAGCTGCGGCCCAGGCTGCAGGAGGAGTTCCCCGGCGCGTACGACCGGGCGCTCGGATACGCCGTGCGCATGCTCACCCCGCTGATCATGGTGCCGACCGAGGACCGGTGGAGCTTCCCGCGCGAGTCCGCGTTCGCGCTGCCCGGCATCGCGCCGGAGCCCGCCGGCGTGGAGAGGCTGATCGAGCGCTACCTCGCCGCGTTCGGCCCGGCGACCCCCGCCGACGTGCAGACCTGGTCCGGGCTGGGCGGCCTCAAACGCGTCATGTCCGGCATGGAGCTGGAAAGGCTCACGGACTTCACGGGCAGGGAGCTGTACGACCTGCCCGGCGCGCCCAGGCCCGGCGGCGACGTGCCCGCCCCCGTGCGGTTCCTGCCCGACTTCGACACGCTGGTCCTGGGCCACGCCGACCGCGCCCGCGTGCTGGCCGACGAGTTCAAAGGCCAGGTCACCACCAGGAACCTGCGGGTCAAGGCGGTCTACCTGGTGGACGGCTTCGCCGCCGGGACGTGGCAGATCAAGCGCACCGCGAAGAAGGCCACGCTGCTCATCAGCCCGTTCACCTCGACCTCGCTCGACGTGCTGGAGGAGGAGGGGCTGCGGCTGCTGGCCTTCGCCGAGCCCGACGCCGCCCCCTCCCTTGAAGTGACCGAGCCTTGAAGTGACCGGCGGAGTCTGATTGGTTCGGGGCGGAGGTGTCACTCATGGCCCAGTTGACCGCCCTGGACGCGCAGTTCCTCCATTTCGAGACCGCGACCAACATCGCCAACATCGCCGGACTGGCCATCCTCGACGGCGACCTCAACCGCGCCGACCTCCAGGCCCTGCTGGAACGGCGGTTCCCGTACGTGCCCGCGCTGCGGCGCAAGCTGGCCCCCGTGCCGTTCGGGCTGGACCACCCGTACTGGGTGCAGGAGGACGATCTCGACCTCGACTACCACGTACGCGAGATCGGCCTGCCGCCGCCGGGCGACGACCGGCAGCTCGCCGACCAGGTCTCGCGGCTGCACGCCCGGCGGCTGGACCGGAGCCGGCCGCTGTGGGAGATCTACCTGATCCACGGGTTGTCCGGCGGGCGCATGGGCCTCTACACCAAGATCCATCACGCGGCCGTGGACGGGATCGGGGGCGCCGACGTCCTGGCGGCTCTCCTGGACGTCAGCCCGGCGCCGGCGCCGCCGCCCGCCGAGGAGCCCACGCGGGACGCCCCGGCTCCCGGGTCCGCGGAGATGGTGGCCCGCGGCCTGGCCCGGCTGGCCGGCAACCCCGCGCTCGCCCTGCGGTTCGCCGCCAAGGCCATCCCGCACCTGGACGAGATCCCCGTCGTGTCCTGGATCCCGGGCAGCCAGACCGTCTCCTCGCTCGCCCGGCGGCTGGCCGGGACCGGGCAGGCCCCCGAGCTGCCGGCGCTGCCCGCGCCGAGGACGCCGTTCAGCGGCCCCGTGTCGGGGCACCGGCGCTTCGCGTTCGTGTCGCTGCCGCTGGAGGAGATCAAGCGGGTGCGCAAGGCGTTCGGGGTCACCGTCAACGACGTCGTCATGGCGGTGTGCGCGGGCGCGCTGCGCACGTGGCTGGCCGCGCACGGCGGCGTCCCGCACCAGCCGCTGGTGGCCGGGGTGCCGTTCTCGCTGCGCGCCGCCGGGGTCGAGGGCCCCGGCAACCAGGTGGCGATCATGACGGCCCCGCTGGCCGTGCACGTCGAGGATCCCGTCGCCCGGCTGCACCACGTGCGGCACGCGATGCAGCGGATCAAGGACCGGTTCTCGCTGGCGCCCGCCCGCTGGCTGCGCGAGTTCAGCGAGTCGATGCCGGCCGCGCTCATGGGGCTGGCCTCGCGCTCGGCGTTCGGTCTCGTCGGGCAGACCGCGCCGCCGATCAACGTGGCCGTCTCGAACGTGCCGGGGCCGCAGTTCCCCCTGTACGTGTGCGGAGCGCGGCTGCTGACCCACTACCCGGTCTCGGTGATCACGGACGTGAGCGGCGGCGTGAACATCACCGCCTTCTCCTACGACGGCTCCCTCGACATCGGGGTCGTCACCGACCGGGAGATGGTGCCGGACGCCTGGGAACTGGCCGCAGACCTGCGCGCCGCCCTCGACGAGCTGCTGAACGCGGAAGCAACCTTGCCGCATTAGCGGCTCCTGAACCTCCGGGTGCTCACCCGCCCGCGGCTGCGGGACCTTCCTCGTCGGCGGAACTGTCGGTGGCATGTGGGACCTTGAGAACGGCGTGCCGGCGGAGCCGGCCGCCGAGGGGGCGCGCCTCATGGCCCTCGCCGGCGTCGAGGAAGGGAGCATCGCATGTCAACCGCCCGGGAGCTCTACGACGATCTGGTCTCCGAGCAGCTCGTCCGCCCGGAGGTGAGCCTGGGGCGCATGTTCCATTCCGAGGGCCTCAAGGTCAACGGCAAGGTGTTCGCCTTCTTCTCCAAGGAGCAGCGGGTCGTGGTCAAGCTCCCGGCCGCGCGGGCGGCCGAGCTGGTGGGCGAGGGCGCGGCCGACGAGATGGTCATGGCCGCCCGGCGGATGCGGGAGTGGGTGGCGCTGCGGACGCCCGACGAGGAGGCCTGGCGCGGCCTGCTGACGGAGGCCGCCGCCTACGTGGAGTCCCTGACCCGCTGACACGCTCGCCGAATGCCGGTCGGCTGGGGCCACTTACCGGGCCCCGTTGGGTAGTTTGGATAGAGGCGACCTGCCGGTCTCCCGCTTTCGCCGTTCCCTCAGAGCCGAGGTGCCGATGGTTCCAGCCCCCACGTCGTAGGTCCCCACGCTAAAGCGTCGTGCGTCCAAAGCGAGCGAGGAGTGTGTTTTGTCCGAAGCAGCAGAGGTTCTCGAACTCGACGACAACGTCGCCGGCGGTGGCGCGGCCGTCGGCGCCGACTCGGTCAAGGCTTATCTGAAGGAGATCGGCCGCGTGCCGCTGCTCACCGCGGAGCAGGAGATCGACCTGGCCAAGCGGATCGAGGCCGGGCTGTTCGCCCAGGAGCGGCTCGACACCGAGCCGTGCATGCCCGCCGATCTACGCGCCGACCTGGAGTGGATCGTCGAGGACGGTGAGCGCGCCAGGCGCCGCATGCTGGAGGCCAACCTGCGACTGGTCGTCTCCATCGCCAAGCGCTACACCGGCCGCGGCATGCTCTTCCTCGACCTGATCCAGGAGGGCAACCTGGGCCTGATCCGGACGATCGAGAAGTTCGACTACCGGCTGGGCTACAAGTTCTCCACGTACGCGACGTGGTGGATCAAGCAGGCCATCACCCGGGCCATGGCCGACCAGGCCCGGACGATCCGCATCCCCGTGCACATGGTCGAGCTGATCAACAAGGTCGCGCGGATGGAGCGCCGCCTGCAGACCGACCTCGGCCGCGAGCCCACGCCCGAGGAGCTGGCCAAGGAGTGCGAGCTCGAGGTCGACCGCGTCATCGAGGTCCAGGGCTACGGCCGCGAGCCGATCTCCCTGAGCACCCCGCTGGGCGAGGAGGGCGACAGCGAGTTCGGCGACCTCATCGAGGACACCGAGGCCGTCTCCCCGGCCGACGCCGTCTCGTTCACCCTGCTCCAGCAGCAGTTGCACGCCCTGCTCGACCAGCTCTCCGAGCGCGAGGCGGGCGTGATCAGCATGCGTTACGGCCTCAACGACGGCAAGCCGATGACCCTCGACGAGATCGGCCGCGTCTACGGCGTCACCCGCGAGCGCATCCGGCAGATCGAGGCCAAGACGATGTCCAAGCTCCGCCACCCGTCCCGGTCCCTGGCGCTGCGCGACTACCTGAGCTGACCCGTGACTGAAAGGCTGCGCAAACGGATACCCAAGACTGTCGCCACGGGCCTGTGGGGGCGGGGAGGGGTGTCCTAGATTCCCAGGGGTGAAACGCTCCCGATCGAGCCTGGTCCACCAACTCACGTACGCGGTCAAGAACCCGGACCGGATCGCGCCCCACCTGCGGCGGCTGGCCCGCGACACCTGGCTGCGGCTGCGTACGCGTGACCACGTCGCCTACTACCGGGCCGTCATGAAGTCCGACACCGCGCGGGATCCCGAGGGCGCGGTCGGCTCGCACACGCACAGACGGTGGCTGGCGCTGGGGCGCATGCAGTTCGACTACCTGGTGGAGCACGGGCTCAAGCCGGAATGCCGGATGCTGGAGATCGGGTGCGGCAACCTGCGCGCCGGTCGGCTGTTCATCGACTACCTGCACACCGGAAACTACTACGGCATCGACATCTCGCCCGACATCCTCATGGCGGCCCAGGACACGCTCGTCGAACACGGGCTCAACCACAAGCTGCCCCACCTGACGCCCGTCCGCGACCTGCGCTTCGCCTTCCTGCCCGGCGAGCACTTCGACGTCGTCCACGCGCACAGCGTCTTCTCGCACTCGCCGCTGCACGTCATCGAGGAGTGCTTCGCCCACGTGGGGCGGGTCATGAAGCCGGCCGCCTGGTTCGACTTCACCTTCGACCGGACCGAGGGCAAGGAGCACCAGGTGCTGCGGGAGGACTTCTACTACCGCACCGAGACGCTCGTGGCGCTGGCCGCCAGGTACGGGCTGCGGGCGACGTTCATGGACGACTGGGAGCGCGGGCCGCACAAGCAGTCGAAGATCCGCATCACCAAGGGCTGATCGCCCGGGGAATATCCGGCTGCATATGCCCCGGGCCCTCCCATAATGTGTGGGACGTGAGAGACGTACGGGCTCTGCCCAAGGCCCACCTGCATGTTCACCTGGAAAGCACCGTTCGGCCGGGGACCGTGCGCGAGCTGGGCGGGAGGCCCGAGCGCAGCGAGCTGTTCACGAGCTTCAGGGAGTTCGGCGACGAGCGGGCGCGGGTGCGGGAGCTGCTGCGCACCCCCGAGCACTTCCGGCGGATCGCGGTGGAGTTCTGCGAGGACGAGGCCGCCCAGGGCACCCGCTACGTCGAGGTGACCTTCACCGCCGCCTCCCACGGGGAGCGGGTGGGGGAGCCGGAGATGCCGCTGGAGGCGGTGCTCGAAGGGATGGCCGAGGGCTCCGCCCGCTACGGGATCGAGTACAACGTGCTGCTCGACCACTCCAGGCGGCGGCCGGTGGAGCGGCTGTGGCGCACGTTCAAGCTGGCCGGCAGCTACGACCGGGTGATCGGCCTGGGGCTGGCCGGCGACGAGAGCCACCCGCTGGCGCCGTTCGCGGAGGTGTTCGACGCGGCCAGGGACGCGGGGCTGCACCTGGTGCACCACGCGGGCGAGGCCGCCGGGGCCGCCAGCATCCGCGAGGCGCTCCACCTGGGGCACGCCGAGCGTCTCGGGCACGGCATCCGGGTGCTGGACGACGCCGAGCTGGTGGCCGAGGTACGCGAGCGCGGGACCCCGCTGGAGGTCTGCCCCACCTCCAACGTCCTGCTCGGCCTGGTCCCCTCCCTGCCCGAGCACCCGCTGCCCCGCCTTCGGGAGGCGGGGCTGGTGGTCACGATCAACACCGACGGGGAGACGGCCCTGGCCGACGAGTACGCCCGGCTGCGGGAGGTGTTCGGGTACGGGGACGAGGACCTGGCGGATCTGGCCCGGGCCTCGATCAACGCGTCCTTCGCCCCGGATCCCGTCAAGACGCGGCTCCGCGCGGAGGTGGACGCCTGGCTCGCCGCCGGGTGACCGACGTGCTGCCCGAGCCCGTGCCGGCCGAACCTGTGCTGTCCGAGCCTGTGCTGGCCGACGTTCTCGGGCGGCCGGGCGGGGCGGTGGTGACGTGCCGCGCCGAGCCGATCGGGGCAGGCACCGGGGCGGCGACCGGCGCCGTGACCCGGCTGTCGGGCGTGGCCCGGTGCGACGGCGAGGAGGTGGCGTTCCGCGTCGTGCGCAAGGAGGTCCGGCCCCTGCGCGGCGGGCGGCACGCCCCGTACGCCGGTGATCCCCGTCACTGGGCGTACTGGCGGCGTGAGCCCCTGGCCTACCGGAGCGGCCTGCTCCCCGCCGGGCCCGGGCTGGCCGCGCCCCGCTGCCATGGTGTCGTGGGCGACGTGGTCTACCTGGCTGAGGTCGAGGGCGGGCCCGAGTCGCCCCGGACGGCGGCGCGCAGGCTGGGAGCCTGGCAGGCGGCCGCGGCGGTGCCCGACGTGCCGTGGCTGGCCGGCCACCAGCTCGCGCAGCGGCTCGCGGCCGGCGAGTGGACCCCCGTGGACGCCGACCCGCGGGTGGCCCGGCTGTGGCGGCGGCAGGACGAACTGCTCGGAGCCCTGGCCCGGCTGCCGGTCGTCCTGACGCACGGCGACTTCTCCGACGGGAACCTGATCGCCGCACGCGACACGACCGTGGCGCTCGACTGGGCCACGCTCGGCGCGGCGCCCGTCGGGGCGGACCTGGCGGCGCTGGCGCTGAGCACGTTCGCGGATCCGGTGGACGACTACCTGGCCGGGGCGGCGGGGCGGTTCGGGCGGGCGGACGTCGAGCTGGGCTACCGGGCGACGCTCGCGCTGACGGGGGCCGGGCGGGTGCACTGGATGTTGTCGCGCGGCCTGCGGCTGCCCGACGGGTACGAGGAGTTCATCTTGTCCCGGGCGCCGTGAATGAGAAGCTGGCGAGCATGGACTTAGCGAATGCCGGCCCGCCGAACGCGGCTCAGCGGCTGCCCGAACGGGTGGTCGTCGCGGGGGTGGCCGGGGCGATCCTGCCGTTCCTGCACTTGGGGTGGGCGCTGCTCGCGTCCGCCCTGGCGGACGAGTCCCAGTGCGGGCACTACTTCGGGTGCGTCGGGCAGTTCGTGGCGGCCTGGGAGATGGGGCGCTGGCTCGTGCCGGTGCTGGCCTGGCCGCTGCTCCATCTCCTGCGCGTCCGGCCCGCGTGGCACGTCGCGCTCGCGGCCCCGCTGTTCCTGGTGCCGTTCTGGGAGCTCACCGCCGGCTCGGTTGGCCTGTTGGTCGTGCTGAGCAGCGTGCTCGCGTACCCGTTCGCCGCCCTGGTGACCGCGCCGGGCTCCTCCTGGCGGCAGCGCGGCCTGGGCGTGGCGCTGTTCCTCCTGGTCTGCGGCGCCCTCGTCCTGACCGGTTAGGCCACCCGGCCGTTGCCGGGCCGTACGCGGTGGAGCTCCAGGCCGACGTCCACCACCTCGGGCCGCTCCAGGCCGGCCACCTCGTCGAGGGGCACCCACGCGGACACGCGCAGCTCTTCGGTGACGATCACGATGCGGGACGCGTGGTGCTGCTGCGGACGATGAGGCTGGTGGCGAGCTCTATGCGCGTCCCGACCGGGCCCCGCGGATGGGTCAGCTCCTCCGAGATGAGGCGGACCGCCTCGTTGGCCATGTCGTCGAGGGGCTGGCGGACCGTGGTGAGCGGCGGCGACATCATCTCGCACCACGTGGAGTCGTCGAAGCCCACCACGGACAGCTCGTCCGGCACCCGGATCCCGCGCTCGGTGGCCGCCTGGTAGACGCCGGCCGCCTGCATGTCGGAGCCGGCGAAGATGGCCGTGGGCCGGTCGGGGCGGTCGAGGAGCTCGGCCCCGAACTCCTTGCCGCCGGAGATCAGGAAGTCGCCGTAACGGGTCAGCCCGGGGTCGGGGTCGATCCCGAACGTGCGGTGCGCCGCCAGGTAGCCCTCGTACCGGTCGAGCGTGCACTGCGTGTCGAGCGGCCCGCCGATGAAGCCGATCCTGGTGTGCCCCAGCTCCAGCAGGTGGGTCGTGGCCATGACGCCGCCCGACCAGTTCGTGGCGCCGACGGTGGAGATGCGCGGATCGCGCTTGCCCACCGGGTCGAGCAGCACCAGGGGCACGTGCAGGAGCTCCTCAATGGCCGCGATCTCCTCCTGGTTGGCCCGCGACAGCACCAGCACGATGCCGTCGGTGCTGCGCTTGCGCACGATCCCGATCCAGCGCCGCAGGTCGAAGTCGGCCCGCGCGGACGAGGTCACCACGAGCGAGAACCCCCACCGCGCGGCCGCCTGCTCCGCCCCCCTGATGAGGACCTGGGCCCACGGGGAGCCGAGCCCGTCTATGAGCAGGTCGACGAGGCCGGCCCGGGGCGTGCTCGGCGGGCGCGGGGCCTCGTATCCGAAGGCCCTGACCGCTTCCAGCACCTTGTCCCTGGTGGCGGTGGAGACGTGCTTCTTCCCGCTCAGGACCTTGGAGACCGTCGGCACGGACACTCCGGCGGCGGCGGCGACGTCCGCCAGCGTTGCTCGAGCCACAGGACCTCCGAGTTGCAACTTTCGGAAACACCTCAAAGCGGCAGGTTGCCCGCTGACCTGGTGCAGACCGCTACCCGATCAGCGCTGTTGACATCGCCGCAGGCCCGAGCCTACCGTAACCCTTCGGCAATGTCACGGTAATCTTTCGGAAAGTATGCCAGAAACTTTCCGACGGCGAGGGGTGTATGAACCGGGTCGAGGAGCTGCTCGCGGACATGTCGCTCGGCCGTCGTGCGCGACGCCGGGGAGCGCGCCGGGGCGGAGGTGGTCCAGCTGTACGCCTCCGATAAGGTCGCCTCGGTGACCCGGCCCGTCGTCCGGCTCGTCGGGTTCGCCCGGGTCGAGCCGGCCCCCGGCGAGAGCGCGAAGGCCGGCTTCGACGTGCCGGCCAGGTTGCCGGCGTTCACCGGACGGGACGGGAGGCGCGTGGTCGAGCCCGGCGAGATCGGCCTGTCCGTACGCGGCTCCGTCGCCGAGCCGATCGCCGGGCGGCCCGTCGACCTGACCGGCCCCGTGTACGAGATCACCGGCTCCGAGAGGCGGCTGACCGCCGTGTCCGCCGAGCCCGGAAAGGACGACCGATGACCGAGCCGACCGGGGGCCTGCGCCTCACCGACGAGCGCGGGCGCGGCCTGACGCTCACCCACGACGGCGTGGACCTCTTCCGGTACGTCTACGGTCCGTGGGACCGGCAGCTGGAGTCCCCGCGCCCGTACTTCCACCCGCTGCGCACCCTCTCGGGGCGCCTCGTGTCGCTCTACCGCCCCTGGGACCACGTCTGGCACAAGGGCATCGCCTGGTCCCTGCCCAACGTGGGCGCCCAGAACTTCTGGGGCGGCGTCACGTACGTGCGCGGGCGCGGCTACGTGCAGGAGGACAACAACGGCGCCATCGTCCACACCGGTTTCGACACGATCGACGCCGGGGACGACCGCGTCACCGTGCGCGAGTCGCTGACGTGGGTGGCCAGCACCGGCGAGCCCTGGTTCACCGAGCGGCGGACCTTCGGCGCGCTCGTCGAGCGCGACTCCTGGACGCTGGCCTACGCCACCGAGTTCACCAACGTCTCCGGCGCCACCGTGCCGATCGGCAGCCCCACGACCGAGGGGCGGCCCAACGCCGGGTACGGCGGGCTGTTCTGGCGCGGGCCCCGGTCGTTCAGCGACGGGCGCGTCTACATGGAGGGGCGCCAGGGCGGTGACGAGCTGATGGGCGAGCGCGGCCGGTGGCTCGCCTACGCGGGCGACCACGACGAGGACGACGTGGCCTCCACGCTCGTGTTCGTGGACGACTCCGGCGCCGAGCAGGTCCAGTGGTTCGTGCGCAGCGGGATGTACGCCTGCGTCTGCCCCGCCCCGTTCTTCGACGTCGTACGCCCGGTGGAGCCGGGGGCGTCGCTGGCCTTCCGGTACGCGGTCACCTTCGCCGACGGCGACACCGGCCCCGACGGCGCGGCCCGCGTGGCCGCGGCGACCGCCGGGATCACGTCGAGGATCCTCCCCTCTCTACAGGAGCAGTGAAATGTCGCGCTTGGATGCTTTCAGGAACCGAATCGGGGGCTTCGCCTACGGCGGCGACTACAACCCGGAGCAGTGGGACCCCGCCGTGTGGCGGGAGGACGTCCGGCTCATGCGTGAGGCCGGCGTCAACATCGTCTCCCTCGGCGTCTTCGCGTGGGCGTCCCTGGAGCCGGAGCCGGGCAAGTACGAGTTCGGCTGGCTGGACGAGATCATGGACCTCCTCCACGAGAACGGCGTCAGCGTCAACCTGGCCACCCCGACGGCGGCCCCGCCCGTCTGGCTCACGCACCTGCACCCCGAGGTGTTCCCGGTCATGGCCGACGGGGAGCGGTTCGGGTTCGGCAACCGGCTGCACTACGATCCGTCGTCACCCATTTACCGCGAGTACGCGGCGAACATCACCACCAAGCTCGCCGAGCGCTACTCGTTCCATCCGGCGCTGGCGATGTGGCACATCTCCAACGAGTACGGGCCCACGGCCTACAACGAGGCCGCCTCGGTCAACTTCCGGCGCTGGCTGCAGCGCCGCTACGGCGACCTGGAGACCCTGAACGAGGCGTGGTACACCCGCTTCTGGAGCCAGAGCTACACCGACTGGGACCAGGTCGAGGTGCCGCACATCCCGCGCACCTGGATGAACCCCGCCCGCCGCCTCGACTTCAAGCGCTTCACCTCCGACGCGCTCCTCGAGTGCTACATCGCCGAGCGGGACATCGTCCGCTCCTTCCGCGACGACCTCCCGGTCCTGACGAACTTCATGCGCTTCTTCAAGCACGCCGACTACTGGAAGTGGGCGCCCGAGGAGGACGCGGTCGCGCTCGACATCTACCCCAACCCCGCCGACGCCGACTCGCACGTCTCGGCGGCCTTCCAGTACGACCTGTTCCGCTCGCTCAAGGGCGGCCGGCCGTGGCTGCTCATGGAGCAGGCGGCCAGCGCGGTCAGCCAGTGGCAGCTCAACGTCGTCAAGGAGCCCGGCCGGATGCGGCTCGGCTCGCTGCAGGCGGTGTCGCGGGCGGCGGACTC
This sequence comes from Nonomuraea sp. NPDC050153, assembly GCF_044460125.1. Taxonomy (NCBI): domain Bacteria; kingdom Bacillati; phylum Actinomycetota; class Actinomycetes; order Streptosporangiales; family Streptosporangiaceae; genus Nonomuraea; species Nonomuraea sp. NPDC050153. The sequence goes on from NZ_JBITJQ010000016.1 coordinate 37,150, forward strand.
GGTGATGTTCTTCCAGTGGCGGGCCGGCCGCGGCGGGCAGGAGCGCTTCCACTCGGCGATGCTGCCGCACTCCGGGCCGGACTCGCGCACCTTCCGGGAGATCGTGGACCTGGGGCGGGAGATGAAGCTGCTCGCTCCCGTGGCCGGGACGACCTCGCGTGCCGAGATCGCCGCCCTGTTCGACTGGGACGGCTGGTGGGGGCTGGAGGAGACCGCGGGGCTGCCGCGCCAGGACTTCAGCTACCCGGACACGGTCATGCGGCACTACACGCCGCTGTGGTCGAACCACCTCCCGGTGGACGTCGTGTCCGCGTCGTCCTCGCTGGACGGGTACAAGGTGCTGGTGGTGCCGAACGCGTACCTGATCGACGACGAGGGAGTGCGGCGGATCACCGAGTTCGCCGAGAAGGGCGGGACGGTCGTCATGTCGTTCTTCTCCGGCGTGGTCGACGAGTGCAACCGGGTGCGGCCCGACGGCTATCCGGGCGCGTTCCGGCGGCTCATCGGGGCCAAGGTGGACGAGTACTGGCCCGCGCGGCCGGACGAGGTCTTCTCCGTGGAGTTCGCCGACGGGCGGCGGACGACCTCGACCTGGTGGCGCGACGACCTGCACCTGGAGACCGGCACGGCCCTGGCCACCTACGGCGACGGCCTGCTGGCCGGCCGGGCCGCCGTGGTGGAGAACCGCTTCGGCGCGGGGCGCGTCGTGTACTTCGCCACCCTCCTGGACCAGGAGGCCTTCGACGCCGAGCTGCTCGCGGCCGTGTCGGCGGCGGGAGTCCGGTCGCCGTTCCCGGACGCTCCCTCCCACGTGGAGTGCTCCGTGCGGGGGGACGACGAGCACGAGTACGTGTTCCTGCTCAACCACAGCGGCGAGCTGAGCGCGTCGGTCCCGTTCGAGGGGGAGGGGACGGACCTGCTCACCGGGCGGGCGGTGTCGGGTGCGGTGGAGCTGGCGCCGCTGGGCGCGGCGGTGATCCGGCGCGCCTGACGCTCTCTCGTACGTCCCGGCGGGCCTGGCCTGCCGGGACGTTCCTGACTGAAGGCTTTACCCCAAACGTAGATCTATGTCCGTTTCATGGGGTTTCGTTTGCCTTTGTCCGTTTCGATGGGTAGCTTGGTAGTCGTTACCGGCGAGTGACCTGGACCTTACCAACCCGGAAGGCGCCACTCGTCCGGACTCCGGATCCATCTCCCCGGATCCAACGCTCCACGCAGTGCTCATGAGGCGTCACCGCCCGGCTGCGTGAGTCAAGAGCGTATGCCCTGTCGTCTAACGAAGGACCCCGCCTGCTTATGTCTGCTCGCCTGCACTCTATCGCCATGCTCACCGCTACTGTGCTGACCGCCGTGGCCGTCGGCTCGCCCGCGGCGCACGCTGACGCCGAGGCCGGCAGCACGATCACCCAGACGGCCGTGCTCCAGGGCTCGACCACCGCGTCGTACTTCTGGGACGACTCCTCCGGCCGCGCCGGTGACACCGGACTGCCCGCCGCCGGAAAGCCCATGCAGAAGGGTCTGGCCGCCAGCCCGAGCTGGCCGCTCATGACCGAGGGCTACGTCGTCTACAAGGGCAAGAAGCTCCCGTTCTTCGTCGGAGACCGCGGTCCCGGCAACCCCTCCAACACCGGCGTGATGCTCGACCTGGACGCCAAGACGTTCGCCGAGCTGACCGGCGGCACGTTCAACCCGGACACCCTGGCCGTGGACGGCGTCGCCGGCGCGGGCCACATCAAGGTCGACTACATCGTGACCAAGTGGGGCGACGGCGTCGGCAAGAAGAACTACCCGGTCGCCTACTCCACCGGCGCCTGGGCCGAGCGCGACAGCCGCCCCGTCGTCCAGCAGGTGTCGGTCAAGCTCCCCGCGAACTGAGCTCGCCTTCCCCCGAAGGGCACCCCTGACCAGGGGTGCCCTTTTCGCGTGCCGGTATCGTGCTGCGGACGATCTACCCGCACGTGGAAGGGACCAGATGAGCTCCCGGCCGCTTTACCGCGACCCCATGCACGACGGCGCCACCGACCCTACCCTGATCTGGAACCGGGCCGAGCGCGCCTGGTGGCTCGTCTACACCAGCCGCCGCGCGAGCGCCCCGGACCTGGGGGACGTGAGCTGGGTGCATGGCACCGACCTCGGCGTCGCGTCGTCGGCGGACGGCGGCGCGACCTGGCTCCACCGGGGGACGATCGACGGGCTCGACACCGCATGGGGGCGGCACACGTACTGGGCGCCGGAGATCGTCGACGACGGCGAGACCTACCACATGTACGTCAGCGTCATCCGCGGCGTCCCCGGCGCGTGGCCGGGGCACGAGCGCCACATCCGCCACTACACCAGCCCCGACCTCGTACGCTGGACGTTCCGGTCCACCCTCGGCCTGTCCTCCCCGTACGTGATCGACGCCTGCGTGGCCCCGCTGCCCGGCGGCGGCCACCGGCTCTGGTACAAGGACGAGGCCGACGGCTCGCACACCTGGGCCGCCGACAGCCCCGACCTTTACCACTGGCAGGTCCGCGGGCCCGCCGTGACGACCACCGCGCACGAGGGCCCCAACGTGTTCACGCTCGGCGGGCGGCACTGGATGATCGTCGACGAGTGGCACGGCCAGCGGGTGCTGACCTCGGAAGACCTCGACGTCTGGGAGCCGCGGGGGCTCATCCTCGACGAGCCGGGCACGCGCCCCGACGACGACGGGTTCGGCCACCACGCGGACGTCGTGGTGACGGGGGAGGAGGCGGTGATCTTCTACTTCACCCACCCCGGCGGTGGCCGCCGCTCGTCGGTCCAGGCCGCCCGGCTGCGGGTGCGGGACGGCGAGCTGACCTGCGACCGGAACGAGCCCCTCACCGGCCCCCTCCTGCCCGTCGAGGGCCCCTGACCCGGGCCTCAGCCGCTTCGCTCCCACCGGTACGACCAGACGAGCCCCAGCACGGCGGCCGCGCACAGCGCGACGGCGAGGAGCTTCGAGGCCGCTATGGACGCCAGGCACAGCGCTCCCATCGAGGCGCCGGCGGCTATGCCGGATCTGCGGTTGGGGGTGTCGGCGTCGCGCTCGGGCCGCCGCACCGGCGGCGGGGGCAGCGGCTCCCACAACTGGCCGCAACCGCTGCACCGCCACGGCCGGGCGCCCCCGCCGTCGACGGTAGGAGCGAGGCAACGGTGCGCGACCACCCCGCTCACGGACGCCTCCGGCGGCGGCGCCTTCCGTAACGGGCGAAGTACCGATCGATGGCGGCCGCCGTCTGCGCGTCCAAGGTCATGAGGGAAAGGCTCGACCATGGCGGCCGGTCGGCGCAAGATCTCCCGACCGCGTCTCCCCACCGCCGGAAGGCGCCGACGCCGGTCGGCTATCCGCGCGTGACCAGGATCCCGTCGTCGTCGCTGAACAGCTCGGCGCCGGGGAGGAAGGTGGCGCCGCCGAAGGTGACGGGGACGTCGCGCTCGCCCCCGCCGTTCTTGGCGCTCTTGCGGGGGTTGGAGCCGATGGCCTTGACGCCCAGGTCGAGCTCGCGCAGGGCGGCGACGTCGCGTACGGCGCCGTTGATCACTACGCCCGCCCAGCCGTTGGCGACCGCCATGCCGGCGATGACGTCACCCATGACGGCGGTGTGCAGGGAGCCCCCGCCGTCCACCACCAGGACCCGGCCCTCGCCCGGTTCGGACAGGACGGACTTGAGCAGGACGTTGTCCTCGTGGCACCGGACGGTGACGACGGTGCCGCTGAAGGCGCGGCGCCCGCCGTACTGGCGCAGCTGCAGGTCGCAGGAGTCGAGCTCGTCGCCGCGCTCGTCGTACAGGTCTGCGGTGACAACGGTCATGATGCAACCTTCCTAGGGATCGACGGGAAGCCGCCGGGCGGCCACGCCGGCCCAGCCGAGGCTGAGCGCGGTGACGAGGAGCACGCCGCCGGCGCCGAGGCCGGCGGCGACGAGACCGGCCGCGCCGGGGATGACCAGCTGGCCGGTACGGTTGCCGACCAGGCGCAGGGACATGGCCCGGCCGCGCATCCCGGCGGGGGCGGACTCGGCCAGCCACGACATGGTCAGCGGCTGCCCCACCCCCAGCCCGAACCCCGCCACCAGCAGCAGGCCGGCCAGCGCCCACAGCGGCATGGGCACGGGCGTCAGCACCATGGCGACGGCCGCGGCGAGGGTGCTGGCGACCAGCAGCCTGCGCCGGCCGACGAGGCGGGCGAGGTGGCCGAGGAAGAAACGCGAGGCCATGGAGGCCGCGCCGCGAACGGTCAGCAGCAGGCCCACGGCGCCCGCGGTCAGGCCCTGCTCGGTGCCGAGCGCGGGCAGGTACGCCAGCGTGATGTCCACCGCGGCCAGCACTACGCAGCTGGTCAGCAGGGCGTGCGCGAGGCCGGGCAGGCGCAGCAGCGACCGCAGGTCCCCGCCCTCGGCCCGGCTCCGGCCGGCCTGGCCGCTCGGCGGGAGCAGCACGGACAGCGCGAGGACGAGCACGCCCAGGCCGCAGGACCAGGCGAAGATGCGGCCGGTGGCGGGGATGGAGCCGTCGCCGCCGAACACGGCGATCAGGAGCGGGCCGGCGGCCTGGCCGAGGGACGCGGCGAAGGTGTAGTGGCCGAAGGCGGTGTCGTGGCGGCCGTGCTCGGTGGTGTTGGCGACCAGTGCCTGCTGGGCGATGACGCTGCCCAGATGGCCGGTGCCGAGCAGGACCCCGGCCGCGACCAGGCCGGCGACGGTGTGGCCGAACACGGTGAACGCGACGGCGGAGGCGATGAGCAGGAGCGCGCCCGCCACGGCCATGCGGCGCTCGCCGAACCGGTCGGCGGCGTGGCCGGCGGGCAGGGCCAGCAGCAGCGGCGCGATGGCGAAGCTGGCGCCGAGCACGCCGAGCCAGGCCGTGGGCACGTCGAGCTCGATCGCGCGGTACGACATGGTGGGCCGCAGCACGAAGGTGATCACCTGGGTGCCGGTGGAGTGGGCGAGCAGGACCGCGTGCCGATGCCAGGCTTCAGGCATCTACCCCGTCCTGGTCCGCCGGGTTCGGGTGTTTGCGCAGGCGCCAGGCGGCCTGGGCGCCGAGACTGGTGTCGATGTGCTCGCGCATGACGGCGGCGGCGGAGTCGGCGTCGCCGGCGATCACGTACTCCAGCAGGGCCTCGTGCTCGGCGGCCTTGCGGTCGCGGGCCGCCTGGCCGCGCTCGACCTCCAGGGCGAGGCGGCGGTAGCGGTCGGACTTGTCCCACAGCCCGTCGAGCGTCTGGATGAGCAGGTCGTTGTGCGAGGCGGTGTAGAGGGCGGCGTGGAACCTGCGGTGGGCGACCAGCTGCTCGTAGGCGGGGTTGCCGGGCAGGGGTTCGAGGCCCTCGTGGGCGGCGCGCATGGCGGCGATGTCGGCCTTGGTGCGGCGTTCGGCCGCCAGCGCGATCGCCAGGGGATCGAGGGAGCGGCGGAGTTCGAGCAGGTCGCGGGCCTCCTCGGCGGCCAGGGCCGCGACTCGGGCGTCGCGGTGGGCGTCGAGCTCGACCAGCCCCTCGCTCTTGAGCCGGCGCAGCGCCTCGCGCAGAGGCGTGGTGCTGATGCCGATGTCGCGGGCCAGCTGCGCCTGCGCGATGACGGAGCCGGGGGCCAGCTTCCCGGACAGGATCAGCTCCTTGACGCGCAGGTAGGCGTAGTCCGCCTTCGTCGTGTAGAGCTCGGCCGCTGATTCGCCCATCGCCATCCCGTCTTGTCGCTGACGGTTATAACCTACACCGTTGGCAAATGTCGGCCTTTGGCGCCCCGGTGTTGTCCCCGGATCAACGACGTTATAGGCGACGCGCCGCCGGTCGGGCGGGCGGTGCCGAGGCGGCGCGGTGTGCCCCTGCTGGAAGTACGGCGACAGCGGCGTGAAGGGCTCGTCTCGTCGATCCACTCGGGGGCGGGGTGAGGAAGGACCCAGGGGGAGGCGAACGGCTGGGGGCAGAGGCGTCCCGCCCACGCGGCGCCGCCTGAAAGGGGGCAGGGTGGCCAGGGAGGGCGAGTGCCCGCGGGGCCAGGCCGCCGGTCGGATGACCGTTGTTCCGGCCTGGCCCCAGGTGAGTCGCGGCCCCGTCGCGCCGCGTGCGTCCGGGGCTCGTGACCCGGCTCAGGGTCTCAGCAGCGGGGCGCCACAGCGTCGATCTTGCCGCCGAAGTCGTTCTTGTACACCCGGCGGTAGTCGCCGTCCCGGACGACGCGGGTCTCCTTGCGGTCGGGGACGCTGATCCAGTTGATGAAGCATCCGTCGGCGTGCGCCATGAACGAGCCCACGTTGTCGTGCAGGGCCGGTGGGACGTCCACGTAGCCGTTGCCCGGGTTCCAGCACCACGACGAGCCGGAGTAGTCCCGCCCGGTGTAGAGGCAGATGTCGCCGGCCCTGGCCGATCCGGCGGCGGCCGCAGCCGCCGCCGTGGCCGGGGCGGCGCAAGCCAGGATGGCGAGGGCGACGCTGCCGGTGACCGATGCGATGCGCATGCCGCGTGTCGTCGACTTCATTACGGTTCTCCTCGTGTCGGTGCGGCCTGGAGAGCTTCCAGGACAGCTCCGTCACAGCGTGTAACAGATTGGATACGTAGCGCTCCCGCCTGGTGGATACAAGATCCGGGCCCGTGGTCGGCAAGGTGTGGCGCTCATGTCATAGCGAGACGGCGGGTCCAAGGTGTCGATCGTGCCTTCCACCGTGCGACCGGGCTGGTCGAACACCTTCCCGCGTACGAGAAGATCGTGCCGCCCACGCTGCGGGCGCCATGGCCGGGCGGCGGCGGGCGCAGCCGCGGAATGTCCGATCGAACCTTTGATGTCCCATGTGCACGTGATTATCCGACTCCGGGCAGGACTCGAAAGGCGCGTCCAAATTGTCGCCGCGCCCGAGAGCACGGGGGAGTGAACAGTCAGATGATCATTCAGGAAGTCAGGGAGAAGAGCGTCCCCGAGTACCGCGAGGTCACGGGAACGGCCGTAACGGAGACGACGAAAGAACTGCTCCAGCCGCCGTTCACGGTGGAACCGGCGCCCACGCAGCGCGCGGCCCCGGCGCCGGTCCCCATTCCGATCCCGCCGATCGTCGGGCCCCGGATCCTCATCTACAAGCAGGACCCCACCGTCGCCGAGCTGGGCGTCCGGCCGATCTTCATCCCCAGCCCGGTGCTCAACGGGCCCACCGACGCCCGGCTCACCACCGAGCTGTCGGGCACCACGCCGGTGGCGCGCAGCGTCAACGGCGACTTCATCTTCGTCCCCAACTCGCCGGAGTTCGACTGCGCGCACGCGTACGCGGTCGTCCGGGAGACACTGACGATGTACGAGCGCCACAACGGCGGCACGCCCATCCCGTTCGCGTGGAACACCGGCGGCAACCTCGACCGGCTCACCGTCTTCCCGCGCGCCGCGGTCGGGGCCAACGCCTTCTACAGCAGGTCGGCCAAGGCGCTGAAGTTCCTCTTCTTCACCCCGACCGGCACCACGCAGCAGGTCTTCACCTGCCGCTCGCTGGACATCGTCGCGCACGAGGCCGGTCACGCGATCCTCGACGGGCTCAAGCCCGGCTGGCTCGCCGCGGACAACCCGCCGCAGACGGGCGGCCTGCACGAGTCGTTCGGCGACCTGACCGCCGTCTTCCTGACGCTGGCGCAGCCGGACCAGGCCGAGGCGCTCGTCGCGCTCACCAAGGCCAACCTGCATGCCAAGTCGTTCCTGTCGGCCATGGCCGAGCAGTTCGGGCAGGCGCTCGGCCGGCCGTTCGGCCTGCGCAACGCCGACAACGACCTCAAGCTGAGCGAGGTCAGCAACGAGGTGCACGCGATCTCGCAGGTGTTCACCGGGGGCGTCTACGACGTGCTCGCCGACATCTACGCATTCGAGCGCACCAGGCAGGACGCGACCAAGAGCCCCACCGTGATCCTCATGGAGGTCGCGCACAACCTGTGCCACCTGCTGTTCAAGGCGATCGTGAAGGCGCCCGCGACCAAGGCCACCTACACCGACGTCGTCAACCAGATGCTGCAGATCTCGGCCGCCCAGGGCGACCCCAACATCTACCGGACCTTCATCCGCAACCGCTTCGCCTTCCGCGAGGTGGTGACGTCGCCGACGCCGTTCTCCGAGATGCTCTCCGGCGAGATGGACCTCATGAACGCCGACTACACCGGCGACGGCAAGACCGCGAAGGACATCACCAACGTCAAGCCCGCCGACACCTCGTCGGCCAGCCTGCGCGCCGTGCAGGACCGCTCGACCTGCTGCGGCACGATGCAGATGCCGGAGTTCCAGGTGATCGCCACCGACAAGCTGACGACCAAGGGCGAGCTGACCGACGACGACATCCTCGCCTCGCAACTGAGCGTCCTCAAGAAGGCGTTCAAGTAACTACGAGCCCGGCGAGTCAGACATGCGTGTGAAGATCGAGAGAACCGGCGGCTTCGCCGGCATCGAGGAGACCGTCACCGAGTACGACACCGACGACCTCCCCGAGCAGGAGGCCGCCAAGGTGTACGAGGCGCTGTCGGCGATCGACGCCGCCACGGCCGAGGGCGGGTCCGGGGAGATCGGCGCCGACCTGATGATCTACCGGATCACCGTCGGCGACGGCCCAGGACGGGTCTACACGGTGTCCGACGACCCGGAGTCGAAGACGGTGGACCCGCTGGCCGTGCTGCTGCGCGGGTCCGCCTGACCGGACGACGCCATCCAGACCGCGATCTGCGTCCGCGAGTCGAAGCCGAGCTTGTTCAGGATGTTGCGGACGTGGCTGTCGACGGTGTGCTCGGAGATGAACAGCCGGGCCGCGATCCGCTTGTTGCTCAGCCCGTCGGCGACCAGCCTGGCGACCTCCGCCTCCCGCTTCCCGAGCGGCCCCGCGTCGGCGGGGGAGGGGGCGGGGGGAGCCGGCTCGCCGAGCGCCAGCCTGATCGCGGCGTCCCGGCTCAGGCGCCGGCCGGCCTCGTACTCGGCCGCGAACCCGGTCGCGCCGAGCGCCGCCGTCACCGACTCCTCGGCCCGGGCGACCAGCCGGGTCAGGTACGGCTGCAGGCTCGCGCCGGCGCCCGTGCGCACCGTCTCCGCCGCTCCGAGCAGCCGCGCCGCGACCCGCGCCTGTCCGGAGGCCGCGGCGTGGCAGCCCAGGGCGTCGAGCAGGCAGTACTGCGCCACCCGGTCGTCGATCCGGTGGGCGATCGGCAGCGCCTCCGCGAGCAGCGGCTTCGACTCGTCGAGCGCTCCGGCCATCAGCATGGCCGAGCCGAGGTTCAGCAGCATCATGCCGAGGCTGTAGAGGTCGCCGATCTCCCGGCTGATCCGCACGCCCTGCGAGGCCGCGGCTCTGACGTCGTCCAGGTCGCCGTCGGCCAGGCCGTTCAGCGCTCGCGACTGCAGCGCCATGAGCGTGGCCGGGAGGTCGTCGAGAGCCGCCGCGACGGCGTGGGCCTCCTCGGACAGGCGCCTGGTGGACGGGTGATCGCCGGCCATGTTCGCGGCGATCGCGGCGAGGGAGAGCGACTGCGACAGCAGGCTGGGAAGGTCCGCCTCCCGGGCGGCCGTCACCGCCCGTTCGAGGGCCGGGCGGGCGGCGGCCGGATCGGACTGCAGCACGGCCAGGAACCCGCGCATGTAGTACGCCCGCGCCAGGGTCCGCGGGTCGCCGACGCCGGGCGCGAGCAGCTCGTCGAGCCATCGGGCGCCCTCGCTCGTGGCACGCGTCATCCAGTACCAGCCGAGGAAGTAGGCGAGGGCGAGCCCTCCTGACCGGTCCTCCTGGGCCAGGCAGCGCCTGAGGACCGACCGGATGTTGTCGATCTCCAGGTCCATCCACGCCAGCCACTCGACCAGCCGGAACCGGGACTCGGCCGCGAACCGGCGGCAGCGCGACCAGAAGTAGCCGGAGCAGCGCCGCTCGACGGCCTCCTCCTCACCGGCCGCGCGCAGCTTGAGCCCGGCGTACTCGCGCATCGTCTCGTGCAGCCGGTAGCAGGCCAGGGTGTCGGCGTCCTCCTTCGTCACCAAGGACTTGTCGACGAGCGACGACAGCAGGTCCAGCGCCCGCTCGGGCGGCACGTCGTCCCACGCGCAGACCGACTCGACGTCCTCGAGGGTGAACCTGCCGGAGAACACGGACAGCCGCCTCAGCAGCGCCTGCTCGCCCGCCGCCAGCAGGTCGTGGCTCCAGTCGATGGTGGTGCGCAGCGTCTGATGGCGGGGCAGCGCGGCCCGTACCCCGCCGGTGAGCAGGCCGAACCGGTCGGACAGCCGGTCGAGGATCTGCTCGGCGGTGAGGACCCGCGTCCTGACGGCCGCCAGCTCGATCGCCAGCGGCAGGCCGTCGAGCCGGTGGCACAGATCGGCCACGGCCGCCTGGTTCGCGGCGGTCAGCTCGAAGGCGCCCGATCCGGCCGCGGCCCGTTCCACGAAGAGCGTGACCGCCTCGTTCTGCCGGACCAGCGCGAGGGGCCCGGCCACGGGCAACTGGAGCGGCGGCACCGGCACCACGTGCTCACCCGGCGCCGACAGCGGCTCCCGGCTGGTGGCCAGCACGCTCACGCCCGGCGCGGCTTTCATGATCTCCGTCACGAGCCGGGAGGCCGCTTCGAGCAGGTGCTCGCAGTTGTCCAGCACGATCAGCAGCCGCTTGTCGCGCAGGTGGGCCTGCAGCCGGGCCAGGGGATCGGCCGCCGCCTGGTCCCGCAGGTCCAGGGTCGCCAGCACGGTGTCGCCGACCCGCGCCGGATCCCGGACCTCGGCCAGCTCGACCAGCCACGCTCCGCCGGGGAACCCTCGTCCGAGGTCGGACGCCATCCGCACCGCGAGGCGGGTCTTGCCCACGCCGCCCGGCCCGACGAGGCTGACCAGCCGGGCCCCGGTGAGCTTCTTCCTGACTTCTGCCAGCTCGTGGCGGCGGCCGATGAAGCTGGTCGCTTCGGCCGGCAGATTGCCCGAGCGGCGCGGCGGTCTGGCCATCGTTGATCTGGACACTACTCCCGGCGGCGGATCGATTGGCCCCCCAATCACGAATTTCCGTGATATCGGCGCTCGGCGGCGGCTGCCTACGCTGACCAGCGACGCGGCCGCGCGGCGCGTCCTGCCGGCAACTCGTCCAAGGGGGCACCATGAAGGCAATCCGCTATGACCGGTACGGCTCGCCCGACGTCCTCGAACTCCACGACGTCGACCCGCCCGCCATGGGCGACGACGACGTCCTGATCAGCGTGAAGGCGGCCGCCGTCAACCCGCTCGACTACCACTTCATGAGGGGCACGCCGTACGTGGTCCGCTTGATGAGCGGCCTGCCACGGCCCAAGCCCGTCGGCATGGGAGCCGACCTGGCGGGGTGCGTCGAAGCGGTGGGCAGGAACGTCACCAGGTTCCGGCCGGGGGACGAGGTGTTCGGCGGCCGGGCGAGGCCGGGGGCGCGCAGCGCGGCGTTCGCCGAGTACGCCTGCTTCCACCAGGACGCGATGCTCAGGAAGAAGCCGGCCAACCTGACCTTCGAGGAGGCCGCCGCCATACCGGTGGCCGCGCTCAGCGCCCTGCAGGCGCTGCGGGACAAGGCGCGCGTCCGGGCCGGGCAGCGGGTCCTCGTCAACGGCGCCGGGGGAGGCGTGGGCACGTTCGCGGTCCAGCTCGCCAAGGCGTACGGGGCCGAGGTCACCGGCGTGTGCAGCACCGGGAAGGTGGAGACGGTCCGCTCGATCGGCGCCGACCACGTCGTGGACTACACCCGGGACGACGTCACCCGGGCGGGGCGGCGCTACGACGCGATGATCGACACGGCCGGCAACCACTCGCTGTCCGCGATCAGGCGCGTGCTGGCCCCGAAGGGGGTCCTGGTGGCCGTCGGGGGGCCGGTCAAGGGGCTGTGGCTGGGGCCCTTCACCGGTCCGCTCAAGTTGATGGCGCTCTCCGCGGTCGTGAGCCAGCGGCTGGCGCCCATCCTGGCGCGGACGAGCAGCGAGGACCTCGAGCTCCTGCGGGACTTCGCCGAAGCCGGGAAGATCACCCCGGTCATCGACCGGACGTATCCGCTCAAGGAGCTGCCCGAAGCCGTCCGCTACCTCGAGAAGGGCCACGCCCGAGGGAAGGTCGTCATCACCATATAGTTGGAAAAATAGGTAGACCGGTCTATATTTTCCGCATGACCGGAACCAAAGGCGCGCAAACCAGCGCACGGCTGGTGGAATCGATGCTCGAACTGATCCAGGCCCGCGGCTACAGCGGCACGGGCCTCAACACCGTGGTCGAGCACGCCCGCGCCCCCAAAGGATCGCTGTACTTCCACTTCCCCGAGGGGAAGGAGGCGCTCGGCGAGAAGGCCGTCGCGCTCGCGGCCGAGCGCTTCCGCGCCCTCGTGGCCGACTCGGCGAGGGAGCCGGGGAGCCCGGGCGACGTGGTCCGCCGCGTGATCGACGTGCTGGGCGGCATGCTCACCGACAGCGACTTCCAGCTCGGCTGCCCGGTCTCGGTGGTCACGCTGGAGATGGGCGCGCAGAGCGAGCGGCTGCGGGAGGCCTGCGCGGACGCGTTCGGCTCCTGGATCGACCCCATGGCCGAATACCTCGTCGCCCAGGGCCGTCCGGCCGCCGCCGCCCGCACGCTGGCGACGGCCGTGGTCAGCACGGTGGAGGGGGCGATGATCATGTCTCGCGCCCGGCGGTCGGTGGAGCCGCTGCGCTGCGCCGCCGACGTCATCGCTGTGCTCCTGGCCGGGGAGACGCTGTCATGAGCCGGCACGCCCTGGTGTTCGGGGCGACGGGGCTCATCGGCCGGCACCTGATCCTCGCGCTCGGCCAGGCCGGCGTACGGGTGAGCACGGCCAACCGGAGCCCCGAGTCGTACCGGCGGCTCGTCCTGTGGCTGGAGCGGCACGGGCACGGCCAGGCTCCGGCCGACCTCCGCGTCGACTTCGAGACGCCGTCGCTGATCCACGCCGACGCGACGGACGTCACCGAGATCTACAACTGCGCCGGCGCCTACCGGTTCGGGATGCCGGCGGACGAGGCCCGCCACGCCAACGTCGACAGCGTGCGCGCGATCGTCGCCTTCGCGGCGCGGCTGCCGAGCCTGCGCCGCCTCGTGCACGTCTCCGGGTACCGGGTGGGCGGGCAGGACCCGCAGCCCTGGAGCGAGGCGCGGCGGCGGGAGACGTACGAGGCTTTGGGCGCGTACGAGGCGTCCAAGGTCGAGGCGGACGCCGTTCTCCAGGCCACCGCCGACCGGCTGGGCGTCCCCTGGTCCATCGTCAACCCGTCCAGCGTGATCGGTGACAGCGTCACCGGCGAGTCGGACCAGCAACTGGGCCTCGCGGCGAACGTGAAGGAGATCTGGCAGGGCACCATGCCGGCGCTGCCGGGGAACGCCGCGACCTTCGTCCCCGTGGTCACGGTCGACCACCTCGCCCGGTTCATGGCCCTGCTCCCGCTGGACGAGGCCGCCGAGCGGGCCGCGTACTGGGTCCTCGACGACGCCACGCCCGCGCTGCCCGACCTGCTCGCCCGCGTCGCGGAGCACTATCGGGTCAGGGCGCCGGGCGCGCGGATCCCCGTGCCCGTCCTGAGGGTCCTGCCCCGATGGCTCACCAAGGCCGATCCGGAGACCCTGACGTTCCTGTCCGCCGACCGCTACCCCACGGGCCCGGCGGACGCCTTCGCCGCCCGGCACGGCCTCGCCCTGCCGGACGTCACCACGTCCGTCCTCCGCTGGGCCGACCACCTGGCGGCCCACCGGTTCGGGGACGCCCCCGCCGGGCGGCGGCGGTTCACCGCGCCCGGCGGCGTGCGCACCTTCGAACTCGGCGACCCGGACGCGCCCACCGTGGTGCTGCCCGGCCTGCCGGTGAACGCCGACACCTGGGCGCCGGTCGCCGCGGCGCTGGGCCGGGCCCGCGTGGTGGACCTGCCCGGGCTGGGGATGAGCGCCGGACGGCGCGACGACTGGTCCCGCTGGCTGTCCGCGCTCGTGGCCGAGACCGGCGCCCGGCACCTGGTGGGCCACTCCGTGGGCGCGGCGGCGGCCCTGGAGGCCGCGCTCGCCCACCCCGGCCTGGTGGACCGGCTCACGCTGGTGTCGCCGTTCTTCCTCCAGCCGCCCGCCGGTCCCGCCGCTCGGTGGGCCGCGCTCGGCCGGTGGTATCTGCGCAGGGTCTCCCCTGAGGCGCTGGCGGAGCGGCTCACCGGGGACGTGACGTACGCGAAGGCGCTCGGGTCCAGCGTCGCGGACCTGCGCCGCGGCCCCGTCGCCGCCAACGTCGCCCGGCTCCTGGCCGAGGTCGGGCGGGAGTCGTGGCGCGAGGACCTGCGGGCCAGGTTGCGGCGGTACGCGGGGAGCGTGCACGTCGTCGTGGGAGCCGACGACCCGCTCACGGCCGAGGGGCGCATGCTGCTGGACGCGCTCCCACGGGCCACGGTGACGGTCGTCGCCGACGCGCGCCACCACCCCCAGCTGACCCACACGGACGAGGTCGCCGGGGCCATCCGCGAGTGGACCGCCCCTTCCCCTGTTCCCCCGGCCGAGGTCATGCCGTCGTAGGGGCGTGGGGGGCGGTCCCGTCCGTGAGAGCGGCGCCCTGGTGAAGGCCGGTCCCCCGCGAGGCGCGCCTCGCGGGGGAAGCCGGGTGTCAGAGGGCGTCGTCGAGCTGCCAGGAGGCCTGGATCATGGCCCGTTCCGTGGCGGCGAGGTGGGTGGCGGCGGCGACCCACGCCCACGCGTACCGATCCGGCCCCGTGTCCGCCAACCGCCCGAAGACGTCGCGGCTGCGGCGGTCGGCCTCGGCGGTGAGCTCGGCGACCAGGTCGGCGGCGGCCTGGAACCCGACGCTGCGCAGCCGGGCGTGCGACTCGCCGTTGCGCGCCGACTCGGCCACCGCCCGCCTTCCGCCGGACACGGCCAGCTCCACCAGCCTGCGCACCCGCCAGAGCGGCGCGCCGGCCACCGGGTCCACCCCGTCGCCGTCCGGAGGCGGCAGGCAGGCGTCCTGGGGCGGCAGGTGGGCTCCCTGGAGGCGGTCGTATCCGAGGTCGGCGTGCCCCTGCCATTCGGGGGGCAGGCGCAGCGTCGCCTCGGTGCCCGGGACCGGACCGACCGCCAGCGGCAGCAGCGTCGCCACCCGGTCGGGCTCCACCCGGCCGACCACCCGTACGGCCAGTCCCGGCCGGGAGGCGAGGCGTCGCAGGTTCTCGACGTGGGCCAGCTCCGGATGGTGGCTCGCCGGGACGAGCCGGATCAGCGGGCCGTAACCGGGGCTGTCAGGAAGAGCCTCGCCGGAGCGGGGGAGCAGCTCCCTGGCCAGTACGTGGTCGCCGGCCGCGCCGACGACGACCAGGTCGCAGCCGACCGGTTCGCGGGCTCGTTCCTCCGTGTCCGACTCGCTCCAGGCGTGACCGGAGAGCCGGGCGCCCGCCGCCTCCGCCAGCGGCTCGGCGAACAGCGCCGCCATCGGGCCCTCCGTCCACGGCATGCCGGAGACGGGCGTGGCCCGCACGTTCTTGCCCGCCCCGAGGCGACCGTCCGGGGAGACGGTGGCGCCGACGATCAGCAGCCCGGCGCGGGACAGCTGGGAGTGGTTGAGCATGGCGGGGCCGATGGAGACGGGCGCGGTCGCGGCCCCACGGGCACGGGCCGATCCGCCCGGTTTGACGTCGGCCACCGAATACCAGCGGCCGTCGTCCGCCACCACGTGCGTCACCACGCCGCCGTACCCGGTGGCGCTGATCACCGGCTCCCTGAACACCCCGTACACCTTCAGGCTCCCGCCCGGCTCGTAGTTGCGCCGTACGGTGCCGGCCAGCGCCGGGTCGGGGTCCGCCCCGGCCAGCCGGCCCGCGGTGAGCAGCAGCTCGCGCAGGGCGGAGACCAGGTCGGCGAGCCGGTGGCCGTCGTGGCGGGCGCGGGCGGCCCGCAACCCCCGCACCACCCGCAGCGCGGCGGCCTCCGCGCCCGGCAGCCCCGCCAGGCGGGCGGTGTGCGCGGCCCGCAGCAGCTCGGCCTGGGGTACGGCGCCGGCGGCGGGCACTCCGGCGGACAGCACGGCCGCGGCGGCGGCCCACAGCCCGGTCGCGGCGGCCACCTGCGCCGCCGTGGGGCCCGCCGCTTCGTGCGCTCCACCGGAACCGGCCCCGTTGCTGCCGGCTTCATCGCCCGGGGCCGCCACGGTGCCGTCGCGCCCGGCCTCGGCCGCCGCCGTCCGCGCGTCACCGGACCCGGCCTGACCGGGCGCCGCCCCGTCGGACGCGGGCTCGCCCGGCCCGGTTCCGTCAGGGGGGTCGGCGGCGGGCGGATGGGGCAGCGCGTCCGCGATCGGGCAGGCGCCCAGCACGGCCGCGCGATGCAGGCAACGCGGCGCCAGCAGGCAACTGCACCGCACCTGGTCACCGTCGTCGATCACACCGGAGGGCCCCGGCGAGAGCGTGACGACCGCGTCCTCGCCGCAGGCGACCTGGACGCCCTCGCCGCCGGCGGTGACGGGCAGGGCGGCGTACTGCTCGATCGCGGCGTCCAGCTTCTTGCGCAGCCGCGAGGTCAGGCTCTCGACGGCGGCGGCGACCACGTCCGGCGTCACCGACGGCAGCGGTCCGCCGGGGGAGCCGGACGGGGCCGGCTCCGGAGCGGTTTCGGGAGTGGTTGGCGTTGAGGGGTTCACCGGTGTTCTCCGCGGAGGCGGTCGCCCACCCATCGGGCGAGGGCGAGCGGGCTGAGCGCGGCGACGGGCATCCCGGCCGCGACGAGTTGCTGGGCGATGGGGATCGAGTAGCGGGGCACGCCCTGGTCGTCCAGTGCGGCGCAGCCCAGCAGGTGCACGCCGGAACCGGCCAGCGCGCGCACCTCCCCGAGCAGGCCGCCGATCGGGTAGCCCTCCTCGAAGTCGCTGACCACCACGACGAGGGTGCGGCTCGGGACCGTGACCAGCGTGCGGGCCTGGGCGAGCCCGGCGGCGATGTGCGTGCCGCCGCCGACCCGTACCTCCAGCAGGAGGGACAGCGGGTCGGCGACCCGGTCGGTCAGGTCGATCACCTGCGTGGAGAACGACAGGAAGTGCGTGGACAGCGTCGGCACCCCCGCCAGCACGGCGGCCGTCAGCGCCGACCAGACCACCGACGCCTCCATGGACCCGGACACGTCGACCACGAGGATCAGCCGCCAGTCGGCCTCCCGGCGGGACCGGGTGCTGAACACCGGCCGTTCGGGCACCACCACGAGCCTCCCGTCGTCCAGGCGGCGCGTGTACGGCAGGTTGGCGCGCAGGGTGCGCGGAAGATCCAGCCTGCCGCCGGGGCGGCGGGTCGGGCGCGGCGTGGCGACCCCGGTCATGGCGGGCCGCAGGCGGGTGGCGAGCTCGCGGGTCAGCTCGTCCACCAGGCGGCGTACGAGCGGGCGCAGCTTGGCCACCTGCTGCTCCGGCAGGCCGCCCGCCAGGGACAGCACCGAGGTCAGCAGTTCCACCGACGGGCGGACGGAGGCGGGGTCGAGTTCGGTCAGCACGTCGGGGCGTCCGGCGTCGGCGGCGCGGGCCAGGACCTCCTCGCGCACCTCGGCGCCGAACAGCGCCTCCAGCTCCTCCGACCACTCACGTGCCGTGGGGAACGGCGCCTCCCGGCCGCCCCCGTCCCCTGGAGCGGGCTGGAAGTCGTTGGCGCCTTCGCCGCGGCCCGCCCCGTACAGTTCGTCCAGGGCTCGGGCGTACGAGCGGGCGTCCGCCGACAGCCGTTCGGACTCCCGGCCGAGCAGGAGCCGCCACCGGTCCGCCGGCCGCAGCCTCCGCCTGATGTCGGCGACCTCGGCCTGAGCGGGGATCCGCGGGCCGTCCGCCGGTGCGACGTCCGCGGACGCCTCTGCCGGGGCGGACGCCTCGGTCGTCAGGGCCGGGATGGGCAGCCGGAGCGCGCGCAGGGCCTCCAGACCGGCCGCGTCGGCGGCGGTCCAGAGGGCGAGCAGCGACGGCGGAGCTTCCAGAGCCACGTCGAGCCGGTCGCCGAGCCGTTCTGACACGACCGCCAGCAGCCGGCTACGCCCGGCCGGGCTGAGCGTGTCGAACCCGCCGCGGAGCGCCGGCAGCCGGTCGAGGAACTCCTTGTCCGTGAGCCCGTCCACCCGGTTCATGAGCGGGTCGAGCGCCGCGGGGGCCGACTGGAGCAGCGGCCCGGCGGCCGTGAGCACGCCGGTCAGCAGCCGGCTCAGCCGGAGGCGGCCGTCGGGGCCGGTCGCGGTGTCGACCCAGCCGGCCGCCCGGTCGCCGAGCGAGGCCGGGCCGTCCAGGTCCAGCAGCACCCGGGCCGCCAGGGCAGCGCCCTGCATGAGGGGCGAGGCCGTACGCGCGAGCACCGCCAGGGCGTCGTCCATCCGCAGACCCAGGCGCTCCTCTCCGGCCCGGGAGGCGAGGGCGACCAGGGCGACCGCGTCCTCCGGCTGATCGCTGCCCGCCAGTCCGGGCAGGGCGCGTACCGCGGCCTCCAGGAGGGTGCCGGACAGCTCGGCGGCCTGCTCGCGGCCCTCCGGCGTGGTGCCGGGCAGGTGCCGGCGGCGCAGGGCCTCCAGCAGGTCGAGGGCTTGGAGCAGCTCGGCGAGGGTGGCGGTGGCCGGCAGCGCGACGGCGGCGTCGGCGAGGCGGTCGGCCACCAGGTCGGGCAGGTCGCAGTCGGCGGCGGCGCGCAGACCGTCGAGGATGAGCGCGCAGGTCGGACCGCCGTCCGCCGACTGGCGGCGGTACGTCTCGCGCAGCGTCCCGGCCGCGGCCTGGGCGAGGGTCACGCCGCGTACGCCCGCCAGGTCCAGCAGGGCCGGGACCGCGGGGGTCCAGGCCAGCCGCCACCTGGTGGTGAGCGCGGCGCCGTCGCCCGTCCCCATCACCTCGATCGGCTCGCCGTAGGTGACGCCGCAGACGAGCAGGCGCCTCAGGGCGACCTCGCGGCGGGCGTCGAGCTCGGAGCGGAGCGGATCGAGACGTACTTCCCGGGGCTCCGGGTTGTCGGGACACGGCAGGCGCAGGGCGGCGAGATCGGCCTCCACGGCGGGCCCGAGCCCGGAACGCGGCGTGCCGGGCGCGGTCCTGCCCCGCTCGGTGCCCACGAACACCGTGTCCAGCGCCCGCGCCAGGGCCCGTCCCCGGCCGAGCGGTTCGCCCTGGCCGAGCACGGTCGTCACCGCCTCCAGCAGCTCACCGCGTCCGGGGGCGGGCAGCCCGCGCAGGCGGGCCAGGTCGCAGGCGAGCCGCAGCGTCTCCACGGCCTCGCCGGTCCCCGCTGTGTGCCCGGCCGAGCGCAGCTCCCGGCACAGGTCGGTGATGGCGCGCGCGGCACCGTCCCGGACCTTCTCCGGATCGCCCCCGGCCGCGAACACCGCCTGCTGCCAGCGCGGGTCCCTGATGCCTGCCGGGTAGCCGGACCGGGAGTCCAGCAGGTCGAACGCGTACGGCACGAGCGAGGTCACCGGCTCCGGCGATCCCTCACGCGACGACGCCGGGGGCCGGGTGACGGCCTCCCCACGTGACGCCGCCGCGTCAGGCGCGGCGCTCTCGTCGGAGGGCAGGCGGAGCGCGGGGGCGTGGAAGGAGCCGATCACCGCCGCCACGCGACGGCCACCGGCCGCGACGGTGGCGAGGACGTGGCGCATGTGGGCTTCGCGGGCCAGGTCCATCGCGGGCACCCCGCCCGCGGCCTCGGCGTCGCGGCGCAGGGCCCAGCCGACGCCGAGGGCGGCGCGGCGGACGGCCTCGGGCTCGCAGCCGGGGGCGAGGACCTCGACGGCGCGGTCCCACATGTCGTCCCCGTCGCGGCCGGTGCTGGACCTGGCCAGCCCGTCGGCGAAGGAGACGCCCCGCGCCCCGTCGCCGGGGGAGACGCCCCGCGCCCCGTCGCCGGGGGAGACGCCCTGCGGGCTCGCCTCGGCAACGGGGGAGACGGCGGCGGCGTGCCAGCCGGGGTCGGACAGCGGGAGGTCGCAGCAGACCACCTCGGCCCCGCGCTTCCAGGCCCACCGGATGGCCACCAGCTCGGGCGAGAAGTCGGCGAACGGGTAGAACCCGAGCCCGCCGTCGTCGCCCCGCGCCCCCGCGAGCGCCACCGGGGCTTGCGTCCCCGGGTCGGCCAGGTGCACGAGCCAGGGCTGGAAGTCGGCCGGCAGCTCGACGCAGACCACTTCGGGGTCGGCGGCGTCCAGCAGCGCCGGCAGCACCGCGGCCAGGGCGGGGCTGTGGTGCCGCACCCCCAGCAGGTACGGCCGCGACGAGGCCGCCAGCGCGGTGACCGCCTCCCGGGGATCCACGCCCGGCACGGCCGCCGGATCGGGTGCCGCCCCCGGCCCGGCCCCCGGATCGGGAGCCGTGGCCGGGGCGGACGGTGTGAGGTTCTGGGAGGTCAACGGAGGTTCTCCCGCAGGTCCCACAGCCGGCGCCACATGGCCGACCCGTCCTCCGCGCGCCTGCGCACCGGCCCGTCCCAATAGCCCAGCAGCCGCCCGTGGTCCGCCGGGTCGTCCTTGCGCACGACTCCCAGCAGGTGACCGGGCACCAGGTCCAGCACGTCGCCGGTGGGCAGGTACGCCACCGCCACCCCCAGGGAGGCCGCCACCTGCACGGCCTCGGCCGTGGACATGACGGTGCCGGGGCGTTCGACGTCCCAGCCCTCCGCGGAGCGGCCGGAGCGCAGGTCGCGGAAGACGGTGACCAGCGCGTCGAGCACCGCGTCGTCCACTCCGAAGGTCGCTCCGGCGCGCTCGACGACGGCCGTGGCCTGGCGGCGCACGAGGGAGACCTCGGCGTCGGCGTCGGAGATGGGGCCGACGGTCTCGAAGTTGAAGCGCCGCTTGAGGGCCGCCGACATCTCCGAGACGCCCCGGTCGCGCAGGTTGGCCGTGGCGATGACGGTGAACCCGGCCACCGCCGCGACCTGCCCGTCCTCGCTCCCGGCCAGCTCGGGTACGCTGACCCGCCGGTCGGACAGGATCGACACCAGCGCGTCCTGGACCTCGGGCAGGCAGCGGGTGATCTCCTCCACCCGGGCGACCCGGCCCGAGCGCATGGCGGTGAGCACGGGCGAGTCGACGAGCGCCGTCCGGCTGGGGCCCTGGGCGAGGAGCAGGGCGTAGTTCCAGCCGTAGCGGAAGGCGTCCTCGGTCGTGCCGGCGGTGCCCTGGACGGTGAGCGCGCTGGTGCCGCACACGGCGGCGGCCAGCAGCTCCGAGAGCATCGACTTGGCGGTGCCGGGCTCGCCCACCAGCAGCAGGCCGCGCTCGCCGGCGAGGGTGACGACGCAGCGTTCGACGAGGGCGCGTTCGCCGACGAACTTGGGCGCGATCTTCATCCGGCCGTCCAGCGGCTCGTCGCCGCTGCCGCAGATGAAGGTCACGACCGCGCGCGGGGTCAGCGCCCAGCCGGGCGGGCGGGGGCCGGAGTCGTGGGCGGCCAGGAAGGCGAGCTCGGCGGCGTGGCGCTCCTCGGCGGGCAGCACCTGCCGGGCCGAGGGAGCGCGATCTTCGGTCAAGGTCATGAGAAGAGAGGTCCTCTGGTCGATCGGTGAATGGACGGGCGCGCCCCCGGTGCGGGAGCGCGCCCCGGGCAGGGTCAGCGGCGGCGTCCGCGCTTCACCTTCAGCTCCTCGAACCGCGGCGCGTCCCCGTCCCGCACCCGTCCCCAGGCCCTGGCGTACAGGCCGGCGGCGGGTTCGGTGGGCACGAGCGGCACGCCGGAGTGCCCCGCCAGGTCGAACAGCGGCAGCTTCCACTGCTCCAGCGGCAGCCGCGGCGCGCTCTGCGCCGTCCACCCGCCGGGCAGGAACAGCGAGCGGCCCGCCCGCTCGCGCGTGGCCCGCACGACCAGGTCGGTATCGGCCAGCTCGGCGTGGGCCGACTTGAGCCGGGCGGGCTTCCAGCCGGTCCACCGGGCCACGTTGCGGTCGGTCGGGTCGGGCATGGCCAGCAGCATCAGGTACGCGGTGGCGGCGTCCTCGCCGAGCCCGTACTCCTTGGCCACCTCGACGACCAGGGCGGGCACGGACCGGCCGGGGTCCTGCGGCCACCACGTGCCGTCGGCGCCGCGCTCCCCGGCGAGCGGGTCGCCGGGGTCGGCCAGCAGGGCCTCGAAGCCGGGGTCCCGGACGGTCCGCAGCGCGTCCATGGCCGGGAACGGCTCCTCCGACCCGATGAGGGCCCGCAGGTACGGGTCGTCACCGGCCGCGTCCAGGAGGGACACGCGGACGGCCGGCGCCGGCCGGTCGTCGGCGGTGGCCATGAGGACGGCGCCGTACCTTTCGTACCCCTCGCCGGTCTCGGTGGGCACGCCGGCCGCCTTGCGGAAGGCGGGCAGGTCGACGTACCGGCCGAGGTCGAGCAGCAGGTCGGGGCTGGCCAGCCGGGCGTGCACGGCGGACAGCGCGCCCGGCAGCGCGGCCCGGATCGGGTCGCCCGCGGGCAGCCGGTGCGCGAGCCAGCGCGACATGACGATGGTCGTGTGGAGGGTGTCGGCCGTGAAGCCGGTGGCGTTGTCGTCGGCGGGCCTGGCACGGTCGCCCTGGATGGTCCAGACCAGGTCGCGGCCGAGCTCCGGCTCACCGGCCGGATCGATGAGGGCGCGCAGCGCGCGGCCGGTGTCCCAGCCGGTCCCGACCGTGCGGGAGGCCTCGCCGAGCAGCCATTCGGGGACGGCCGTCTGGGGGCCGACCTTGTCGTTCCAGACGGCCGCCGCGGCGGCGACGTCGGGGCCGTCGCTCCAGAGCCGGGCGGGCTCCCGGGGCAGCAGCGCGGCGACGACCGCCCGCCGGACCTCGGCGTCGACCTTGCGCAGTTCGTCGCGGGCGATGGCGGCGTCCGCCACCTTCACGCCGATCATGGTGCGGGTCTCCTTGGCGAGGAAGGAGCGCTCATACCCGTCGACGGACGGCAGGCCCGCCACGATCAGCCGGGCCAGCGTCAGGGAGACGCCGGTGAGCCGGGAGAACTCCTCGGCCGCCTCCGGCCGCCAGGGCGCGGGCCCGCGTTCGGCCAGCTCGGCGCGGAACGACTCCAGCCACCCCTGCGGACGATCCACGCCGACCGGGTCGGAGGAGCTCAGCGTGTACGGCGGAGGCACCTCGAACCGCCCGGACGGGTCGTGGAACAGCGCCTTCCACCGGGTCCCGGAGACCTCGGGCGAGTCGTGGCTGACGAACACCAGGAACGCGCCGCCCTCCAGCGGCAGGCCCCCGTGCCAGCTGCCGTCGCGCCACTTGCCGTCGGGCTTCTGCAGATACCGATTGGGCAGGTGAGCGGAGACGCGGCGCCATCGGGACAGGTCGGCCGCCGTGGGCAGCCCGGCCTCGGCCAGGGCGTGCAGCAGCCGCTCCTGCGTGCCTCGGTGCTCCTCGGGGACGGTCGCCGATCCGGTGCGGTAGGCCACCGCGGCCAGGTGGTCGAGCAGCGGCTCCCACTCCAGGCTGGAGTGCGGCAGCTCCGGCCGATCGAGGTGGACGTGGCCCACCCCGGCCGGGGTCTGCTCCGCCAACGCCCGGATCGTCCGGAACTGCTGGAAGGCCCCGTCGACCTGGTTGCGCCAGTAGTAGGAGGTGGAGACCTCCAGCCCGCTGAGCGCCTCCGCCAGCGCGTGGTCCGTGGGGCCTACGGGCGCCTGCCGGTGGTGTCCGCCGGACAGGGACTCGGTGAGCCTGGCGGAGACGGCGTCCAGCGAGGCCTGCTGCGCGGCGGCGAACCGGACGATCCCGGCGATACCCGCCACCAGCCCGTCGTGGCTGACCTGGGGCAGCAGCTCGCGGATGCGCGCCGGGAGGTCCTCCTCACGGGCCACGGCCAGCAGCCGCGCGGCGGTGTCCGGGTCGAGCCCGCGCAGGGCGGCCGACCCCTCGGGGTCCCTCGGCCGCAGGCAGTGCCAGTAGCGCAGCGGCGGCAGGATGATCGTGCCCTCCCCGAACACGCCGGGCGCGGCGTCGGTCTTGGCCGTGGCGGTGACCACGCCGTCGGCGTCGACGAGCTCGACCCGGTAGCTCCCCTTCAGGACGGCCACGTGCCGGTCGGCGCCGGGGAAGGTCAGGATGCGCACCGGCGAGCCGCCTCCCTGCGGGAGAGTGACCGCGCGGCCGGAGGTGTCCTCGCCGCGCAGCGAGCCGTCGGGCAGCCGCGTCACCCGCCAGCCGAACAGCCCGTCCGCGGGCACGCCCGCCGGGGCCGCCTCCTCGGACGGGGCGGGCAGCACCCAGCCCCGCTCGAACGTCGTGCCCGCGGGGACGTCGGTGAGGAAGGCGGGCCGGCTCTTCCTGCCGTGCTCCCCGCTCGCCGGGTCGTATTCGTGCCATCCGAGGGTGTCGTGGTCGGACCCGTCCCAGGTCCACACCCAGTAGGAGGTGCCGTCGCTGATCACGGACCGTTCGAGGGGCACGGTGGTGTCGCCGGCGTGCAGCAGGCCGAGCCCGGTGGTGCGCCCGCCGCCGGGCAACGGCAGGGTGACCGGGTCGTCGCCGCGGTACCAGTCCAGGCGCGTGCCCCGGGTGCTGCCGCTCTGGCTCTCGACGGCGTGGACGCGGTCGGCGGAGGTGTGCCAGTAGCCGCGGAAGGCGTTGTCGGCGGCGCGGGACTGCCAGTAGACGAGCAGGTCGCCGTCGACGTAGTGGTAGCCGATGTCGCCCCACGTGTCGTTGGGCGGGACGCGCAGGTCGTGGGTGAGCACGGTGCCCTCGTGGTCGAGCACGCGGGCCTGCCGGGAGCCCGCCGCGATCAGGTACGGCCAGGCGTCGGCGACCACGATGTCGTCGACGTCTTTCCTCGGCACGAGGGTCGCGGCCGCCTCCTCCCAGGCCGGCCAGCCCAGCTCGTCGAAGATCCCGGCCCGCAGCGTACGGGCGAGCACGGGCGAGATGTTGGCCGCCGCGGCCTGACGTACCTCGTCCTCGGCCAGGACCAGGGCCTCGCCCGGCAGCCAGGACAGCCGCCGCAGCGCGTCGGGCAGCTCGGGCAGCCCCGCGGACGTCGACTGCGTGGCGACCTTGCGCACCCACCCGGCCAGCATCGGCCGGCCGCCGTCGGAGCCGGCCAGCAGCCGGACGGCGCGCAGCGCGTCGCTGTCGCCGGAGAAGGAGTAGGCCGCGCGCTCGAAGGGCTGCGCGAACCTGCCGTCGGCGGCCAGCGCGGCCAGGTCGCGCTGACCCTCGCCCTGTGCCCAGTGCTCCAGCCGCAGCGCGTCGCCCTCGCGGGGGTCGGCCACCGGCAGTCCGAGCGCGAGGAACAGGTCGAGCAGATCGACGTCGTACGGGTCCGTCAGCCCGGTCGCGGTGCCGGCGAGCTCGGCGCGCAGCCGGTCGGCGGCCCGTTCGACGAGCGAGTAGAGGACCGGCAGCCGGGGCGGCATGCCCCAGGCGGCGTTGCGGGCGACGAGGAAGCGCCGGAGCCAGCCCGACGCGCCGTCCTCCGGCGCCTGGCCCGAGACCAGCTCGTCGATGGCACCCGTGGCCTCGAGGACGTCCATCCACACGCCGGGCAGCTCGCTGTCGTGGCTCTGCGGCATGGCCGCGAGCAGCGTCGCGCGCACCTCGGGGTCCTGCCTGCCGAGCGCCCCGATCGCCGCGCGGTGGGCCTTCCACCAGCCGGTGGCGGCCCGCAGGGTGGCGGGCAGGGCGAGCAGCTCGCGCAGGTACGACTGCTCGGTCGCGTCGGCGTCCACGCCGGCCGCCCTGGCCAGGCGGCGCAGGTCGGTGGCCATCTGGGCCGAGGGCGGCAGCCCGCCCGCCGTGCGCCGCAGGCACAGCAGGGAGAAGCGGCGCAGCGCCTCGTCGGCGGACACCCGGCCGGCCAGCTCCTTGGCGTAGCCGGACAGCACCTTGACCGGCAGCGCCCCCGCCAGCGCGAACTCCAGGAACACCTCGTCGAGCCGGTCCTCGTCGACCGCCAGCCCGTGCTCGGCCTCCGCCTTACGCGCGCTGGAGAACATCTGGGCGGCGTAGGTGGCGTTCTCCACGCCGGTGAACACCCGTCCGGCCTGTTCGTAGAACGTGGGCAGGAAGTGCGGCACGGACGCGGCGAGCCGGCGGGCCAGCTCGTGGTAGCCGTCGAGCGCGTTCTTCGGCTTGGACTTGGCCTGCCGGGCGACGCGCTCCAGCTCCGGCACGACGGCGAGCGCGTGATGCCCGTCGTCGGGGTGGTGCACCAGCACCCACTCGGGGAAGCCGAGCGAACGCCGTAACCCGAGCCCGACCACCTCGGGCTCCCCGTCGGCCGCCAGGCCCAGGAACCCGGCCGCCAGGTCCTCGGCCGCCCCCAGCTCGCCGGCGACCAGGCGCACGACCACCCGGTCGTCGAGCCCGGGGTGCCGGTAGCGGCGGGCGGTCATCGGCACGGCACTCTCGCCCGCGACCTCGGTGCCCGGCGGCAGGATCGCCCCGGCCTTCAACATGTCGTCACTCATGCGTCCTTGCCCTCCTCGACCTTGCGCCCCGCGTACAGCGCCGCGGCCATCCGCATCCCCTCCGACCACGCGACCGGGCCGACCTCACGCAGCGGCAGCGTCCTGCCGTCGAGGTTCTGCCAGTTCAGGCCGCCCGTGGTGACCTCGTCCTCCCAGTACGGCTCGCCGATCCAGACGCTCGCCTCGGTGATGGCCCCGGCGTCGCGAACCCGGCAGGTGGCGTAGCCGCCGGTGACCCGGTAGCCGAGCCCGGTGGCCCGAGCGGCCAGGCCGAAGCGGGAGTCGTACGTGCCGCCGGAGAACTCCGTCACGGACGTCGCCTTGCCGTCCAGGTCGTCGGGCTTGCGCCAGGTGGCGCGGTGGATCTGCTCGACCTTCTGGACCACGCCCAGCTCGGCGGCGAACTCCCGCAGGTCGTCGAGGTCGGGCAGCAGCACCGGGTGGGGCAGCGTCACCGTGCGCGGCGACAGCCGTACGGTCTCGCCGTCGAGGTTGACCACCCGCAGCTCGCCCGTCTCGGTGGCGTCGCGCAGGAAGCCCACCTCGTCGGGGTCGTCGCCGACCACGGCCAGGTCGCGCAGTGCCGACTGCCACGCCTCGTCCGGCCACACCCGGGCCAGCAGCCCGGTCGGCACGGGCAGGGACGACACCATCCACAGGTCCACCTGCGCCACGCACGCGGCGGCGTGGCGGTCGAGCCACTCGGCGAGGCGGCGCAGCCGGTCCACCTCGGGGTGATCACGTAGTGCCTTCGGCAGCGATTTCAGCTGCCGTCCCGCCGCCCGGCCGGAGGTGGCTCGCGCCGCCACCCGGCCCTCCATGAGGGCGACCTCGTATCCGTCGCCCGCTGCCAGCCAACCCAACGGTCCCCGCCTTCCAGACGCCCGAATCCGGGCATGAAACATCGAATGAGCAGGGGTTTCCAGCCCCCTGCCGCTGTTGATGCGCCGAACCTAGCGGCCCCGACCGACAAATGCGGGCGGGTCAGGCGAATTATGTCGGACCTGGTCATCGCGTGGATGACCTGTCTGATCGGAGTGCGGGGTTGTCAGGGCGTCAGTCGGTGCCTCATGATCGTCGCGACGGGCGACCGCACGGGGGTGACAGTTCGTGGGCGGCAGATCATCGATCGTGATCACCGTGCTGGCTCTGGTCCTGGTCATGACGTCGTGCGGCGGCGACCGGCCCGAGCAGACGCCGACGCCCGCGGCCTCCTCCCGGACGACCCCGCCGCCGTCCCCCAGCGCGCCGTCCCCCAGCGCGCCGGCCGCGTGGGCCCAGGGCTTCTGCCTCGACGTACGGGTGCCCAAACCCGACAGCCAGGTCCCGGCGCCGGTCGACTGCGCCCTGGCGACGGCCGGAGTGCGGATCGTCCGGCTGGTGGCGCAGGGCCAGGGCGGCGCGAAGTGCCCGCGCGACTCCGACGGCTGGCTGGACACCCCGGCGGGCACCGAGACGGCCTGCCTGCGCAACCGCGTCGGCCCGCACCCCGGAGACCCCGGCAAGGGCGGGGGCGTCCTGCAGGTCGGCGACTGCACGCTCGTCAAGGACGGCGACGTCCAGGAACGGGCCTGCTTCGACGCCCACGGCCCCGGCCGGATCCGCTCCTTCACCAGGACCAAGAAGGCGTGCGAGCGCAGGATCTGGTCCTACGCCTACAAGTGGAACGGCTCGTACGTCTGCGTCGGCCCCGGCGAGGACGCCACGGACGTCGGCCCCAGGTACGAGCCGGGCAGCTGCCTGACCGCCCCCAAGACCAAGAAGCGCAAGACCGTGTTCGGCACCGAGACGGCCATCGTCGGCGGCCTGAAGAAGACGCCGTGCAAGGGCGGCAAGGCGTGGGGGAAGGTGGTCGGGAACATCAGCATCGAGCTCGAGTGCAAGCGCCCGGCCGACTACTCGGTGACGGCCAACACCACGACGTACGTGCTGCCGCACGGCGCCGACCCCTACCCGTCCGTCACCTGCGTCCGGCGCCTCTAGGGCCCCTCAGCCGGGCGGACCAGCGGATCGCCCTGGAGCGCGAGCCGTTCCCGATAGTGTGACCGCATGATCTTAGTGACCGGCGCCACCGGCAACATCGGCTCGGAACTGGTCGCCGCGCTGGCCGCGGCGGGCCGGCCGGTGCGGGCCCTCGTCCGGAACCCGCTCGGCGCCGCCCTCCCGGCCGGTGCCGAGGCCGTGACCGGCGACCTCAACCGGCCCGAGAGCCTGGCCGGAGCGCTCGACGGCGCCCAGGGGCTGTTCCTCCTGCCGGGTTACGCGGACCTGCCCAAGCTGCTGGCCCTGGCCCGCGACGCCGGGGTGCGGCACGTCGTGCTCCTTTCCGGCGGTTCGGCCGCGCTGGAGGACCTCGGGAACGCCGTCTCCCGCTACATGACGCTCTCGGAGCGGGCCGTGCGCGAGTCGGGGCTGTCGTGGACGTTCCTGCGGCCCAGGTCGTTCATGTCGAACGCGCTGCGCTGGCTCCCGCAGCTGGCGGCGGGCGACGTGGTGCGGGTGCCGTTCGCCGAGGTGCCGGTCGCGGCCATTGACCCGTACGACATCGCCGCGGTCGCGGCCCGCGCGCTGCTGAGCGGCGAGCACGAGGGCCGGATCCACGAGCTGACCGGCTCCCGCGCGCTGCTGCCCGCCGACCAGGTGGCCGTGCTCGCCCGGGTGCTGGGCAGGGACCTGCGGTGCGAGGGGCTGACGAACAGCCAGGCGCGGGCCGAGATGGAGGCGGGCATGCCGGTCGAGTACGTCGACGCCTTCTTCCGGTTCTTCGTGGACGGCACGCTCGACGAGACGACGGTCCACCCGACCGTGGAGAACGTGCTCGGCCGGCCGCCGCGCACGTTCGAGCAGTGGGCGGAGGCCCACGCGGACGCCTTCCGCGAGGACTGAGGGCGACGCTCGGGGCAGCACTGAAGACCCGCCATATCCTTTGTGGGTGACCACAAAGGTGTCGGTGGAGGACCTGCTGCGCTCTCCCGCCCTCCAGCTGCGGCTCCTGGCCGGTGAGGCGGGGCTGGGGCGGTCGGTGTCGTGGGCGCACGTCAGCGAGCTCGACGACCCCACGCCCTGGCTGCTGGGCGCGGAGGTCATCATGACCACGGGGATCGCGATCCCGCGCCAGGCCGCCAGGCAGCGCGCCTACCTGGCACGGCTCGACGACGCGGGCGTGTCCGCGCTCGCCCTGTCGGCCCAGCTGCACGTGCCCCCGTTGCACGACGCGTTCATCCGGGCCGCCGAGGAGCGGGGGATGCCCGTGCTGGAGGTGCCGCTGGCCGTGCCGTTCATCGCGATCGCCCAGGAGGTGGCCGCGGCCGTGCAGGAGGACGCCAGGCAGCGCCTGGGCGCGCAGCTGCAGGTGTTCGGGGCGCTGCGCTGGCTGGCGGCCGAGGACCTCGACTCCGCGACGCTGTTCAAACGGCTCGAACGGCTGTCCGGCTACGAGGTCTACCTGTGCACCCCGCAGGGGCGGCCGCTGCTGCCGGGGGTGCCGGTGCCCGACGTCTCGGTGCTGCCCTCCGAGCCGGAGGCGCCGCCCACCATTCCGGGGGGTTTCGTGCTGCCCGTGCCCGCGCCGGGCGGTCCGGCGGGCTTCCTCGTCGCCTTCGAACGCCAGGGGGCCAGGCCCGCCGGCCTGGCCGTGGTGCAGCACATCGCCACGGTGGCCGCCCTGCAGGTGGCCATGGCCCGCAACGAGCGCGAGACGCTGCGCCGCCAGGGCGCCGAGACCCTGTCCGAGCTGCTCCAGGACGTCCTCGACCCGGCCGCGGCCCGGCGGCGCCTGGTCAGGATGGGCCTCCCCGTGGACGCGGAGCTGGCCCTCCTCGTGATCAGGAACGTGCCCGACGAGGCCATCCAGCGCGCGATCGACGACGAGCCGCACCTCATGCTCCGCCGGGGCGACGACCGCTACGTGCTCGGCCCGCCCGCCCTCGGCACGGCGGTCGCCGCGCTGCCGGGCGTCGCGGCGGGCATGAGCAGGCCGTTCCCGCCCGGGGAGTCCATGCAGATCCCCAAGCGGGAGGCGGTGTGGGCGGCCTCCTCGGCGGCCGAGTCGGGGCGCGCGCTGATCCACTACGGCGACGACACCACCGGCCGGTGGCTGCCCGACGACCCGGGGGCGCTCACGGCGCTGGTCGAGAACGTGCTCGGCAAGGCGCTCGCCTACGACTCCGCGCACGGATCGCAGCTCCTGGCGTCCGTACGCACCTGGATGGAGCGCGACCGGCGCACCGAGGACGCCGCGACCGCGCTGCACATCCACCCCAACACGCTGGCGTACCGGCTGCGCAGGTTCGCCGAGCTGACGGGGCGCGATCTGACGTCCACGGCCGCGTTCGCCGAGGTCTGGCTGGCCCTGCGGGCCGGCCGCCAGCTCGGGCTCATGGACTGATCCCCGGGCGGGCCGCCCCCGCTCGGCCTGGACCTCATCTCGGGGTTCTCCGGCCGAGCTGCCGGGCCCGCGCCGCGGCCGCCACGTTGACGGGCATGCGCCCGAAGACCAGGCCGTGGAAGGGGGAGATCGCCCACCAGTACAGGTGGCCGAGCAGGCCGCGCGGGTGGAAGATCGCCCGCTGGCGGTAGTAGGTGCGGTCGCCGGAACGGGAGACGCCGAGCTCCAGCCAGGCCAGGCCCGGCAGCCGCATCTCGGCGCGCAGGCGCAGCAGGCGGCCGGGCAGCACCTCCTCCACCCGCCAGAAGTCGACGGCGTCGCCCACCCTCAGCCGGTGCTCGTCGCGCCGCCCGCGGCGCAGTCCCACACCGCCGGACAGCCTGTCCAGCAGGCCGCGCAGGCGCCAGGCGACCGGCAGGGAGTACCAGCCGTTGGGGCCGCCGATGCCCTCGATCACCTGCCACAACGCCTCCGGCCCCGCGGCCACCCGGATGGCGCGGCAGTCGGTGTAGAGGCTGCCGCCCGCCCAGTCGGGGTCGGTCGGCAGCGGATCGCTCGGGGCGCCCGGCGTGGCGGCCGACGACCAGCGGGTGGCCACGTCCGCCTCCTTGATCTTCTTGAGCGCCAGCGACACGGCCTCGCGGAAACCGATCAGCCCCTCCTCGGGGTCGGGCACGTACCGGGCGATGTCGTGCTCGCCGCAGACCGCCTCGTTGCGCAGCGACTCGACCAGCGGCCGCGCGATCCCCGAGGGGACCGGGGTGACCAGGCCCACCCACAGGCTCGACAACCTCGGGGTCAGCACCCGCACCGGAATGATCAGGCGGTGGGGCAGGCCGGCCACGGACGCGTACCCCTGCATCATGTCGCCGTAGGTCAGCACGTCCGGGCCGCCGACGTCGAACCCGCGGTTGACCTCGCCGGGCACCTCCGCCCAGGCGGTGAGGTAGCGCAGCACGTCCCGTACGGCGATGGGCTGCGTACGGCTGCGCACCCAGCGGGGCGTCGTCATGACCGGCAGCCGTTCGGTGAGGTGGCGCAGCATCTCGAAGGACGCCGAACCCGAGCCGATGATCACCGCGGCCCGCAGCACCACCGCCGGCACGCCCGACCCGAGGAAGATCTCACCCACCTCGGCCCTGGAGCGCAGGTGCGGCGATAGCCGCTCGCCCGGGACCAGCCCGCCGAGGTAGACGATGCGGCGCACCCCGGCCTCCTCGGCCGCCGCCGCGAAGGTCCGGGCCGCCCTGCGGTCGTCCTCGGCGAACCGCCCCGACCCGCCCATCGCGTGGATCAGGTAGTAGGCCACGTCGACGCCGTCCAGGGCCGCCCGCGTCCGTGTGGGATCGGTGGCGTCGGCCTCGGCCACCTGCGTCCGCGCCATCCACGGCAGATCCCGCAGCCTGCCGGGCGAGCGCGCCATGCAGCGGACCTCGTGCCCGGCCGCGAGCAGCTCGGGGACCAACCGGCCGCCGATGTAGCCGGTCGCCCCGGTGACCAGGCAACGCGCCATCTCCGTGCCCCTCCACAGCCGGTGACCCTCTTATGCCTGTTCCATCCGGCGTCGCGGGGAATCGGGAACCAGCGCAAAGATGACTTTGCCGTGGACCGCCCGAGTCGAGCGCGCCCGCCCGGCCGGGCGGGCGCGCTCAGGCTTCAGGCGTCCTCGACCACCTGGATGGCGGCCGCCGGGCAGACGGCGGCGGCCTCACGCACGGCGGCGTGCCGATCCGCGGCGGGCTCGGCCTCCAGCAGGATCACGATGCCGTCGTCCTCGTTCTGGTCGAACACCTCCGGCGCGATCAGCACGCACTGGCCCGCGCCGCAGCACTTGACCTCGTCCACGATGACTTTCATCCGAGACTCCTCCTACCAGCGAACCGGGACCTGGCGCAGGCCGCCGACCACGAGG
Organism: Nonomuraea sp. NPDC050153; assembly: GCF_044460125.1. Lineage (NCBI taxonomy): Bacteria > Bacillati > Actinomycetota > Actinomycetes > Streptosporangiales > Streptosporangiaceae > Nonomuraea > Nonomuraea sp. NPDC050153. The sequence goes on from NZ_JBITJQ010000016.1 coordinate 69,795, forward strand.
CCCTCCACCCGGTGCAGCTCCTCCACCGGCACGGCCAGCTCCAGGGTGGGGAGCCTGCGCAGCAGCACCTCCAGGACGACCTGCAGCTCGGTGCGGGCCAGGGACTGGCCCAGGCAGGAGTGGGCGCCGGAGCCGAAGGCCAGGTGCGGGTTCGGGCTGCGGGTCAGGTCCATCTCGGGAGCCGCCTCGAAGACGCTCTCGTCGCGGTTGGCGGCGGCCATGCTGCAGATCACCGTCGTGCCGCGGGGCAGCACCGTGCCGCTGACCTCGGTCTCCTCCTTCAGGTAGCGGGGCAGGCCGAAGCCGGAGTTGGCGTCGAAGCGCAGCACCTCCTCCACCGCCGTGCGCACCAGCGACGGGTCGGCCAGCAGCCGCTCCCAGCGGGTGCGGTCGGCCAGCAGCATCCCCACCATCTTGCCGATCATGTTCGCGGTGGTCTCGTGCCCGGCGACGAGCAGCCCCATCCCGGTGGCCAGCAGCTCGACGTCGCTCAGGCCCTCGCCCTCGGCCGCGCTCGCCTCGATCAGCTCGCTGAGCAGGTCGTCGCCCGGCTCGGCCCGCTTGGCGGCCACGTGCTCGGACATGTACTGGATGAACTCGGCCTGCGAGGCGTCGGTCTCCGCCTGGGTGAACTTGGTCAGGTTGAGCAGGCTGTCCGACCAGTGGGCGAAGCGGTCCCGGTCGGACGCGGGCACGCCGAGCAGGTCGCAGATCACGTACACGGGCAGCGGGAAGCCCAGGGACGCCTTGAGGTCGCCCGGCGCGCCGTGCTCGACCATGTCGTCGATGAGCTGCTCGGCCATCGCCTCCATGGCGGGCCGCAGCGACGACATGCGCTTGGCGGTGAAGTACTTGCCGACCAGGCGTCGCCAGCGCTGGTGCGGCTCGCCGCTGTCCGGGATGACCGCCGCCATCTCACTGCTGAACAGCCCGCCGTCCTCGTTGGCCGACAGCCGGGCCGCGTCCGGCGCGTTCAGCAGGCGGCTGAAGCGCGGGTCGGCCAGCACCTGCTTGACGTCCTCGTACCGGGTGAGCAGCGTGGCCTCGTCGCCGCTGGGCAGTGTCACCCGCGCGACCGGGCACTTCCCCCGCAGCTCCGCCCACTCGGAGGGCGGCTCCAGCGCCGCCTCACTCGGGATCGGGTAGCTCAGGACCTGCTCGCTCTGCGTCATTGCGGTATCTCCTCCGATGGGTGTTCTCGCTGGTCAGGTGATGGGTGTCACCGCAAGCCGGGGTGAGCGCGGCGTCTCCGGCATCGGCGTCCTCTCGGAAGCGGCGACGGCGCGCTCTGGCGATGCGAACCCAGGCCGCGGGGGTGACGTGCGGCAGCAACCGGACTACATCGTCCGGTTGTAACCGTAGCCCCGCCTTCTGCGTGTGTCGAGTGGGCGGGACGATCGCGGTAGGGGATACCGGACGATATCGTCCGGTTGATACCGTACTGCCATGGCCAACACGCGTCGACCCAACAGAGGCCCCAGCGCCGCCGCCGGGAACCGGGCGGCGCTGATCGCGGCGGCCCGCGAGCTGTTCGCGACCGACGGCTTCGACGCGCCGCTCACCTCGATCGCGAAGGCGGCCGGTGTCGGCCAGGGCAGCCTCTACCGGCACTTCCCCGACCGGGTCAGCCTCGCGCTGGCCGTGTTCGACGACGGCATCAGGGCGCTGGAGGCGCTGGCCGCCGACCCCGCCGCCACGCTCGACGACGTGCTGGAGCTGATGACCGAGCAGGCCATCGCCTCGACGGCGTTCATCGCGATGGTCAGCGCCACGGATCCGCGCATCATGCGCCTGCGTTACCAGGTGGAGGCGCTGCTGGAGGACCCGCTGGCCAGGGCGTGGGAGGCCGGTCTCGTCCGCGAGCAGGTCACCACCGAGGACCTGGTGACGGCCCTCGGCATGATCGCGGGGCTGCTCGCCAAGATACCGGCGGACATGCGGCGCGAGACCGCCGACCGGGCGTGGCTGCTGCTCCGCAAGGGCTTGGAGCCCCCGGTGGCTCCCGGCCGATGAGTTCCGCCGCTCCCGACGGTCTAGATTCGCAGAAGACGAGAAGGAGCGACCACATGACCGAGCTCAAGACCCACACCCTTGAGGTCCCCGGCTGCGTGCTGCACTACGACGTGCGGGAGGCCGGCGCGGGCGCCGGGCCGATCCTGCTGATGATCGGCTCGCCGATGGGCGCCGACGGGTTCGTCACCCTGGCCGGGCACTTCCAGGATCGTACGGTGGTGACCTACGACCCGCGCGGCATCGGGCGGAGCACCCGCACCGACGGCGCCGACGAGTCGACGCCCGACCTGCACGCCGACGACCTGCACCGGCTGATCGGCGCGCTCGGCGGCGGGCCGGTGGACATCTTCGCCAGCAGCGGCGGCGCCGTGAACGGGCTGGCGCTGGTGGCCCGGCATCCGGAGCAGGTGCGCACGCTCGTGGCCCACGAACCTCCGGCCGCCCAGACCCTCCCGGATCGGGAGCAGGCGCTGGCCGCGGTGGTGGACATCCGCGACACGTACGAGCGGGAGGGCGTCGGACCGGCGATGATGAAGTTCTTCGCGATCACCGGTCTGCGGGGCGAGGTCCCGGCCGACTTCGCCGACCAGCCCGTGCAGAACCCCGCAGACTTCGGCCTGCCCGCGCAGGACGACGGCTCCCGCGACGACCCGCTGCTCGGGCAGAACCTCATGACCTGCACGCACCACGAGCACGACTTCGACGCCCTGCGCGCCGCCTCGACCCGCATCGTCGTGGGCGTCGGGGCCGAATCGGAGGGCGAGCTGGCGCACCGCTCGGGCGTGGCGGTCGCCGAACGGCTCGGCACGAAGCCCGTGACCTTCCCCAGCCACCACGGGGGTTTCCTCGGCGACGAGTTCGGCATGAGGGGCGACCCGGACGCCTTCGCCGTCACGCTGCGCCAGACCCTGGCCGAGTGACCGGCTGACGCCTCAGCGCGTCCGGGTCGTGTAGGAGTGGGCCCCGGCTCCGGCCAGGGCGCCACCCTCGACGATCAGGTACTCCTCGCGGATCGGGGTGCCCTCCAGCCAGGATTCGAGGATCTCGCGGGTCCCGGCCGCGTACCGGGCCTGGGCCGACAGGGAGGAGCCGGAGATGTGCGGGGTCATGCCGTGGTGCGGCATGGTCCGCCAGGGGTGGCCGGCCGGGGCGGGCTGGGGGTACCAGACGTCGCCGGCGTAGCCGGCGAGCTGCCCGCTCTCCAGGGCGCGCACGATCGCGTCGCGATCGGCGATCTTGGCGCGGGCGGTGTTGACCAGGTAGGCGCCGCGCTTCATCGAGCCGATCAGCTTGTCGCCGAACAGGCCCTCGGTCTGGGGGTGCAGCGGCGCGTTGACGGTCACCACGTCGCAGAGCGGGACCATGGCGGCGGCGTCGGGGTGGAAGGTGAGCCCGAGCTCCTCCTCGACCTCGGCCGGCAGGCGGTGCTTGTCGGTGTAGTGCAGGTGCACGTCGAACGGCTTGAGCCGGCGCAGCACGGCCAGTCCGATGCGGCCGGCGGCGACGGTGCCGACGTGCATGCCCTCGACGTCGTAGGAGCGGGCGACCACGTCGGCGATGTTCCAGCCGCCGTCGAGCACGGTCCGGTGGGCGGGCAGGTAGTTGCGTACCAGGGACAGGATCATCATCACGACGTGCTCGGCGACGCTGATGCTGTTGCAGTAGGTGACCTCGGCGACGGTGATCCCGCGGGCGATGGCGGCGTCGAGGTCGACGTGGTCGGAGCCGATGCCGGCGGTGATGGCCAGCTTCAGCTTGGGCGCGCGGGCGATGCGCTCGGCGGTCAGGTACGCGGGCCAGAACGGCTGGGAGATGACCACGTCGGCGTCGGCCAGTTCGCGGTCGAAGGCGGAGTCGTCGGTGTCCTTGTCGGAGGTGACCACCAGGGTGTGGCCGCGTTCTTCCAGGAAGCGGCGCAGGCCCAGCTCGCCGGAGACGCTGCCGAGCAGGTGCCCGGGGGTGAAGTCGATCGCCTTGGGGCTGGGCAGCGTCTGGCCGCCCGGGTAGCCGGCCAGCTCGGGCAGGCCGTCTCGCGCGTAGGTGGTCGGGTACCCGTCGATCGGGTCGTCGTACAGCACGCACAGCACCTTGGCCATGGTCTCGGCTCCTCGTCGGTCGAAGGTGATCTCACTGTCCGCCGACGTATATCCGCAGGTCAAAGCGTTTGCTTCTATCGGGTGATAGAGCCCGTCTATGCCAGGTGATCCCGGGTCAGCCGGTCGAACACCTCGCGCAGATCGAGATCGCGGGCGATGTCCAGCAGCGCCCGCGCCATCACCGACTCCGGGCCCGTGCCGGCCAGCACGAGCCCCACGCGCGGCTCCCGGGCGGCCCGCTCCAGCCGGACGACCCGCATGCCCTCGGGCACCCCGAACATGTGCAGCCACGCGTGCGCGATGACGCTGGACCAGCGGTGGGTCGCCACGTGGGCGAACAGGGCCGAGACGGTGTCGGTCTCGATCGCGGGCACGGCCACCGCCCCGGCCTGCCGGAAGTTGACGTCCAGGATGCGGCGGTTGCGCATCTCGGGGGCCAGCAGGCACAGCGGCAGCGCGGCCACCTCCGCCCAGCGCGCCACCCGCCGGTCGGCCAGCTCGCCGTCGGACGGCGTCAGCAGCAGGTAGCGCTCCTCGTACAGGGGGTGCACCTCGCCGAACCCCTCCTCGTCGTCGAGGTACGTCATCGCCATGTCGATCTCGAACTCGGCCAGCCGCCGCGTGATCTCCCGTGACGACAGGGAGGTCAGCAGCACCCGTACATGCGGGTACCGCTCGCAGAACGGCGTGGTCAGCAGCGAGGCGGCGGTCAGCGCGGTCGGGATCGCGCCCATCCGCAACGTGCCCGACAGCCCCTCGCGCATCTTCGACAGGTCCTGGCGCAGGGCGTCGGCGTCGGCGAGGATCCGGTGCGCCCACAGCAGCACCCGCTCGCCCTCCGGGGTCAGCCCGGCGAAGCGCTGCCCGCGCCGGACGAGGGGCACGTCCAGCTCGCGTTCGAGCTTGCGGATGGCCGCCGACAGCGACGGCTGGGAGACGTGACAGGCCGCGGCGGCGCGGGCGAAATGCCGCTCCCGGGCCAGGGCCACCAGATACTCCAACTGGCGCAACAGCACGCCACAGAATGCCCCGCGCGCGGGCGCCACGTCCATCCCCTTCCGCCGGGGGCGCCGCGCATGCGCGTGAGACCCCCGGTCAGGGCGCGCTGAGCACCTCGATCAGCTGCTTGGCGAACTCCTCGGGGGCGTCGGTGAAGCTGTGCCCGCCCGGGAACTCGACCAGTTCGAGCCCGAGCCGCTCCGCCAGCACCGCGGCGGGCCGGTACGGCAGATGCCCCCTGCTCTCGCGTCCGGCGGCCAGGACCAGCCGGTCGGAGGCGCGGCCGAGCGCGGCCAGGTCGGGCACGTGCGAGGTGAACTGCCGCAACTCGTGCTCCATCATGATCGGCGCGTTGCTCGTCAGCCGGGCCGTCATCTCGGCGGCCCGGGGAGGCAGCGAGGCGGGGTCCGGCAGCGGCCGGAGGGTGCCGCCGATGCCCTCCATGAACCGGGCGGACGCGGCCGCGAGCCCCTGCTCGCGGAAGAGCCGGTGGACCTCCTCGACAAAGGCCAGCTGCGCGGGGGCGTCGGGGAGGACGGCGAAGCACGGCGGCTCGTGCGCGACCAGGCGGCGCACCCGCCCGGGGTGCCGGGAGAGCAGGTCGAGGCCGACGATGGCGCCGCTGCTGCCGCCGAAGACGTAGGCGGGCCGGTCGGGGGTGACGGCGTCGAGCAGCCGGCGGGCGTCCTCGCTCTGCACCTCGACCCGCTGGTCCGCGGCCGGGCCGTCGAGGCGGCTGCGGGAGTAGCCGCGCGGGTCGACGGTGATGAGCGTGAAGTGCCCGGCGAGCGGGCCGGTCAGCGCGTCGAAGATCGCCGCGTCACCGCCGCCGCCCGGCAGCAGGAGGAGCGCGGGTCCGCTGCCGCTGACCTCGTGGTAAAGCGTGGCGCCTGGTACGTCCAGCGTGGCCATGATGATCCCCTTTCGAGCGATTCCTAGGCATCCTAGCTTATTTCCTAGGGCTCCTAGGCTTATAAAAGATGACACTAGCTGTCGGGTTTTGTCTCTAGCGTCTGGAGCATGAGCAACACGTTGAAGGGCAAGGTCGCGCTGGTCGCCGGTGGCACGCGCGGCGCGGGACGGGGCATCGCGGTGGAGCTGGGGGCGGCGGGCGCGACCGTGTACGTGACCGGCCGGACCACGCGCGAGAACCGGTCCGAGTACGGCCGTCCCGAGACCATCGAGGAGACCGCCGAGCTGGTGAACGAGGCAGGAGGGGAAGGGATCGCCGTCCAGGTCGATCATCTGGAGCACGAGCAGGTGCGGGCTCTCGTCGAGCGCGTCGAGCGCGACCACGGGCGCCTGGACGTGCTGGTCAACGACATCTGGGGCGGAGAGCTACTGGCGGAGTGGGAAACCCCGCTGTGGAAGCATGACCTCGACGGCGGGCTGCGGCTCCTCCGGCTCGCCGTCGACACCCACATCATCACCAGCCACTACGCGCTGCCCCTGCTGATCCGGCGCCCGGGGGGCCTGGTGGTGGAGATGACCGACGGCACCAAGGAGTACAACGACGGCAACTACCGCGTCTCCTTCTTCTACGACCACGCCAAGAGCGCCGTGATCAGGCTCGGTTTCGCGCAGGCCCACGAGCTGCGGCCGTACGGCTGCGCGGCCGTGGCGCTGACGCCCGGCTGGCTGCGCTCGGAGCTGATGCTGGACCTGTACGAGGTCACCGAGGACAACTGGCGCGACGCCACCGCCCGCGAGCCGCACTTCGTGATCTCCGAGACGCCCCGCTACGTCGGCAGGGCGGTCGCCGCCCTGGCCGCGGACCCCGACGTGATGCGCTGGAGCGGCCAGTCGCTGTCCGGGGCGCGACTCGCCCACGAGTACGGCTTCACCGACGTGGACGGCTCGCGGCCGGACGGCTGGCGCTATCTGGTCGAGGTCCAGGACAAGGGCGGTCCCGCGGACGCGACCGGCTACCGCTGAGAGCCGGCCGGCGGGCTGAAGGGCAGGTAGACGGTGCGGGCATCCTTGCGTGCCCGCCGCGCCGCCGGGACGCGGGCGGTGGTGGTGGCGGGGAGCAGCCGGGCCGCCTCGTCCCAGGAGAAGAAGCCGAAGTCGTCGAGCTCCGAGGTCTGCAGGACGATCTGGCCCGGGTCGGTGACGGTGCCGCCGTCGAACAGGAAGTTGATCATGCTCTGCGGCCGGTCGTCCATGGGCGGTATCCAGTCCACCACCAGGAGCCCGGTCACCGCCACGCGCAGCCCGAGCTCCTCGTCGATCTCGCGGACGGCGCACTCGTGGGGGAGCTCGTCGGCCTCGATGATGCCGCCGGGGATCGACCAGTAGGGCCGGTAGTTGGGCTTGACCATGAGGACCCGGTCCTCGGTGTCGGTCAGCAGCACGCACGCCGAGGCGTAGAACGCCGGAAGCGTCGCGTACCACTCCGCTGGCTCCAGGAACGACTTGCTCATCCGTTCACGCTACCCGTTCCACCCGCGAGATCCCGGTCGCCACGCGTCAGCCCATCCGCCTGGCTCCTCGCGCACGGGCCGCCTCCCCGCCGCCGCGGTTCCCCGGCTGACCGGCTGTCGTCGATCCCCACCCCGCTCACGGCGGCCGGTCGTCTGAACGCTCTCGGTTTCGTAAAGGGACCTGGGCCCCGGAGGGCCGGGTGCGACGCGTTCCAAACCTGCGGGAAGACGCGGCGGGCAAAAGTTATGATGTGCGGCTTTTGTGGCCTTTTAGGCGAAATGTAACTCCGGTGTTCTCGATGGCTGCCCACACTGGAGGGGCAGCCGGGGTGCGAGCCCGGGGCTGCGTTCGAGCCGTGGCGAGTTCGCCCGCCGCGGCACTCCGAACTCGGGGGGATCACAGTGAAACGAGTGCTTCTCGCGGCGGCGTTGGCGCTGGCCGCCGGTGCCACTGGTACCGCCGGCGCGGCTGTCCACATGCGTACGCCGGCGCCGTCACCGGAGGAGACCTCCATACCGGAGGTGTCGCCCACCACGCCAGAGATGTCGCCCACCTCACCGGAGATGTCGCCCTCTCCTCCGGAGATGTCGCCCTCGCCGGGCGCCGCCGTAAGCCCGTCCGGTCCCGGATGCGCCGCGATCGAGAGCGACCTGGCCGAGATCGCCGACCAGCCGGCCGGCACCGCCATCTCCAAGCTCACCGAGCTCTCCATGGTGTCGGCGGCCGTGAAGGCGGCCGGGCTCGAGGAGAAGCTGAACTCCGCCAAGGACATCACGCTCTTCGCGCCGGACAACAAGGCGTTCGACGCGATCCCGAAGGAAGTCCGGGACAAGCTCATGGCCAACAAGGACGTGCTGACCAAGCTGCTGTCCTACCACGTGGTGACGGGCAAGAAGGCGCCGTCCGACCTGGTGGAGGGCGCCGACCTCAAGACCATGCAGGGCGCGTCCCTGACCGTGAAGGGCTCCGGCGACAACCTCACGATCAACGACGCCAAGATCGTCTGCGGCGGCGTGACGACGAGCAACGCCACCGTCTACATCGTCGACAAGGTCCTGATGCCCCACTGACGGGACCTGGCCTTCGGAACGGGGAGCGCGGTCGCCAGCGGCCGCGCTCCCCACCCGCACTTCTTGAGCGATTGCTTAAATCCGTCTAAGGTCGGATTAAGCAGTCGCTCAAAACGGAGGTCGGGGGTGCGGTTCATGCCTGCTGCGGTCGTGGTCGGCGGGGGGATCGGCGGGCTGGCGGCGGCAATCGCGCTGCATCGGATCGGCTGGCGGGTGACCGTGCTGGAGCGGGCCGGGGAGTTCGGCGAGATCGGGGCGGGGCTGGCGCTCTGGCCGAACGCCACGCGCGCCCTCGCCGCCCTGGGCCTGGCCGAGCGGGTACGCGCAATCGCCGCCGTGGAGACCGCGGGCGGGGTGCGGGACCGGGCCGGGCGGTGGCTGTTCAGGACGGACAACTCCGACGTCGCGCGGCGGCACGGCCGGCCGCTGCTCATGGTGCACCGGGCCGAGCTGGTACGGGTGCTCGTGGCGGCACTGCCCGCGGACCTGCTGCGGCCGGGCGGCGAGGTGCGCGCCGTGTGGCCGGACGGCGACGGGGCGGTGGTCGAGCACCGGGACGGGCGGGTGCGCGCGGATCTGGTGGTGGGGGCCGACGGGATCCGCAGCCGGGTGCGGCGGCAGTGCTGGCCGGAGGCCCGGCCGCCCCGATATGCCGGGTGCACGGCGTGGCGGGCGGTGACCGAGCCGCTGGACGGGCGGGGAGCCGAGGGGGCGCTGTTCTGGGGGCGGGGCGAGCGATTCGGGTTCGCCGCGCTGCCCGGCGGGCGGTTCTACTGTTTCGCGGCGGCCCGGGCGCCCGAAGGTGGCGAGGAGGACGCGTCCGCCGGGTTCGCGCGCAGGTTCGGCGGCTGGCCCGATCCCGTGCCCGAACTGCTTGCGGCGGTGCCCGAGGGCGCCGTGCTGCGGCACGACGTGTACGCGGTGCCGCCACTGGCCTCCTACGTTCGGGGGAGGGCGGTGCTGCTGGGGGACGCGGCGCACGCGATGGATCCGGCGCTGGGGCAGGGTGCGGGCACCGCGCTGGAGGACGCGGTCACGCTGGCCGCCTGCCTGCGGGCGGACCCGGACGTGGACGTGGCGCTCGCGCGGTACGACCGGGCACGGCGGCCCCGCACCCGGGCGATCGTGCGCCGGTCGGCCCGGATGGGCGCGGCGTCCCTGGTGGCATGGCCACCGGGGGCGTGGTCACGGAACCTGCTCGCCCGCCTGGTGCCGCCCGGCCTGCTGCTGCGTTCGATGGACCCCGTCCTCGGATGGACACCACCCGAGCTGCCCGAGCCGGCTGAGCTGCCTGGGCCGGCCGAGCGGGTCGAGCCGGCTGAACGGGCGGCTGAGGCGGTGCCCGCGCCGGGGGGAAGGCCGGGTGGCGATGCCTGACTGGACGTACCAGCCGCTGCGGGGCATCGCGGGGGCGCTGCTGGGCGTGCGGCGGTCGCGGCGGATGGCGCTGCGGACGCTGGCCTGGACGGGATCGCTGCCCGGCGGCGGGCGGATGATCGCGGGGCTGCTCGGGCACCGGCACCCGCCGGCGCACCTGGCGGGCACCGCGGGCGGGGTCGCGGTATGCAGCCGCTTGGGGGCGGTGGTGCCGCCGGAGGTGGCCCGGGACGCCGTACGCGCGCTGCCGCCGCTCGGGGCGGGGCTCATCGTGGTGGAGCCGGTCGGGCTCGCGGACGTGGCGCTCGTACGGGAGGCGGCGGCGGGCAGGCGGGTGCCGGTGCTGGTCCGCACGGGGGACCCGGCCGCGACCGCCGCCCTGGCACCGCACGTGGACGCGGTCCTACCGCCGGACCACGAGGAGAACCGACGGCCGGGGCACGGGGAGAACCGCCGACCGGACCACGAGAGGAGCCGCCGGCCGGGGCTCGATGTGGAGGCCCGTCCGGAGGACGGCGTGGACGTCGTCCAGCTCGTTTCCCCGTCCGTCGGAGCGGCGGTCCGGGTCCTCGCCGATCCCGCCAAGGTCGTGCTCGCCACACCGGCCCTGCTCGTCGAGGCGGGGCCCGGGTGGTTCGGGCGGGTGATGGAGGCGGCGACCCCCACCACGCCCGCCCCCTCGCTGTGGCCCGCCGGCCGCGACCCCCGCCGCTGGCCCGCCTGGTGGTGGGGGCTGATGGCCGGCGCCGTCATCGCGGTCGCCGGGCTCGTGGCCGCGGCGGTCGCGCTCGGGCCGGTCCTGCTCTGGTACGACCGCGCCTTCCTCGGCATGGACCAGGAGGCGTTACACGCCGTCAACCACCACCTGGTCCACTTCCTGCGACACGACCGGATCACGCTGGCGGGCACCATGGTGGCCGTCGGAGTCCTCCACATGGGGCTCACCGCCGGGGGCATGCGCCGCGGGTGGCCGTGGGCACGCGAGGCATACCTGGTCTCCGGGGCGATCGGGTTCGCCGCCGTGCCCTACCTCTTCACCCACGGGTACGTCGAGCCGCTGCACACGGCGCTGGCCGCCGTGCTCCTGCCCATGTTCCTGGCCGCGGCCCGGCGGCCCCGGGACCGCCCGCGGTGGATCTCCCGCCCGGAGGGACCCGAACGCGAACGCCGCCGGGCGCTCACCGGCCAGCTCCTCATGGTGATCACCGGGATCGGCCTGTTCGCCGGCGGCGTGGCCGTGTCGGCCGTCGGCCTCGGCGGTGTCTTCGTCCCGAGCGACCTGGAGTACCTGAGAACCGGGCCGGACACGCTGCGGGCGGCCGGCACGCGGCTGCTGCCGTTCATCGCGCACGACAGGGCGGGGTTCGGCGGGTCGCTGATGGCCGCCGCGGCGGCCATCACCCTGCTGAGCGCCTGGGGGTGGCGGCGCGGCGAGGCATGGGTGTGGTGGACGCTGACGCTCGCGGCCGTCGCCGGTTTCGTGCCCGCCGTCGTCACCCACCTGGCCATCGGGTACGTCGACCTCGGGCACCTCGCGCCGGTCCTGTTCGGCATGGCCCTCACCGCGATCGCCCTGACGCTCTCCCGCCCGTACCTGTGCTCCGCACAGGCTGCCGCGTCACGGAGAACGGGCGGCCGCGGCGGCGAAGAGCACGTCACGTCCGGCGGCACCTGTACGAGCGCGGAGGAAGGCTTTCTCGGGGCCGAGGCCACGGCTCCGCGACAGGACGCCGCCGCCTCCTGACCCCTGTTCACTACCCTGACGTGTACGTTTCCCAGACCATCTCGGGCGTGAAGCGGTTGTCGCTGCAGTCCTTGAGCCTGAGGAACTCCGGATTTCCCGTCGTGCCCTTGCTCAGACACATCGGGTGGGCCGGGGCGTTGGCGCGGGAGCGGAAGGCGTACTTGCGGGGGCCCATCGGAATGGCCATCCAGACGGTGTTGCTGCTGCACGGCCCCAGACCCGCCGCGGTGCCCCCGCCGTCCTGCATGCGCCGGCCGCCGAACAGAATGCATCGTCCCGTCAGTTTGTTCTCCAGTTTGACCTCGCCAATTTGCCCGGTGCTGGGAAATCTCACCTTCCATAGCTGCGAATCCTTGGCGAACGTGCTGGCGTTCAACCGGACCGATCCGGTGATCTTGCCGTCGGGGGCCCATTGCACGTCCATAGCGCGAAGGGCGAAGGGAGCGATCTTGTCCTTCGTGGTGCCCCGGAGATGGAACCATCCGGCGGGCATGGCGTTGGCGGGCGTCGCCGTGAGGGGAACGAGTCCTGCCGCCAGAATCGCGGCACCGATCAGAGAGGTGAATGTTGCGCGACGCACGGGAGCCTCCTCGCACCAGTGGTCCAGTGGGGCACGCCTTGTGTATGGCGGATCGCTTTCATACGGACTGATGGCCGCTTGCGATCTGACTTCCGAGAATGATCAGTTCAGTAGACGGCGCAGCCGACACGGACCGCGACCTTGGGCGACCAGCGGCCCGAGGTGACGTCCTGGGCGCGAGCGTAGGCGTTGGCGGGCTTGCCCGGGGCCGAGCAGTCGAACTTGCCGGTCTGCATGCCCCAACTGCCACCGGGGTACGCGCCGTTCTGGGCGGCCTTGACCGTGCCGCTCCAGAAGAGCTTGCCGGTGTTGTAGTAGATGAACAGTCTCACCTGGCCGACGTTGTAGTGGCTGCCGTTCAGTTTCAGCCGCTCGATGTCATCGGTTGAGGTGGTGGAGGCGGTGCCGTCGCCGTTGTCCCGCGGCCCGAGGCGGTATTTGGTGATCCACAGGCTGGCCGTGACCCTGCGATCGGCGGCCTCGGCGTTGTCCCGCAGCGCCTCGTTGCGGCTTTTCTGGTTGACACAGACGTCGTCACCGGCGAAGGCTTCTCGCCATACCATTCCCTTTAAGCAGGTGTGCGGGCCGTACGCGCCCGGTACCCAGTTCATGTATTTGAGCCGGTTCTCCAGCGCGGTCCGCTCGCGAACCTTCGGGGTCACGCAGACCCGGTCGGTGGGACGCGCCTCCCGCCACACGTAGCCGACCAGGCAGGTGTCCGGGCCCGGTGCGGTGGACGCGGTAGCGGCGAAGGCGGGCGTCAGGGCGATGGTCAGAACGGTGGCCGCCAGTACGGCCGTGCCGAAGGTGACGTACTTCATGATCTTCTCCTTGGGGTCAGCAGTGCTTGCTCAGCGAGGCGCAGATGGTTATGGCGACATCTGCGGCCCGGCCCCGTCAGGTGGGCCGATGATCTGGTACCCGTGGCGGGCGGCCATCTCTGTGAGCCGCGTGGGGTCGGGTGGGCCGGCACCGAGGGCGGCGACGTCGGCGGCGAAGCGCTCGAACCCGGTCGGCCAGGTCAGCTGGAGCAGTCGCAGGGGGTGGTCCTGGCGGTTGACGAAGGCGTGGGGCCGCCCACGGGGCAGCAGGACGAAGGCGCCGGGGCCGGCCGGCCACGTCGTGTCGCCGCAGGAGACCTGCATGGTTCCCGACAGCACGTAGAAGGCCTCGTCGTCGTGTTGGTGAAGGTGCAGGGGAGTGGCGAAGCCGGGCGGGCACTCCTGCTCGATGAGAGTCATCGCCCCGCCGGTTTCCCGTTGGCCCGCCTTCACGGTCATGGTGGTGCCGAGGAACAGGTGAACGGCACCGGAGCCGGCGGGCAGGTGCAATGCGCTCATGACCGCTCCTGGAAGGTGTAGAGCCGGATCTCGATGCCGTCGGGGTCGGTGATGCCGCTGATCAGCCACCCCACGCTGCCTTCGGCGATCTCGGAGTGCGCCACGCCCAACGCCTCAAGGCGGTCGGACCAGGCGTGTAACGCATCAAGGGTCGGCACGCCGAGCGCGACCGGGTCGAATCCGCTCAGGGCGGCGGCTCGCTCGGGCTCCTCGCGGATCGCGATCATGAGGCTCTGGCCGGCGTCGCGCAAGGCGGCGCCGCGCAACGCGCCGTCCTCGACGAACTCGATCGCCACCTGAAGGCCGAGCACCCGCCCGTACCACTCCAGACTCTTGTGGATGTCGGAGACAGGGAGCTTGACATGGTGGAACCCGCCTAGCGCGGTCATGAACCACTCCTGGTTTTTGTAGTGCGACTATAGAGCGACACTATAAAGTGGTACTCTAAATCAATGCCTGACGTCAAGAACCCCAAAGGGCGCTCCGCGCAGACCAAGGGCCGCATCGTGCGGGCCGCGTACGAGCTGTTCGTGGTGCGGGGATATGCCGGGACGACCTTCCAGCAGGTCGCCGATACGGCCGAGGTGTCGGTGCAGACCGTGTACTTTCACTACGGGAGCAAGAGCCGGCTGCTCAAACACGTCGTCGACGCCGCGTCCGCCGGAGACGACGAGCCCGTGCCGCTTCTGGACCGGCCCTGGTTCGCGGCTCTGCGGGCGGAGCAGGACCCGGTGGCGGTCGTACGGGGGTGGACCCACGCGAGCGGCGTCATCCTCGATCGGGTCGCCCCCGTGCTGGCGGTCGTCCGTGACGCGGCAGCCGTCGATGCCGACATGGCCGCCCAATGGGCGGCCAACAGCGAGCAGCGGCAGATCGCGCATGGGACGTTCGTCGCCATCCTGTCCGGGCTGCGTGCCTTGCGGCCAGGCCTGACCAAACGGCGAGCCACCGACATCACCGTCGGGCTGCTGTCGCCGGACCTGTTTCTCGTGATGCTGCGCGAGTGCGGATGGACGACGGGGCAGTGGGAGAGCTGGGCCGCCGACCAACTGGCGCACGCCCTGCTGCCGCACTGACGATCAGGGACCCTTCCCGCCGCCGGTGTGACACGGCCGCAGCCGTTCGGCCGGGTCCTGGTGGAAGCGCGCCTGCCGTACGGGGTCGGCGGCGTTGGAGCCGGCGAACTCGGAGATCGTGACCATCCAGCGGACGAAGCCGGCCCTGCGTTCCGGTGAGATGCCGAGCAGCGCCGCGAGCGTGGCGACCGTCAGCGCGAAGCGAACCCGTCCACCGCCTCACCGGGCGGGGCGGATCCAGCGACGGCGAGCTGCGCAGCACGGGATTGTCGTGGCGAGGTGCCGGATGTGTGCCGTGGGCACCGGAACGCCTCGTTTGCCGACTATGGCGGAATCCCTTGAGCGATGCATACTGAATATGCATACTTGGTATCCATGTCGATCAGGCACGGCCTGCTGGCCCTGCTCAGCAGGGGGCCTCGGCATGGCTACCAATTGCGGGTGGAGTTCGAGGCGTCGACTGGGGCGACCTGGCCGCTCAACATCGGCCAGGTCTACACGACGCTGGCCCGCATGGAGCGCGACGGCTTCGTCGAGCCGGGCGAGTCGGACGAGCAGGGCCGGGTCGTCTACACGCTCACCGCGGACGGCAGGGCGGAACTGGCGCGATGGTTCAGCACCCCCATCGTCCCGTCCGACCGGCCGCGGGACGAGCTGGTCATCAAGCTGGCCATGGCCGTCGAGGCCAAGGAGGTGGACGTCGCCGAGGTCATCCGCCGGCAGCGTACTGCGACCATGCGCGCCCTCCAGCAGCTGACCAGGGCCAAACGAGCTGCGACGGGAGGTGTGGCTCAGCGGTTGGTGCTCGATTCGATGATTTTCCGGGCCGAGGCCGAGCAGCGGTGGCTGGACCACTGCGAGGCCGTTCTCAAGGAGAAAAGATGACGGTTGTGCGGCTGGCCGAGGTGGCCAGAGTCCATGGCGAAGGGGCGACGGGCGTGCACGCTCTCAAGGGCGTGAGCCTGGAGGTTGACGCGGGGGAGCTGGTCGCGGTCATGGGCCCGTCCGGGTCCGGCAAGTCGACGCTGCTCAACCTCGCGGGCGGGCTGGAGCGGCCCACGTCGGGGACGGTGCACGTCGACGAGCAGGACCTGGCCGCCGTACGCGACCTGGCGGCCTTGCGGCGTCGCAGCGTCGGCTACGTTTTTCAGGACCTCAATCTGATCCCGTCGCTGACGGCGGTGGAGAATGTGATGCTGCCGCGCGAGCTCGACGGCGTGCGCCCACGCCTCGCCCGCGAGGAGGCCACGGTTGTGCTGGCGGAGGTCGGCGTGGAAGATCTGGCCGACCGCTTCCCTGACGAGCTGTCCGGTGGCCAGCGCCAGCGGGTGGCGATCGCCCGTGCTCTGGTCGGCGAACGGCACCTGCTGCTGGCCGACGAGCCGACCGGTGCGCTCGACACACGCACCGGCGATGAAATCCTGCAAGTCTTACGCGCCCGCTGTGACGTGGGCGCGGCGGTCTTGCTCGTCACCCATGAGCCGCGCTACGCCGCCTGGGCCGATCGTGTGGTGTTCCTCCGTGACGGGATGATCGCGGATTCCACGGACGTGTCACTGGTGAGCGCCCGATGAGCGTCGTTCTTGTCGCGCTGCGCATCGCCCGCCGCAACGCGCGGCGCTCCCGAGGGCGAAGCGCGCTCATCATGGTGATGATCGGCTTGCCCGTATTGGTGATCACGACGGTTCTGACCCTCATCGAGACCATGAACGTCAGTCCGCAGGAAGGGCTGGTGGCTGAGTTTGGCGCGGCTGACGCCCGCCTCGTGCAGGTGCCCGAGGGTGCGGTGCTCCGCCAGCAGCCGGACGGGACGAGCTGGAGCACGGGTGGCGAAGGACCGATCGTGGCCAGGCGCAGCGCCGCCGAAGTGGTGGCGCTGCTCGGATCGGGCACCAGGTTGATCCCCTTCGACAGGGGTGTGCTCCACCTGGGCACCGAGCGGGTCGACGCGCTGAAGACCGACCTGCGCGACCCCCTCACCAAGGGGATGCTGACGCTGAGCGAGGGCAGGTTGCCCTCGGCGGCCCGCGAGGTCGCGGTGACCTCCGCGTTCGGCCTGCGGCCCGGCGCTCTCCTGCGGCCGTCCGGCGCGGCGCCGCTGACGGTGGTGGGCGTGGTCGAGCACCCGAACCGGCCGTCTCTTCGGGAGGTCGTGGGCCTCGATCTCCCGCTGGCGTCGCTGGATGAGTTCTGGTTTCCAGACAGGCACGGCATCGGATGGCTCGCCGACACCGCAGGCTCCGTGTCCTGGACCGGCGTGACCACGCTGAACAGCGCCGGTCTGTACGTCACCTCGCGCGCCATGATGACGGACCCTCGCGTTTGGGCTCGTGCCTCGGGCTTCGACGTCCAGAACACGGTCGGGATCGGCGCCATGGTGATCATGGTGGTGCTGGAGACCGTGCTGCTGGCCGGGCCCGCTTTCGCGGTCGGGCTCAGGAGGCGGCGCCGGGAACTGGCCGAGATCGCTGCCCAGGGAGGTTCGGCCGCGCATCTGCGGACCATCGTGGTGGCCGACGGACTGGTCCTCGGCGGCGCCGCCACCCTGATGGCGACGGTGCTGGGCATCGGGGCAGGAACGCTCGGCGCACCCATCGTGGCACGATGGGGAGGCCAGGCCGGCCCGCCGGACGTACCGTGGCCGCCGGTCCTGGCCGTCTCCGCGCTGGGCCTGCTCACTGGGATCGTGGCAGCGCTGGTGCCCGCCGTACAGGCGGCTCGGCAGAACAGCGCGACGGTGCTGGCCGGCCGGGCGCCCACGGCGGCTGATCGGCCGGGATGGCCGCTGGCGGGGGCTGTGCTGGTGCTGGCCGGACTGGGGGCGACCGTGGTGGCGCGCCGCCAGCCGGGCTCGGTGTGGGTGCTCGCATCCGCGGTGCTGGTCCTGCTCGGGCTGGTGGTGTTGACGCCATGGCTGGTCCGCTGCACGGGGCGACTGGCCGAGCGGCTGCGGCTCCCTCTGCGGCTTTCCGTACGTGACGCGGTCCGTCACCGATCCCGTACGGCGAGCGCCGTGGCGGCCGTCATGGCGGTTACGGCCACAGTCGTGGCGGTGGGCATCGGCACTTACAGCGAGTACATGGACCGGCGCAACGCCTACACCTCGGCGCGCCCGACCGGCATGCTGGCCATCTGGGCCGGCAACATCGGCGACGCGGCCTGGACCAGGCTTCGCGCCGAAGCCGCCCGCCACCTGCCGGGCGTGCCGCTGACCGCCGGGTACCAAGTGAGGGACACCCAGGGCCGCCGCTACGCACTGCGGTACACGGTGCGATGGAACGGCACACGCACGCGTCGCACAGCGGCCGTCGGAGACCAGACCCTGCTCAGGCTCCTGCAAGGGCGCCATGATCCGCAGGCGGCCGCGGCGCTGGCGAGTGGCAAGGCCGTGGTGTTCGACGCGGCCGCGCTGCGGGACGGCAAACTCGCGCTGCGGGCGGGCTCCACGTCCGGCCCCGCGCGCAAGCTCGAAGTGCCCGCGGTGCTGGCCGCACCCGCCGATGAGCACCAGGGCGGCGCCCTGCTGCCGCGTGCCCTGGTGGAGCAGGCCGGTTTCGCGACAGCGGAGCGCCAGCTCTACGCCATGTACCGGCCGTCAGCGAACTCGACGCTGGGGCGCGATCTGGCCAAGGTGACCCCGCGTGTCACGGTCGCCTCCGAGGAGGGCTATCGCAACGTGCCCGACCCCAGCCTGTGGGGCTGGCTCGGCGGCGCTCTCGTCCTCGTCGTCGGCGGTACGCTGGCCGCTACTCGCCTGGCAGCCGCCGACATGAGGCCCGAGCAGGCGACGATGGTGGCCATCGGTGCCCCGTCCAGGGTGTTGCGGGCGGTCGTGGCCGGCCAGGCCCTCTACATCTCCGGGCTCGGCGCGCTGGTGGGGCTGGTCGCGGGAACGGTGACGGGCCTGGCACTGACCCGCCCGATGACGACGCACGGCGCCGGAGATCCCGCCACGATCGCCATACCGTGGCCGTTCGTGGTCGCCGTGGTGGTAGGGCTGCCCGTTCTGGCGAGCATGGCGGCGCTCATCACCCGGACCAGACTGCCCCTCACCCGCCGGCTCCTGTGACGCGGATCCTGGTCAGCGTGTTTCTGAAGGTGTCGCTGCCCGGAGCGACCGTCACATCCCGCCGGCGGGCCGGGCGGATGGCTCAGCTCAGCGCGGCGGCGGTCCGCTCCCGGAGCAGGGCCTCGTGGGCCGGGTCGGTGCACAGGGTGACCGTCAGCCCGGCCTCGGCGGCGTCGGACAGGACCGCCAGCAGGGTGGCGAACTGCTCGGGAGGCTCGGCGTCGAGCAGCTCTTCGGCGTGCACCACGACCAGGGCGACGGCCCCGGTGTCGCGCAGCGAGTCGGTGAGCGCGTCCCAGTTGCGGCCGAAGTAGTCCGGCAGGCGCAGAACCCGCGCCACCTCGGTGAAGAAGGCGGCACGGGTCCGGCAGGACCGCCCGTCGACCACCACCGGAGCCGGGCCGGTGGACACCGTGAGCCAGGACGGCAGCGGACGTGCGGCGGAGGTCATGGGCGTGCGTCCTAGAGGCGATAGAAGTCGGTGTAGTGGTTGGGCGAGAACCACACCACGCCGGTGCTGCGGTTGACCACGATCCGGTACGCGTCACGCGCGGCCCCGCGCGCCCGGGAGTAGACGTCGTACTCGTAGTAGGTGGCGCCGCTGGGCAGCTGGCCCTCGCGGTTGTAGAAGCGCCCGCCCGTGTAGTTGTAACGGCCGTCAGGCCAGGAGTACCAGCCGCTGGAGGTGGGGTAGCCCTTGGAGGCCCAGGTCGAGCTGGCGGAGCGCGCGTCGGAGCACCGGGAGATGGTGCAGGAGTTGTAGACCGCGGCGCTGGCGGGGGTGACGCCGACCAGGGCGATGAGGGACAGGAGGGCGGTGAGGACGACGGTGAGCCTCACCGGCCAGGCGGGTCCGGAGCGTTGCGGGGTGTGCACGAAGCCTCCTCGTGGGGGTGCGACGGACATCGCAATGATCCCCATGAATCGGTGCGAATAATGACAAAGATCGCCAAAGTAATGATGAACACTCGGATTGGTCCAATCATCCGGGCCACAACTGGCCCATCCCATAGGGCCGAACGCGCCATAGCGTGCTGGGCATGCAGACTTCTTCGCGATCGAACACCGTCCTGACAATGCTTCAGGAGCAGCACCCCACGGTCCCCGAGGGGGCCTGCGCGATGACCGCGCTGATCGAGTTGCCGCCCGGGGACCCGGGCACTCCGCCGCACCGCCACGCGGGCCCGGTCTTCGGCTACATGCTCGAAGGAGAAATGATCTTCGAGCTCGAGGGCGAGCCCGAGCGGGTCCTCCGCGCGGGCGAGGCCTTCTGGGAGCCGGGCGGTGACGTCATCCACTACCAGGCGGCCAACAACCTCGGCGACTCGTGGAGCCGTTTCGTCGTCGTGATGCTGTGCGCGCCCGGCGAGCCGATGCTCACGCTGGTCGAGGAGGAAGAGCTCGAACGCCGCCGCGACCGCCGCGTGCCCCGGGCTTCCGCCGGCGAGCGCCGCACGAGCGACGCGCCCCGCTGACCGTTGGCGGCGCGACGCTGACCGTTTGGGACGGGATCCGCTGACCGCTCACGAAGGGGCGCTGGGGTGGCGCTCGCGCCAGATGAGGAAGACGACGCACGACACCAGCGCCCACGCCCCCAGCACCAGGAAGGTGCCACGCTCTGGTGGCCGCGGAAGTAGACGGCGGTGCGCTGGGCGTTGACCGACGCCCCCGGCGGCAACCAGCGGCCGATGACGCCGAGCGGCGAGGGCAGCAGCGGCCACGACACCGCCCCGCCGGAGGAGGGGTTGCCGAGCAGCACCATCAACCCCCAGGTGGGGAGCATCGCCCAGCGTCCGAGGAAGG
Organism: Nonomuraea sp. NPDC050153; assembly: GCF_044460125.1. Taxonomy (NCBI): domain Bacteria; kingdom Bacillati; phylum Actinomycetota; class Actinomycetes; order Streptosporangiales; family Streptosporangiaceae; genus Nonomuraea; species Nonomuraea sp. NPDC050153. Next base: position 90,386 of record NZ_JBITJQ010000016.1, read on the forward strand.
TGCGGAACATGGTGAACACCATCCCCGTCGTGAACATGGTCGGCGCCAGGATCGACTACGACTCCAGGACCGGCAGCCGCAGCGCGCCCAGCAGCCAGTCCACGATCGCCACGATGAAGAACGCCCCGAGCGCGGCGTACGCGGGGGTGAAGGCGATCCGCTCGCCCGCACCGAGCCGGTCGGCGTGGGCGCTGAGCCTGCTCGACGAGCAGCAGTGCCACCGACGCGCCCGAGGCGCTGGAGACGCTCATCTCGACGTCGGTCCCGCGCACGACGAAGACGGCGAAGGCCCGCTGCTCCTCGACGGCCCGCATGGCCTTGGCGTACGTCCGGTGGAAGAGCAGGACGAGCGAGGCGTCCAGGGACTTCTCCAGGCCGGTGACGAGGGCCTCCCCGCGTACGCTCTCGTAGCTGACGCCGACGACGGGCCCGTTCCCCGAGAGCGCGGCTAACCGGCCGCCGTCGTGCGCAGCGCGCGGTAGAGCAGGCGGCTGTCGCCCAGGTGATGGCGCAGGAGCTTCTCCAGGCCGCCGATCGGGACCAGGTTCTGCGGCGCGCGCGGGTCCTTGTAGTCCACGCCGGCCAGCGGCGGCAGGGCGAGGGTGACCGAGTCGGCCAGCCGTACGACCTGGGCCGGGTCCAGCTCGGCGCTGGCCTCGCAGCGCGCCACGCCCGCCCACGGGGCGGACGACTGGACGGGCAGCCGCACGTACCAGGCGTGCCGCCGCCAGCTCGTGCCCATCAGGAACACCGGCGTGCGCTGGCCGGGCGCGAGCGCGGCGACCACCGCGGACTGCGGCGACGGCAGGTAGGCGGTGTGATGCGTCTTGATGTAGCCGATCGTGCGCGGCAGGTGCGTGCGCCCCCGCAGCGGCCCGTCCACCAGCAGCAGGTCGTCATCGCGGTTGCGGTGCCGCACCGCCACATCCACCTCCAGCTGGGTGACCAGCCGCTGCAACGCCAGCGACAGCTCCTCGAAGCTCGCGTCGGCGGCCTTGGTGGGCTGGTAGGTGGCGTGCGGGGTCTTGACCTCGGGCGTGTGCGGCGAGGCGGAGATCAGCGACCGGTTGACCTCGATCTCCGCCAGCTCGGCGCCGTCCGGCCCGCAGCGGACGATCCCGGCCGCGTACGACGCCGCGATCCCCGGCACGGGCATGGGCGCGTCGGGGTCGTGGACCCACACGCGGGCGTCGATCCTGCGGACCCCGTCGGCCACCAGCAGCGTCGCGGGAGGGGAGGCGCCGGGCCCGGGGGTGACGGGTTTCCAGTCGGCGGCCGGCCGCTCGACGTCGATGACCAGCTCGGCGCTGGTGGCGCCCATCTCGGAGAGGTTCTCGACGGCGAGGGCGGCGGCGTAGCCGGGGTCCCACGGGTCGACGGTGAATCCCGTCATGGAGCGATGGCCGCCTTCCGCACGTGGGAGCCCTTGCCGTCGCGCCTGACCTCGAAGCGCACCGGCACGCGCTCGGCCAGCGCGGGCACGTGCGTGACGACGCCGATCAGGCGGTCCTGGCCGGCGGCGAGGCGTTCGAGGGTGGTGGCCACGGTGTCGAGCGTGGCCGGGTCGAGCGTGCCGAACCCCTCGTCCAGGAAGATCGAGTCGAGGCCCCGGGCGACCGTGCCGGACAGCGCCAGGGCCAGGGCGAGGGCCGCCTGGAAGGTCTCGCCGCCGGACAGGGTGCGGGCGCTGCGCCGCAGGCCGGCCTCGCCGTAGTCGATGACCTCGATGTCGCCGGTCTTGTCGCCGAGAGCCAGCTCGTACTGGCCGTCGGACAGCTCGCGCAGCGTGTCGGAGGCCGAGGCGACCAGCACGGCCAGGGCCTCGGCGCACAGCCAGCGCTCGAATGCGTTGGCCCGCAGCCGCAGGGCGAGCTCGTGGGCGACCTTGGCCTCGTGCTCCTTCTGAGAGACCTGGAGTTCGAGGTCGGCGGCCCGCTTGCGCTCCTCCTTGAGGCGTTCGAGGGCGCTGTCGGCGCGGGCGACGGCCCCGGCGACGGCGGCGCCGAGCTGGTCGGGCGAGGCGTCGCGCGGGGCGACGACGCCGTGCTGGGCCAGCCGCTCCGTCAGCCGGCGGCGGTCGGCGGCGAGCCGGGCGCCGGCCTGGGCGAGCTGCTCCTCGCGCTCGGCCAGCTCGGCGCGGGCGGCCTGCGCGGCCCGGTCCCGCCAGCCGAGCAGCTCGCTCCACGCCTGGTGCAGGTCGCGCCGGTCCACCAGCGGCGGCGGGTCCTCCTGCGGGCCGGAGACCAGGAGCCGGTCGCGGGCGGCCTCCAGCTCCCGCCAGGCGGTCTCCGTCTGCCGCTCGGTCCGCTCCGCGCCGGCCCGAGCCTCGTCCAGCTTCGCGCGGGCGGCGCGCAGCGCCCCGCGTGCCTGGGTGGCCAGCTCGCCGGCCTTGGCGATCGCCGCCAACCGGCCTTCGAGCTCGGCCCGGTCGCCCGGGGCGGGCAGCGCGGCCAGCTCGGACTCCATCCGGGTGGCCTGCGCGGTGAGCATCGACGCCGAGGTCTCGGCCCGGGCGTGGGCGGCCCTGGCGCGCTCGGCCCGTTCGCGGGCGCCCGCGAGGACGCGGTCGGCGGTGCGGATGTCGGCGGGCGGCTCGTGCCGGGGCAGCTCGGAGACCGGGTGCCGGCAGACCGGGCACGGCTCGCCCACGGCCAGCCGGGGGGCCAGGTGGGCGGCCGCGTGGGCGTCGCGCAGCCGTTCCCGCTGGGTCTCGGCGGCGGCCAGCGCCTGTTCGGCCCCCTCCCGCGCGCCGGCCAGGCTCTCCAGGGACTCCGCCGCCGTCGTGGCCTCGGCGCGGGCGCGGGCGGCGTCGGCGGTCAGCCGCTCGCGGGCGTCCAGCGCGGCCAGCGCCGCCCGTGGCGCGCCCCGGTCGCCCAGCGCGGCCAGCGCCTCGTACGCCTCGTGGTCGTCGGCCTCCAGCGTGGCCACCTCGGCGGTCAGCGCCTCGACCGACTCGGCGGCGGCGCGCCGGGCCGAGGCCAGCGTGGGCACGGCGGCGGGCATGCGCAACGACGACAGCAGCGACCGGCGTTCGGCCATGGCGGCCAGCTCCTGCTCGGCGCGGCGGATGTCGGCCTCGCGGGCCCGCAGCAGGTCCAGGTCGGCGCCGATGGTCTCGGCCAGCCGCCGCAGCGCCTCCAGCCGCTCCGACAGCTCCCGCTCGGCCTCCGCGGTCGCGCCGGACAGCTTGGCGAGCTGGTCGCGGGCGAAGGAGGCGGCCTGCTTGGCGGCCTCCTCCTCGCGGGCGGCGCTCTGCCTGATCCGCTCGTAGACGTCGGCGTCGAGCAGCTGCACCAGCAGGTCCTGCCGCTCGCGCGGCGCCGCGTGCAGGAACTCCGCGAAGCGGCCCTGCGGCAGCACCACGCACTGGGTGAAGAACCGGTACTCCAACCCGGTCACGCGTTGCGCCTCCGGGGTGACGTTCTCGCCCTCGGCGAGCGGCTTGACCACCGCGTCGAACGCCTGCGCGAGCGGCGCGGCCGGGTCCAGCTCGTCGAGCCTGGCCTCCTTGGTGCGCACCGCGCCCTTGGCGTCGCGCACCATCGACCGGGCCACGCCGTAGCGGCGCCCGTTACTGTCGAACACCATCGCCACCTTGCCGGCCGCGACGGACGGGGCCAGGGCGTGGGCGATGGAGTTCTCCCTGCCCCAGCGCGGCACGGTGCCGTACAGGGCGAAGCAGATGGCGTCGATGATCGTGCTCTTGCCGGCGCCGGTCGGGCCCACGAGCGCGAAGTACTCGGTGTCGGAGAAGTCGACGGCCACCGGCTCGCGGAAGCTGCCGAAGTGGTCCAGGTGCAGCAGGAGGGGTCGCATCAGCCGGTCACCTCGTCGTAGAGCCGGTCGAACAGCGCGGCCACCTGCTCGTCGTGGCGGCCGGTGGCGGTCAGGTATTCGCGGAACAGCTCGCGCGGGCTGTGCTCGGCCGAGCCGGTCCTGCGCGTGGCGGGCACCGGCCTGAACCGCTCGTCCAGGACCACGTCCACGGCGCCGTTCAGCAGGCCGCGCACGTCGTCGGCGAGGCCGACCCGGGGTTTCTCCTCCACGATCACCTTGAGCCAGTCGTCGCCCGGCTCGATGGCCTCCAGCTGCTCCAGCGTGCCGCGCACGGTGCGCAGCCGCCGCGCGGAGGTGAACGCCAGCTCCCGCACCACGGCGGGCCTGCCCGGCGCGACCTCGACCAGCAGCGCGCCCGGCGTGTTGCCCTCCTCGCCGAAGTCGACGGCCAGCGGCGAGCCGCTGTACCAGATCGGGCACGGGCCGGGGATCTGCTGGCGGCGGTGCAGGTGGCCGAGGGCGGCGTACTGGGTGGTGGCCGGGAACGCGGTCGGCTCGAAGTAGTAGGAGAAGATCGACTGCGCCTCCCGCTCGCCGCCGCCGAACGCCCCGCCGGGCAGGGTGCCGTGGGTGGTGACCAGGTTGACGGTGTCGGCGTGGAAGCCGGCGGTGAGCGCGCCGACCAGCTCGCCGATGCGGGCGGCGTAGTCGCGGTTGTGGTCGGCGGCGGTGCCGGTGAGGACCTCGGCGGCGCGTACGACGTAGCGGTGCGACAGGAACGGCAGCACCGCCAGCCGCACCGGCTCGCCCGAGCGCGCCGTGAAGGCGAGCGTGCCGCCCGCGTCCGGGCGCCGGAACGAGCCGATGACGTGCAGCCCCAGCTTGCCCAGCACCGGCCGGTAGACCTCCAGCAGCTGCGGGTTGTCGTGGTTGCCGGCCAGCACCACCACGTCCCTGCCGTCGCCGCGCAGCGCCATGAGCGCGTTGAGCACCAGCGACTGCGCCTCGGGCGTGGGCGCAGAGGTGTCGAACAGGTCGCCGGCCACGATCACGGCGTCGACGTCGTGGGTGCGGGCGGCGGCGACCAGCTCGCGCAGCACGTCGCGGTGCTCGTCGAAGCGGGGGCGGCCCTTGAGCACCTTGCCCACGTGCCAGTCCGCGGTGTGCAGGATCTTCACGAAACCACCTGTGGTCAGAAGGGCGGGATGTCGTCTTCGACGCCGGGCAGGCCCTGGAACGGATCGGCGGACACCTTCGCCGGCTCGGTCGCGGCCTCGGCCGGCCGGGTCGCCCAGGCCGGGAAGGGGAAGGCGACGGCCAGCGGGACCGGGATCTCCGGCTGGGCCACGAACATGGTGCCGGGCTTGGCGATCGTGGCGCGCTCCCTGACGGCCGGGGGCAGCCAGCCGTACTCGGAGCGGGCGGCCTCGGCCGGGTCGAGGCGGCCGGCGACGCGTACGGCGCTGTTGGAGACGATGCGCCGCTCCACCTCCGAGGCGGTCTGCTGGGCGCCGATGAGGATGACGCCCAGCGAGCGGCCCCGCTCGGCCACGTCGAGCAGGATCTCCTTGATCGGGGAGTCGCCCTCGCGCGGGGCGTACTTGTTGAGCTCGTCCAGCACCACGAACAGCAGCGGCCGGGCCGTGCCCGAGGACTCCTTGCGGTGGAACTCGCCGCGCAGCACCACGCCCACCACGAACCGCTGCGCCCGCTCCGGCAGGTTGTGCAGGTCCACGATCGACACCTGCGCGTCGGAGGTGCGGACCGAGTGGTTGCGGTAGAACGGCAGGTCGCCCCGGACGATCGGAGACAGCGGGCGCACGGCGCTGCGGAGCCGGCGCAGGAACGCGTTGACGGTGCCGAGCGGCGTCTGCGCGCCGGTCCACTCGCCGCGCGTGCCCTCGTCCTGGAGCTCGTCGGACAGCAGCTCGACGAGGTCGGAGAACGTACGGCAGGACGTGCCCCGCACCATGATCGCGCCGCCGTCGCCCACCGGCTCGGCCCACGCCTTCAGCCGGGCGGCGACCTGGCCGACCAGCAGTGAGTAGCCGGCCCGCTCGTCGTCGGCGTCGGCGAACACGAAGCGCAGCAGCTCCTCCTGGCAGAACTCGACCAGCGTCCAGTAGAAGGAGCTCACCCCCTGGGTGCGCGCGGAGACGTGCGGCACGCCGTTGGGGTCGTTCGGCCGGGGCGGGGCGAAGACGTGGACGCTGCCGAACGCCTTGGCGGGCAGCCCCAGCCGGGCGTAGACGCCTCTGGCGCGCTCGTCGAGCCGCACGTTGCCGTGGTCGAGGAAGAGCAGGTCCTCGCCCTTGACGGAGAAGATCAGCGCCTTGGTGTTGGCCGCCTCGCCCGCCAGCACGCCCGAGTTGAAGATCGAGTAGAGCAGGAAGGTCGCGAAGGAGGTCTTGGTGGCCACGCCGGAGACGCCCGAGATCGACACGTGGGCGCCGCGGGTGCCGTCGAGGAAGTCGAAGTTGACGTACAGCGGCTGGCCGTCGCGGCCCATGCCCAGGGGGATGCGGCGGTCCATCACGTCGAAGTAGAGGGCCTGGTCGCGGTCGCCGGAGCCGGCCAGGAAGACCTTGGAGCCGGGCAGCGGCGGCACGAACACCTCCGGCTCGACCCTCGTCACCCGCACCTCCGCCACCTCGACCACGGCGGCCGGCAGCGCGCCGTCGGCGATCAGGAAGACGTCGGAGTCGTACGCGGCGCCCTCGTGCCTGGCCTCCACGGTCGTCACCACGCCCGCCACGAGCACGGTGCCGTGGCCGGGCACCTCGCGCCTGGTCACCACCACGTCGTCGAGCTGGACCACCTTGCCCGGCTCCAGGCCGACCCAGAACGACAGCGGCGAGGCCGCCTGGGTGCCGAGCACCCGGCCGACGGCCTCACCGGCCGCGGGCGCTCCCGCGCCGGCCCCTGTGCTGGCCTGATGGTCCACCGACCCGTTGACCGTCACTCGTCCCTCCGCCCCCACGAAACGCCCTTCTAAGGGAGCGTAGTAGGCCTGAGGTGTGCCTCCGGCGCATTTCGCGCCCGGCGAGCGGTCTTGTCGGCGGTTTGCCGGGGGCCGTCTGGTTTATCGGGGGCCGTCGGCCCCGGAGCTCAGCGCCATGGCCGCAGCCTGCGCGAGCGCCGCGTGGACCTGGGCCTCGGCCACGATCTGCCGGTGGGCCCGCTCGGCGTTGCCGATGTCCAAGGGGCTGCTCACCGCCGTGGCGCGCACCTCCTGCGCGGCGCCGAGCAGCCTAGCGGCGGCGTCGGCATGCTCGCGATAACGCTCGAACTCACTCACGGCGACGTTTCCTTCGCTCAGGGGGACGGCCCCCAAGCCTACAAGCCGTGCCGCGGAATCACATGGTTGACACTTGCCCCGTGAGGCAGAAAAGATACGGTCGTCCGTACAACTGAGGCGGAGACGTCATGACCGACTGGGAACGCAGGCTGGCGCTCGACCCGTCAGCCGCGGTGCCGCTCTACTACCAGCTGCGCGAGCGACTGCGGGCGGTGATCCGCGACTGCGAGCCCGACACGATGATCCCCGCCGAGAAGGACCTGATGGTCTACGCGGGCGTGAGCAGGGCGACGGCCCGCCGGGCGATCGGCGACCTGGTCCAGGAAGGGCTGCTGGTGGCCAGGCAGGGGAGCGGCACCTACACCGCTCCGCAGGCCGTGGCCCCCGAGCTGGGCTCGCGGCCGGCCGGGTTCACCGAGACCATGGCGCGGCTGGGCCGCAAGCCCACGACGCAGCTGCTCAGGGCCCACCTCCAGCAGGCCGGGCCGGACGTCGCCACCGCGCTCGGCGTGCGGGCGGACCAGGAGATCGTCTTCGTCGAGCGGCTGCGCCTGCTCGACGGCGTGCCCTGCATGCTGGAGAGCGCCCACCTGCCCGTCGAGCTGGTCCCCGGCATCCTCGACGAGGACCTCACCGGCTCCCTCTACGACCTGCTGCGCACCAAGTACGGCCGCACCCCCGCCAGCGGCCGGGAGACGATCGGCGCGGTCAACGCCGACTACCGGCTCGCCGAGCTGCTGCGCGTGCCCATGGCCGCGGCCCTGCTGGCCACCGCCCGCAGCACGTGCACCGAGAGCGGGATCGCCCTCGAATACACCATCCGCCACGCCCGCGGCGACCTCACCGTGTTCTCCGTGGAGCTCAACGACCCCAAAAACGCTCTCATGGGCCAGTAATCCCCCATACCGGCCCCATACCGGGAGGTCGAGCATGACCAGGTTGACCCGCCGTGCCCTGCTCAGAACCGCCACTCTCGCGACGGCGTCCGGCCTGCTCGCCGCCTGCGGCTCGGAACCCGCCGCCACGGTCCCCGCCGACGGGGTGCCGCGCGGGAAGCTCAACGTCTGGCTGCACCAGACCAAGGCGTACGACAAGGTCTTCAACCCGCTGCTGCACAGCTACGTGCAGGAGTTCGGCGGCGTCGACGTCACCCCCCTGTTCGTGCCGGTCGACAAGCTCGACGCCAAGCTCCTGACCGCGTTCGCCGGGGACGTCCCGCCCGACCTGTTCAAGATCGGCGGCTGGACGATCCCGGGCCACGCGCGCAAGGGCCGGCTGGCCCCGATCATCCCCAAGGCCATGGGCGTGGCCGACGAGAAGGCGCTGGTCCAGGCGTACGACGAGCACGCCATCGGCTCGCTGTCGTACGAGGGCAAGCTGTACGGCGTCCCCATCGACTACACGATCTGCTACCTCTACTACCGCAAGGACAGGTTCGCCGAAGCCGGGCTCGACCCGGACAAGCCGCCCACCACCTGGGAGGAGGTCGCCGAGTACAGCAAGCGGCTGACCTCGGCCGACGGCAAGAAGGTGGGCCTGCAGTGGATCCTGGGCAGCCCGCAGTGGACGCTGATGCAACTGCTCGCGCTGGTCAAGGGCAAAGGCGGCACCATACTCAGCCCCGACGCCACCAGGGCCACGCTCGCCTCGGACGCCGGGGTCGAGGCGCTGCGCTACTACGGCGGCCTGGGCAACCCCAAGCTGTCGAATCCGCTGTCCGGCTTCGGGCTGTTCGCCACCGGTGAGGCGGCGATGCTGGTGTCCGGGCTGTTCGCGATGGACCTGTTCCCGACGCTGAACCCCAAGCTGACCTTCGGCAACGTCTTCGACATCGCGCCGATGCCCCGCTGGGAGGCGGGTCAGCCGGTCGCGCCCGCGTACACCTGGGGCTGGGCGGTCGCCCAGAAGTCCAAGCTCCAGTACACCGCCTGGCACTTCATCGACTACCTCCAGCGCGAGGACGTCGCCGCCAAGCAGCTCAAGGACGCCAGCCTGCTCACCCCGGTCAAGGGCTGGGAGAAGCTGCCCGGAGCCGACCAGAAGGCCATCGACATCATGGCCGCCTCCGCCCCGCACGCCGACTTCGGCCCGCAGACCCCCGTCTGGAACGAGATGGCCAAGGCGCTGACCGACGCCGGCGACGCGGTGGCGTTCGGCAAGAAGACGCCCGAGCAGGCCGCGGCCGACTTCGACCAGGCGATGCGGATCGCCCTATGACGCTGTCGCTGGGGCTCGCGCCGCGCGTCGAACGGGTGTCGGGCAAGGGGCAGCGGTGGGCGGAGGCGCGCACCGGCGCCCTGCTGTCCCTCCCCGCGGCCCTGTACTTCCTGGTCTTCTGGGTCACGCCGTTCGCGTCGGCGGTCTACCTCAGCTTCACCAGCTACGATCTGGCCGGCGCCCCCGAGTGGACCGGCCTGGACAACTACCGCAGGATGCTGGCCGACCCCGGCTTCTGGAACTCGGCCAGGGTCACCGCCGTCTACACCGTCGCCTCCGTGGTCCCGTCGATCGTGCTCGCCCTGGCGATCGCCGTGCCGCTGAGCAAGCCGGGCCGCTACAACGCCTTCCTCCGCGCGCTGGTCATGATCCCGGCCGCGATGCCGCTGGTGGCCACCTCGCTGACCTGGTCGGTGATCTTCGCCGAGGACGGCCTGGCGAACGCGCTGATCGGGCTGGCCGGCGCGGAGCCCAAGCCGTGGCTGACCGACGAGGGCCTCGCGCTCTGGGCCCTGGTGATCATGACGACGTGGAAGCACCTCGGCCTGTTCGTGATCATCCTGACGGCGGGCCTGCAGGGGCTGCCGCTGAGCGTCTTCGAGGCCGCCGGGCTCGACGGCGCGGGGCCGGTGCGGATCTTCTTGCGCATCACGCTGCCGCTGCTGCGCCGCACCCTGCTGTTCGTGCTGGTCATCGCGGTGGTCGGGGCGATGCAGTCGTTCGTGCCGGCCTTCCTGCTGACCAAGGGCGGCCCGGCGGGCGCGACCGAGGTGCTGCCGCTCTACATGTGGGCGACCGGCTTCACGTTCGAGCGCATGGGGTACGCGTCGGCGATAGCGATGGTGCTGCTCGTGGCCATGCTGGCGCTGTCGGTCGCGCAGTTCCGCGTGCTGCGGGGAGGCGATGACGGGTGAAACTCCTACGCGGGACCGTGCTGACGCTGGTCGTGGCCGTCATGCTGCTGCCGGTGTATGCGATGTTCGCCGTCTCCTCGGCCTCGGACGCGGGCGACCTGGGCGGGCTGTCGTTCGACGCCTCCCAGCTGGGCGCGCACGTGGCGCAGCTGTTCGGCCAGGGCGGCTTCCCGCTCTACCTGCGCAACAGCCTGATCCTCTCGCTCGGCATCGCGGTGCTCGAGGTGATCCTCTCCGCCGCCGCCGGCTACGCGCTCGCCCAGCTCCGCTTCCCCGGCAGCCGCGCGCTGTTCGCGGTGATCGTGGGGACGCTGTCGCTGTCGCCGATCGTGGTGCTCGTGCCGATGTACCTCATCGTCAAGGCGCTGGGCTGGATCGACACCTTCCAGGGCATGATCGTGCCGTTCATGATGAGTGCCTTCGGGGTGTTCCTGGTCCGCCAGTTCGCCCTGGCGCTGCCGCGCGAGCTGCTGCTGTCCGCGCGGGTGGACGGGGCGGGCGAGCTGCGCATCTTCGCCCGCATCGGCGTGCCCCTGCTGCGGCCCGCGCTGCTGACGCTCTTCCTGCTGCAGTTCCTCGCGCAGTGGGACAACCTGCTCTGGCCGCTCATCGTGGCCAACAACCCGGGGCTGTGGCCGCTGCCCGTGGGGCTCTCGCAGCTCCAGACCGAGTACGACTTCAGCATCGGCCTGGTCAGCACCGCCGCGCTGATCACGGCGCTGCCGCCGCTGGCGCTGATGTTCCTGCTGCAGCGCTACTACGTCGCGGGGCTGACCCTGGGAGGGGTGCGCAAATGAGCTCGTACGGGGAGTGGACGACGGCGTACGGGCTGCCCGCGTTCGCGTACACGCTGGACCAGGAGCGGGACCCGCGCGCCGAGTGGGACCCCGTGCTGGACCCGCCCACGCGGCGGCACGTCGCGCACGTGGGCAACCGGCGGATCACGCTGGTGTCGGACAACTACGGGCTGAGCGACCTGTTCGACGAGCACACGGGCCTGCTGTGGCTCACGCGGGGGACCGGCGTGACCCGCGTCGGCGACCTTTCCACCGATATTTCGGGATCTGAGCGGATCTTCGGACCCACCTTCGCCACCGTCAGGGTGGCCGACGAGCGGGCGGCGCTGGAGCGCACGGTCCTCTGCCCGGAGGGCGAGCAGCCGTGGGTGCTGATCCGGCTGCGGGTGCGCAACCTGCTCGACACGCCGGTACGGCTGGAGCTGACCGAGGAGTGGGAGGCCAGGGCGGCCCGGGTCGAGCTCATCACCGGCCCGGTCGAGTGTCGCGCCGACGAGGACGACCCCGGGCTGGAGCTGGAGCTGATCGGCGGGGCCAGGACGCGGTCCGGCCGGCTCGCGCTCCCGCTGGAGCTGGCGGCGGGCGAGGAGCGGGTGCTGGACCTCCGCTACGGCCTGCTCGACGCCCCATCCCAGACGGCGACGATCGACTCGTCCCGGACCGCGACGATCGACGGCTCGTCCGAGACCGCGACGTTCGAGGGCAGCCTGGAGGCCCTGCGCGCCCGGCTGCCGCGCGCGTCCGCCGCGCGGGCGCCCGAGGCCGAGCGGGAGATCCCCTGGCACGCGGCCCTGCTCACCGGCGCGGCCTGCGCCGACGGCGTGCTCGGCGGCCACACCCTCGACCAGGGATCCTGCTACTCCTTCCGGCACGGCTTCAACGGCGCCGCCCGCGACCCGCTCCAGCACGCGCTCCCGCTCGTCCACATCGAGCCCGACCTGGCGCTGTCCGTGCTGCGCAACACGTGCGCGTGGGGCGGACCCGACGGCGACCTGCCCTACGCGCTCGGACCGGACAAGAAGCCCTGGACCGACCTGTTCCGCCCGTCGGACCAGAACCTGTGGGCCCTGTGGCTGGCCGCCGAGTACCTGGGCGCGACGGGTGACGAGGCGGCCTTCCACGCGGACGTGCCGTACCACCCGGTCCACGAGACCCCCGAGGTGCCGCTGCGGGAGCACCTGCGCAGGCAGTTCAGGTTCTTCGCCGACGTGGTCGGGCGGGGCGAGCACGGGCACGTCCGCATCCTCAACGCCGACTGGAACGACATGGCCATCACCGAGAGCGGCGTGGCCCGCGAGGTGATGATCGCCCAGGGCGAGTCCGTCCTGAACTCCGCCATGGCCGCCTGGGTCCTGCCGCGCTACGCGACGCTGGCCGAGCGCCTGGGCGACGACGCCACCGCCGCCGAGGCCGGCAAGCTGGGCGAGGAGCTGCGCGACCTGGTCGCGGGGGAGTGGAACGGGCGCTGGTACCGCCGCGCGTACGGGCCGGGCGCGGTCGTCGGTGACGACGATCTGTGGCTGGAGGTGCAGCCTTGGGCCATTCTGTGCGGCGCCGCCCCGCCCGAGCGGGCCGTGGAGCTGCTGCGCACGATCGAGCGGACTTCCGCCGCCGATTCCCCTTTGGGCGCCCGGCTGCGCTGGCCCGCCCGCGACGCGTACGGGCCCGGCGGGGTCGGCACGATCTGGTACGCGATCAACATGACGCTCGTCTGGGCCGCCGCCGAACACCTCCCCGACCTGGCCTGGGACTGGTGGCGGCGGATGACCCTGGCCGCGCACACGGCCGCCTACCCGGACGTCTGGGAGGGCACGCTGTCGGGCCCCGACGCCTACCTGGCCCCCGAGACCGGCCGCCCCGGGCGCACCTGGGACCTGGCCGACCTGGGTGTCGCCATGCAGGCGTACCCGGTCGCGAACCTGCACAGCCACTCCCAGCCGCTGCTGGCCTACCTGCGCCTGCTTGGCGTCGAGCCGTTCCGGCGGCCACGCGGCGGGGCCCGCTTCGCCTCCCGGGCGCTGGAGGTCGGACCGTGACCGGGCTCGGGATCGACGTCGGCGGCACGTACACCAAATGGGTGACGCTGGACGGGGACGCCGTCTCCGGCTCGGGCACCGTCCCCACGCCGCCCGGCCCCGAGGAGACCGTGCGGCTCGTGGCCTCGCTGGCCCCGCACGCCGACTCCATCGGGATCGGGCTCCCCGGCCACGTGGACCGCGACACCGGGACCGCCCTGTTCGTCCCGAATCCGCCGGGAGACTGGGACGGCTTCCCCGTCGGCGCGCGGCTGCGCGCGCTGACCGGGGCGCCCGTCGCCGTCGTCAACGACGCCCGCGCGTTCGCGCTCGCCGAGCTGGAGCTGGGCGCCGCCCGCGGGCTGTCCGACGTGCTGTTCGCCGTGCTCGGCACCGGCGTGGGCGGGGCCGTGGCGCTGCGCGGAGCCGTCCTCGTCGGGCCGCGCGACAACCTCGGCGAGGTCGGCCACGTCACGGTCTCCCCCTGGGGCCCGGCCTGCTGCTGCGGCAACCGGGGCTGCGCGGAGACGTTCGCCGCCGGGCCGGCCATCGTGCGGGCCTTCGGCTCGGGCGCGACGAAGGTCACCGGCGCGGCGGTCACCGGCCCCGGGCCCAGCGCGGCGGGGATCGCCGGGGCGCGGGCCATCGCGGCGCAGGTCACCGCGGCGGAGGTCGCCGACGCCGCCAGGGCCGGGGACGAGCGGGCGGCCCAGGCGTTCGAACAGGCCGGATGGGCGCTCGGCGTGGCGCTGGGCGACGCGGCCGCGTTCTTCGGCGCCCCCTCGGTGGTCGTCGGCGGCGGCATCGCCGGCGCGCTCGACCTCATGCGATCCACCCTGCACACCGAACTCGCGCGCAGACGACCGCTGATCGGAGAGATCACGGTGCTGCCCGCCGTACTCGGCCCGATGGCGGGGGCCATCGGCGCCGCACTCTATGGGAGGAGATCTGGATGAAGTGGATAAGCCGCGCCATGGAGCTGCTCGGCGAGATCGAACGGACACAGGAGGACGCCCTTGCCGAAGCCGCTCGCATCGCCTCTGAGGCGATCCTCGGCGGAGGAGTGGTGCACACGTTCGGAACCGGACATTCGCGGATGGGCGTGGAGGAGATGTTCCCCCGCTACGGCTCCTACCCCGGCTTCCACCCCATCGTCGACCTGTCCACGACCTTCTACACCCAGGTGGCCGGCTCGAACGGGATGCGGCAGGCCATGTTCATCGAGCGCGTCGAGGGGCTGGCCGACGCCATCCTGGCCAACTTCGAGCTGCGGCCGAGCGACGCGGCGATCGTCTTCAGCGTCAGCGGCCTGAACGCCGTGCCCATCGAGATGGCCATGGGCCTGCGCAAGGCGGGCCTGTCCGTCGTGGCCGTGACCTCGATGAACGAGACCATGGCCGTCGAGCCGGGACACCCCAGCGGCACCCGGCTGGCCGACCACGCCGACGTGGTGGTCGACCTGCGCACCCCGGTCGGCGACGCGCTCTGCCGGGTCGACGGGCTGGCCGAGCCGGTCGGCCCCGGCAGCACGCTGGCGGCCGTCTCCGTGGTCAACGAGATCAAGGTCCGCACGGCCGAGCTGCTCGTGGCGGGCGGCTGGACGCCGCCGGTCATCTCCAGCGCCAAGCTCGTCGGCGGTCCCCGCTCCGACGAGCTGTTCGAGGCCGCCTACCTCGAACACGCCCGCCGCGCCGCCGCCGTCCTCCGGAAGCCATGAGCGCCGTCCTGGTGGCGGGCTCGGACGGCGGTATCGGCCGCGCCTGCGTGGAGGCGGTCGAGGCGTCCGGCACGAGCGCGTACGGCGTGGACCTCGCCGACGGCATCGACATCACCGCGCCCGGCGGGGTCGAGAAGGCGCTGGCCCAGGCCACGGCCCGGCACGGGCGGGTGGCCGGAGTCGTGCACGCGGTCGGCATGTCCGGCCGCCGGCTCGGCGACGGCGGCGTGGCCGAGTGCACCGACGAGGCCTGGCACGAGGTGCACCGGGTCAACCACGAGTCGGTGTTCCGGCTGCTGCGCGCGGCGATCCCCGCGCTGCCCGAGGGCGGGTCGATCGTCGTGATCGGCTCCGCGCTCGGCACGTCGATCGACGACGACTTCCGCACCGTGGCCTACGCCTCGGCCAAGGGCGCGCTGATCCCGCTGATCAGGACCGCCGCCCGCGAGGCCGCGCCGCGCGGGGTGCGGGTCAACCTGGTCTCGGCCGGCCTCGTGGCCACGCCGATGAGCGTCCGCGCGCGGACGTCCGCCGCCGTCCAGGCCAGGATGCCCGCGCTGATGCCCCTCGGTTCGAGCCCCTGCCGGCCGGAGGAGGTCGCGCAGGCCGTGCTGTGGCTGCTCTCGCCCTCGTCGGGGCGGACCACGGGCGCGGTCATTCCCGTCGACGGAGGGTGGCATCTGCGGTGAACGTCCTGTGGGAAGGCGACGTGGTCGTCGCCGGCGGCGGCAGCGCCGGGTGCGCGGCGGCCGTGGCGGCGGTCCGCGCCGGCGCGTCGTGCCTGCTGGTGGAGTCGGCGGGCTTCCTCGGCGGCACCGGCGTCGCCGTGCTCGACACGTTCTACGGCTTCTACGCCCCCGGCCCGGTCTCGCGGCGCGTGGTCGGCGGGATCGGCTGGGAGGTGTGCGAACGGCTCTTCTCCGCCGGAGCCGCCTTCGAGCGGCCCAACACGTACGGGGCGGGCACCGGGGTCACGTACGAGCCGGAGGAGCTCAAGCTCGTCTGGGACGAGCTCACCGCGGACGCCGGGGTGCTGCTGCACGCGAGGGTGTGCGCGTACGTGCCCGGGGTCGGGATCGAGGTGGAGACGGTGGCCGGCCGGTTCCTGGTCAAGGCCCGGGTGGTCGTGGACGCGACCGGCGACGGCGAGGTGGCCTGGCGGGCCGGGGCCACGCTGGAGCGGCCGGGCATGCGCTCGCAGCCGATGACGGCCACGTTCCGGCTGGGCGGGGTGGATCTGTCCGCGACCGGCACGGCCGAGCTGCACGCGCTGATGGCCGACGCCGACCTGCCCAGGCGCGAGGGCTCCGTGCACAGGACCGTCAACGACGGGATCGCGCACACCAACCTGACCAGGGTGAGCGGGCTCGACCCGACCGACCCGTTCGAGCTGTCGCGCGCCGAACGCGAGGGACGTGCGCAGGTGCGCGAGTACGTCCGCTTCCTGCGGGCCAAGGTGCCCGGGTACGAGTCGGCGGTGCTGCTGAGCACGTCGGTGCGGATCGGGGTGCGGGAGTCGCGGCGGCTGGTCGGGAGATATGTCCTGACTTCTGATGATGTGCTGGCCGGGAAGGATTTTCCCGACACGATCGCCCGGTGCGGCGCCCCCATCGAGGACCACGCCGCCGGGTCGGCCACCCGCTGGGAGTACGTGCACGACTACGGGACCTACGGGATCCCGTACCGGTGCCTGCTGCCGGTCGAGGTCGACGGGCTGATCGTGGCCGGGAGGTGCCTGTCGGCCACGCACGACGCGCACGCCTCGGCCCGGTCGATGGGGCAGTGCATGGCGATGGGGCAGGCGGCCGGGACGGCGGCGGCGCTGGCCGCACAGGCCGGGGTGGAGCCCGCGGCGGTGGACGTGGAGCTGCTGCGCGCCCGGCTACGCGAGGAAGGAGCGCTCCTGTGACGGTTCGCACGGTCCTGGGGGACGTCGAGGAGATCGGCGTCACCTATGCGCATGAGCACTTTTTCATGACCGGTGACTGGCCTGTCCGCAACGAGCCCGACTACCGGCTGGACTCCCTGGACGCGGCCGTCGCCGAGGTGACGGCCGCTCGGCGGCTCGGGCTGTCGGCGGTGGTCGAGATGACGCCGCTCGGGTTCGGCCGCAGCCCGGCGCTGATGAAGGCGCTGGCCGAGCGGACCGGGCTGCACGTGATCGCGGTAACCGGCTTCCACAAGAGCACCTACTACAGCGACGCCCACTGGCTGCACCACTACTCGCCCGGCGAGATCGCCGAGCTGCTGGTGGCCGAGATCGAGCTGGGCATGGACGAGTACGGGCTGGTCGGGCCGCTGGTGCGGCGCTCGCCCGCGCGGGCGGGAGCCATCAAGATCGCGACCTCGTACCACGCGTTCGGGCGCGGGGTGGAGCGGCTGGTCGGCGCGGTGGCCGCGGCCGCCCTGCGCACCGGCGTGCCGGTCGTCACCCACTGCGACAAGGGCACGATGGGGCACGAGCTGCTGGACGCGCTGGCGTCGCACGGCGTGGCGGCCGACCGGGTGGTGCTCGGGCACATCGATCACAATCCCGACGCCGGATATCTCATCTCGTTGGCGGAGAGGGGGGCGTACCTGGCCTTCGACCGGCCCGGGCGGATCAAGTACGGGCCCGACAGCGACATCGTCGCGCTCGTCGCCGAGCTGGCCGGGCGCGGGCTGGGGCATCGGGTGCTGTTCGGCATGGACCTGGCGCGGCGGTCGTACTGGCCGGGGCTGGGCGGGGGGCCGGGGCTGAGGTACCTGCTGGAGCGGTTCGTGCCGCGGCTGGAGGCGGAGGGGCTCGGCGAGGCGGCCAAGGCCGCGCTGATCGCCAACCCGCGCGCCGCCTTCGCCCTGCGGCCGGCCGGTTAGGCGGCTCGCGCGGGCGACATCGGGGTGCGGGCGGCGTCGCCCCGATGTCAAGGCAGGTTCTTCTCCACCTGGTTCTGCCAGTTGGCGTTGGTGTTGATCTCGGGCGAGGCGCCCGCGAAGGCGCCGCGCGCGTACGTGTCGCCCTGGAGCTGGTACATCAGCCACGCCGTCACGTATCCGAGGAAGCCGCCGCCCGTGCCCTGGATCGTGTTGTGCCCGGCGCCCTTGAGCAGCGCCTTCGCCGCCGCGCCCGGGACCTGGCCGTAGTACGTCTGCAGCGCCGAGTTGGGGGAGATGATCGTGTCGGCGGACCCGCTGACGAACAGCACGGGGCAGGTGAGCTGGTCCACGTGGAACTCGTCGCCCGCGCTCACCCAGATCGGGGCGGGCAGCGCGATGGGGACGACGGTGTCGACGATGCCGCCGGACTTGGTGGCGGTGTTCACCGAGCCGCCCGCGCCCTGGGAGTGGCCGACCGCGCCGACCTTGGTCACGTCGAGCTTGCCGTAGAAGACGCTGGAGCCGTCGGTGTTCCGGTCGATCAGATACTGGGCCGCGGCGATCATCTCGGACCCGGTGCCCGTCGTGGTGTCGGTGGAGGCGACCACGGCGAAGCCCCAGGACGCCAGCTGGTTGAGCAGCCCCGGATACTGCGTGGGGACCGCGTTGGTCCCGTTGCCCCAGGTGATGATCGGGTGCTTGAAGCCGCCCGCCCCGAGGTCGGCCGGGTAGTAGAGCTTGTATCCGGGCGCGTCGGCGGTCGCGACCGTCCACGGGCCCGCGACCTTGTAGTGCGCCTCGATGGTGTCCGCGGCCTGGGCGGGTCTGGCCAGGACCCCGAGCACGAGCACGACGGCGGCCACGACGAGCTTCATAGAGCCTCCAAGTTGTACGGATGACCGAAACTCTCGCTTCACAAGTGGGTCGTGTCAATGGTTGGATCGTGGACATGGAGCACGTGCCTTCCGCGGCGGAGATGCTGGGCTGGATCGAGACCGTCGTGGGGCAGGGCGTCCGCCGCCCCGGCTACCCGGCGGACGCGTGGACCGAGCGGTGGCTGGCCGAGCGCCTGTCGGAGTTCGGCCTGGAGGTCACGCTCGAACCGGTCGAGGTGCCGCGCTGGCAGCCGGGCACCGGGCTGCTGCGGCTCGACGACGGCACCTCGTGGGCCGGCATGCCGTTGCCCCACACGGCGCCGACCGCAGGGCTAAGGGGGCGGATCGCACGGCTCGCCGACGCCCGCCCCGGCGACATCGTCGTGGACGAGGTGACTTTCGGCGAGCTGCCGCAGTCGTACGTCAAGACGCTCGCCACCTCGGCCTATGACCCCGAAGGCGTCTTCGACACCCTCGTCCAGACGATCCCGTTCGGCCCGCGGATGATGGAGGTCGTCGAGCCCGCCCTGGCCGCGCGGGCCGCGGGCTTCATCGGCGCGCTGACCGGCCTCCCCTGGGAGACGCGCGACTACTACGTGCCGTACGACGCGGTCGAGCGCCCCATCCCCGCGCTGTGGCTGTCCGGGGCGGACGCCCGGCAGCTCCTGGCCCGCCTGCCGTGCGAGGGCGAGCTGATCGCCGAGTCCGCCACCGACACCGTGGTCACGCACAACGTGGTCGCCACCCTGCCCGGCGGCTCGCCCCACACGGTGATCGTCGCCTCGCACCACGACGCCCCCTGGGCCTCCGCCGTCGAGGACGCCTCCGGCCTGGCCCTCGTGCTGGCCACCGCGCGCCACTGGGCCCGCGTCCCGCCCGCGGAACGCCCGCACAACCTGACGTTCCTGCTCACGTCCGGGCACATGGCCCACGCGGCGGGCACCCGCGCCTTCATCGGCCGCCACCGGCCGGAGCTGGCCGGCGTGGTGCTCGAACTGCACCTGGAGCACGCCGCGCTCCGCTGCGAGGCGGTGGACGGCACGCTCGTGCCGACCGCCGAGCCCGAGGTCAGATGGTGGTTCACGACGCGCGCCCCCCGGCTGGAGCAGCTGGTCGCCGCGACGCTGGAGGCCGAGGACCTGCGGCGGTCGTTCGTCCTGCCCCCGGACGCGTTCTCGCCGATGCCGCCGACGGACGGCGCGTTCTTCCACCCCGAGGGGGTGCCGCTGGTGCACTTCCTGTCGGCGCCGATGTACCTGTTCGACTCGGCCGACACGATCGACAAGATCGACGTGGCGGGGCTGGAGCCGCTGGCCCGCGCGGCCGTCCGGATCGTGGCCGGCACGGCCGGCTGGACCCCGGCGGACCTCCGCGGGTAGCGGGGCGCCGCCGGCCATGGTCATGCTGGGGGACAACACCTCGACGCCGCCAGGACGTGATCACGATGTCACAGACTCCCGTTCGGTTCTCCGAAGAGCGTTCCGAGGACGTCGTCGCGGCGTCGTTCGCCGGGGCCCAGGACCCTCGGCTGCGGCTGGTCCTCACCAGCCTGGTCCGCCACCTGCACGCCTTCGCCAAGGACGTCGAGCTCACCCAGGCCGAGCTCGACGCGGCGATCGGCTTCCTCACCAGGACCGGGCAGACCTGCGACGGCACCCGCCAGGAGTTCGTGCTGCTGTCCGACGTGCTCGGCCTGTCGATGCTCGTCGACACCATGGCCAACCGGGCGCCCGCCGGGGCCACGGACTCCACCGTCCTGGGGCCGTTCCACATGGTCGAGTCCCCGGCTCGGCGGCTCGGCGACCAGATCTCCCTGGTGCCCGGCGGCGAGCCGACGCTCGTCACCGGGCAGGTGCTCTCGGCCGCCGGCCGCCCGCTCGCGGGCGCGGTCGTGGACGTCTGGCAGGCCGACGAGAAGGGCTTCTACGACGTCCAGCGGGACGACGTGCCCACCGGGCACCTGCGCGGCCTGTTCACCTGCGACGACCAGGGACGGTTCGCGTTCCGCACGATCCTGCCCGCGCCGTACCCGATCCCCGACGACGGGCCGGTCGGGGAGCTGCTGGCGGCGTCGGGCCGCCACCCGTACCGGCCCGCGCACATCCACTTCATCGCCGGCGCCGAGGGCCACGCGCCGCTCACCACGCACGTGTTCGTCTCCGAGTCCCCCTACCTCGACTCGGACGCGGTGTTCGGGGTCAAGGACAGCCTGGTGCTGGACTTCGTCCACGTCGAGGACCCGGAGCCGGCGGCGTATGCCATGCCAGTCCCGTTCCGCCACGCGCACGTGGAGCTGCGGCTGCGCGAGAGCCCGTGACGCCGCGGCTAGCGGCGGCCGCGGAACGTGCGCCGCAGGTCGTCGACCCACTCCTCGGGGATCTCCCAGGGGATGAAGTGGCCGCCGCGGTCGTGGACGGTCAGGTTGACGTGGTTGTACCAGGCGCCGCGCTCGCTGCCGGCGAAGTGCCGGACGCGCTGGTCGGTGGTGACGCCGGGCGGGTTCTCGTAGCCGACGAAGGTGATGCCGGTGGGGGCCTCGACGGGCGGCTGCCGGTCGTGGGAGGGGGTCCAGGGGTAGCGGTTGTTGTTGGCGTACGTGCGTATCGAGGTGCCGATCGAATTGTTCACCCAGAAGATCATGGCGTGGGTGAGCAGGTCGTCCTTGGTGAAGACCGACTCGATGTCGCCGCCGTTGTCGCTCCACTTGACCCAGCGCTCCAGGATCCAGGCGAGCATCCCGGCGGGTGAGTCGGTCAGGCCGTAGGCGAGCGTGCTCGGGGCCAGGACGTGCGCGGCCAGGTGGACGGCGAAGCGCCGGTCCAGCGCGACGATCCGGTCGTGGACGTCGGCGGGCAGGCCGTCGGGGATGGGCTGTCCGCCGCTGAGGTCCCAGGCCCGGTCGCCGTTGAACATCGTGAGCTTCTGCCCGGAGCCGATGTGGATGCCGTGCAGCTCGGCGGCGTACTTGTGCCCGAGCTGCCCCGTGACCAGGGCTCCGACGTCGCAGCCCGCGGCGGCGTACCTCTCGTGGCCGAGCACCCGGGTCATGAGGGTGTGCCAGAGGTCGGCGACCTTCCAGAAGTTCATGTCCGGGTGGTCCGGCAGCGGCGTGGAGAAGCCGAAGCCGGGGAACGAGGGCACGATGACGTCGAAGGCCTCCGCGGGGTCGCCGCCGTGCGCGCCGGGGTCGGCCAGCGGGTCGATGACCTTCGACCAGTGCCAGAACGTCCACGGCCAGCCGTGGGTGAGGATCAGCGGCGTCGGGTGCGGGCCGGCCCCGGGCTTGCGCATGAAGTGCACCGGGACGCCGTCGACCGCGACGCGGTAGTGCTCGTAGGCGTTGATCGCGGCCTCGGCCTTGCGCCAGTCGTAGCCGGTGCGCCAGTGATCGACGAGCTCGCGCAGGTATGCCCGGTTGACGCCGTAGCGCCAGTCGTCGTTGCCCGCGTCGTCCGGCCAGCGGGTCAGCTCCAGGCGCTGCCGGAGGTCGGCGAGCACGTCGTCGGGCACGTGGATCGGCTCCGGCGCCAGCGGGCTCCGGGTTTCGTCGCTCATCGTCGTCTCCTGCGCGGCCGTCATCGACGGCAAAATATATCAGAGATTTATTTAAATATGTGATGTATCTGGTCGGAGCGCGAGACCGAGGTCGGCGATGAAGCGGGCCAGGCCGACCCGCTTGCGGAACAGCTCGCGCAGGTCGCCGGTGACCGGCTCGCCGAGGCGTTCGGCGGGGATCGCGGTGAAGGCGCTGCGCAGGACCAGCGTGGTGACGTACCCGGCCGCGGCGTCGCGGGTGGGCACGCCCTCGTCGGCCAGGCCCCGCTCGTACGCCGCCAGGATCGTCCGATGGATCACGGGCAGTTCGCCGGGCTCGGTCAGGCCGTCGTGCGCCAGGCCCACGAGCAGCTGGCCGAGGTCGAAGCCGATCGGCACCGGGTCCTGCCAGCCCCAGTCGACGGCCACGAACCGGCCGGGGTCGTCGGCGGGCACGAGGAGGTTCTGCGGCCCGGCGTCGCCGTGCGCCATGGTGTGCGGCAGGCGGCCGGCCGCCGCGAGCAGCGCGGGGACGCGGCGGGCCAGGGTGTCCAGGTCCATCTGCAGGAGCGGGTCGGCGTGCGCGGCGACGAGCGGGTGCCGCCAGAGGGCGGGGTCGCGCAGGACGGGCAGCACGTGGTTCATCAGCCGTTGGCCGACGTAGGTCCGCAGCGCCGTACGGGGGCGGGAGTCATCGGCGGGACGCAGCCCGGCGAGCCGGCCCAGCGCGCGGGCCGCGGCGGCGTACCTGGTCAGGTCCCACTCCCCGGGAGCGGTGCGCACGTCCTCCAGCCACAGGTCGAGGCGCTCGTCGCCGAGGTCGTCGACCAGGAAGAGGCGGGGCAGCCGCAGGCCGGGCGGGAGCGGCAGGCCGGTGGTGTAGACGTCGGCCTCGGTCCGCCACGGGAACGCGGCGACGAACTCCGTGCGGTCGGGCTCGGGGATCACGCCGATGTGCGCCCAGTGCCGGGCGGAATGGAGGGATTTGACGAAGAAGGACCAGGTATGGCCACACGTGGTCGTGCCGCTGACCCGGCGCAGGCCACCGGTGGACGGGGTGCCGGGCGCGTGGTCGATCGGGTCCACGCGGATGGACTCCACCTCGGCGCGCTCGTCGTCCAGATATTTCCGTACAAGAGGGGTGAGGTGGGCGCGGGATGGGGTCGCGGTCATGGGCAGAAGGCTCTCCCGCGCTGCGGCGGTGCGCATAGAGCATGGCCTACTCAAATGTTCGCCCGTACCATCCCCTTGTGCGTCATCTGTGGCCCTTCGCCGGTCGGGAAATCCAGCTCGCGACGATCCGATCGGCCCTGGACGCCGGTGGCGCCGTCGTGGCCGGGCCGGCGGGCGCGGGCAAGAGCCGCCTGGCGGCCGAGGCCCTGTCCGGGACCGATGACGTGGTCTGGATCCTGGCCACCGCCGCCGCCTCGGACATCCCGCTGGGCGCGCTGGCGCACCTGCTCCCCGCCCAGCCGCCGCACGGCAACGTGATCCGCTGGGCCGCCGACGCCCTGGGCGGCGAGCGGCTGGTGCTCATGGTCGACGACGCCCACCTGCTGGACCCGGTCTCGGCCGTACTGGTGCATCACCTGGTGGCCGGCAGGCGGGCGCGCGTGCTGGCGACGACGCGCAGCGGGGAACGCGCGCCCGACGCCGTGACGGCGCTGTGGAAGGACGAGCTGCTGCCGCGCCTGGAGCTGGCTCCGCTGACGCTCCGGGAGGCGGGCCTGCTCCTGGCCGGAGCGCTGGGCGGGCAGGTGGAGGCGCCGACGGTCCGGCGGCTGTGGCGGGCCAGCGACGGCAACGCGCTGTTCCTGCGCGAGCTGGTGCTGGCCGGCGGGTCGGGCGGCGCGCTCGCCGAGCGGCGCGGGGTGTGGCACTGGTCGGGCGAGATCCCGGTGACGACGCGGCTGCGGGAGCTGATCGAGAGCCGGATCGGCGACGTCGACGCCGGTGAACGGGCCGCGCTGGAGCTCGTCGCCCACGGCGAGCCGCTGTCCGTGGACGCGCTGACCGCGCTCGCCCCGCTGGAGACGTTACAACGCCTGGAAGACCGCCAGCTCGTCACCATCTCGCCGGAGCCGCCGCCCGCACGCTCCCCGGAGCCGTCGCCCGTACGCTCTTTGGCACCGCTCTCCGTACGGCTCGCGCATCCGCTCTACGGCGAGGTGATCCGGGCCGGATGCGGCACGCTGCGGACCCGCGAAGTGCTCAGCAGCCTGGCCGACGAGGTGGGCGGCCGCACCGGCGAGGACCCGCTGCGCGTCGCGGTCTGGCGGCTGGACAGCGGGACGCCCGGTGACCCCGCCTCGCTGGTCGAGGCGTGCAACATCGCGCGGAACGTCCGCGACCTGCGGCTCGCCGCCCGGCTCGGGCGGGCCGCGCTGGCTGCCGGGGGAGGGGCCACGGCCGCCCTCGCGCTGGCGTCGGTGCTGTTCTACGACGACCGGTACGACGAGACCCAGGCCGTCCTGCCGGGGCCGGCCGACGGCCCGGTGGACGACATGAGCCGGGCCGATCTGGTGTCGGTGCACGCGCTCAACCTCTTCTGGGGGTTCGGCAGGGAGGCCGAGGCCCGCGCGATGCTGACGGACGCCCACGCCACGATGACCGACGCGGAACCGCGCCAGGGCCTCCTGGTGATGCGAGCCGCCATCGAGCACATGATGGGCACGTTCGACCAGCTCGGGCGGACGATCGCGGAGATCCGCCGGATCGCCCCGACCACCTCCCGGTTCGACATCGGGCTGGCCGAGCTGGAGGCGGGCGGGCTCGTCCACGAGGGGTGCGCCCGGCAGGCCGTCGCCCTCGTGGACGAGGCGCTCGGCAACGCCGGCGGCCTGCCCGAAGACCTGCCCTCGCTCACGGCCGCGCTGGCGGTGACGGGGGCCGACGCCGCCGTTCTCGCGGGGGACCTGGCGGCGGCAGGCCGGTTCGCCGACACCGGATACCGCATCGGCGAGGACTACGTGGGCTGGGACCGCGCGCTGATCACGTTCGGCACGCTGCGCGGCCGGGTGGCCAGGCTCCAGGGGCGGCCCGCCGAGGCCGTCCGGCTGTGCAGGCAGGCCGCCGTGCGGTTGCGGGGCCGTACGCTGCACGGCGGCCTGTGCCTGGCCGAGCTGGCCCACGCGTACGCGCTCACCGGCGACGTGGCCGCGGTGCGGGCGACCACGGAGCTGGCCGGCGAACTGGGCCTGCGCGTGGGCCACCAGGTCGAGTTCGCCTTCCGGCTGGCGCGGCCGTGGGCGCTGGCCGCCGAAGGCGACCTGCCCGGGGCGGTCGAGGCGGCGCTCGAAACCGCCGGCGCGGCCGGCGACCACCCCATGTACGAGCTGTACGCCCTGCACGACGCGGTCCGGCTCGGCGCCTGCGACCTGGTCGCCGACCGGCTCGCCCGGCTGGCCGCCGGCGTGGAAGGCGACCTGGCCCCGGTCCTCGCCCGCCACGCGGCGGCCGGGGACGCCCCCCAGGAGCTCGACGCGGTGTCGCTGGCCTTCGAGTCGCTCGGCATGCTGCTGCACGCGGCGGAGGCGGCGGCCCAGTCCGCGGACGCGTACCGGAGGCACGGGCTGCCGCGGCGGCAGCGCGCCGCCGAGACCCGCGCCTGGCGGCTGGCCCGCCGCTGCGAAGGCGCCCGCACCCCGGCGCTGACCGGCCTGGCCACGCCGCGGCTGACCGCCAGGCAGCGGCAGATCGCCCAGCTGGCCGCCTCGGGCCTGAGCAACCAGGACATCGCCGACCGGCTGGTGCTCTCCCGCCGGACGGTCGCGAACACGCTGGTGCAGGTCTACGAGCGGACGGGCCTGAACAGCCGGGCCGAGCTGGCCGACGTCCTCTTCACCTGACCGGGGCAGGCGGCCCGTCAGAGTCGGCCCGTCAGAGTCGGCCGGTCGAGCCGGGTCCGGCGGGCGGGCTCACGTAGTGGTGGACCAGCGCCGGCTCGCCGGCCGTGTTGAGCCAGCGGGCGCGGCTGCTGCCGACCCGGCGCCAGCCGGACCGTTCGTAGAACGCGATGGCGGCCTTCCCCTCGGAGGAGACCTCCAGCTTGAGCGGGGTGTCGACGGCGGCGCGAACGGTGTCGAGGAGCCGGGCGGCCAGGCCGCGCCCGCGGGCGGCAGGGGTGACGAACAGCCGGGTGACCTCCATGTCCCGGGTCAGGGCCACGTGGCCGAGCACCGCCGCCTCCTCGACCGCTATCCACGCCCTGATCAGGCCGCCCGGCGTCAGCCAGCCGGCCGGATCGCCCGGCCAGTCCACGGGGTAGCGGTCGCTGGACTGGACCTCGGCGAGGGCTTTCACGCAGGCGGCCAGGTCGTCAGGGGTTCGGTCGCGGATTTCCACGCGGGCCAGCCTACGAGGCCCGGCGAGGGCACCTGTGCGATATCGTTAAACCGCTTTAATAGCGGGGATGGGGGGATGGATGCCTCGCCGGGCCGTTCCTGAGGATGATCGGCCTCGTCCCTCGACGATCCGGGACGTGGCCAAGCACGCCGGTGTGTCGGTGGCGACCGTGTCGCGCATCCTGTCGGGTTCGTATCCGAGCGCTCCCGCCACGCGGAGCAAGGTGATGCGGGCGGTGCGCGAGCTCGACTACGTGGCCAACGCGCATGCCCGGGGGCTGGCGGGCGCGCGGCCGAAGAGCGTGGCGATCGTAGTGAACTCGGTGGTGTCGCCGCATTACGCCCATGTGGCGCAGGGCGTGCAGGACCAGGCGGTGCGCGAGGGCCGGCTCTGCATCGTGGGCACCACGGGCGGGGACGCCGAGCGGGAGCTGGCCATGGTGCGGCTGCTGCGGGAGGAGCACGCCGAGGCGGTGATCCTGGTCGGCAACATGCCGATCGACGACGCCTACCGGGAGCGGCTGGCGGAATACGCGCGGGCGCTGGCGGTGGCGGGGTCGCGGCTGGTGTTGTGCGGGCGTCCTGCGCTGGGTGAGGGGGTGCCGGCGATCGTCGTGGAGTACGACAACACCGGCGGCGCCTACGCGATCACCAGTCATCTGCTCTCGGCCGGTCATCGGCGGATCCTGTTCCTGGGGCGGCGGGCCGGTTACACGACCCCGGAGAGCCGGATCGCGGGATATCGGTCGGCGCTGGCCGCGCACCGGGTGGCGCACGATCCCGGGCTGGAGGTGGACAGCGTGGTGATGGACCGGCGCGACGGCTATCGCATGATGCGGGAGCGGCTGGAGGCGGGGGCGCCCGACTTCACCGCCGTGTTCGCCGGGAACGACCTGATGGCGGCCGGGGCCCGGACGGCGTTGCGGGAGCGTGGGCTGCGCGTACCGGACGACGTGTCGCTGGTCGGCTTCGACGATCTTCCCCCGGCCGACGACATCGATCTGACCACCGTGCACGTGCCGCACGAGGAGCTGGGCCGCACCGCCGTCCGGCTGGCCCTGGCCACCGACGCGGCCGACACGAGCCGGCACGTGATGCTCGGCACGCACATCATCGTCCGCGACTCGGTCCGCCCTCTCCTGCGGAGTTAAACCGTTTACACAGGTCGGCCGGACCACCTAAGGGACGGCCCAGGTAGATGCCCTAGTATCCGTTTCATGTCGTCCCCCCTGCGCCTCCCGCCTGCCGACCCGCACCTGTCCGGTTTCACCGGCTGGACCCGCGCCCACTGGGAGAGCGTGGCGGATCACCTGCTCGACTCCGTGGTGCCGTACGCCACCGACGGCTTCGCCCAGTACCGCCTGCCCGGCCGGGCGAGCAGGTCGGGCGTCGTCAGCGACGGGCTGGAGGGGTTCGCCCGCACGTTCCTGCTCGCGGCCTTCCGCATCGCCGGGGCGGGCGGTGACGTGCCGCCCGCCCTGCTGGAGCGCTACGCGGCGGGGCTGGTGGCCGGCACCGACCCCGCGCACCCGTACGCCTGGCCGCCTCTGACCGACATGTCGCAGCCGCTCGTCGAGGCCGCCTCCATCGCGCTCGCGCTGCACGAGACCCGGCCCTGGCTGTTCGACCGGCTCTCACCGGCGCAGCGGGAGCGGGTGGTGGCCTGGCTGGCCGGGTTCGTGGGGCGGCGCACGCCGGACAACAACTGGGTGCTGTTCCAGGTCGTGGTGGAGCAGTTCCTCGCCGAGGTGGGCGGGCCGCACGATCCCGCCGAGATCGCCGGCGGGCTGGAGCGGATCGAGGAGTGGTACGTCGGCGACGGCTGGTACTCCGACGGCAAGGGCAAGAACTTCGACTACTACTCCGGCTGGGCGATGCACCTGTATCCGTCGCTGTGGGCGCGCATGGCCGGCGACTCCGCCCGCGGGCGGCTCTACGCGGACCGCCTGCACCGGTTCCTGGGCCACTACCAGCACCTGTTCGCCGCCGACGGCGGGCCGGTGCACCAGGGGCGGTCCCTGATCTACCGGTTCGCGACCGTCGCGCCGCTCTGGCTGGGCGCGCTGACCGGCGCCTCGCCCCTTCCCCCGGGGCGGACCAGGCGGATCGCGAGCGGCGTGCTGCGCCACTTCGCCGAACGCGGCGCCCCCGACGGCCGTGGCCTGCTCACGTGCGGCTGGTACGACGCCTTCCCGCCCGGCACCCAGGACTACTCAGGCCCCGCCTCGCCGTACTGGGCCAGCAAGGCGTTCCTCGGCCTGCTGCTGCCGCCCGAGCATCCGGCCTGGACGGACGGCGAGGCGGCCGCGCCGGTCGACCTCGCGGACCAGGTCGTCGCGATGCCCGAACCGGGCTGGCTGCTGCACGCCACCCGCGAGGACGGCGTCGTACGGCTGGTCAACCACGGCAGCGACCGCGACCGCGTCCAGGACCCCGCGGGGCCGCCGGACCCGCACTACCTGCGGCTGGCCTACACCAGCCACACCGGCCCCGACATCGGCGAGGAGGCGGTCGACGGGCAGCTCGCCGTCGTCTCCCCGCAGGGGGCGACCTCCCGGCGGCGCGTCATCGAGCCGCTCGCCGCCGGGGGGCGCTTCGCCGCCTCGGCCTACCGGGACGGCCCCGTCCGCGTGGTGACCGCCTCCGTGGTCGACGGCGCGGCCGAGATCCGGATCCACCAGGTCACGGCGCCCGCCGGGCATCTGGTACGCGACGGCGGCCATGCGCCGGCCGGACCGGAGGCGCCCGAGACCCGGTCCGGGGACACCTGGGCGCTGGCGCGGCGCGCGGACGGCCTGACGAGTGTAATGCGCGGGCTGCACGGCTACACGGGGGCGGGCGTGGCGAGCGCGCACGGCGTGAACGCCTTCGGACCGCACTCCGCCACGCCGTACCTGACCCGCGACGCCCACCCGGGCGGGACCGCCGTGTACGTCAGCCTGGTCGTGCTCACGGCGGGCGAGCGGGAACCGGCGGCGCCGGAGGTGCGGGTGCGCGGGGACGAGGTCACCCTGGTTCCGCCCGGCGGGGAGCCGATCACGGTCCGCTTCGGGGCCGAGCACGTCACGGTCTCCTCGCGGGGAGAACCCGCGTCGCGCTCGGGGCCGCCCGCGACGGCGGCACCGGCCGGCGAAGGGGGGAGCGCGACGTCAGCCGTCGTCAGGGCCGCCGATAGGATCGCCCGCCACAACCGAGATGACCAGGAGAAGAGTTGAACAGCATCGTCGTACCGGACGCGATCATCGCCGACCTGGGAGTGTTCGCCGCCAAGCCGACCTCGGTCAGCGGGGAGCAGCAGGAGGCGGCGCTTGAGGCGTGGACCTCGGCTGACGGCAGGACCACCGCGGGAGTGTGGGAGTGCACGCCCGGGACGTTCACCGCCGTACGCGACGGCTACCACGAGGTCTGCCAGATCCTTTCCGGCCGGGCCACCATCGTCGGCCAGGACGGCACGACCCAGGAGGTCGGCCCCGGAAGCACCCTGGTCATGCCCGCGGGCTGGCAGGGGGAGTGGCACGTCCACGAGACCGTGCGCAAGACCTACGTGACCACCCGCCTCTGAACCTCCCTTCGGCCGGACGGATGGCGCGACCGGTAATCGTCAGGATATCTTGACGGTTATGACGTTGAAGATCGCTGACATCCCCGGCCATGAGGGTTTCGCGGCGCCGGTCCTTCCCGGCGGTGAGCCGGCGCGCTCCTCCACCGCCTTCACCAGGACCTTCGTCGGCTACCAGGCCGAGTGCTCCTGCGGGTGGGCCGACCGCCGCCGGTTCGCGGCCACCCCGGAGGGCGGCAAGGAGGCGGAGGGCCGGTGGTGGAGCAAGCATGCCGCCCCGCTGCTCGCCGCCGCCCCGCCCAGTTGGCTGGTGATCAAGTCGAACCTCCTGTGCGAGCAGATCGTGAACCTCGCGGCCGACCGCCCGCTCGCCGCCCTGACCCTGCTGTCCCAGGTGGAGAGCTGGCAGCGGACCCTGCTCGATCGGGCCGTGGCCGCGGCCAGGGAGGGCGGCGCGTCGTGGGCTGATGTGGGGGAGGCGATGGGGATCTCCAAGCAGGCCGCCCACGAGAGGTTCAGGGCCCAGGTGGCGACGTGACCCCGACGGCGGCCGCGTGAATCTCCCGTACGGGTAACCGAAATGCCGAGCCATCGGCATACAGAGAGTGGCCGAATGGATGCGGACCATTTCCGGGTAATTCCCGCCGAACTCGATCCGGCGGGAGAAAGAATGGGTAATTGCTCCGGGGGGCGGGGCGCCGGGCGCCCGGCGCAGGCCCGTCAACTGGTTAAGCCGCGGTCGGGGCAGGTCCGGCGACAGTTGGCGGGAGCGTGGCGAGCAGGCCGCGCGGAGACGTCAAATTCCGGACATCGACCTTCGGCATAAGTCGTGACCGTCGGGGGAGAAAATGCTCATGCGAATCACCCCGGAGCCAAATTTACGCGCATTCACCACGACATTATCAGTCGGCCGTAATGCGCGCGCCCACGCCGGGTAACGCGGTTTACCCGGAAGACCCGGACCACGAAATTCCGGGGCCGGAGGGCTGCTCCACCGGGGCGCAGCTGTTACAGCGCCTGGTGATGTTGCGCAGGTGGTCGGGGCAGCCGTCGCTCCGCCGGCTCCGCATCCTCGGCGGCTCGGTGGAGCTGGCGGACGGCACCTGGGTCGACGTGCTCCCGGAGACGACGGTCTCGGCGGTGCTCCGCGGCCACAGCCCGCGCGGCCTGCCGCGGCTGGCCCTGGTGGAGGCGTTCGTACGGGCCTGCCTGCTGTCCTGCGGCCAGCAGCGGCACGCGGCCGGGCAGGTGCGGCGGTGGCGCCGGGCCTGGCGGGCGCTGGCGGCCGGCGAGGAGGGGGCTCCCGACCCGGCCGGGCGGAATCCGGCGCCCACCGGGCGGGCCCCCACACCACCCGGGCGGGATGCGGCGCCTGCCGGGCGGGGGCCGGTGTGCGGCGGGTGGGATCCGGCGCTCGCCGGGTGGGATCCGGCGCTGCCGGTGCCGCGTCAGCTGCCGCGTCCGATCCGCGGGTTCGCCGGACGGGAGCCGCAGCTGGCCCAGATGGAGGAGTGGTCGCGCCGGCCGTACGACGACTCGGCGCCCGGCCCGCTCATCCTCGTGACCGGGCCGCCGGGGATCGGCAAGTCGGCGCTGGTCGTCCAGTGGGCGCACCGGTCGGCGACGCGGTTCCCCGACGGCCAGCTTTACGCCGATTTATCGGGAAACGCGGAGGCGCATCCGGTGATCATCCGGTTCCTGCGCGCGCTGGGCGTGCGGTTGGTGCCCGACGACGAGGAGGAGGCCTCCTGCCTGTACCGGAGCGTGCTGGCCGGCAAGCTGATGCTCGTCGTGCTGGACAACGCCCGGTCCTTACGGCAGGTGCGCCCGCTCCTGCCCGGCTCGCCCACGTGCACGGTCGTCGTCAGCGCGCGGGCGTACCTGGCCGACCTGGTGATCCGGGAGGGCGCGCTGCCGATGGAGCTGAGCACGCTGAGCGACCACGACGCGTTCAGGGTGCTGTCGGCCGCGCTAGACGTCGAGTTCGCGCACCGGGACCGGGAGGAGTGCCGCCGGTACGTGGTCGAGGCCGGCGGCTCACCGCTCGCCCTGCGGATCCTGGCCGAGAGCCTGATCCGCGAGCGCAACGTACCGAGGCTGAACGCCTGACAGCGCGAACACCCCGGCGGCCAGCAGCCCGCACAGCGCCGCCCCCGTGATCACGGCCGTCACCGGCGCGAACTCGGCGGCCAGCCCGGCCACGGCGAAGCCGAGCCCCTGGAAGAACATCATCCACGAGGCCCGCACGCCCAGCGCCCGCGCCAGCAGCTCCTTCGGCGCGGCGTCCAGGAGCGTACGGTCCAGGCCGAGCTGGAAGGAGGCGCCCAGGCCCGCGACGAACAGCAGCCCCGCCGCCACCGGGATCGGCGGCCGGAACGCGAAGGCGAGCAGGGGCAGGAAGCACAGCGCGGCCAGCGCCGCCATCAGCCTGATCTGCCGCCCGGCGGACAGCGTCCAGTTCCCGGCGAACTCGGCGACCACCGTGCCCAGCGGCAGCGCGGTCAGGAGCAGGCCGGCGCCCACGGTGTCGTTCGCCGACAGCTCCGCCGAGTACGGCACCGCCAGAGCCTCGGGCGCGACCGCGAACGCGGGCACCGCCCAGCCGAACACCAGCAGCCGCCGCAGCGGCCGGACCGCCATGAGCCGGCCGATCCCCGACAGCGAGTCGCGTACCAGCGACTGCCCCGAGCCCGCGGTCGGCGGGCGCTCCCGCGTGCCGAAACGCAGCAGCGCGGCGGAGAGGCCGAAGGACACGGCGTCGGCCAGCAGCAGCGTGCCGGGCGAGACCAGGGTCAGCGCGATGCCGCTCACCGCGAAACCGCCGATCTGCGCGACCTGCGCCACCACCCGCATCAGGCTGCGGCCGGGCACGTACGCGTCGCCCGGCAGCACCTGCGGCATCGTGGCCGCCCGCGCGCCGCCGAACACCGGCCGGATCAGCCCCAGCGCGAACCCGAGCGCCAGCAGCGCCGCCGTCGGCGCGCCGGGTATCGCCATCGCCGCCGCCAGCACCGCCGAGACCAGGTTGCAGCCGACCAGCAGCCGCCGGTTCGGCACCCGGTCCACCAGCGCCGACAGCAACGTCCCCGCGACCAGCTGCGGCAGCATCGGCAGCGCGAACGTCACCGCGGCCAGCAGCGGCGAGTCGGTCCGTACGTAGACGAGCACGGTCAGGGCGAGCTGGGCCAGGACGGTCCCGGTCATCGACACGATGTGCGCGACGAAGATCGCGCGGAACTCGGCGATGGCCAGGGCGTCCCGGAAGCGCCCGGCCGGGGCTGTCATGCCCCCACCACGGTCCGTCCCGCGTGGGTGCGCGTCATCCTGACCCGCAGCGCCAGCGGCTCCAGCACCGGGCCGGCGACGGCGTCGGAGTCCTGCAGGTCGATCCCGTCGATGTCGTAGTGGGCCGCGATGTGCGCGGTCCCCACGATGGCCTGGTAGACGCCCAGGTGCATGCCGAGGCACACCCGCGGCCCCGCGCCGAACGGGAAGTAGGTGAAGCGGGGCTGCTGCGTGGGCTCGAACCACCGCTCCGGGCGGAACTCCTCCGCGTCCGGCCAATAACGGGGGTCGCGGTGGATGAGGTACGGGCTGAACCGCACGTCCATGCCGGGCCGCAGCTCGTAGCCGCCGAACGTGCAGGGCTTGCGCACCTTGCGTCCCATGAGCCAGGTCGGCGGGTAGAGCCGCATGACCTCCTTCGTCACCGCGTCGGCGTACGGCAGGCTCCGCTCGTTGCCGAGGCCGCCGGAATCGGCGATGACGGCCAGCGCCTCGTCGCGCAGCCGCTGCCGGACCTCCGGCCGCCGGGCCATCTCCCGGATCACCCACGCCATCGTCGCCCCCGGGGAGCCGAACGACGCGAGGATCATCGACGTCAGGAAATTGATGGCCTCGTCCTCGGTCGGCATGTCGGGGTCGTCGGCGAGCACCAGGTCGATGAGGTCCTCGGGCGTTTCGTGCGGCGCGGCCTTGCGCTGCCGGAACTTCTCGGTGATGGCCGCGTTCACCTGGGCCTCGGCCCGCTGCACCCGTCTGATGGACGGCAGCGGCAGCCAGCTCGGGAAGGTCAGGCTGGAGTCCATGAACGGCAGCGCCAGCCCCGAGCGCTGCTCCGCGGCGGCGAAGACGTCCTCGTTGTCCAGGCCGAAACAGAACATCGCCGAGAGCTTGGCACTGTAGCTCCGCATGAACGGCACCACGTGGAAGGCCTGGCCGGAAAGCGCCGTGAGGCGCTCGTCGAGCAGGTCCGTCACCCGGTGCCCGTGGGATCTGACGACGTTCCTGGTCATCCCGTGCCAGGCGCGGCCCCGGGCCCGCATCCAGCCGGCCAGGTGGTCGCTCACCTCCTGGTCGGAATGCCGGGCCGGGAACAGCGACTCCTCGGTGAGGAACAGCTCGTTCGACTTCTTGAACAGCTCGCCGATCAGCTCGGGGTCGGCCACGAAGACGGTGGCCGGGCTGAAGGTGAAGATGTCGCCGTATTCGGCCTGGCAGCGCCGGAGAAATCCGATCCGGTCCCGGTCGTAATCGTAGGAGTTGCCGACGGGCCAGCGTCCGCGCGGCCCCGGCGGCATTTTGTCGGCATGCTTTTTCATCGCTCTGCCCCTTTCGGTGGAGGCCGGCAATCGCGAACGCGGCCCACGCCGGCACGCGCCGGGTGGCTCGCACCGGCGCGGAAACCGCGGTCATTCACCTGGGATATTCGCCCGCCCGCCGGGCGGACACCCGTTCTTTAGAAGTCGGCCCAGGGGTAGCGGCCGCCCATGCGGCCCTTGTTCAGCCCCAGCAGTGTGGCAGCGGTGTGCTTGGCGAACGCCATTCTCCGACACCTCCTTTCCGCGTGAAGACCGACGCGGCTTTATTCGCCCGGTCGCGCCCCCCATTTGATTTCCCTGGTCACCGGGGCGCAAGGGCTCGCACGGAACGGCAGGCATCCGCACGGATCAGCACGTTTCAAAATCCGATCAGCACGTTTCATGAAAAAGTCAGGCCGTTCGGGCCGCCACGGTGCGCCAGCCGAAGGCGACGGCGCCGGTCAGGAGCGCCACTCCGGACAGCACGCCGACGACACGCCCTCGTTCACACGACCTCTCATCCGCCCGCACCGCCGTACTGGGACATTCTGACCGGTCCGCTGCCTGCCCCGCGAACGTGACGGGAGTTGCCAGCGCGCGCCGTCGCCCGGACGCCTTCCGGTCGACGGCGCGCGCGCTTCGCCGAGGAGGATCCAGTCTGGAAGGCGACAGCCCGCAGACAGAGGTGATCGTTGTGACTGACCTGTCCGGATTTCAGCATCCCCGCCTGGCCCGCGTGTACGTCGAGACCTCCGCCGCCGCGGACCGGCGCGGCGGGCGGGAGCATCGCAGGCGGCTCCTGGAGGGGCTCGAAGGCCGGGTGATCGAGATCGGCGCCGGCAACGGCCGCAACTTCGCCCACTATCCCAAGACGGTCACCGAGGTCGTCGCGGTCGAACCGGAGGACACCCTGCGCCGGTTCGCCCAGGCTGCGGCCGCCTCGGCACCCGTGCCCGTGCGGGTCGTGGCCGGGCACTCGGAGGCGCTGCCGGGTGAGGCCCACACCTTCGACGCCGCGGTGCTCTCGCTCGTGCTGTGCAGCGTGCCCTCGCCGGCGGCGGCGCTGGCCGAGATCGTCCGGGTGCTCACGCCGGACGGCACCCTGCGCTTCTACGAGCACGTACGGTCGTCCAACCCGGCGCTCGGCCTGCTCGAAGACGCGATCACGCCGTTGTGGCGCCGCATGGCCGGGGGCTGTCACCCCAACCGCGACACGCTCGCCGCGATCCGGCGGGCGGGGTTCGTCGTGGACGAGGTCGAGCGGTTCGCCTTCGCGCCGCAGCCGCCCGTCCCCGCCCTCGCGCACCTCCTCGGCCGGGCCCGCCTGAAGCCGTAGGACCCGGCCGGGCTCAGCCGGAAGGCATAGGACCCGGCCGGGGTCGTCTGAAGGCGTAGGACGGGGTCAGGGGCGGACCGCGCCGAGCAGGCGTGCGCGCCAGTAGTCGTCCAGGTCGACGACCTTGACGACGTCCCCGGTCTGCGGCGCGTGCACCATCCTCCCGTTGCCGGCGTACATGCCCATGTGCCCCAGCCCCTTGCTGAAGAGCAGGTCACCGGGCTGCAGCGCGTTCAGGGGGACGCGGCGGGCGGAGCCCCAGCTCCACTGGGTCCAGGTCGTACGGGGCAGCGAGACCCCCGCCTGCCGCCAGGCGGCCTGGGTCAGGCCGGAGCAGTCGTAGGAGCCCGGCCCCGTGCCGCCGAACCGGTACGGCTTGCCCACCTGGGCGAAGGCGAACTGGAGCGCCGCACGGGCGTTGCCGGAGGCCGGACCCGTGTACTTGATGCCGGGGCTGTTGGGGTCGCCGGTCTTGAAGGCGCCCAGCCTGCGCAGCAGCTTGGTCTGCTCGGCGATCAGCTTCTCGACCTTGGACTTCTCGTCGCTCACCTTGTCGCGCGCCGCGTCGGCCTCCGCCAGGGTGGTCTTGGCGTCGTTGCGCCGATCGCGCAGCTCCTTGGTGGCGGCCTGGTACGCGCGGATCTTGGCCGCCCGGGCCTGGGTCATCTCCTGGAAGGACGCCATGCTGTTCAGGATCGCCTGGGGGTCGGCCTGGCCGGCGAACCGCTCCCACCCCCTGAGCGGGCCGAACTGGTAGTCGCTGACGGCCAGCCGGACGAGGTCGTCGCGCAGGGCGCCGGCGCGGGCGTCCTTGAGGCCCAGCTCGGTGTTGAGGGCGTCGTACTTCTTCTTGGCCTTCTTGAACGCCTCCGTCGCCTGGTTGTACCGCTCGACGACCTGGTCGGCCTGCTCGTTCAGCTTCACCAGCTTGGCCCGGGCCTTGGCCGGCGACGGCTCGGCCACGGCGACGACGGGAGTGGCGGCCAGCGCGAACACGGACAGGGCCGCGACCGCCGCCGTTCGTCCAAGCCTTGTCGGCACGGCCACTACGACGCCTCCTCGTAAATATCCATAACCTGGGGCGAAATAGTACAGAAGTGAATGGGGTGTCTGGTCTGTTTGGGCAATCGGAGATCCGGAACGGCCGGTACTACCTGTGCTAGGGGACGTGCCGCCGGTCCATGGGGAGATACGCGTGCCGGGCCTTCGGCGTTCAACGGGCGGCTCGCGAAGATGGGGAGAGCTGGGACATCTACTACGATGTTCCATAGTTTTCCTCGTGTCCGGATGAACAGAACAGCCGCTGGCTATCCTGGCGCGAGTACTAAGGCCGGCAGGTGTGAGGAGGGGAGCGCGTGACGCGGCGGTCGCTTCTGCCCGGCCTCCCCTGGTTGCTGCCCCTGCTGCTCGCGCTCGGCGTGGCCGGCATGCACACGCTCGGGCATCTCGCCTCGCACCACGGCGTCGCCGCTCAAGGCTCGCACGCCCACGCCGCTCCCGCTCACGCTTTCGGGCAGGCTCCCGCTCAGGTTTTCGGGCAGGCTTTCGGGATGAACGCCGGGCAGGGCCGGGACGCGGTCGCGATCTGCTCGCGGGACGCGGCCGGGTTCGATCCGAGCAACGTGTGCCTGGCCGTGCTGACGTCGGTCATCGCGCTGCTGATCGCGGTCGTCTGGGCCGCCACGCTGCGATGGCGCGCGGGAATGGGCGGCTGGGCGTCCCCGGCGCGCACGGCGGCGAGGGCGCCGCCGCGCCGTCTGGCGCCGAGCCCCGCAGCGCTCTCGGTGATGCGCATATAGGCCGAAATATCGGCGGACGGTCCGAGGGGCCGGTCCGCGATGACGGCCTGCGTACCTCCATCACCGAAGGAAACACCATGTTCACGAATATGAGGATCCCGGCTGCCACCGCGGCGGCCGGAGCAGTGCTCGCGCTGGTCGCCGGCTGCGGCGGCGCCGACAGCGGCTCGACGGGGCCCGACATGGCCACCATGCACAGCAGCGCGCCCGCCACGACGACGACGGCCGCCGCCTCGCCGACGGCGTCGTTCAACGACGCGGACGCGACGTTCGCGCAGATGATGATCCCGCATCACGAGCAGGCGGTCGAGATGGCCGACCTGGCCGAGACCCGGGCCTCCGACAAGGAGGTCAAGGAGCTGGCCGCGAAGATCAAGGCCGCGCAGGATCCGGAGATCCAGACCATGAAGGGCTGGCTCACCCAGTGGGGCAAGCCGCTGCCGTCCGGCGGCATGGACCACGGGATGGGCCATGACATGCCCGGCATGATGTCCGCTGACGACATGAAGAAGCTGGAGGCCGCCAAGGGCGCGGCGTTCGACCGGCAGTTCGCCGAGCTGATGATCGCCCATCACAACGGCGCGATCGAGATGGCGCGTACCGAGCAGTCGCAGGGCTCCAACGCCGAGGCCAAGGAGCTGGCGAAGACCATCGAGAGCGCCCAACAGGCCGAGGTCGCCCAAATGCGGAAGATCCTCGACCGCCTCTAGAGACGCCGCCCCGCCGCCCGGCACGGACCCCCGTGCCGGGGTGGCGGGCCACGGTGCACCACCGAGATGACCCACTGCCCGTCCCCGTCGAAGGAGCCGCCGACCGTAGGCTCGGCGCCGTCGGGCGTAACGCGAGCGGTGAGCTCGACATCGGTGAAGGGGCGTAGCCAAGGTGGCCGGGCTTTGGGGAGAAGGGCGGTGGCGGGTGACCTCGATCGAGCGCACGGCGTATCCGCGGTTCAAGCGGCTGATCACGGCGCGGGAACCGCATGTGCCCTGCGCGAACTCGTGGGGAACGCCACCGTCGGGACCTGTCAGCCGGCCGACGACGCGGTGACCCCTACCGGCTGTTGATCGCGGTCGTCAGGCGGCGGAGGGCCTCGTCGACGGTGGCCCGGGGGCAGCCGAGGTTGACGCGCAGGTAGCCGTGGCCTTCCGTGCCGAACTTCTGGCCTTTGTCGAACCAGAGGCGGGCTCGGGTGAGCATGAACGTGTCCAGCGTCTGCGGGTCCATCCCCAGCCCCCGGCAGTCCATCCAGGCCAGGTAGAGGGAGTCCGCGCGCAGGACGTTCAGCTGCGGCAGGGTGCCGTTGACGGTGTGGGCGAAGTGGGCGTGATTGCCGCGCAGGTAGTCGAGCATCTCCTCCAGCCACGGTTCACCGTGGGTGTAGGCGGCTTCGGCGGCGACCATGCCCAGCACGTTCACCAGGGGGAAGAGGTTGCGCTCGTACTGGCGGGCGAGTTCTTCGCGCAGGCGCGGGTCGGGGACGAACACGTTGGCGCTTTGCAGGCCGGGAAGGTTGAACGTCTTGCTCGGCGCGGTGCAGGTGATGCTGTTGCGCGCGAACTGTTCGCCCAGGGAGGCGAAGGGGAGGTGGCGCTTGGCCGGGTTGATGATCAGGTCCTGGTGGATCTCGTCGGAGATCACCAGCACGTCGTGGCGGGCGCAGATCTCGCCCATGGTCCGCAGCTCTTCTTCGGTCCAGACGTTGCC
This sequence comes from Nonomuraea sp. NPDC050153, assembly GCF_044460125.1. NCBI lineage: Bacteria > Bacillati > Actinomycetota > Actinomycetes > Streptosporangiales > Streptosporangiaceae > Nonomuraea > Nonomuraea sp. NPDC050153. The sequence goes on from NZ_JBITJQ010000016.1 coordinate 129,707, forward strand.
GGTGGGGTTGTGCGGGTGGCTCAGGATGAACAGCCTGGTGTCGGGGCGGATCGCCGCCTCGAACACCGCCGCGTCGAACCGGTAACCGTCCTCGACGCGCGTCAGCGGAGCGTAGGCGAGGTGGCGGCCGTTGAGGCGAACGTCGTCGTGGAAGTGCGCGTACACGGGCGGCTGGATGAGGATCGAGTCCCCGGGGGCCGAGAATGCCTGCACGGCGGTCTTGAGCGTGGTGATGATCCCGGCGGTCTGCATGACCCACTCCCGCGGGACGTCCCAGCCGAAGCGCCTGGCCTGCCAGCCGGTGATCGCCTCCAGGTAGCTGTCCGTGGCGCCGCCGGGATAGCCGAACACCCCGTACTCGACCGCCTCGTGGAGAGCGTCGCGCACCGCCGGTGGCGCTTTGAAGTCCGTGTCCGCCACCCACATCGGCAGCGGATCGGCCGCTGCTTGGTCGGGGGACAGCAGCGCGTGCGCGTAGGCCCACTTCATCGAGTTCGACCGGCGACGGTCGACCACCTCGTCGAAGATGGACGGGCGGGCTGTGGGAGACGGTCTGGTCAGGGTTTCGGCGGGGTCGTTGTTCACTTCAGCTCCTTGAAGGCCAAGGGCATCCCGATCGCGTCGATCGGGATCAGGGCTCCAGCACGAACCGGTAGCGGGCTCGTCCTTCGCGCAGCCGGCGCACCGCGAGGTCGGCCTGCTCCAGCGGCAGGCGTTCGAGGCGCGGCCGGATGTCGTTGGCGGCCGCGAAGCGCATGGCGTCCTCGACATCGGCGGGGGTGCCGGTGAGGTGGCCGGTGACGACCTGCGTCTTCATCACCAACTGCGCGACAGGTACCCGGATGGCTCCGCCGTCGACGCCGATCAGGGTGAGCCGTCCGCGCAGGCGCAGACCGTCCAGCAACGCGCTGATCGGGTCGGAGGCAGGCGCCGTGCAAAGGATCAGGTCGGCGCCGCCGAGTTCCGCCAGCGTCCGGCCCGCGTCGTGTGCCGTGGCGTCGATGTAGTGGCGGGCCCCCAGTTCGGTGGCGTCGTGCGCGCGGTCGGTGCCGCGGGCGATGGCGACGACCTCGTGCCCCATGCGGGCGGCGAACTGCACGGCGAGATGGCCCAGACCACCGAGGCCGTACACGGCGACCCGGGAGCCCGGCGGCAGGCCGGCCTCGCGGAGCGCGGTGAACGTGGTCACGCCGGCACACCCCATCGGCGCCGCGTCAGCCACGCTCAATCCGTCGGGGATCCGGGCGAGCGCCTCGACGGGAACCGTCACCATGTCGGCCCAGCCTCCCGGGTAGGACAGGCCCGGGATCCGGCGTTGCCGGCAGTGCACCTGGTCGCCGGTGCGGCACGCGTGGCAGTGGCCGCAGCTGCCGCCGAACCAGCCGACCGCGACCCGATCGCCCGGTCTCCAGCCGGCGGCGGGTGCGCCGGTCGTGTCGATCACGCCGGCGATCTCATGTCCCGCAGTGATCGGGAAACCGCCGGCGGGTTCGGAGGCGCTCACGGTGCCGAGGTCGGCGCCGCACACCCCACTGGCGGCCACCCGCACGCGGACCCAGCCGGGTTCCGGATCGGTGGTCGCCACCTCGACGGGGCGAAGCGGGGCGCCGGGTTCGGTGACCGCCATGCGGCGGAACATGGTCGGCAACGCTGCTTTCCCCTCTGTCGTCGAAGCGCGTGCCCACGCGCTCCTGGCATTCACGAACGATATGGCCGGCCGTTTGGTGCGGGTAGGTGGGCGGCGTGAATCGGGTGATAACCTCCGGTTATGGCTGAGCGGTTGAACCCGGAGGCGTTGCGGTATGCGCGATCGGTGGCGCACGCCCGGTCGTTCTCGGCGGCCGCGCGCGCTCACGGGATCACGCAGCCTGCGTTGTCGAACGCGGTCGCCCGGCTGGAGGAGCGCCTCGGGGTGCGGTTGTTCGAGCGGTCCACCCGGGGGGTGACCTTGACCGCAGAGGCGGTACGCCTGATCCCGCTGGTCGACACCGCTCTGTCGGCGCTGGATGCGATCACCGCCGAGGCGCGGCGGATGGCCGACCCGCAGGCTCCGCGCATCCGTCTGGGCGTGTCCCCGCTGATCAGCCCGGACCTGGTCGCCCGAGCCTTCAGCGCCGTCCGCCGGCTGCCGGTCCCGGGGGATCTGGTGCTGCGGGAGGCCAACATGGCCGACCTGCACGACGCGCTCACCGAGGGGATCTCGACATCATCCTGATCCCGTCGGTGAACCCGCTGCCCCGCTTCGAGCACCGCATCATCCACTCCGAGCCGGTCGTCGTGATCGACACCCACGCACAGGCGTCGTCGGCGGTCGAGCTCAACGACACCGCAGACGCGCAGTTCATCCTGGTCCCCGACGCGTGTGGCCTGACCCGGTTCACCACCCAGCTGTTCTGTGGGCACGACCTGCCGCTGCGCGCCTACCCGGGCGAGGCGGGCGGCTACCAGGTCCTCGAGCAGTGGGTCGGCCTCGGCCTGGGCACGGCGATCCTGCCCGAGTCCAAGGTGTCGGACACCGGCCTCACCGCCCGCCCGCTGGTCCACGACGGCCTGCCGGTCGAGTTGTTCTACGAGGCCGTGTGGGACCCCACCTCTCGCTACGCAGCCGACCTGAGCCGGCTCGTCGCCTCACTCAGCGATAACCGTCAGATATAGCGATATTCGCATCGCCGCGCTACCGGCCGCTCGGCCTCGGGCATAGCTTCGGCGCATGGTCACGGCCCACGCCGTGGCCACCGCACTCGGACCCGAAACGAGGACCCCCATGGCCTACCTTCAGATCACCCTGGACGTCAGCGCGGATGACCGTGCCGCCGCGGCCGGCGTCTACCAGCGCTACAAGCAGCCGTTCCTGGACACGGTCGCGGGCGCCACGAGCAAGGAACTGCTGGTTCGCGACGAGGACGTGCAGGTCCTGCACGGGTTCGCCGCCACCGCCGACGCGCAGGCGTACCTGTCCACCGAGCTGTTCACCCAGGACGTCGTCACCGCTCTGCGGCCCTACCTGAACGGGGCTCCGGACGTGCGCATCTACGAGACCCCCTGACGCTGCCGCCACCAACGGTGGTGATGTCCCATCACGCGGTTCGTGTGCACACCGAGCATCGCGGTCGGGCCGCCGGGCCGGCAGTGCCTGCCGCACCACTGTCATCGACGGCGGCGCAGCCCTCGGCATCGACATCGACGTCGTCCACTGAGCCCCCGCCACCAGCGGATTCACTGTGACCGCTGAGCCGGCAGGCCGTGCTGTGACAGTCGGTCACCACGAGGCAAGGGGCGGGGCAGCGCCGCTCCCGGCGGCCGGCGACCGCCCATCACATTCGTGCGGCGCCCGAGGGAGGAGAGGGAGGGCACCACCGGGCCGGCCGAGACTCAATGCCATGAATGCCGGCATTCTGGGCTTAAGAGAACCGGGATCTTGCCCTGGACGGTACCGGCCGGCAGATCGTCGACGGATCCGTGGCCGGAAAGCCCGCCCAGCAGGCTCAGGCCCGGCACGAGCAGCGCGAACGTGTACCGGAACCGGCCCGGCAGAGCCCGGACGGCGGTACCCGCCACGAGCAGGACCGACGATTCGAGGAACTCCAGTTGGCCGCTGGAGACTTCGCTTTTACGGGTCTTGTTATGGAGCGTCGACAAAGCAGGCAAGTCGGTGCGGGGCCTAAGTGATGACTTATTATAGTTCATCCCTGTTTCGTGCTGGCGAGGAGGCGGCCGGAACGTTCGCTTGGTTCAACGAGCAAGGCTTCCGCGCGGACATCCTCGCGCTGGCAGCCTATGAACATGTCCAGCTCCGCCGAGGCGAAGAAGCCGCACTGGGCCAAGGTGGGCGGCGGCCGTGTCCCCGGGCCGCTGCTCGGATGCGCTCGACCGTCTTGCGATGGGCGGCCGCTCGCGCCGGATCAGGGGGAAGCATCGGCATCATCGAATTGAATATCCATTCCATAGCGACTGGGTGCATTTAGAACGCTACGACCCGTCAGTGAATTTGTGTCGACGAACAGTTGCACGCCGGCTTCTTGACGCCCGCATGTCGCCGACGTTACATTCCGACTGAATAACAAGGCGGCATTGAATAGAAATTCAACTCCTTACCATGTTTTTCCATCGACCATTGGACCGGTGGAAACGTCGTCTCGGCGGCGTTTGCATGCCCGAATGGGCCCTCAATGGCATTCGCCGGTCGCCACTGAATATCTAACAATGCTCCTCTCCCCGCTCTTGGAGACGCACATGAACACCCTGAGCAAAGTCGCGGCGCCGGCAGTCTCCGTGCTGCTACTGCCCGCATGCAGCGGTCGCGTAGAAGACATGACCGGTGCGGCCGGCGGGGGGCAGGTCATGCCGAGCCGGTGGATGGTCACGCAGAACGCCGACACCGCGACCGACGCGCTGAAGTCGATCGTCTCCGACTTCGAGAAGCAGAACCCGAACATCAAGGTGGACCTGCGGTTCCGAGCCGTGGACGCCCACAAGGACGCACTGCGCACGACCGCCGGCAGCACTTCGGGGCCGGACATCTCCTGCAACTGGGCGGGTCCCGGGCTCGGAGGCGAGCTGGTCAAGTCGGGCGTGAGCCTCGACCTCAGCAAGTACTGCCAGCAGTACCAGTGGAACAACCGGTTCAACTCCGCCACGCTGTCCGCGTTCACCCAGTACGGCGGCCATCACGGCATCCCCTGGACGCAAGGCGGCCGCCATGTTCAACTCCGGCAAGTCGGCGATGCAGATCGAGGGTGACTGGTTCACCCAGCTGAACGTCGACGCCGGCGACGATCAGAACAACGTGGGCGTCCTCTCCTCCGTTCAGCCGGCCGTGCGCCCGATGCGCGCACGGCCCACCTTCCCAGTGGATCGCTCCTATCGAAGGAGAATCATGTCCAACCCCCCGCGCGCCCGTGCGCGTCGCCTGGCGATCGCCACCATGGCCGCCCTGGCCGCGACCACCCTCACCCGAACCGCACACGCCGAGCCCGCCACCTCCGAAGCCGCCCTCACCTCCGCCTCCACCACCGCAGCGCCGGCGACCTGGGCGCACGACGTCAAGCCGCGTGTCATCGTGACGCAGGACGGTGAGGTCGACGACATGGACTCGTTCATCCGTTTCCTCTACTACGCCAACGAGTTCGACATCGCCGGCATCGTCTACTCCAGCTCCCGATTCCACTGGGCGGGCGACGGCGCGGCCGTTCCGCCCTTCCGCTGGACCGGCACCGAGTGGGTCAACCACTACATCGACCTGTACGCCCACCTCTACCCGAACCTCCGCAAGCACGCCCAGGGCTACCCGACGCCCGCCGAGCTCCGCTCCCTCTACAAGATCGGCAACGTCGAGAACGTCAGCGAGATGACCAAGGTCACCGAAGGCTCCGAATGGATCAAGCAGGTGATCCTCGACAACAAGCCCGGCCCGGTCTACGTACAGACGTGGGGCGGGCTCAACACCCTCGCCCGGGCGCTGAAGTCGATCCAGGAGCAGTACGAAGGCACGCGCCGATGGCCGGCGATCCAGCGCAAGGTCAGCGACAAGCTGGTCATCTACAACATCCTCAACCAGGACTCCGCCCTCGCCGACTACATCCGGCCCAACTGGCCGAACGTGAAGGTCATCGACAACCAGTCGCAGTTCTGGAGCTTCGCCTACTTCTGGAAGCCGACCGTGCCGCAGCCCTTCCAGTACACGCTGCGCGCGCCGTACCTGGAGAGCAACTTCCTCAACGACCACGGCGACCTGCTGAAGCAGTACCGCACCTACCGCGACGGCAACCCGACCCCGGGCGACGACCAGAACAACCGCTGGAGGCCCGAAGCCAGCCAGGCCAACCAGAACCTCGGCTACGACGTCCACGACTTCATCTCCGAGGGCGATTCCCCGGCGTTCATGCACCTGCTGAACTTCAACGGCCTGAGATCATCAGAAAACCCGACCTATGGCGGATGGGGCGGCCGCTTCGCCCCCACCGCCTCCGGCTGGCTCGACACCACCGACGCCAACCCCCACACCACCAACCCGGCCGACCGTTACTACCCCCAGACCCGCTGGGTCGAGGACCTCCAGAACGACTTCGCCGCCCGCGCCGACTGGGGCGTGAGCTCCTCCTACTCCCGGGCCAACCACAATCCGCAGGCCTCAGTACGTCCCGGCCTGGACCTGACCGCCCGGCCCGGCTCCACGATCACCCTTCGGGGCAAGGGCAAGGACCCTGACGGCGACCGGCTGTCGTACAAGTGGTGGCAGTACACCGACGCCGACACCTACGCGGGAACGGTCACCCTTGACGGCGCGGACAGGCCCGTTGCCTCCGTCACCGTCCCCACCGACGCCGCCCCCGGGGACACCATCCATCTCATCCTCGAGGTCAAGGACGACGGCACCCCTGCGCTGAAGCACTATCAGCGCGTCATCATCACGGTCGGCCGGCGGTAATCCACCCAGCATGCCGTGGTGGCGCCGGCGCGGAATCGCCGGCCGGGATCCGGGGGAGCCCGAGGGCGAGATCCCCTCGGGCGACCCGACCTCAGGGAGCCGGGCTCGCGCTCGCCGGCTCTTCCTGGCGGGCCAGCAGCCCGGAGATGGTCACCTCTACCGTCCGGCGCATCACCTCGGTGAAGTCGAGTCGCATGGCGGCCAGTGCCGGTTCGGAGGCGTAGGCGGCCAGCATCGCCTCTGACGGCCGGCTGCACGGCCAGGCCGTGGTGGCCATCAGCAGGGTCACTTCCACCATCCGGGGCGCGCCCTGGGCGCCGAGTTCGGGCAGGTGCCGCAGGACCAACTGGACCAGTGTCTCCATGGAATGCTTGGCGGCGTACTTGTGCCGGATGGCGACCTCGGTGGAGATGTTGTGCTCCAGCACGGCGGCCTGCGCGCTGAGCAGGTCGCACACTGGTCCGCGCCGCGCTTCCCGGCATGCTCGCCGCCGGCGAGGGCACCATCGTCACCGTCGCTTCACTGCTGGCCTTCAGCGCCGGCCAGGGCGACCCGCGGATGCCCCGGCGCACCCTGTACGTCGCCGCGAAGGCCGCCACCTTGGCGTTCACCCGCACGCTGGCCGGCGAACTCGCCGGCACCCCGGTCCGCACCCAGGTGGTGTGCCCCGGCGTGGTGGCCACAGACTGGAACAGCGGCGCCGGCCGCGAGATCCCCTGGGCCATGTCGCCTGTGGACGTGGCCTCGGCCAGCCTGGCCGGGCTGCGCCTGGGCGAGACCGTCTGCGCCCCCGGTCTGCAGGACCAGGCCGCCGCCCTGGACGCCCTGGACGCCGCCGAATCCGTCCTTCTCTCAGGAGGCAACCGTCCCACTCCGGCAACCCGCTACACCGCCCGTGCGGGCGACATGCCTGCTCTCTGACCGGGCCCGCCCGGTGCGTCGATCAGTGTCTGGCTGGGTGGTCCGCCGCAGGGCCCCGAGCCGGGCCTGCCGCCGGGGCCGCGGCTGACGAAGGAGGTCGAGGACGGCAGCGCTGACGGGGAACGGTTCATGGCCGGCGCGGATCAGGCCTTCGACGAGCGGGTCCGGTCGTTTTCCTGGGCCGGTTCGCTCTCGTCAACGGTGGAGGCCCAGCTGGCCAGGAGGGTGAGCGTGTCGTGGGCCGCGGTCCCGGGCTCTGCGCTGAAGGCGGTGAGCGTCAGACCGGGGTCGGCGGGCAGGGGCATGGCTTCGAAGGGCAGGCTGAGGTGCCCGACGACGGGGTGGTGGAAGTTCTTGACGCCGGTGTGGTGCAGGCGGACGTTGTGCGCGGCCCACAGGGCGCGGAATTCTTCGCTGCGGGTGGCGAGTTCGCCGACCAGGTCGGTCAGGGCCCGATCGTAGGGGTCACGGCCGGCTTCGGTACGCAGCAAGGCCACCGTGGTGTGGGCAGATTCCTCCCAGTCGGGGTAGAAGTCGCGGGCGCGGGGGTTGAGGAAGCGGAAGCGGGCGAGGTTGACGGGCCGGGCCGGGTCGTCGAAGACAGGCGCGTACAGGGCCCGGGCGAGCCGGTTGGCGGCGATGATGTCCAGGCGCCCGTTGCGGACGTAGGCGGCCGCGTCGGTCATCGAGTCGAGCAGGTGCTGGATGCCGGGCCGGATCTGCTGCTGGGCGGGACGGCGGCGGGCGCGGGGGCCGGCGTTGGCGGTTCGGGCCAGATCGAACAGATGGGCGCGTTCGGCCTCGTCCAGCCTCAGCGCGCGGGCCAGGGATTCCAGCACGCTTTCGGATACGCCGCTGAGGTTGCCGCGCTCCAGGCGGGCGTAATACTCGGCGCTGACGCCGGCGAGCATGGCGACCTCTTCGCGGCGCAGCCCCGGCACCCGCCGGTTGCCTCCGTAGACGGGCAGGCCCGCCTGCTGCGGGGTGATCTTGGCTCGCCGCGAGATCAGGAACTCGCGGACCTCACTGCGGTTGTCCATGTTTTCCCAGGATAGGCGCGGTTTTGGCGCCGTGGGGTGTTCTGCCGGTACAGGGAACAGCAGGAACTGTCTGGGCTGTCTCATCACCGGTTTGCTGGCTGGTGCCGGGGGTGCGCCTGCCGTTCGCCGTCTCCCCGAGCCTCACCAGACACCTATCGAAAGACGGAAACATGACGCAGAGTACGGGGAGCCCGCGGCCCGCGAGCGGCCAGAGCGGACTCGGCGACTTCGCGCCGAAGCTGGCCGAGCTGACCGATGAGGTGCTGTTCGGGGACGTGTGGGAGCGACCCGGGCTGTCGGCACGCGACCGCAGCCTGATGACCGTCACCGCCCTGGCCGCGCTGTATCGCACCGAGCAGTTGGGCTTCCACCTGCGCAAAGCGCTGGAGAACGGCCTGAGCAAGGACGAACTGGTCGAGGCCCTCACCCACCTGGCCTTCTACGCCGGCTGGCCCACCGCGATGAGCGCGGTCACCCAGCTGAAGACCATCATCGAGGAAGCAGGGGCTGTCTGACAGCAGCAGTCCCGCCGCCTCGCGCGAGGCTGCTGCGGTCCACGCGCATACGGCGGACGGGGCCGGCGCCCGGACCGACCACCAACGCCACCCAGCCGCTGCCACGGCAGGTGGCCGGCTTTGCCGGCAGCGGTGATTGATCAATGAAGGAGATGACGATGGACAAGCGCATTCTGGGACGCGACCTCGAGGTCTCGGCGATCGGCCTGGGCTGTATGGGCATGAGCCAGAGCTACGGCCCCAACCCGGGCAGCCGGCAGGAGATGATCGCGCTGGTGCGGGCGGCGGTGGAGCGGGGCGTCACGTTCTTCGACACCGCCGAGGTCTACGGGCCGTTCCTCAACGAGCGACTGGTCGGCGAAGCGCTCGCCCCCGTACGGGATCAGGTCGTGATCGCCACCAAGTTCGGGTTCGCCTTCGACGCCGACGGCCGCCAGAGCGGGCTGTCCAGCCGGCCCGAGCACATCCGGCAGGCCGTCGACGGCTCCCTCCAGCGGCTCGGCGTCGAGGTGATCGACCTGTACTACCAGCACCGCGTCGACCCGCAGGTGCCGATCGAGGACGTCGCCGGAGCGGTCAAAGAGCTCATCCAGCACGGCAAGGTCCGGCATTTCGGCATGTCCGAGGCGGCCGCCGCCACCATCCGCCGCGCTCATGCCGTCCAGCCCGTGACCGCCGTGCAGAGCGAGTACTCCCTGTGGTGGCGCAGGCCCGAGCAGGAGGTCCTGCCGGCCCTGGCGGAACTCGGCATCGGCTTCGTCCCCTACAGCCCGCTCGGCAAGGGCTTCCTCACCGGCACCGTCGACGCGGCCACCACGTTCGCCGGCGCCGACATCCGCGCGAGCATCCCGCGCTTCACCCCCGAGGCGAGGAGGGCGAACCGGGCGCTGGTCGACCTGCTGGCCGCCATCGCCCGGCGCAAGGGCGCCACTCCCGCCCAGATCGCCCTGGCCTGGCTGCTGGCCCAGCACCCGTGGATCGTCCCGATCCCCGGCACCCGCAGGCCGGAGCGCCTGGACGAGAACATCGCCGCCGCCCGCGTCGAGCTCACCGCCGACGACCTCGAACATATCGAGACCGCCGCCGCCAAGATCGACATCCAGGGTGGCCGCTACCCCGAACACCTCGAACGCATGACCGGCCTGTGACCTTGCCATCACCGCTTCAGCACCACCAGGGAAGGACATTCGCGTTCGACTGCCGAAGGATCAGCCGGCCCACACCTGACGAGCCGCTGAACGGGTCTCCAGCCCCGACGACCTCGAAGCATGCCCGGCGGCCGCGGTGACACACGCTGACGCCCCACAGTCGAGAACGATGAGCGCCGGGCTCGTCGAAGGAGGAGATCGAGGAGTCGGACACAAGCCGGGACCGGTCCCGAACGTGTGGCGCTACCTTGCGTCAATCAGCGGCGATCGAGCGGGAAGGGACGTGTGGACTTGGCACTGCTGAGTTCCGTGAGGGCGCAGGTACGGCAGCTACGTCACCCGAGGGAATTCCGCATCCACGCCGCGGCCTGGCCCGAGGATGCCCTGGTGGCGTTCGAGCGTCTCGTGACGGACCGGCCCGCGGAGACTCCCGATGACGCTCTCCCCGGGCGCTCGGTGGCCGAGGTGGTGACGAGCATCTGGCGGCTCGATCGCCGGGTGCGGCGGCTTCCGGGGGAGACGCGGGCCGTGACCCGCTACCTGGAGATGGCCTGGGATGCCCTCACCCGGGCCGGCATCACGATCCAGGAGCACTCGAACGACCCGTTCGACCCGGGGCTCGCGATCGAGGTGCTGTCCTACCAGCCCGCGCCCGGACTCGACCGTGACCGGGTGGTGGAGACCATCCGGCCGAGCATCTACCTGAACGATCAGGTGATTCAGCGAGGAGAGGTGATCGTGGGAACCCCCGACCCCGTCGCGAAGGAAGCCACCCCGTGACCAGAACCACGATCGGCTACGGGATCGACCTCGGTACCACCAACAGCTCGATCGCCGTGCTGAACGGCGTCGACGTCGAGGTGGTCAAGAACAACCGCCAATCAGAGATCACCCCCTCCGCCATCTGGATCGACCGCGCCGAACGGCTCCACGTCGGCGACGTCGCCAAGAAGCGCAGCGAGTTGGATCACGAGAACACCTGCATCGAGTTCAAGGCCAGGATGGGCATGACAGACCAGCCCAAGGTCTTCGCCGCCGGCGGCCGGTCGATGACGCCGGAGGAGATGTCCGCCGAAGTGCTGAAGTCGCTGAAGGGCGACGTGGCTCAGCGGACCGGCGAGGATCTGCGGGCGGCGGTCATCACGGTGCCGGCGGCCTTCCAGCTGAGCGCTTGCGAGGCGACCAAGCAGGCCGCCAGGCTCGCCGGGCTGGAGCACGCGCCGCTGCTGCAGGAGCCCACCGCGGCCGCGCTGGCGTACGGGTTCCAGAGCACGGCGGACAAAGCCTTCTGGCTGGTGTACGACCTGGGAGGCGGGACGTTCGACGCGGCCGTGGTCAACATCAGGGACGGCGAGTTCACCGTCGTCAACCACCGGGGCGACAACACCCTTGGCGGGAAGCTGATCGACTGGAAGATCGTCGAGGAGCTGTTCATCCCGGCCCTGACGAGGGAGTACCGCTTCGCCGATCTCAGCCGGGGCAACCCGAGGTCGCTCGCGACCATCAGCCAGCTCAAGCGGGCCGCGGAAGAGGCCAAGATCGAGCTGTCGCGGAGCGAGTCCGCGTCGATCTCCCTCTTGCTGAAGGACGACCGTGGCGACGACATCGACTTCTTCTACGACCTGGGGCGGGCGGAGCTGGAGCGGATCACCGAGCCGCTCATCGTGCGCTCGGTGAACCTCTGCAAGAAGGCCCTGGAGGAGCGCGGGCTCGGCGCGGCCGACATCGAGAAGGTCCTGCTGGTGGGCGGCCCCACGCTGTCGCCGTACCTCAGGGAACGGCTTGCCGGCCCTCAGGAGGGGCTCGGGATCCCGCTCGACCACAGCAGGGACCCCATCACGGCCGTCGCCACGGGCGCCGCCATCTTCGCCGGAACCCAACGCCTGGACGCCATGGAGCCGCTGTCCGTCCCGCCCGCCGGCGAGTACGTGGTGGATCTGGCCTACCAGCCGGTGGGGGCGGACACCGAGCCGCTCGTCGGAGGCCGGGTGTCGGGGGCGGACACGGCGGGGTTCGCGATCGAGCTGGTCAACGCGGAGGCCCGGCCGGAGTGGCGGAGCGGCAAGATCGCGCTGGACGCCGACGGGACGTTCACCACCGCGCTGTGGGCCGAGCGCGGGCGGGCCAACACGTTCCTCGTCGAGCTCACCGACGGCTCGGGAACCCGGCGCAAGGTGACCCCCGACCGGCTGACCTACACCGTCGGAGCCGTCGACTCCCAACCCACGCTCACCAACGCGATCGGCGTATGGCTGGAGGACCACGGCGTGGCCTGGCTGCTCCCGAGGGGGACGCCGCTCCCGGCGCGGCGCAGGCACACGCTGCGCACCACGATCGCGCTCAGCAGGAGCCGTGTCGAGGGCTACATCCGCATCCCGATCGTGGAGGGCGAGCATTCGCGCGCCGACCGCAACCGGCGGGTCGGCCGGTTGCAGATCGATCCCGGCCAGGTCACCCGTGACGTGCCGGCGGGCAGCGAGGTGGAGTTCTCCGTGGTGGTCGACGAATCCCGGCTGGTCGTCGCCCGTGCCTACATCCCGCTCCTTGACGAGGAGTTCGAGCACGTCGTCAATCTGCGTACCGAGACGACTCCCACGCACGACGAGCTGAACAGCAAGGTGCGTGCGGAAAAGCACCGGCTGCACGAGCTGCGCACGGAGGCCGGCGACCTCGGCGACGCCAGGGCCGAGACGCTGCTCGCCCGGATCGACGCGGAGGGGACCGCCAAGGACCTCGACCGGCTGGTCGACGCGGCCCGCGCCGATCCGAACGCCGCCACGGAGTGCGGCAAGCGTCTGCTCGATCTCCAGGTCGCCATCGACGAGGTCGAGGAGATGGTGGAGTGGCCCAAGCTGGTCCAGGGGGCGAAGGACACGATGGCCGACGTCCGGGACATCGTGCTGAGCATGGGCGACCTGAACGACCAGCGGACCCTGACCACGCTCGAATCCGCGATGCGGGAGGCGATCAACGCCCATGACGCCGACCTGCTCAGGAGACGTGTCGACGACCTGTACGGACTGGCGGCGGAAGTGCTGGAGAGGACGGGAGAGCTCCCTCGCATCCGGTTCGACCATCTCCGGAGCCTGCTGCCGGACATGCGTGACAGGCGCGAGGCCACCCAGCTCATCGACACCGGCAGGAAGGCGATGGAGCGGGGCGACATGAGGACGGTGCGCGACGTGAACCGCGAGCTGGAGAGCATGCTGCCCGCGCCGCCACCGCTCGATCTGTCCAGCACCGTCGTACGCGGGTCATGAAGCAGGTGACCATGTCCCTTTCCATCACCCGCGAGCTGGTCCTGGCCCAGGCCAGGACCCTGGCACGGAGCGGCCGCCACGGCGAGGCCGTGGAGCTGCTGGAAGATCTCCAGGGGGAGCCCAGCGTGACCGCGCTGGACCTGCTGGCTCGCATCCACGCCCAGCAGGGCGACCTCGACCGGGCGGACCGGTGCTGGGCCGAGGCGGAGCGGCTGGCCCCGGGCGGGGCGGAGATCGCCGCCGGGCGGCGGCGGATCGCGGCCATGCGCCCCGCCGCCCGGCGGCGCAGGCTCGGCAAGGGCCTGCTCGCCACGTGCGCGGTGCTGGTCACAGGTGCGGTGCTCGTCCTGCTCGTCGAGATCCGCCTGGAGACCGCCAGGCTGCGGATGTCCCAGCGGCCCGCAGCCCTGCCGACGGGCCAGGAGGCCGCCGCCTCGCCGGCAGTCGTGACGATCTCGCCGCCGGAGAAGCCCGACGTGCTCGCCCGCATGAGACTCGACGTGCCGGGGATCCGGGTGAGGCGGTCGCCGGGGGAGATCTTCATCGTCTTCGAAGAGGCCCTGTTCAGCCGGGGCACCGAGCTGACTCGCCGCGGCCGTACCGTGCTCGACGGCCTGGGCGGGCGCCTGCGCCCGTACGCCGACGAGATAGACGTGGCCGTCGTCGGCCACACGGACCGCGCCGCGCTCCTGCCGGGCGGCGAGTACGTCAGCAACACCGACCTCGGCCTGGCCAGGGCCACCTACGTCCGCGAGATCCTGCGCACGACGTCGCGGGTCCCCACGACCAGGTTCGCGCTGTCGTCCCTGGGCGGGGCCATGCCGCCCTACCGCGACGACGCTCGGAACCGTACGGTCACCCTGCGGATCTCCGGAGCCGCCGGATGACGCTGGAGGGCCTGAGGCCGGACCTGTACCGGGAGAACGCCTTCCGGATCACGGGGCTCCCGGTGCGCGCGACGACACGCGACATCCGGCGGCACACGGACAAACTGCGCCTCATGGAGAGCCTCGGCAGGTCCGGCGCGAGCGAGGGGATACTGCCGCCCGCGCGACCCCCTGACGAGGACGCGCGGCAACGGGCCGCACAGCGGCTCAGGGATCCGGTGTCCCGGCTGGTGGACGAGCTGTTCTGGCTGTGGCCGCTGGCCGGCGGCGAGACCGACGCCGCCATGGCCGCCCTGCTCAAGGGCGAGCCGTACGACGCGCTCCGCGTGTGGGAGCGCACGGAGAAGCGGCCCGCCAAGGCCATCGCGGTGCACAACATCGCGGTGTTGTCACACGTTTGGGCACTCGACGCGGACAGGCTGGACGCCGACGCCATGCGGTTGTGGAAGCGGGCGTACAAGTGCTGGGCCAAGGTGATCGCCGACGACTCCTTCTGGGATCTGATGCGGGCACGGGCCGAGGAGCTCGACGATCCGCGGCTGAGCGCCGGCACGGTCCGCCGGATGCGCGAGGATCTGCCTGCCGCTCTGCTGGCGATCAACGCCCAAGTGGCGGTCGCGGCCGCACGGGACGGGCGGTTCGAGGACTCACGCGGGCACGTCAGCGGCATGCGTGCGTCCGGATTCGCCTCCGAGCTGGTCGACGAGGCCCTGCACGGCGCGGTGGAGCACGAGAAGTCCAGGATCAGGACGCTGTGCGAGAACGCGGGGCAGGCCGTCAGAGCGGCCCCCGGGCGTGGGGACGAGCTGGCCGAACGGTTCCTCGACGAGGCCAAGCCCCTTCTCAGGGTAGTGACCAGCGTGCTGCCCGACGATCACCGGGTGGTGCGGGACGCCGGTGACGACATGGCCCTGACGGTTCTCGGCTGCGTCGTGGCCTACGTCAACGCGGCCAAGGGGTACCAGCGATCTTTGGACCTCCTCCAGCCCGCCCTCACCCTGGCGAACACGCAATCGGTCCGTGACCGCGTGCAGGAGAACGTCGACATCATCCGCGACAACCTCTCCTACGCCTCGTGCTTCTTCTGCGGGCAGGACGCCGACAAGGCGTGCGCGCTGAAACTGCCCATGCACGGTGACGTCAACCGCGAGACCGCGTACCACCAGACCCGGATAACCTGGCGGACGGTCACGGTCCACGTGCCGCGCTGCCGCCGGTGCAGGAGGAAGCGCGGCTGGAGAATCGCCGGGTCCGTGCTGCTCGGACCCTTGGCCGCGGTTACGCTCGCCGCGTTCCTGACGGACGCCACCGTCCTGGGCGCCGTCCTGATCGCGATCGGAATCTTCGTGACGAGCCGGCTGATCGCGGGTTCGCGCCGCAACCTCATCGAGTTCGGACCGATCGAGGAGCTGTACGCCAAGGGCTGGGAGCCCGGTGACCGTCCGTCGGAGGCCGGACGCTAGCCAGCCATGCAGCGGTCAGGCGTCGGCAGCCCCGACCACAGCCGCACCATCACCGATCTCGACATCACCCTCCCGCCACCCCCACCCGCACTGCCTGCCGTGTCCCGAGGCGAACGGCCCCTCGCTCTGGCGGGGTGGCGTCGAGACGCGAGACGCGCGCCATGGACAGTCGCCTCGAAACCGAAGCGCTCGTTGAGCGTGAGCCAGGGTTCCGGCCGGGGTACGCGGCACCGCCAGCCGCCATGGGCCTAGTTGTTGTCCGAAAAGTGGTTTTTGGGGTTGCGTTTTGATGGGATTGGATCCAAAGTTTAGGAGATCGGATGCGCGTTTGAGGAGATGCCATGTTGAAGCGCGAGGACAACGAGCGCGTCACGCGGTCAGGCCGCGGCACGCCTCTCGGCAGGCTGCTGCGGTCCTACTGGCAGCCGGTCGCCCTGGTCTCGGAGCTGCCCGCCGACCGCCCGGTCAAGCCTGTGCGGATCATGGGCGAGGATCTCGTCCTGTTCAGGAGGGACGGCCACGGCTGGGGACTGGTCGGCCGGTACTGCGCGCATCGCGGCGTGGACCTCGCCTTCGCCCGTCACGAAGACGGGGGCCTGCGCTGTCTCTACCACGGATGGCTGTACGGGCCCGACGGCCGCTGCCTGGAGCAGCCCGCCGAACCTGCGCACAGCAACTTTGCCGAGAAGGTGCGCATCCCGAGCTACCCGTGCCGGGAGCGCAACGGCATCGTCTTCGCCTATCTCGGGGCCGGCGACCCGCCGCCGTTCCCCGCCTACGACTGCTTCAGCGCGCCCGAGGAGTACACCTTCGCCTTCAAGGGCTGGTGGGAGTGCAACTGGCTGCAAGGGGTCGAGGGCGGCATCGACCCGAGCCACGTCTCCTTCCTGCACCGGTTCGTCGGTGAGGACCCGCGCGAGGCGTACGGGCAGCAGTTCAGCGAGGAGGTCGAGGGCACCGGGCAGAAGCTGTCCAAGCTCGTCGGCGACAGTTACCGGCCCGACATCGAGGTCGAGGTGGACGCGCATGGGCTGCGGGTGTTCGCGCTGCGCCGGCTGACCGCCGCGATCAAACACGTACGGATCACCAACCTGGTCTTTCCCAACGCGTTCGTCGTGCCGTTCGGCAACAGCAAGGCGTTCTGCCAGTGGCACGTGCCGATCGATGACGAGAACCACTACTGGTACATGATCCTTTACGACTTCGACGAGCCGACCGACAAGGAGACGCTGCTCCGGCAGCGGCTGAGCGAGGTGTCGCTGCCCGACTACCGGCCCCTGCGCAACAGATCGAACAACTGGGGGTTCGACCCCCAGGAGCAGCGTGACCTGACCTATACCGGCATGGGTCTGGACATCAACGTCCACGACCAGTGGGCGGTGGAGAGCATGGGCCCGATCCAGGACAGGACCGTGGAACGGCTGGGCGTGTCCGACCGCGCCGTCACCGCGAACCGGCGGCTGCTGCTCAGGGCCATCGACGCCGCCGAGGCCGGGAAGCCCCTCCCGGGACTGCCGCTGGACGGGACCGCCGCGCGCGGGCTCACCGGTCCGCTCGCCATCGACACCGTCGCCCCCGCCGATGGCTGGGAGTCCGCCTGGCGAGAACGCGAGGCCGAGCGCCGCTCCCGCTCCCCGTGGGCGGCGGACACGCCCCCGGCTCCGGACGCCGACGCGGATGCGCCCGGGGCTGACGCGCCCGGGGTCGCGCGTGCGTAGCGCCGACGCCCGGCCGGTCGCCGAAGGTGGCGACGGTCAGCGCGCCCGGCCGATGCTCGCCGGCGACCGTGACGGCTACATCGCCAGGCACGCGCTGTGGAACGATCGCCAGTACGCCGCCGCCGGCCAGATGCGCAGGGTCATCGACGAGCTGGGCCTTGAGCTGATCCGCTTCTCCTTCGCCGACCAGCACGGGGTGCTCCGCGGCAAGACCCTCACCAGGGACGCCGTACCGGCCGCGCTCCGCTCAGGCGTGACCGCACCCTCGTCGTTGCTGCTCAAGGACACCTCGGGCAAGACGGTCTTCCCCGTCTTCGCCGCCGACACCGGCGTGGGCGTGGCCGGCTTCGCGGGCGCGGGGGACGTGGTGCTCGTGCCGGACCCGACCACGTTCCGGGTGCTGCCCTGGGCGGAGCGGACCGGCTGGATCCTGTGTGATGTGCGTTTCCCCACCGGGGCGGCGGTGCCGTTCTGCACGCGCGGGGTGCTCCAAACCCGGTTGGACGCGCTGGCGGCGGCCGGGTACGAGCTCACGGTCGGCGTGGAGCTGGAGTTCCACGTGTTCCGCTCGACGGCCGGGGGCATGAGCGCGCACCACGTGGGCAGGCCGGGCGCGCCGGGCCTGCCACGCGAGGTGTCGCCGGTGAGCGGCGGTTCGCAACTCCTGCACGAGGAGGGCCTGGACCGGCTCGACGACCTGGTGCAGCTCCTGCACCGCGGGCTCACCGGGCTCGACCTGCCGCTGCGCTCGCTGGAGCTGGAGTTCGGGCCCAACCAGCTTGAGTTGACGCTGCACGCCCGCGACGCCGCGCGGGCCGCCGACGACGTGATGCTGGCCCGCGCGGCGGTTCGGCAGATCTCCCGGCGGCACGGGTACCACGCGACGTTCATGTCCCGCCCCGCGGGCGCGGAGACGGCCTCCACCGGCTGGCACCTGCACCAGTCGCTGCGCGACCGCGCGACCGGGACGCCGGCGTTCGACCCCGCCAGCGCCGAGGAGCCGCTGTCCACGCTGGGGCGGCGCTATCTCGGCGGGCTGCTGGAGCACGCCCGCGCGGCCACCGTCTTCACCACCCCCACGGTGAACGGCTACAAGCGCTACCTCCCGTTCTCCCTGGCCCCCGACCGGGTCGTGTGGGGCGCCGACAACAAGGGGGCGATGGTACGAGCGGTGGGCGGCCCCACCGGCACCCGGCTGGAGAACAGGTCCGGTGAACCCGCCGCCAACCCCTACCTCTACATCGCCTCCCAGGTCGTCAGCGGCATGGACGGCCTGGCTCGGCGGCTGGATCCAGGTCCGCCCGTGGAGGACCCGTACGACGCGCGGGCGAGCGGCCTGCCGCGGTCCCTGGCCGAGGCGCTCGACGCCCTCGACGCCGACCCCGTTTTCACCCACTCGCTGGGTGAGGAGGTCGTGTCCTGGTACGCGGCGCTGAAACGCGCCGAGTTCGCCCGCTATCTCGCGCACGTCTCCGACTGGGAGCAGCGCGAGTACTTCGACCTGATCTAGGAAGGCCCGATGAACACCGAGGAACCGTTCCTCATCGACGGCGAGTGGATCGCCCCCGGACGGCGCGACACGTTCCGCGTGCTCGACCCGTCCTCCGGTGATGTGCTCACCCGCGTCGCGCAGGCCACACGGGAGGACGTGGACGCCGCGGTGGCGGCGGCGGCGCGGGCGCACGCCGAGCGCCGGTGGAGCGGCCTGCCGCCGCTCGAACGTACCCGCGTCCTGCAGCGGATCGCCGACCTGATCGAGGAGCACGCCGAAGAACTGGCGGTGCTGGAGACCCGCGACAACGGCAAGCCGATCGAGCGCTCCCGCGCGGACACGGCGATGGGAGCCAGGACGTTCCGTCATTTCGCGGGTGCCGCGACCAGGCTGACCGGCACCGTGGTGCCCGTCGACGGAGGCGGCCACCACGTCTACACGGTGCTGGAGCCGGTGGGCGTGGCCGCGCTCATCCTGCCGTGGAACTTCCCGATCATGACGGCCTGCTTCAAGCTGGCGCCCGCGCTGGCGGCCGGTTGCGCCGTGGTCGTCAAGCCGGCCGAGCAGACGCCGTTGACCATGTTGCGCCTGGCCGCGCTCTGCGCCGAGGCGGGACTGCCGCCCGGCGTGCTGAACGTGCTGACCGGCGACGGCGAGGTGGGCGCGGAGCTGTCGCGCCACCCCGGCGTGGCGAAGGTGTCCTTCACCGGCTCGACGGCGGTGGGCCGGCTGGTGATGGCCGCGGCCGCGGCCACGACCAAGCGCCTCACGCTGGAACTGGGCGGCAAGAGCCCCAACATCGTGTTCGCGGACGCCGACCTGGACGCGGCGGTGCTCACCGCGATGCGCGCCTCCTTCGGCCACTCCGGCCAGATGTGCACCGCCGGCAGTCGCCTGCTCGTCCAGCGGTCGATCCTGCCGGAGATGCGGGAGCGGCTGGTCGAGGCGACGCGGAAGGTCCCGCTCGGCAACGGGCTCGACGGCGGCGTCACCGTCGGCCCGCTGGTGTCGGAGGAGCAGCGGCGCCAGGTGCTGTCCTACATCGAGAGCGGGATCGCCGAGGGCGCCACGCTCGCGGCCGGTGGCGGCGTACCGAACCGGCCAGGCTACTTCGTCGAGCCGACGCTGTTCACGGACGTCACCAACGACATGCGCATCGCCCGCGAGGAGATCTTCGGGCCCGTGGCGGGCGTGATCGCGTTCGAGGACGAGGACGAGGCGGTGTCGATGGCCAACGACACCTCCTACGGTCTGGCCGCGGGGGTGTGGACGCGCGACCTGTCACGCGCGCACCGGATGGCCGCCCGGCTGCGGGCGGGCACGGTGTGGGTCAACACCTACAACGTCTTCGACCCGGCTCTCTCCTTCGGCGGTGTCGGAGACTCGGGGCTGGGCCGGGACCTGGGTGACGACGCCCTGTACTCCTACTGCGAACGCAAGGCGGTCGTCGTCGCCCTATGAGCTCATTCGACCCCGTGGCACTGCGGGCCGACACGCCCGGCACACGCCACGCCCACCACTTCAACGCGGCCGGTGCCGCGCTGCCCAGCTCCGCCACATTGGCCGAGGTGATCGACCACCTGAACCTGGAGGCCCGCGTCGGCGGGTACGAGGCCGCCGAGGCCGCCCGGGAGCGCACCGAGCGCGTGTACGGCCTGGCCGCCACCCTGCTGGGCGCGGAACCCGACGACATCGCCCTGGTCGAGAGCGCCACCGTCGCCTGGCAACGGGCGGTCTCCGCGCTGCGCCTCGGCCCCGGCGACCGGATTCTCGCCTCGGCCTCCAGCTACGTCAGCTCGGCACTCCACCTGCTCGAACTACGCGGCTCGCGCGACGTGCGCGTCGAGGTGCTGCCCACGGACGGCTCGGGCCGGGTGGACCTCGACGCGCTCGAACAGGCGCTGCGCACGCCCGCCGCGCTGGTCACCGTGGCGCATGTCCCCACCTCTTCGGGGCTGGTCGAGCCGGTGGCGGAGGTCGGCGCGCTGGCGGCGGCGGCCGGCGTGCCCGTCCTGCTCGACGCCACCCAGTCGGCCGGTCAGCTGCCCGTCGTCGTCGGGCCGTTGGGCTGCGACATCGTGGTGGCGACCGGCCGCAAGTTCCTGCGCGGACCGCGCGGCACGGGGATCCTGTATGTCAGCCCGCGCATGCGTGAGGTCATGCGGCCACCCGCTCCCGACGTGCGGGGGGCGCGCTGGGTGGCCGACCAGAGCTTCGACCTCGTCCGCGGCGCCCGGCGCTACGAGACCTGGGAGGCCGCGCACGCGCTCCGCCTGGGACTCGGCGTGGCGCTGGCGGAGGTCCTGGAGCTGGGCGTCGACCGGATCCAGGAGCGCATCGGGCTGCTGGCCGGCCGGTTGCGTCGCGGGCTTGAGCAGGTGCCCGGTGTCAGGCTCGCCGACCCGCCGGGAGCGGGCTGCGGCATCGTCACGTTCGTACGGGAGGGGCAGGAGCCGGCGCAGACCGCGCGGGAGTTGCGGGCCGCCCGGTTCCACCTGGTGAGCGTGCCCGCCGCGCACGGGCAGTGGGACCTGGGGCGGCGCGGGCTGCCCGCCGTGGTGCGCGCCTCGGCGCACGTGTACAACGACGAGGACGACGTGGACGCCCTGCTCGCGCACCTGGCCGCCACGAGCCCGCGCCACTCGCGGGCGGGCGCGCCGGCGTCGGCGCCGCACGTGCGGAAGCGGCGGACGGCCGGGGCCGGGGCGGGCGGTGAGCGGGCCGACGTGGTCGTGGTGGGGGCCGGCGTGCACGGCAGCTCGGCGGCCTGGCAGCTCGCCCGCCGCGGCGCCCGCGTCATCCACCTGGACCGCTTCCCTGCCGGGCACGTGGAAGGCTCCTCGCACGGCCGTACCCGCATGATCCGGCGCGCCTATCCCTCCCCGGTCTGGGACGAGCTCGTGGACCGCGCGTACGACGCTTGGGCGGACCTGGAACAGGACGCCGGGCAGCGGCTCGTCACCAGGGTGGGCGGCCTCTTCGCCCGCCCGGCGACGGCTCCGGGCGGGTTGCGCGGGCCCGGCTGCCAGGCGGTGGACCACGAACAGGCCGCCGGGCTGTTCCCCGGCCTCGCGCTCGGCCCCGAGTTCGTCGCCGTCCACGACCCCGCCGCCGGAGTCATCGACGCGGCCGGCGCGCTGCGCTGCCTGGCCGAGCTGGGCCGCGCGTACGGCGTGGACCAGCGGTTCGGCAGCCCCGTCCGGAGCTGGGAGCCGGACGGCGACGGCGTCAGGGTCGAGACGGCCGGCGGCACGGTACGCACGGACCGGCTGGTCGTGTGCGCCGGGCCGTGGACCGCCGAACTCCTGCCTGAGTTCGCCGGGCTGACGCGGGTGGTCAGGATCGTCAACGTGCACATCGGCGCGTCCCGGCCGGAGCTGCTGTCCCCGCCGAGGCTCGGCCCGTTCTCGGTGGAGGTGCCGGATGTGGGCCTGCTGTACGGCATCCCCGCGTTCGGCGGCAGGGGCGTCAAGATCGGCCTCGACCACGGCCCCGCCGACGACCTCCGCGCCCCCCGGCGCGCGGTCACCAGGGACGAGCGGCAGAGCCTGCTCGCGCTCGCCCACCGGTTCCTGCCCGCCGCCGACGGGCCGATCGAGGAGGAGATCTCATGCCGCTACACGATGGCGCCGGGCAACAGGTTCGCGGTCGGCGCCCTGTCGGGGCGGCCCCAGGTGCTGGTGGCGGCCGCCTGCTCCGGGCACGGCTTCAAGTTCGGGCCCGCGATCGGCGCGGCGCTGGCGGAGCTGGCCATGGGCGCCGAGCGTCCGGACCTGGAGTTCCTGGCCCCCGCGGCGATGGGCGTGGGCTAACCGCGGAAGACGGTGGCGGAGCGGCGCTCGTACCAGCGGGCGAGCTGCTCGCCCGCGCTGATCACGTGCGCCTGCATCTCGCGCCTGGCCAGCTCGGCGTCCTCCTCGGC
The DNA here is from genome assembly GCF_044460125.1 of Nonomuraea sp. NPDC050153. Lineage (NCBI taxonomy): Bacteria > Bacillati > Actinomycetota > Actinomycetes > Streptosporangiales > Streptosporangiaceae > Nonomuraea > Nonomuraea sp. NPDC050153. The sequence continues at coordinate 152,500 of NZ_JBITJQ010000016.1, forward strand.
GATGGCCTTGACGATGCGCTCGTGCTCCCGGAGGTTGTCCTCGCGGTGGCGCTGGTCGTCGCGCAGCACCAGGGCGGACACATTGCGGGGGAACGCCTCGTTGATCTCTTTGATCACCTTGGCCAGGCGCTCGTTTCCGGCGACCTCGTGGATCAGGGTGTGGAAGCGGTCGTTGGCGACGGTGGTCGGCGACGGCCCGGGGCCGGCGGGCGGGGCGGCGCCCAGCCGGCGGATGGTCTCGTTGGTGTCGCGCAGCTCGGCCAGCGTCTCGGCGCTGATCCTGCGGACCGCCCGCGCGCAGGCCAGCCCCTCCAGCTCGGCGCGCACCTCGTACGCCTCGCGCACCTCCCACGGCGAGGGCACCCGGACGACGGCGCCGCGGTTGGGCACCACCTCGATCAGCCCGCCGGTCTGCAGCTGGCGCAGCGCCTCCCTGACGGGAGTGCGGCTGACGCCGAGCAGCTTGGCCAGATCGGCCTGGCGGAGCTGGGAACCGATCGGGATGTCACCGGACATGATCCGGGCCCTGATGGCCGCTGCCGTCTCGTCGACGAGGGCCCTGCCCGAAGGGGTGTCCATGGTGCCTCCGGCTGGTGGAGAAGGTGGCGGAAGCGTGCGTGCGCGGCCTGGAAAGCGATCCAACGATAGCAAGATCGACGACCCGGTTCGGAAGCTAACCGCCATAAAGTGGATCCATTCTACAACAAATAGGATCCGTCATCTTGATGACAAGGAGTGCCGGAAGATGAGCTGCCACGCGAGCGACGACACGAGCGGCGGCGGGCGGTCGCGCCGTGGCCACCCGCTCGACCCGCTGAGTCCGGCGGAGATCGACGCCGCCGTCGCCGTCGCGCGTGCCGACGGCCGGCTCGGAGAGCGCGTCCGCTTCTGGGGCGCGACCCTCGACGAGGGGTTCGCCAGGGAGGTCGCCGCCGCCCGGGCCCCCGCGGGGCAGGTCAAAGTGGGCCTGGTCGCCATGGACCATGACGGGCCTGCCGCCTGGGAGATCGATGTCCTGCTGGGAGAGGAGCCGCGCTGCCTCGACTGGCGCCCGATCGACCCGCGGCGCCCCGGCATCACCTCCGAGGAGGCCAGGGCCGCGGCCCAGGCGTGCCGGCAGAGTCCGCTGTTCAAGGAGGCGATGGCCAGGCGCGGCATTCACGACGTGTCCCTGGTCATGATCGACCCGGAGTCGATGGGCGGCTTCGAGCCGGAGAAGTACAAGGACCGCAGGCTGACCTGGGGCACCGTCTGGCACCGTACGCACGAGGGCGACAACGGCTACGTCCGCCCCGTGCAGGGCGTGATCCCGATCATCGACATGCACACGATGGAGGTCCTGGAGGTCGAGGACCACGGCGTCGTGCCGGTCTCCGAGGAGGCGGGCCCGCTGGAGGCCGGCGGGTTCGGCCCGGACCGCCAGGGGCTGAAGCCGCTGGAGGTCGTGCAGCCCGAGGGGCCGAGCTTCGACGTGGACGGCTGGCAGGTCAGCTGGCAGGGCTGGCGGTTCCGGGTCGGCTTCACGCACCGGGAGGGGCTCGTCCTCTACGACCTGGCGTTCAAGGACCGGCCGGTGCTCAAACGGGCCGCCTGCAACGAGATGTACGTCCCCTACCTCGACGCCAACCCCACCCAATATCGCAAGAACTTCTTCGACTGGGGCGAGTACGGCGCCGGCCCGCTGACCAACTCCCTGGCCCTGGGCTGCGACTGCCTGGGCGTCATCCACTACTTCGACACCGCCTACCTCGGCGGCGACGGCACCGCCAGGACCATCCCGCAGGCCGTCTGCATGCACGAGGAGGACGACGGCGTCCTCTGGAAGCACAACGACCTGCGGCGCGGCGTCAGCCAGGTGCGCCGCTCGCGCCGCCTGATCATCTCCTGCTTCCAGACCGTGGCCAACTACGACTACGGCTTCTACTGGTCGCTCTACCAGGACGGCCGCGTGGAGCTGGAGATCAAGCTCACCGGCATGCTGTCCGCCTCCGGCATCGAGGAGGGCGAGGAGGTGCGCTACGGCCGGGTGGTCGCCCGCAACGTGCAGACCCCCGCACACCAGCACTACTTCGGCATCCGGCTGGACACGGCCGTGGACGGCCCGCTGAACCGGCTGGTCGAGGAGCACGCCGAGGGCGAACCCGACCCCGAGCTGGACCCGTACGGCAACGCGGTGCGCAACGTCCGCACGCCGCTGCTGAGCGAGTCGCAGGGGGCGCGCCGCACCGACCCCGCCAGCGGGAGGCACTGGCGGGTGGAGAGCGCGGCGCGGACGAACCGATACGGCGAGCCGACCGCCTACCGCCTGCTGCTGCCCAACACGACGCGTTCCTACGGCCGTCCCGGCTCGGTGATGGCCAGGCGGGCGCCGTTCATCCACCAGCACCTGTGGGCCACTCCCGCCGACCCGGCCGAGCGCTTCGTCGGCGGCCAATACCCCAACCACGCCGAGCCCGGAGAGGACGGCGTGCACGTCTGGCAGCGGCAGGACCGCTCGCTCGACGGCGTGGAACTGGTGCTGTGGCCGATCGTGGGCACGCATCACTTCCCGCGCCCGGAGCAGTGGCCGGTGATGCCGGTGGACCGGATCAAACTGGTGTTCGAGCCGGACGGCTTCTTCGACCGGAACCCGGCAATGGACATCCCCGATCCGTCCGCGACCAGCGGCGATTGCTGCCCGCCCGGGATTTAGGACATCAGACCTTAACATTCCGGATACATGGCAGTTCCGGAGACCCGAAACGATGTGTTTGGATCCAATTTTTCCTACATTAGATCCATCTAGGCCGCGCGGCGGAATCGAGGAGACCCCCCATGCCGGATCAGTCGCAGAACACAATGTCCCGGCCAGACCTCGACGAGCGGCAGGTGTCGCGCCGCACGCTGCTACGCGGCGCGGGACTGCTCGGCGTGGGCGTCGGTTTCGGCCTGACCGGATTGCTCAGCGCCTGCGGCATCGCCGCGGAGAACAAGGACGCGGCGGGGCAGCCGACCGGCGCCGCGGGCGGCACGCTCACGCTGGGCATCGACGCCACCAGCGCGGTCATCGACCCCGCGTTCTACACCTCGCTCGGCGACTGGATGGCCGTGGACTGCATCTGCCGCGGCCTCACCTTCATCTCCTTCGAGACCAACGAGCCCACCCCCGACCTGGCCGAGAGCTGGAAGGTCTCCGAGGACGAGCTCACCTACACCTTCGTGCTGCGCAAGGGCGTGACCTTCCACGACGGCACCACCCTCACCTCCGCCGACGTGCTGGCGAGCCTCAACCGCCAGTTCGACCCGAAGGACAAGACCCTGCCGAAGGGCGCCACCCGCCCGCTGGCCAGCCTCGGCGCGAACGTCGCCGCCCTGACCGCCGTGGACGAGGGCACGGTCAAGCTGGTGCTGAAGAAGCCGGACCGCACCGTGCTCGCCCGGCTGTCCGACATCGGCGGGCGGATCATCTCCAAGGCCGCACTCGCCAAGTACGGCGCCGACATCGGCAAGAACCTCGTGGGCACCGGCCCCTTCAAGTACTCGGCGGCGACCGCCGGGCAGTCCATCACGCTGGAGTCCTTCGACGGCTTCCGGCTGGGCAAGCCGCCCATCGACCGGCTGGTGCTGCGCCAGGTCCAGGATCCGTCGACCATCGTCAGCTCGCTGCTCAGCGGTGACCTGTCGGCGACCCAGTTCACGCCGTACTCGGCGGTAAGCCAGATGAAGCAGGACGACTCCGTCACCGTCCAGAACACCCCGCTCGGCTTCGACGCGATCCTGCTGATCGACGCGCGGCGCATCCCCGAGGTGAAGGTGCGCAAGGCCATCAACCTGGCCATCGACCGCGCCGCGATCGTGGCGCAGGCGTTCTTCGGCGTCGCCGCCGAACCCGTGGGCTACGCCATCCCGCCCTCCCAGACCAGCCACGACACCGGCCTGGCCGACCTCAGCGCGCACGACACCGCGGCGGCCAAGCGGCTCCTGGAGGAGGCCGGCGCGGTGGGACGCGAAGTGGGGCTGATGGCCGCCAGCGACAGCTGGCATCCCAAAGCCGCGCAGATCATCGCACAGAATCTCACCGACATCGGGCTGAAGGTGAAGACCGACTCGGTGGACCCGTCGACGTACTTCAGCCGCCTGGTGGACAAGAACGACGAGTTCCACGAGCTGATGATCTGGGAGCGCAACTCCTACATTCCCGACCCGGACAACATGGTCGGCTCGATGGCCAACCCGGCCGGACTGTACGGCAGCACGTTGTCGGGGCTGGACACCCTGGACGGCGCGGACACGCTCGCCGGCGAGCTGTTCGACGCGAAGAACCTGCCGGACGGCCCCGAGCGGACCAGCGCCTATTCAAAGATCCAGCGCCGCTGGGCCGAGGACTACATGGTGCTGTCCATGCTCGCCTATTCCACGAACCTCGTGGTCAGCAACTCCCAGGTGAAGGGCATGAACGTCAAGGCGCTGTCCAACCATCGCTGCTTCATGGAGCGGTCGAGTGTCTGAGCCCGCCGTCCTGGCCGGACGGTGGCGGGCGCGCCCCTTCGCCCGGTCCTGGCCGGCCGCGATCCCCTGGCTGGTGCTGGCCGCGCTGGCGCTGGTCGCGGTCGCCGGGCCGTTACTGGTCACCGCGGATCCGATACGCCAGACGAATCAGACGCTCCTGCCGATCGGCACGCCCGGCCACCTGCTCGGCACCGACGACCTGGGCCGCGACGAGTTGGCCAGGCTGGTGTACGGGGCGCGCCCGCTGCTGTCGGTGGCCTTCCTCGCCACGGCGCTGGCCGCCGTGCTCGGCACCGGGGTCGGGCTGGTCGCCGGGTTCGCGGGCGGCCGGACCGAGGGCGTGATCATGCGGTTCGTCGACTTCGCGCTGGCGTTCCCGTCGATCCTGCTGGTCATCCTGGTGGTCGCCGCGGCCGGTCCGGGCACCGTGAGCCTGGTGACCGCGATCGGCGTGTCGCTCGCGCCGGGCCTGGCCCGGCTCGCCAGGGCGCTCAGCGCGCGCGAGGCGGCCCGCGACTACGTGGTCGCCGCCAAGCTCGGCGGCACCCGCGCGCCCCGCATCATGATGCGGGAGATCCTGCCGAACATCGGCGGGCCGATGCTCGCACAGGTGGTCATGACCCTGTCGGTCGCCGCCGGGTACGCCGCCGGGCTGTCCTACCTCGGCCTGGGCATCCAGCCGCCGACCCCGGACTGGGGGTACATGGTGCAGGCCGGGCAGGAGTTCCTGTTCACCGCGCCGCGGCTGGTCGTGCTGCCCGCCGCGCTCACCCTGGTGCTCGTCGTCGCCTGCAACTTCGCCGGTGACGACCTGCGCGACGGGCTCGTGTGATGCGGGGATCGGGGCCCGCCGCCCTGGTGGCGCGCAGGCTGCTGGCCGTACCGGTGGTCCTGCTCGCGCTGAGCACGGCGGTGTTCCTGGCGATGCGGCTGCTACCGGGCTCTCCCGCGACCGCGCTGTCCGCCGGCGGCGGGCAGACGCTGACGGCCGCGGAGCTGTCCGCGAACGAGGCCCGCGTCAGCCAGGCACTCGGGCTCGACCAGCCGATCCTGACGCAGTACCTGCGCTTCCTCGGCGATCTGGCGCGGCTCGACCTCGGCTCGTCCTTCTACGGCTCGAACGACGTTCTCGGCCTGCTGGCCGGGGCGCTGCCGGCCACCATCGAACTGACCCTGGCGGCGATGGCCATCGCGGTGCTCCTGGGCGTGATCAGCGGCGTGGTCGCGGCGCTGCGCAGAGGCACCTGGATCGACACCTCGGTCAGGACGGTGGCGACGGTGAGCTTCTCGCTGCCGTGGTTCGCGCTGGGCGTGCTCGGCGTCGTGGTGTTCGGGGTGTGGCTGCGCTGGCTGCCGGTCATCGGCCGGCTGCCGAACGCGCTGGACTACCGCCCGACCACGAACTTCGTGCTGCTCGACGCGATCTTGCAGGACCGCCCCGAGCTGGTGGGGCCATGGCTGCAGCACCTGATCCTGCCGGCGACCACGCTGGCCCTGTCGATGGCCGGGTTCATCACCCGGATCGTGCGGGCCTCGGTGCTGGAGGTCCTCGGTGACGAATTCGTCCGGACCGCGCGGATGAAGGGCCTGGCCGAGGGCGCCGTGGTGCGGCGGCACGTGCTGCGCAACTCCTGGCTGCCCATCGTGACCGTGCTGGGCCTGCAGTTCGGCTCGCTGCTCGGCGGCTCGGTCATCACCGAGACCGTCTTCTCCTATCCCGGGGTCGGGAGCCTGCTCGTGGACGGCGTGCTGCAGCGCGACTACCCGGTCGTCCAGGGCGCCGCGCTGGCCATCGCCCTGCTCTTCACTCTGGTCAACGTCGCGGTGGACCTGTTCTACCTGGTCCTGGACCCGCGTCTGAGGAAAGGATGACCCTTGGAGATCATTTTGGTGCATGGCGCCGGCGGCCGCCCGACCACGTGGTCCGCGGTGGCCCCGCTGCTGACCGCACAGGGCCATGACGTGGTCACGGTGACCAATCCGATGACCTCGCTGGAGGACGACGTCGCCAACACCCTCGCGGCGGTCGAGGACACAACAGGGCCGGTCCTGCTGGTCGGCCACTCCTACGGCGGCGCTGTCATCACCAACGTCGGCCGGCACCCGCGGGCACGCGGCCTGGTCTACATCGCGGCCTTCGCCCCCGACGAGGGTGAGTCGGTGACCGAGATCGTGGAGCGGTACGAGCCCGCGGAGATCTCCAAGTACATGCGCCGTGGCGCCGGCGGCGACTGGAAGTCCGAGCCGGACGCGGCGTTCTGGGCGGAGATCGGCTGGGACCTGTCGCCGGAGCAGCGCGCCGTCGTCCAGGCCGAGGGCCGCGCCGCCGAGGATCTGATCTTCAAGCAGGCGACCGGCATACCCGCCTGGCGGACGCTGCCGAGCTGGTACCTGCTCGCCGAGCAGGACCGTACGCTGCGTCCGGAGATCCAGGCCGACATGGCGGAACGGATGGGCGCGACCCTGGAACGCGTGCCGGGCAGCCACTACACGACGCTCGTCCATCCGGAGCGGGTGGCCACCATGATCACCACGGCCGCCGCCACAGTGACATCGTGAGTGATCCCGTACTGGAGGTGCGCGGCCTGCGCGTCGAGTTCGACGTGCCGGGCGGCAGGCTGCCCGCCGTCGCCGGGGTGGACCTGACGCTGGGCCGAGGGGAGATCCTCGCGCTGGTGGGCGAGTCGGGCTCGGGCAAGTCGGCGCTGTCGATGAGCCTGGTGGGGCTCAACCGCGGCCCGCGCACGCACATCAGCGGCGAGGTGTCCTTCGGCGGCAGGAACCTCGTCGAGGCGCCCGAATCCGAGCTGCGCCTGGTACGCGGAAAGGAGATCGCGGTGGTCTTCCAGGACGCGCTCGCCGCCCTGAACCCGCTGCACCGGGCGGGCGCGCAGGTCGCCGAGATGATCCGGACGCACCGCGACGTCTCGCGCGCGGCGGCCTGGGACCGGTCGGTCGAGCTGCTCGGTGAGGTCGGCATCGCCGGTCCGCGCGAGAGCGCCAGGGCCTACCCGCACCAGCTCTCCGGCGGCATGCGGCAGCGGGTGATGATCGCGATGGGGCTGGCCAACGACCCGGCCGTGCTCATCGCCGACGAGCCCACGACCGCGCTGGACGTCACGATCCAGGCGCAGGTCCTGCGGGTGCTCGGACGGCTGCGCGCCCACCACGGGACGTCGATCATCATCATCACCCACGACCTGGGCGTGGTCGCCGAGATCGCCGACCGGGTCGCGGTGATGTACGCGGGCGGGATCGTCGAGCAGGGAACCCGCCAGGAGGTGCTGTTCGCTCCGCAGCACCCGTACACGATGGGGCTGCTGGCCTCGGTGCCGCCGATCGACGGGCCGATCGCCGCGCGGCTGCCCGCCATTCCCGGCAGCCCGCTGACCGGGATCGACCGGCCGGTCGGCTGCGCCTTCGCACCGAGGTGCGCGTTCGCGCACGACGCGTGCGCCACGCGGCCCGCCCTGACGCGGCGTTACGGCGGCCCCGGCCATCTGGACGCCTGCGTGCTGGACGAGCCGGCACGGGCGGCTTCGCGTGTCGAGGGGAGCCGATCATGACAGTGCCGATCATGACAGTGCCGCTCATCCGGGCCGAGGGACTGCGCGTGGAGTACCCGGGGCGGTCCGGCGGGAAGGTCCGGGCGCTCAGGGACGTCGACCTGGAGATCTTCGAGGGAGAGACGCTGGGTCTGGTCGGCGAGTCCGGCTGCGGCAAGTCCACACTCGGGCGGGCGCTGCTGCGGGCCCTCGAACCGGCCGCGGGACGAATCGAGTTCCTCGGGTTGGACATCACCCGGCTGCGCGGACGGGCTTTCCGGCGGATCAGGGCCGACCTGCAGATGGTGTTCCAGGACCCGTTCGGCTCGCTGAACCCGCGCCGGCGGGTCGCCGACATCGTCGCCGAGCCGTTGCTGCGGGCCCGTGGCGCGACCCGCGCCGAGGCGGCTGTCGCGGCCGGCGAACTGCTCGACCTGGTCGGCCTGGGAAAGGAGGCGGGGCTGCGCAGGCCCGGCGAGTTCTCCGGCGGCCAGCGGCAGCGGATCGGCATCGCCCGCGCCCTGGCCTCCTCCCCGCAGTTCGTGGTGGCCGACGAGCCGGTCTCGGCGCTGGACGTGTCGATCCAGGCGCAGGTCGTCAACCTGCTGTCGGACCTCGTCCGCGACCGCGGTCTGACGATGCTGTTCATCTCCCACGACCTGGGCGTGGTCCGGCACATCGCCGACCGGGTCGCGGTCATGTACCTGGGGCAGATCATCGAGATCGCCGCCCGGGACGACTTCTTCGCCGCCCCCGCGCATCCCTACAGCCAGGCCCTGCTGTCGTCCGTGCCGACCCTGCGCGCCAGTGGCCGGCGGGAACGGATTGTGCTCGACGGGGATCTGCCGGACCCGGCGAACCCGCCACGCGGCTGCCTGTTCAGCACCCGCTGCCGGGACGTCGTGGAGCGATGCCGTACGAGCAGGCCGGAATTGCGTGAGATCGAACCGGGGCGCAGCGTCCGCTGCCACCTGGTGAAGGAGGCTGACAGTTGATCATTGACGCGTACAACACCACGCAGGACGTGCGCGGCAGGTCCGACTACCTGACCGGTGCGCGCCCCGGCGAGGCGCCGCCGCCGCACGTGCCCTTCGACCCGCGGCGGATCCTCGACAGGATGGACGCGGCCGGTGTCGACATGGCCATGGTCTGCTCGCTCGCCCAGCGCGTCGAGAACGACTTCATCATCAGCCTGACCAGGGCGCACCCGGACCGCCTGTTCGGCTTCGGCCAGGTGCTGCCCCAGGCCGACGACGTTCTCGACGAGATCGACAGGATCGCCGACGCCGGGCTGCCCGGTCTCAAGCTGCACCCGAGCCTGCACGGCTACCACGTCGCCGACCACGGGCTGCTGGACCCGGTGTTCGAGGCGTGCGCGCGGCGCGGCCTGATCGTGCTGATCAACGCTCTGGACGACGCCTTCTGCGCGCCGCTGGCCATCGAGGAGATCGCCCGCGACCACCCCGGCGTGCCGACGATCATCGCCCACATGGGCGCGGTGTGGAACGTACCGGAGGCGATCATCGTCGCGGAGCGCCGGTCGCATGTCTACCTGGAGACCTCGGCCACGTTGATGAGCGACGTGAAGCGGGCATACGCCCGGCTGGGGCCGGAGCAGATCCTGATGGGCAGCGAGTGGCCGGGCTCCGACTTCGACCTGGAACGCATGAAGATCGCCAAGGCGATCCCGGACGAGAAGGACCGGGCGCTGGTGGAGGGCGGCAACATGGCCAGGCTGCTGGGACTCGGCACGTGAGCGGCGACCCGGCGCGGCCGGTGGCCCCTGGCGCCATGAGCGTCGGCCGGGTGCGGTCCGTGATCTCGCCCGCCACCATGGCCCCGCGGGACGTGGAGTTGCTGGAGGTGGCGCAACGACTGCTCGCCCGGGTGTGGAAGCACGGCAGGCACGAGGTGGCCACGGCGCTGCGCACCGTGGACGGCGCCGTCCACACGGGCGTGCACGTCGAGGGCTCCTGCCGGCGTAGCTCGATCTGCGCGGAGGGCGTGGCCCTGGGCACGGCTCGGGGCGCGCTCGCCCCGGACGCGCCCCTGCTGGTGGAGAGCGTCGTGTCCGTGCAGATCAAGCCCGCGGAACAGTTCAGGATCATCGCCCCGTGCGGCGTGTGCAGGGAGCTGATCAGCGACTACAGCCCGGACGCCACCGTCTGGATCACGGCGGGAGAGACCGTGACCGCGATGCGCGCGCTGGACCTGCTGCCGGAGAAGAGCCGCCGCGCATGGTGATCCCGGAGGAGAGGAAGCACATGACCGTACCGCCCACCGACCTGGATGTCCCCGCACTCGCCGCCGAACTCGGCGGCACCGGCCGCCCGCTGCTCTGGGAGGAGCTGACCTGGCCGGAGGCGGGGGACACCGCCGCCGGGCTGGACGCGGTGATCATCCCGGTCGGCGCGACCGAGCAGCACGGCCCGCACCTGCCGCTCGCCGTCGACACGCTGATCTGCCAGGCGGTCGCGCTCGGCGTCTCGGCCCTGACGGGCGTGCCCGTCGTACCGCCGCTCGCCTTCGGCGTGTCCGCCTCGCACGGCGACTTCGCCGGAACGGTCGCGCTGCGCCCCGAGACGCTCATCGCCGTCGTGGAGGACGTCATCGACTCGCTGCACGCCTCGGGTGTCCGCCAGTTCGTGCTGCTCAACGGCCACATCTGGAACAACGGCTCGCTCGACGTGTCCGCCGAGAAGCTACGCGTGCGGCACCGCGACTCTCGGGTCAGAGCACTCGGGTACGTCACCATGTATCCCGGTCCGGAGGTGGACGGGCATGTCCGGTACGGCCGGGCCTTGATGCACGCCAACTACTTCGAGACCTCCGTCATGCTGCACCTGCATCCCGAACTGGTCCGGATGGACCGGGTGACCTCCCACGTCGACGTGGACTCCTTCTGGGACTACCGGATGGACCAGGTCAGCGAGACCGGGGTCTGGGGCCGCGACGTGGCCGAGGCGAACGCGGAACACGGGGCGGCGGAGTTCGGCCGTTGCGTGCTGACGACCGCACGAGCCGTCGCCGCCGCCGTACGCGAGCCCTGGCCCGACCCCGCTCACCGACCGGGAGACACGAAGTGAAGATCTACGACATCACCCTGCCCATTCACCCTCAGATGCTGCACTGGGGCCGCAAACCCGAGGTCGAGGTGGTGGAGTCCCTGGCCAACGGCGACGCCTCGAACGTCACCCGCTGGCGCCTCGGCGCCCACACCGGCACGCACGTGGACGCGCCCGCACATTTCGTTGACGGCGCCACCCCCATCGACGAGGTCTCGCTGCAGACCCTGGTCGGCCCGGCTCTGGTCGTGGACCTGACACATGTGCAGGGCGACGTCGAGATCGCCCATCTGGAGGCGGCGGGCGTGGCCGAGCAGCGCCGGGTGCTGCTGAAGACGGCCAATTCGGCGGGGCCGCTGAAGGAGACCGAGCGGGCGCCGCACTGGGTGGGCCTGTCTCCGGAGGCGGCAGGCTGGCTGGTCGATCGGGGGGTGGAGCTGATCGGCATCGACTACCTGACCATCGAGAGCCATCACCGTACCGACACCTGGGACGCCCACCACGCCTTGCTGGAGGCCGGGGTGCTGATCCTGGAGAACGCGGACCTCGACCGGGTGGAGGCGGGGACGTACGAGCTGGTGTGCCTGCCGGCGAAGCTGGTGGGCGCGGACGGATCGTTCGCCCGCGCGATCCTGATCGACCGGAGCTGACCGGGATGGCGTCAAGCGGCGCGGAATGGGCGGGCATGCGGGCCGGCCGGAAGAGTCCGGACGTCACGCCGAATCAGGTGGGTGATGGGATCGCCATCGCGGCGCCGCATCGGGCGGGCGTGGCGGCGGCGCGGGAGGTCGTCGCGGCCGGGGGCGGGGCGGTGGACGCGGCGCTCGCCGCGGCGGCGGCACTGACCGTCGCCTACCCCCACCAATGCTCGGCAGGCGGCGATCTGGTCGCGTTGACACGCACCGCGGACGGCGAGGTACGGGCCGTGCTGTCGGTGGGCGCCGCGGCCCAGGCGATCGACGTGGCGGCACTGCGCGCCGCATCGCCGCGAATGCCGCCGGGCGGCCCGCTGACCGTGACCGTTCCCGGGGTCGTCGCCGGTTGGGCGGCGCTGGCGAACCTCGGCGGCCGGCTGCCTCTCGACCGGATACTGGCACCTGCGGTGGCGCTCGCCCGAGACGGCGTGGCGTTGAGCGACGGCCTGGCCAGAGCCATCCGGGCCAGGCTCGACGTCGTCAGAGCCGACCCGGGGCTGGCCGGACTCCTGCTCGGCCCGGATGGCGACCCGCTACCGACCGGCGCCACTCTCCGCCAGCCCGCCCTGGCCGCGACCCTGGAGGCGGTGGCCGCGGACTGGCGCTCGTTCTACACCGGCGAGGTGGCGAAGCGCCTGGTCGCAGGCTTGCGCAAGCTGGGCTCCCCGCTGCGGGCGAGCGACTTCGCCGCCCACCGGGCCGAGACGTGCGAGCCGCTGCGGTGCGAGGCCGACGGCCTGACCTGGTGGGCGGCCCCGCCCCCGAGCCAGGGCGTCTCCCTGCTCGCCGTACTCACCGCGACGGATTCGCACCCGGCCGGGCGGCGTGGGCAGACCCTGCTCGCGACGGCACGGACGGCCGAGTCGCGCAGGGACGCGCTGCTCGGCGACCCGAGGATGGGCCCGATCGACGTGGACGGCCTGCTGCTGCGCACGGAACGCACCGTGGACCACCTGCCCCCCGGGCCGAAACCCGCCGGGGACACCGTGGCGATCACCGCCGTGGCCGCGGACGGCAGCGCGGTCACGCTGATCCAGAGCGTGTTCCAGAGCTTCGGATCCGGCCTGCTCGAACCGTCCACCGGAGTGGTCCTGCACAACCGCGGCTCAGCCTTCAGCCTGGTGCCGGGCCATCCCGGCGTGGCGCGCCCGGGAGCCCGGCCGCCGCACACGCTCTGCCCCGTTCTCGCCACCGGCACCGAGAACGTGGTGGCGCTCGGCTGTCAGGGAGGCCGGGCGCAGCCCTGGATCCTGGCGCAGGTGGCCGGCGACGTGGCGGGCGCAGCTGACCTGTCCGCGCTCCTGGCCCGCCCCCGCTGGGTGATCGGCTCACGCGACCTGGGCCTTGACGACCCGACCCTGGTGCTCGAACCCGGCGCGCCCGACGCGGACGCCCTGGCGACCACGGCCCGCGACCTCGGACTCGCGCTCGCCGAACTGCCGGCGCTCCATGACGACGCGGGCCATGTCCAGGTGGCCCGGCTGGGTCCAGGCGGGCTCGCCGCGGCCAGCGACCTCAGAGCGGACGGCGCCGCCTTGGTGATCGGCACCGGACCGTGACGGACGGCGTGCTCTTCATCGAGCACGGCATCGGACCGCACCCGTGTGGCCCGTCCCAGCCGCTTGCGCCAGGGCTTGCCGGCCAACGCAATGAGCCCGAACCGTGGCCATTCGCCATTCTGGGGGTGGACGGGCGGGGATCCAGCGCCGATGCTGGGGTGCAGTAGCGTCGAGATCACCGGCCGACTGGAGATGCGCATGCAGACCCGTACCTGGACTCGCCGTACCGCCGCGTCGGCAACCGCTCTGGTCGCCCTGCTGGCGCTGTGCACCACCCCGGCCAGTGCGAACGCCGCGTCGTCCGCGAACACGAACGTGGTCCGCCCGCCGCAGTGCGCCATGGTGCTGGCCGATGGCGAATCGGGCGCCAAGCGCCCGGTGTGAGGTTCGCCTGCCGGCCCGGGCCGGTGGAGGTAGGAGGTTGCTGCGGGTGCCGCAGGGCACCCGCAGCAACAGCGGGATCAACGGATGCACCGAGTGCCCGGCTCGTCGGCGACCTCGCGCCGGCGGCGCAGCTCTTCGACGGTCATGCCGTGGCACTCGGTCATCCAGGTGATCACTCTCGCTTCACTGCTTCTCCGGCTCTGATCTTTGCGGACCAGCCTCGGGTCACGTGCCGTCGATCAGCCGGATGGCGAGGTCCGGGCTGAACGTTCCGGCGGGCACGTTCGGCGCGATGCCGCAGTTGCCGTCCGAGTCGCCGGGAACCTTGACCCACAGCAGCATCTCGGCGCCGCCGCCGGTCTGCGCGGTGGTGCCGAGTTTGCGGCCTGCGGGGTTGCACCATTCGCCGTTGGAGCCGTTGCCGTTGCGGCTGGTGTCGATCACGAACTTGGCGGTGCCGCCGAGCGCCGAGTTGATCGCGTTGCCGTACGTGGCCGACTGGCTGGTGGTGTAGTAGTTGGAGACGTTCACGGAGAAGCCGCGGACGTTGGCGACGCCCACGCTGCTCAGCCGGGAGGCCATGGTGGCCGGTGCCGTCCAGCCGGCGTTGCCCGCGTCGAGGTAGGCCCAGGTGTTGGCGGCCTTGTCGCGGAACTGTTCGGTGGCGTAGGTCAGCATGCGAATGCGTTCCTGGCGGGCCGTCTCGCTCATGCAGTCGAAGTCGCCGAGGGAGTCGGGCTCGATGACGACGACCGCGGGGCGGTTGCCGATGCCGGAGGCGAACGCGGAGATCCACGTCTTGTACGCCGCTTCGGTGCCGGCGCCGCCACCGGAGTGACCGCCGCACGCGTCACGGCCGGGAATGTTGTAGGCGACCAGGACCGGCAGTTTGTCGGCGCTGTCGGCCGCGCCCACGAAGCCGGAGACGGCGGCGGCGATGTCGCCGCTCCAGTTGCCGAACCACCGGGCCATCGGCTTGGAGCCGATCGAGGACTGGATGCGGGCCGCCCGGGAGTCGCCGGAGTTGTTGCGTACCCAGACCGCGGGGTTGGAGTCGGGGTCGACGTAGAAGCCGCTCGTCATGCCGATCGGCCCGGACCCCGACGTCGTCTCGGTGAGGGAGACGTTGTCGAGGTAGACGGTGTGGGCGACGTTCTTGCCGAGCTGGAACGACACCTGTCCGGCCGCCGTGCTCAGGCTGGAGGTGAAGGGGAAGCTGAAGCGCTTGCTCGTCGTGGTGAGCGCGATCGTCTGCGTCAGGGTGTTGGTGTACGGGCTGTCGGCCAGTTGCACGGTGGTGACCGCGCTGACCGAGGCGGAGGCGGCGGCGTCGAACGACAGCGTGTAGGCCTTGCCGCTGGTCAGCGTGATGTTGTTCTGGGCCACCATGGCGTCCCACGGGTTGGCCGTGCCACCGGTCACGTTGACACGCAGCCGCCCGGTGTCCACCGCCATGGAGGTGTTGGAAGAGTTCCACCATGGCGTGGTGCCGCTGCTGAAGGTGCCGTTGACCACCAGCTCGGTCGCGGCGGTGGCGGGCGTGGCGACGGCCGCCGACAGGGCGGTCACCGTGGCGGCCGTGATCGCTGCCAACCGGGTTAACACTCGCATGTACTGCTTTCCTTTCTTCGGGGATCCCCTGTCACAGGGAGTCGGTGAAAGCGGCGATCCAGGCAAGGGATGAGTTCCAGTTGATCGCCACCTCGTTGGTGGACCAGGAGCCGAGGTCGTCGATGTAGCACTTGGCCGGCGTGCAGCCGGCGAGGTTGCGCTGGGCGACCGGGTCCTGGAGGCCGGAATTGGGGCCTCCGGCCAGGGAGCCGGGGGCGGGGGCGGGGAGGCTCGGGTCGATCTGGTGGGCCCAGAATCGGTGGTGCTGGTTGTGGCTGGCGCGCTCGCCGTATCCGGTGACGTAGGACTGGTTGAGCGCGTTGCGTCCGAGCAGGTAGTCCATCGACTCCAGGACCGCTTCGCGGTAGCGGCGGTCGAGGGTGAGGTCGTAGGCCGTCGCCATGATCATTGCGCTGTTGGTGGTGGCGCTGGTCGAGCCCCAGACGTACTTTCCGTCGGCCGGCAGGTAGGGGTTGGCGTAGCCCTGGGCGTTCATGTCGCGTACGTGGCGGTCGGCGACGGACAGCACCCGCCTGCGTGCGGCGGCGGACATGGCGGCCGGGAAGCGGCCGGGCAGCCGGGCGACGGTCAGGTCGGCCAGCGCGCCGGTCGACTGCCAGGAGAACCCGTCCGCGGTCAGTTTCGTGGTGACGAAGGGCAGGTAGGAGCGCTTCCCGGTGGTCGCGTACAGTTCGGCGGCAGCCCAGGAGAACTCGTCGGAGACGTCGGTGTCGTCGTAGGCGCCCCCGCCCTCGCCGCCGGGCGGTGCGTAGAGGTCGGGATGCGCACGGGCCGCCCGCCAGGCGGTCTCGGCGGCCTCAAGGCACCGCCGGGCGAACGCGCGGTCCCATGCCTTCCAGATCCGGGCACACTGGGCGCCGGCCGCGGCGAGGTTGAGCGTCGCGGCGGTGGAGGGCGGGTAGAGGTAGCGCGGCTGGGCGTCCAGGTGGGGGATCGTCGGGTGCCCGGTCCACGCGGCGTCGTGCATCTTGTGGTGGACCAGGCCGCTGGCGGGCACCTGCATGCGAAGCAGGAACTCCACCTCCCAGCGCGCCTCGTCGAGCACGTCCGGGACGCCGTTGCCGGCCTCGGGGATGCGCAGCAGGCCGTCGCGCGTCCCCTCCCGATCGTTCTGCCTGAGCGAGCGCTCGTAGAGGTCCATGAGCTGCCAGGCGGCGAGCGCGCCGTTGACCACGTACTTGCCGTGGTCGCCCGCGTCGTACCAGCCTCCGCGCACGTCCAGCGTGTGGTCGCAGGTGCCCGGCAGGCACGGGACGCGGGTGTCCCCCTGGTTGGGCGCGACGCCGAGGTGCCCGGCGGGCCTGGCGTAGGCGTCGCCGACGTACGCGGCCTCGATCGGGATGCCGCTGCGGTTGTGGTAGAAGTACGCCAGCGCGTCCCTGCGCAGCCCGTCGTACAGGTCGTCGCCGAGGTCGAAGGGCAGGCTGACCTGGTCGCCGACCGCGAGCGTGTAGCCGGTGCCCGCCTTGCGGACGGACGAGAAGTCGGCCACGTGGACCTGGTCGCCGGACATCGCGTCGGCGCCGTGCACCCGGGTGCGGCCCCGGGCCACGGCTGTGCCGCGGGCGTCGAGCAGCCGCCATTCCAGCGGCTCCGTCCCGGGGTTGACGATCGTGGCGCGCTTGGGGCCCGAGATCGCGTAGCCGTGCTGGTTGACCCGCACCGGCGAGCCGAGATCCCGGACGCCGCCGGGCGGGAGCACCCCGCCGACCAGGGAGATCTCGTCCAGGCAGAGCGTGTACGGCTCCGTGGCGCCGCCCATCTGGAAGCTCAGCTGTCCGTGCGAGTCCGTGACGTTCGATGTCGCGGTGTACTCGAACGTGCGCGGCGTGGCTGTCAGCTCGGGCCGTTGGTCCAGGGGAGTGGTGTACGGCGGGCCGGCGAGCTGGACGGTGGTGCGGATGGTGACGTCCCGGCTGGCGGAGGCGGTGAAGCGGAGCGTGTACGGCTGGCCGTCCTCCAACGGGACGTCGTTCTGGCCGATCATGGAGTCCCACGGGTTCGTCGTCCCGGCGGGGACGTCGGCGCACAGCCGGCCCGATTCGACGCGTGACGGGGTGTTCTGGCTGCTCCACCAAGGGTCTTTGCCGCTGTCGAAGCTGCCGTTCAGGAGCCTTTCGTAGGAGTCGGCGTGCGCGGGGGACGCGAGGCCGGCGAGGAGGAGGACACAGGCCGCGGACAGCCTGAGTGTGGCGGACATACCGGGACCTTTCAGGTCGCTGGACAGATCGTCCCCGGCACACCACGGCGTCAGTGCCGAATCCTCTGCCGGAGCGCCGCGAGCTGTCAACCGTTTCGCAGAGATTGAACCTTGCTTTCGTCGCCCCCTTCTCAGCGGTGCGACAATCCCCTAACATCGGCTGGGAGCGCTCCCAATAATGCGCACAAAATCTGCTAGAACACCGACACAATCCGCGGCGTCAACGCAGGTAGTCGAGTGTATCCAGCGGCTCCATCCCTCTGGAACCGCTCCCGAAAGCAGGGAGAAATGACATGACGACAAGGCTGGCGCGGCCCCTGATCGCCGCCACCCTCACCGGCCTGCTCGCGGCCTGCGGTACCGGCACACAGACGCCGGACACCGCGACGCAGGGAAAGACCACTCTGGTGGTCAAGACCTTCAGCGAGTTCGGCTACGAGGAGCTCTACAAGCAGTACGAGGCCGCCCATCCCGGAATAACGATCAAGCAGGAGAGCATCGCCCAGCTCGGCGACTACCTGCCCAAGCTGCAGCAGTGGATGGCCTCGGGCAGCGGAGCCGGAGACGTGGTCGCGCTGGAGGAGGGCATCCTCATCCAGTTCATGGCCAAGCCCGAGCAGTTCGTGAACCTTCTCGACCACGGAGCCGGGTCGCTGAAGGCCGATTTCCTGGAATGGAAGTGGAAGCAGGCGCTCACGAACGACGGCGCCAAACTCGTCGGGCTCGGCACCGACGTCGGCGCGCAGGGCATGTGCTACCGGACAGACCTGTTCGCCAAGGCCGGGCTGCCCACCGATCGGGAGAAGGTCGGCGAGCTCTGGCCGACCTGGGACGCCTACCTCGCCACCGGGCAGAAGTTCGCTCAGGCCAAGACGGGAGCGCACTTCTTCGACTCGGCCGGGGGCATCTATCAGAACATCCTGATGCAGCAGGGCGACCACACCTACTACGACACCTCCAACAACCTGGTGATCGACACCAATCCCGGGGTGAAGGCGGCCTGGGACCAGGCGGTCAAGATGGTCCAGGGCGGGCTGTCGGCGAATCTCGCGCAATGGAGCCCGCAGTGGAACGCGGGGTTCAAGAAGGGCACCTTCGCCACCATCCCGTGCCCGTCCTGGATGCTCGGCGTCATTGAGGAGCAGGCGGGGCCGGAGAACGCCGGCAAGTGGGATGTGGCGCGCGTGCCGGGCGACGGAGCCGTTCGCGGCGGCTCGTTCCTGGCGGTGCCGACGCAGAGCAAGCACCAGAAGGAAGCAGCCGAGCTGGTGAAGTTCCTCACCAGCCCGAAGGGGCAGGTCGCGGCGTTCAAGGCCAAGAGCAACTTCCCCTCGTCGCCGCAGGCCATCGACGATCCGGCGGTGCAGGGCTTCGTCAACGACTACTTCAACAACGCTCCCGTCGGGAAGATCTTCGGAGCCAGCGCGAAGGCGCTCAAGCCGGTCTACCTGGGGCCGAACAACAACCCCGTCGGTGACCGCGTCGGCAACGCGCTGATGGCCGTGGAGCAGGGCAAGCTCCAGCCGGACGCGGCGTGGGCCAAGGCTGTCGAGGACGCCAAGCGTGCTGCGAAGTAGCAAGGCGCCGTCCGCCGCGCACGCGAGGTCGAGGGCGGGGCTGCGCTCCCGCCTCGACCTGGTGGGCTCGCCCTACCTCTTCGTGGCGCCGTTCTTCGTGATCTTCGGGGTCTTCGGGCTCTTCCCGTTGCTGTACACCGCGTGGGTCTCGTTGCACGACTGGGACCTGGCAGGGAACGCGGGGTTCGTCGGGCTGGCGAACTACGCGGAGCTGTTCGCCGACCCCGACTTCTGGAACGCGGTCGTCAATACACTCGGCATGTTCGTGCTGGCCACGGTGCCGCAGTTGCTCCTGGCACTGGTCGTGGCGAGCCTGCTCAACCAGCGGCTGCGCGCGCTGACATTCTTCCGGATGGGGGTGCTCGCGCCGATCGTCACCTCGGTGGCGGCGGTGGGCATCGTGTTCAGCCAGATCTTCGACCGCGACGCCGGCATGGCCAACGGCCTGCTCGCCCTGCTGGGGGTGGACCCGGTGGACTGGCGGGCGGACAAGTGGTCGTCCTGGCTGGCGATCTCGGTCATGGTCGATTGGCGATGGACCGGCTACAACGCGCTGATCTTCCTGGCCGCGATGCAGTCGGTGCCGCGGGACGTGTACGAGGCGGCGGCCATCGACGGCGCCTCCAAGGTCAGGCAGTTCTGGGGCATCACGGTGCCGCTGATCCGGCCGGCGATCCTGTTCGCCGTGATCATCTCGACCATCGGCGGCATGCAGCTGTTCACCGAGCCGCTCATCTTCGGCCAGGGCGGCTACGCCATCTCCGGCGGCAGCCTGCGGCAGTTCCAGACCGTGGCCATGTACATGTTCGAGAAGGCCTTCAGGGACTTCGACTACGGCTACGGATCGGCCGTCGCCTGGATGATCTTCCTGCTCATCGTGGTCTTCGCTCTGGTCAACTTCCTGGTCACGCGGAGAGCGAGATAGCCGTGCGAAACTCCGGACCCCTGGTCTACCTGACGCTGCTGGCGGCGATCGCGCTGTCGGTCTTCCCGCTCTACTGGCTGTTCGTCGTGGCCACCCGGGACAACGACGTCGTCGGCGACTGGCCGCCGCCGCTCACCCCGGGCGGCAACCTGGGCGAGAACGTCACGCGGCTCTTCGCGGCCGAGGACGCCAATTTCCTGCTGGGGATGGTCAACTCCGCCATCGCTTCGGTCACCGTGACCGTGTCGGTGGTGTTCTTCTGCTCGCTGGCCGGCTTCGCCTTCGCCAAGCTGCGCTTCCGCGGCAGGAACGCGCTGTTGCTCGTCATCCTGGCCACGATGATGATCCCGGTCCAGATGGGCATCATCCCGCTCTACATGATCATGGTGGAGCTCGGCTGGCAGAACCGGCTGCAGGCGGTCATCGTGCCGTTCCTGGTCTCGGCGTTCGGCGTCTTCCTGATGCGGCAGTACGCCGAGCGGGCCGTTCCCGACGAGTTGGTCGAGGCGGCCCGGGTGGACGGCTGCTCGACCTTCGGCATCTTCTGGAAGGTCGTGCTGCCCGCTCTTCGGCCGGGTGCCGCCGTGCTGGGGCTGTTCACCTTCATGGGCACCTGGAACGAGTTCCTGTGGCCGCTGGCCGTTCTGGAGGCCGACAACCCGACCGTCCAGTTCTCGCTCAGCCAGTTGTCCAGCACCTACTACACCGACTACACGCTCATGTTCTCCGGGACGCTGATCGCCACGCTCCCGCTGCTGTTCGTCTTCATCGCGTTCGGCCGCCAGATCATCGGCGGCATCATGGAAGGAGCCGTCAAGGCGTGAACACGTTCGATCCCGGCTTTCTCTGGGGGGCCGCCACCTCGAGCTACCAGATCGAGGGGGCGTCCGCCGAGGACGGACGCGAGCCTTCGATCTGGGATGTCTTCGCCGCGCAGCCCGGCAACGTACGCGGCGGCGTCGGCGGCGACGTCGCCTGTGACCACTACCACCGCTATCGCGACGACGTCGCCCTCATGGCCGAGCTCGGCCTGCGCGCCTACCGCTTCTCCGTGGCCTGGCCGCGGGTGCAGCCGCGCGGATCGGGGGCCGTCAACCAGCGCGGCCTGGACTTCTACCGGCGCCTCGTGGACGAGCTGCTGAGCCGCGGGATCCAGCCCTGGCCGACGCTGTACCACTGGGACCTGCCCCAGCCGCTGGAGGACGCCGGTGGCTGGCCCGCGCGGGACACGGCCCTGCGCTTCGCCGACTACGCCGCCGCCGTGCACGACGCGCTGGCCGACAGGGTGACGGACTGGACCACGCTCAACGAACCCTGGTGCTCGGCCTTCCTCGGGTACGCCACCGGAGAGCACGCGCCCGGCCGGCGTGAGCCTGCCGCCGCCATCCGTGCCGTGCACCACCTGCTGCTCGGTCACGGCATGGCCGCGAGCGCCATGAGCGGCTCGCGGGTCGGCATCACCCTGAACCCCACCCAGGCGCGCCCGGCCACCGGCTCGGCCGAGGACCTGGACGCCGCGCGCCGCATCGACGGCGTGGCCAACCGGATCTTCCTGGACCCGCTGTACCGGGCCGCCTACCCGGCGGACGTGGTCGAGAACCTGACCGAGACGACCGGCTTCGAGCACGTCCGTGACGGCGACCTGAAGGTGATCGCCGCGCCGCTGGACTTCCTCGGCGTCAACTACTACACCCCCGCCATCGTCTCCGGCGACGGCCCCGCCCACCCGCCGGGCACGCCGAGCCCGTACGTCGGGGCGGAGACGGTGCGATTCGTGGACGGCGGTCGGCCGCGGACCACCATGGGATGGGAGGTCGACGAGAGCGGGCTGTCCGACCTGCTCGTGCGGCTCGCCCGCGACTACCCGGTGACCGCCCTCTACGTGACCGAGAACGGCGCGGCCTACGACGACGAGGTGCACGACGCCGACCGGATCGCCTACCTCGATGGCCACCTGCGCGCCTGCCACGACGCTGCGGCGCGGGGAGTGCCGCTGCGCGGCTATTTCGCCTGGTCCCTGATGGACAACTTCGAGTGGGCGCATGGGTACTCCCAGCGGTTCGGCCTGGTCCACGTCGACTTCGCCACGCAGCGCCGTACCCCCAAGGACAGCGCGCGCTGGTACGCCGAGGTGATCAGGCGCGGTGGGCTGTGAGACCCACGATCGAGCAGGTGGCCGCGCACGCGGGGGTCGGCCGGAGCACGGTCTCCCGCGTGCTCAACGGCTCCTCGAAGGTGCGCCCGACGACCAGGCTCACCGTGCAGAGGGCCATCGAGGAGTTGCGCTACACGCCCAACCGGGCCGCGCGTTCGCTGGTCACCCGGCGCACGGACACGGTCGCGCTGGTCATCTCGGAGTCTCCCGAGCGCGTGTTCAGCGACCCGTTCTTCGCGGGCGTCGTACGCGGCATCGCGGCGCAGCTGACGTCGTCCGGCAAGCAACTGCTGATGACCATGGCCCGGTCGAGCAGCGAGCGGTCAGCCTTGGAGTCCTATCTCGGGGGCGGCCACGTGGACGGGGTCCTGCTGCTCTCGCTGCACCATGAGGATCCGCTCCCGTCCCACCTGGGGGAGCTCGGGGTCCCGGCGGTGCTGGGCGGCAGGCCGCTCGATCCCGCTCTCGCCGCTCATGTCGTGGACGTGGACAACCAGGCCGGAGCGTACCTGGCGGTGCGGCACCTGATCGAGCGGGGACGGCGCCGGATCGCGACCATCACGGGGCCGATGGACATGCTCGTCAGCGTCCACCGGCTGGGGGGCTACCGTGATGGCCTGACCGCCTCCGGGATCGAGGAGAGTTCCGAGCTCGTGGCGGGCGGGGACTTCAGTGAGCACAGCGGTGCCGTGGCCGTGCGGGCGCTGCTGGCTCGCAGGCCCGACCTCGACGCGGTCTTCGCCGCCTCCGACCTGATGGCACTGGGCGCGCTGCGGGTGCTGCGCGAGGCAGGCCGCACCGACGTGGCAGTCGTGGGCTTCGACGACTCGCCACTCGCCGAGCAGGCCGGGCTCACCTCGGTCCATCAGCCGGTCGAGGACATGGGCCGGGAGATGGTGCGCCTGCTGCTCATGCTGATCGGCGGCGGGACCCCGAGCCGATCGGCCCTCGTCCTCACCCCACACCTCGTGACAAGGGAGACTTCATGAAATTTCGTCATCTTGGGCGCAGCGGGCTCATGGTCAGCGAGATCGCCTTCGGCAACTGGCTGACCGAGGACACCGTCGAACCCTGCGTGCACGCCGCCCTCGACGCCGGGATCACGACGTTCGACACCGCCGACGCCTATGCCGAGACCCGCGCCGAGGAGGCGCTCGGCCAGGCGCTGCGGGGCGTCCGCCGCGAGTCGGTGGAGATCCTCACCAAGATCTACTGGCCCACCGGCCCCGGTCCCAACGACCGCGGCCTGTCGCGCAAGCACATCATGCGCTCGATAGACGGCTCCCTGCGCCGTCTCGGCACCGATTACGTGGATCTCTACCAGGCGCACCGCTACGACTACGCCACCCCTCTGGAGGAGACCCTGCGGGCCTTCGACGACCTGGTGCGAAGCGGCAAGGTCCTGTACGTCGGCGTCTCCGACTGGACGGCGGAGCAGATCGCCGACGCGCTGCGGATCGCCGACGACCTGGGCCTGGACCGGATCGTGTCCAACCAGCCGCAGTACAACATGCTCCGCAGGGTCATCGAACCGGAGATCCTCCCGCTGTGCGCCAAGGAAGGTGTCGGCCAGCTCGTCTACCAGCCGATGGCCCAGGGCGTGCTGGCCGGGCGCTACTCCCTCGGGCAGGCGCCGCCCGCCGAGGCGCGCAGGGAGTTCGTGGGCCGTCTGCTCACCGACGACGTCCTGACGCGCGTGGAGCGGCTGCGCCCGATCGCGGCGGACCTCGGGCTGACCATGGCGCAACTGGCCATCGCCTGGGTGCTGCGCGGCCCCGGGGTCTCGGCCGCGATCGTCGGCGGCTCGCGGCCCGAGCAGGTGTACGACAGCGCGGCGGCATCGGGGGCGAGCCTCGGAGACGACGTGCTCGGCGCGATCGACGAGATCTTGGACGACGTGGTGGAACGCGTGGCCGACGGACCGTTCAGCCCGCTCACCAGACCCTGATCGCGATTGGGAGCGCTTACAGACAGGAAGCCTGATACGCTCCCCATGACCAGCGTGTACACACTTGGGAGCGCTCCTAAAAATGACGGATCGGCAGCCGACGCTGGACGAGGTGGCCCGGCGAGCGGGAGTGTCCAGGGGCACGGTGTCCCGGGTGATCAACAACGCTCCGCATGTCAGCCGGGCCGCGCGGCAGGCCGTGGAGCGGGCCATCAAGGACCTGGGCTACGTGCCCAACGTCGCCGCCCGCTCCCTGGCCACCCAGCGCAGTGGCGCGGTCGTGCTGGCGGTCTCCAGCGACGACCAGGCGCTGTTCACCAATCCCTTCTTCGCCGAGGTCATCGTCGGGGTGAACGCCGCCCTGGAGGAAACCGACCTTGAGCTGCTGCTGATCCTGGCCGCCTCCGAGCGCGGCAGGAACCGGCTGGCCCGCGTCCTGCTGTCCCGCAGGGCCGACGGTGTCATGCTGCTGGCCCTGCGGGAGAACGACCCCTTGGCGAAGGTGGCCGCCGAGGGCGGCGTCCCCGTGGTGCACGGCGGACGCTCCCTGGGCGGCTCCCACCACTGGTACGTGGACGCCGACAACCGCGACGGCGCGCGCCAGGCGGCCGAATACCTGATCTCCACCGGCCGCACCCGGATCGCGACCATCACCGGGCCGCTCGACATGCATGTCGGCGTATCCCGCTACCTGGGCTTCCGCGAGGCGCTGGCGCTGGCCGGGCTCGGGGACGAGCGGGTCGCGCACGGGGACTTCACCGAGGCGAGCGGAGCCGCCGCGATGGCTCGCCTGCTGACCCGGCATCCGGACCTCGACGCCGTGCTGATCGCCTCCGACGAGATGGCCGTGGGCGCGCTCGGCGTGCTGAAAGAGCACGGCCGGGCCGTGCCCGGCGAGATCGCGGTCGTGGGGTTCGACGACGTGGTGACCGCCCGGCACACCCATCCCACCCTGACCACGGTGCGCCAGCCCATCAAGGCTCTCGGCCGCGAGATGATCCGCATGCTGCTCGCCCTGATCCGCGGCGAGCAGCCCACCCCGCTCATCCTCCCCACCGAACTGGTCATCCGCGAATCCGCCTGAACCCACATGGCGGCACCTGGGCGCTGCCGGGCCTGACCGGGGCCGTACGGTCACCGCTGCAACCCCCGCGCACCGGCTGGCCGGCGATTGTCCGTAAAACTCCGTGCGCGGGCGGTTACCATGACGGCGAGCCGGGCCTGAGGAGGCGCTCGTGCAGGAGCAGGCACTCATCACGACCCGCGAGGAGTTCGGCCAGGCGCTGACCCGGCTGCGCGAATCGGCCGGAGTGCCGGTGCGCCAGGTGGCGGCCAAGGTGGGGGCCGACATCGCCCCCAGCACGCTGGGCGACTGGTTCGCCGGGCGCGGCCTGCCCTCCCTCTCCTCACGCGACCTGCTGGTCGAGGTCCTGCGGGTGTGCGGGGTGAACGACGACGCGGCCGTCGAGCAGTGGCTCAACGCCTGGCACCGGGTACGCCGCGCGCCCGGGCGGCGGCCCGACCGCACTCGGCCGTGCCGTTTCGACAGGCAGGCCACCATCGGGCACGGTCATCGGGCGCGGTCATCGGGCGCGGTCGTCAGGCAGGGGCGATGCTTGCGGCGATTGCGCGGCCCAGCTCCTCCGGCCGGGTGAACTGCGGCCAGTGGCCCGTGGGCAGGTCGACGTAATCGACGTGGCGGATCCTGGAGAGCTCCCGCGTGAACGCGAGCGACTGCTCCATCCACTTGTGGAGCGTCGCGGTCGGGAACTCGCAGGCGATGACGGTGGCGGGCACGTCGTAGCGGCGCTCGTCGGACAGCTGCACCCGGTCGCTCGCGACGCGCGCCGGCGAGGGGATCGCCCGCGCGCGGAACGCGGCGCGCAGCTCGTCGTCGAGGTCGACGAGGTCCTCCTCCTCGAAGAGCGCCCAGTCGGGCAGCGGGATCTCGCCGTTCTCGACCGGGAGCTCGTCGTTGATGAGGCCGCCCTCGCCGGGAGGGACGCTGTCGACGTAGACGACCCGCGCCACCCGGTCGGGACGCGCGTCGGCGGCGACGTGCGCGACCGCGCCCCCGCCGGAGTGGCCGACCAGCACGACCTGGCCGCCGGCGGGGTCGAAGGAGTCGATCACCTC
Organism: Nonomuraea sp. NPDC050153; assembly: GCF_044460125.1. NCBI lineage: Bacteria > Bacillati > Actinomycetota > Actinomycetes > Streptosporangiales > Streptosporangiaceae > Nonomuraea > Nonomuraea sp. NPDC050153. Next base: position 178,809 of record NZ_JBITJQ010000016.1, read on the forward strand.
GACGACCGCGTCGACGTGGTCGCGCAGGGTGATCTCGGAGCGGTCGGCGTCTTTCGACTCCATGCCGGGCAGCGTGAGCGGGTGCGGGCGGTGCCCCGCCTTCTCGAGCGCGGGGACGACCTCGTCCCATGACGAGCCGTCGAGCCAGAGACCGGGAATCAGGATGATGTCCATCGCCCCGAGGTTAGGGCAGGTCACCGACAAAAAACCGAGACGCCTCCGCGCAGGCCGGCCCCCTGTGCGAGCCGGCCTCGGATCGGGCCGACCCCCGCTTTGGGGCAGGACCCTGCGCAGGCCGGCTCCCCGCTCGGGCCCGGGCCTCACGGGGTGCCGGTTCCCTCGGCTACTCGCCGGTCAGGCCGTCCACCGACTCCCGGATGAGGTCGGCGTGGCCGTTGTGCCGCGCGTACTCCTCGATCATGTGGCACAGGATCCACCGCAGGCTGGGCGCCTGCCCGTCGGCCCAGCTGCGCCGGGCCAGTTGGCCGAGGTCGCCGTCGGCCAGTGCCTCCGCAACCGCGGACCGCGAACGGGACACCGCCTCCTGCCAGAGCGCGAAGAGCTGTTCGGGGGAGTCGTCGGCCGCCGAGCTCCAGTCCCAGTCGCGGTCGGCCTGCCAGTCCACCGTGTCCCACGGAGGCGGCCAGTCCCCGCCGCGCAGCGACCTGGAGAACCAGTAGTCCTCGACGTAGGCCAAGTGCTTGATCATCCCGCCCAACGTCATCGACGACACGCCGACGGTCACCTTCAGCCCGGCCACGTCGAGATCCGAGCACTTCCACGCCAGAGTGGCGCGCTGATAGTCGAGGTAGCCCAGGAGGGTCGCGGTCTCGTCGGCCGCGAGAGGGGGCTCGGGGCGGCCCTGCTCGTCCAGTTGAGTCACGAGCGACGAGTCTAGAGGCCGGACGGGCAGGTGTCCGCGATCTCGGGTGGGTGAATCTTGCCGGGACCTTGCCGAATCGGTGACGGGGAAAGCCGCGCCGTTCGTGCCGGACCACGGTGGAATGGGCGATGTCGTGCAGCGCGGGAAGACGGGATGTCGGAGTGCTCGATCGGGTCCGTGAGGCCGCGGGAACGGCGCTGGCGGAAGACGCCGGCGCGGTCGTCGCGGCGGCGGCCGCCATGTCGTCGCGGTTCCGCGGCGGAGGCAGGCTGCTGGCGTTCGGCCGGGGCGAGGCCGCCTCGGACGCGGCTCACGTGGCCGTGGAGTTCACCCATCCGGTGATCGTGGGCAAGCGCGCGCTTCCGGCGTTCGGCCTGGGCGCCGAGCCCTCCCTGCTGCCGGTGCTGGGACGTTCCCAGGACATCGCCGTGGGGATCCGGCCGGCCGACGGTGATCTGGCCGTCGCCCGCGGGCTCGGCATGCTGACCGTCGCGCTGACGGCGGGCGAGGGGTGCGCGCAGGCCGAGCACGTGCTGGCCGCGCAGAGCACCGATCCGCTGGTCGCGAGGGAGATCCACGTCACGGTGTACCACCTGCTGTGGGAGCTGGTCCACGTGTTCCTGGAATCGGAGTGCTCCCCATGAGCGGCGAGTCCCGCGTGGCGCGCGGAGACAGCGGTGAGGCTGTCCGCGGCGACTCTCACGCGGTGCGCGGAGACAGCGACGAGCCCGTCCGCGGCGCCTCCATGGCCTGCGATGACGTCGGAGACTCGTGCGTGACGTGCGGCGATGTGGCGGTGGCGGTCCGGGTCGTGGGGTTGCTGCCCGGCGGGCTGGCTCGCGCCGGCACCGGCGAAGGGACCGAGGAGATCAGCGTGGCGCTGGTGGAGGCGCGGGTCGGGGACACCGTGCTGGTGCACGCGGGCGAGGCCATCGCCGTACTCGGAAGGGACGACCGGTGACCGGGACGCTCTACCCGTTCCTGCGGCGCGACCCGCTCGACGCGGCGGCGTCCACCGCCGAGAAGGCCCGCGAGAGCCTGGAGTTGCGGCGGCGCGTGCTCGACGAGCTGGAGGGGCCGCTGGTGGCGTGCGCGGCGGCGATGGCCGCCGCCTTCCGCGGTGGCGGGCGGCTGTTCACGTTCGGGAACGGCGGCAGCGCCACTGACGCGCAGTCGGTGGCGGCGCTGTTCACCGGCCGCGGCCTGCCCGCGGTGTCGCTGGCGGCCGACACGGCGCTCGTGACGGCGCTCGGCAACGACGTCGGCTTCGAGGTGGTGTTCGCCCGCCAGCTCGCCGCGCTCGGCGGGGCGGGCGACATCGCCTGCGCCCTGTCCACCAGCGGCGGCTCGGCCAACGTGCTGCGCGGCCTGGCGCAGGCCGCGGGCCTGCGGATGGTGACCGTCGGCTTCGCGGGCTCCGGAGGCGGCCGCATGGCCGAGGAGCGGCTGGCCGAGCACCTGTTCGTGGTCCCGTCGTCGTCGGTGCACCGCATCCAGGAGGCGCAGGCGACGCTCTACCACGTGCTGGCCGAGCTGGTGTCGGCCGAGGCCGATGCCGATGCCGGGTAAGTAGCGCGCCGCCCGCCGGGGCTCCGCGGGTGCGGGGCAGCGGGTCGCCCGCGACGCGCCGCCCGCCAGGGCCCCGGGCTCAGCAGATGCGGGGCAGCGGGTCGCCCACGAGGACGTCGACCACCCGGGTGCCGCCGAAGGCGGTGCGGAGCAGGACCAGCCCGGCCGGCGCGGTGGCGACGGTGCCGATGATCGCGGCCTCGGCCCCCAGCGGGTGGGAGCGCAGCACTTCGAGGGCCCGGTCGGCGTGCTCGCCGTCCACCACCGTGACGAACCGGCCCTCGCAGGCCACGTACAGCGGGTCGAGGCCGAGCAGCTCGCAGACGCCGGTGACCTCCGGCCGCACCGGGATGTCCTCCTCCCGCAGGACGACGGCCACCTCCGACGCGTGGGCCACCTCGTTGACGATGGTGGCCACCCCTCCCCGGGTGGCGTCCCTCAGAGTACGGACGTGCTGCGGCAGCGCGGCCAGCAGCTCGGCGACGATCCCGTGCAGCGCCGCCGTGTCGGAGGTGATCGGCGCTTCGATGCCGAAGTCGTCCCTGGCCAGCATGATGGCGGCGCCGTGCTCCCCGATCGGGCCCGAGACGAGGACCGCGTCCCCCGGCCGCGCGTGCGAGGCCGACAGCGTCACCGGCTGCTCGACGAGCCCGACCCCGGCCGTGGTGATGTAGCAGCCGTCGGCCTTGCCGCGCTGGACGACCTTGGTGTCGCCGGTCACGATCGTGACGTCGGCCGCCGCCGCGGCGGCCGCCATCGAGTCGGTGATGCGCCGCAGGTCGGTGACGGGGAAGCCCTCCTCCAGAACGAAAGCGGCCGACAGGTGGGCCGGTCGGGCCCCGCACATGGCCAGGTCGTTCACGGTGCCGTTGACGGCCAGGTCGCCGATGTCCCCGCCGGGGAAGAACAGCGGCGAGACCACGTACGAGTCGGTGGTGAAGGCCAGGCGCTCGCCGCCCACCCGCAGGAGCGCGCCGTCGTCCAGGGGCGCGAGCAGCGGGTTGCGGAACGCCTCCAGGAAGACCGCCTCGATCAGGGTGTGGGTGGCCTTGCCCCCGGCGCCGTGGGCGAGCGTGATGCGCTCCTCCCTGACGACGGGCTTGCGCCGCCGGATCCGCTCGATGCGGTCGAGCACCTGTCGCTCGCGGTTCATGCCCGGCTCGCCTCCTCCGTCAGCGGCTCGTCGGCGGCCGTCCCGCCGTCACCCGTCCGCAGCTCTGCCCCGCCGTCATCCGTCCGCGGCTGCGCCGGGCCGCCGCCCGCGCGCAGCTCCTCGCGGCTGAAGCGCCCGAAGTTGTAGTACGCGGCGCACGCGCCCTCGGAGGAGACCATGCACGTGCCGATCGGCGTCTCCGGGGTGCACGCGGTGCCGAACACCTTGCACTCCCACGGCTTGAGCACGCCCTTGAGCACCTCGCCGCACTGGCACGACCGCGGGTCGGCGACGCGGACCCCGGGCAGGTCGAAGACCCGTTCGGCGTCGAAGCGGGCGTACTCGTCCGCCATGGCCAGGGCGGAGTGCGCGATGAACCCGAGCCCGCGCCACTCGAAGTGCGGCCGCAGCCGCATCACCCGGCCGATGGCCGACAGCGCGATGTGGTTGCCGTGCCACGGCACGACGCGGGCGTACTGGTTCTCCACCTCGCAGCGGCCCTCGGCGAGCTGCGTCAGGAGCCGGTGGACCGAGTCGAGGATGTCCAGCGGCTCGAACCCGGCGACCACCATCGGCTTGCCGTAGTCGCGGGCGATGAACTCGTACGGCTGGCAGCCGATCACCGCCGAGACGTGGCCGGGCCCGATGAACCCGTCGAGCCGCAGGTCCGGCGAGTCGAGGATGGCCTTGATCGCCGGAATGATCATGACGTGGTTGCAGAAGACGGAGAAGTTCGTCAGCCCTTCGGCCTCCGCGCGCAGCACGGTCATGGCCGTGGACGGCGCCGTGGTCTCGAAGCCGATGGCCATGAAGACGACCCGGCGGTCCGGATTGGCCCGCGCGATCTTGAGCGCGTCCAGCGGCGAGTACACCATCCGGATGTCGGCCCCCGCCGCCTTGGCGTCCAGGAACGAGCCCGCCCCGCCGGGCACCCGCATCATGTCGCCGAACGACGCCATGATCACGTCCGGTTGGCGGGCGATGTGGATGGCGTCGTCCACCCGGCCCATCGGGATCACGCAGACCGGGCAGCCGGGGCCGTGCACGAGGTTCACCTCGGCCGGCAGGTGGTCTTCCAGGCCGTGCTTGTAGATGGTGTGCGTGTGGCCGCCGCAGACCTCCATGAAGGTGTATCGGCGCCCCGGCCGGCAGCGGGCGGCGATCTGCGCGGCGAGCGCCCGCGCCGTGCCCGCGTCGCGGTACTCATCGACGAACCGCATCAGAGGTCCTTCCTAGGCGATGTCCGAGGTGCGCAGCGCGTCGAGCTCGTCCTCGTACGCCTGCCCGAGCCCGTTGAGGTAGTCGAGCACCGCCTGCGCCTCCAGCTCGGAGATCTTGGACAGCGCGAACCCGACGTGCACGAGCACCCAGTCGCCGGGCTCCAGCGCCTCGTCGGCGAGCAGGCCGACGTTGATGCGCCGGCGCACGCCGCTGACGTCCACCACGGCGAGGTCTTCGTGTTCGGCCAGGCGCTCGACGAGCTCACCGGGAATGCCAAGGCACACCGGGCACCTCCCCCGTGGCAGCGCCGGAGGAGCCCGCGGCGGCGAAGGTGAGCGACTCCAGGACCAGCTCGTCGCCGCCGCTGACGTCGACGCCGTCGTCGCCGCAGCCCGGGCAGACCGCCAGCGAGTCCACCGACTCGGAGCTCTCACCGCAGTTGTGGCAGCCGACCGTCATCGGCGTGATGACGAGCTCCAGCACCGCGTCCTGCACGGTCGTGCCGGCCGCGGCCAGCGTGAACGCCTGCCCGAAGGCCTCGTCGACGACGGCGTGCCGGGCGCCGACGCGTACCCGGGCGGCCGCGACCGGCCTGCCTCCCGCCTGCCGCTCGATCAGCTCGACGAGCCCCTCGCACATCCCGATCTCATGCATGCTGCCTCTACATTCGCTCCATATTGATGTATCGCCGGATGTCCGGCCACATGCGGATGACGACCAGCGCCACCCCGCAGAGCACGACCAGCTTCACCGTGCGCGACTTCCACATCTCACATCACCTCACCGTGGGTGCCGGATCGCGGGCGTCCGGAGTGGCACTTTCCGCAATCATTTCCATAACCAGGGACTTCACTAGGCCGGCCGCCTCGCCGACCATGGCGCGTACCGGCTCACTCAGCTCGAAAGGGTCCTCCTCGACCGAGGCCGGCTCGCAGCAGACGACCCGCACCAGCGCGGGGAGCCGGCCGAGCTGCCGGGCCAGCCGCAGGACCCGGACCGGGTCCATGCCGTGCGTCTCCACCGACAGGTCGTCCCCGTCCGGCAGCTCGGGCTCCAGGACGGTGAGCGTGCCGGGAGCCAGGCCACGCGGGGCCGCGTCCACGAAGACCACGCCCGTGTAGTCGCGCTGCAGGGCATAGGCCAGGTCCATGCCGCGGATGCCGAAGTCGACGACCTCCATGCCCGGTACGCCCGCCTGCCCGGCCAGGTGGCGGGCCACCTCGACGCCGAACCCGTCGTCCCCCAGGAACACGTTGCCGATCCCGGCCACCAGGACGCGGCCGGGGGCGGGGCGGTCCTTCTGCTCCCCGAGGGGTTCGATCTCCTCGGGGGAGTAGAAGAAGCGGTGCCCGGGCAGCCGGGCCTCGCCCAGGTCGCGCCCGGGATCGTCGTCGAGCGTGACCGCGAGGTGGAAGGCGCCCTCGTCGTCCTGCTCCACGCTCTCCACGACCGCCACGCGGCCGTCGAGCACGAGGTCGAAGACGTCGGCCTGAGCGCGGGGCCGCAGCCGCACCCGGCTGCCCGGTCCGACCGGCACGCCGGCGATGACGACCTCGTCGGGGCCGCGGCCCGCCATCCGGGTCCAGAATCCAGTCATTCGTGTGGCTCCGTCCTGCGCATGATGCCGTGCAACCGCATCAGGTCCTCGGGCGTGAGGGAGTCGCAGCGGTCGAGGATCGCGCGGGCGCGCGGGTCCCCGTGGCGGATCTCCTCCCGTTCCCGGTCGCTGAGGGCCAGCACGCTCAGCGTGAGGAGCTGGTCGATCTCGGTCGCGTCGAACAGGTCGCCGGGGCTCTCCGGTGCGATCCGCGGGTGGTCGTAGAGGATGATCGGCGCGGACAGGACCGTGTGCCGGTCGCCGTCCGGCCCGGCGAGCACCGGCCAGGCGCCGGCGTTGTCGCAGGCCGCCGCCTCCGCCCGCAGGTCCTCCGGCGGGTCCATGAGCGAGACGAACCGGGCGTCCGGCGCGTGCAGCACGGTGTGCGCGGACACCAGCGTGCGCCGCATGGCCTCCTCGCGGGGGCCCCCGGGCCAGGGCGTGGTGTTGACCACCTCCACCGTGATCCGGAACAGGTCGGTGCGCAGCCGCCGCGCGCTCGCCTCGATCCGGCCGCGCAGCTCCCGCCGGCTGCGCAGCACGGTTCCCTCGGAAGACTCCTGCCCGGCGGGCACGTCGATCTTCTCGATGACCGGGCCGCCCAGCAGGTCCTCCAGGACCAGGCCCGGCATGCCCACCTCGCGCTCCTGCGCCTCCTCGCCGACCCCGGCGGCTTCCTCGCGCAGCCGGGTGATGACGTGCAGGAAGCGTACGGACACGTCGACGACGTCACGGGGCCCGCCTTCGAGCAGGCACTCGGTACGCATCAGCCACGGATGGCCGTCGTTGGCCCGCCCGTACGCCTCCGGATGGACGCCGCCGATCGTCCAGCGGTGCCGGTTCTTCAGCGACGACTCCCGGTACGGCCACAGCAGGTAGCCCTCGTACAGCACGGCCTGCGCGATCTGCCTGACAGGGTCCATGTGCGGTCAGCCTCCGCCCGTCTCCAACAGCGACCGCACCGCGTCGTCCCAGCCGAGCAGCGTGTGCCGCACCCGGTGCGCGTACAGGCGGTCGAACGTGCCGCGCTCCAGCCGGATCCACGCGGTGTCCGGGAAGTGGCGGTCCATGAGGTCCTTCCACACCCGCACCGGCATGCGGAAGTCCGCCTCGGTGTCCCACGGCAGGCAGGCCGCCTGCAGCCGCCCGTCATCGAGGTAGAACACGGTGCCGGTGAACAGGAACCGCAGCGGCACCTCGCCGTCCGGCAGGCCGTGCAGGTACTTGGTCGCGGCCACGTCGAAGTCGTACGTGCACGCGACCGTGATCGGCGCGCTCGTGTCCCCGGTGAAGGCCGGGACGTGGGTGACGGTCTGCGTCCACAGCAGGCTGGACAGGTTGCGCCCGAACTCCTCCGGCGGGCCGAACAGCTCCTTGAGCCGCTGCCGCGCGTGCTCGTCGTAGCCGCGCGCGGCAGCGTCGACGCGGATCTGCGTGGCCAGCGTCAGCGCCCGGACCGGAGCGTCCGCGCGCAGGTGGACCTGGAAACGCAGAGCGGGCGCGACGGCGGGCGTGGCCGCCTCGACGCCGCGCACCTCGATCCGCAGGGCCGGTGGTGTCGCCATCGATGGTGGTGGCATCACGCGGGTGACAGGTTGGGCATGTCGGGGTCGATCGGGTCGTGCATGCGGGGGTTCACGCCGGTCGAGCGCCGGGCCGTGGAGCGGCCGTCGGGCAGGTGGCCCTTCTGCCGCTCGTAGCCGCCCGGCGCGTTGCCCTCGGCCACGCCCTTGACGTGGGAGGGAGCGTCGGGGCGCACGTCGCGCCGCCCGGTCCTGATCGTCGACTTCTTGTTCACGCTGGGCTCCTGTCGCTGCTGGTGGCCGGCACGGTGACGGACCGGCCGCTGAGGTCGGTGAAGAATCGGGTGATGTGCTGGCGTACGTCCTTGCCGCCCGTCAGGCCCCGCCAGTGGGCGCGGATGGCGCCGACGAGCGCGTAGCAGTCGTCCACCGGCACGATCCAGGCCTCGCTGTCGACGAGCAGGGCCTCGACGTCCGGCTCCAGCTGCCGCAGCACCGGGTTGTCGCGCCGCAGCAGCTCCCAGGCGGTCCGGTCGGCGGGAGCCCGCACCGCTCCGGCCGGGCTCGGGTAGTACAGGACCGGGAGGCCGGTGTCGGAGTCGTGGATCAGGAAGACCGTGCGGACCGGGGCCCGCAGGCGGGTCCAGGCGCCCTCGTCCAGGCGGAAGCCGCTCAGCCGCCAGCGGCGCTCGGGCACCAGCCGGTAGTGCCCGCCACCGGCCGCCGCGTGGTCGAACAGCACCTGGCAGGCGCGGCACGCGCAGCGCAGCTCGCGCCCCGCCAGCTCCAGCAGGTGGCGGTGGACGGCGGGCAGCGGCTCGGCGCACAGCTCGCAGCGCTGGGCGCGCAGCTCGCGCCGCGCGGGCTCGGCTGCCTGCGTGGCGAGCCGGCGCAGCAGGCCCGTCATGGCACCGGCGCCCGCGAGGCGGGGCGGACGGCCAGGCTCTCGATCGGGATCAGGGCCGCGTCGGCGACCTCGACCTCGACCTCGACCTCGACCCGCTCGATCTCCGGGGCCACCTCCAGCACCGCCTCCCGGAGGGCCGACGCCGCCCCGGCCGCCGAGGAGCGGCAGCCGGTCGGGCGTACGCGCAGCCGCACCAGGTCGCCCTCGACGGCGATCAGGTCGGCGGATCCGGCCAGCGCCTGCTCCACCCGGGCCCGCGTGTCCAGCGGGTGCAGATCGTGCAGCAGGAGCAGGGGCGAGACCAGCTCGTCGGCGCCCAGCCGCGCCGCCGCCTCCTCGCCCACGACTGTCATGACCCGGGCCAGGCCCTCGCCGTACAGGCCGAGCACCTCGGCGACGAGCTCCGTGGCGGCCGGGTCGGCCTTTTCGAGCAGGGCTTCGATCCTGCGGACGCGCTCGTTCATCAGCCGGAGACGCTCGCGCCGAACGTGGGCGAGTGCACTTGTTTCAGCACCTTGCCGTCGCCGAGGTACATGTGCACTCCGCAGGGCAGGCACGGGTCGAAGCTGCGCACGGTACGCATGATGTCGATGCCCTTGAACGAGTCGGCGCCGTTCTCCTCGAAGATCGGCAGCCCCTGCACCGCGTCCTCGTACGGCCCCGGCGTGCCGTGCCTGTCGCGCGGGCTGGCGTTCCACGGCGTCGGCGGGTACGGGTGGTAGTTGGCGATCTTCCCGTCGCGGATCACCACGTGGTGCGACAGCACGCCGCGCACCGCCTCGTGGAAGCCGCAGCCGATCGCCTCGTCCGGCACCTCGAAGTCGGTGAACACCTGCGTGCGCCCGGCCCGCACCTCGCCCATCGCCTGTTCGAGGAAGTAGACGGCCATCGCCGCCGCGTACGCCACGAAGTAGACGCGGGCGCGGTTGCGCTCGATGGTGTTCGCCCAGCGCGGGATCCGCCACTCCATCCGCGTCTCCGGGAAGGCCGCGCTCTTGGGCAGGTGGATCTCCACGCTCTGGCCCGTGGCCTTCACCGTGCCGGTGTCGACGAGGCCGGCCAGCGCCGTGGTCCACAGCCGGGCCAGCGGGCCGCCGCCGGTGTCGAGCGCCAGGTGGTCGCCGGTGCGCTTGTCGTACCAGCGGGGGCTCATCACCCAGCTGTAGTTGCCGTTCTCCAGGTCGCGTTTCTGCGGCTTGGGCAGGGTCGTCTGGTTCCACGGGTGGCGCTGGTCCACCGGGTTGCCCAGCGGGTCGTGGGTGACGAACGTCTCCTCGGCCTGCCAGTCGTCGTAGTAGGAGCTGCCGAGCAGGATCCTGATGCCGAGGTTGATGTCCACCAGGTTCGTCGTCACCAGCTCGCCGTCCACCACGATGCCCGGCGTGACGAACATCCGCCGGCCCCACTCGTTCATGGTCCGGTAGTCGTAGTCGGCCACCGCCGGATCCTGGAACGAGCCCCAGCAGCCGAGCATCACGCGCCGCCGGCCGACCTCCTCGTAGCCGGGCAGCGCCTCGTAGAAGAAGTCGAAGAGGTCGTCGTTCATCGGGACGGACCGCTTGACGAAGTCGAGGACCCTCAACAGCCGCACCATGTAGTCGGTGAACACCTGCGGGGTCGCCACGGTGCCGACGCCGCCGGGGTAGAGCGTGGACGGGTGCACGTGCCGGCCCTCCATCAGGCAGCACATCTCCCTGGTGATCCGGCTCACCTGCAGCGCCTCGCGGTAGAGGTCGCCGCTGAACGGGTTGCAGGCCCGCATGATGTCGGCGATCGTCCGGTAGCCGTGGATCGCGGAGTTGGGCGCCAGGGTCGTCTCGGCCCGGCGCAGCAGGCTCGGGTTGGTCTCCTTGACCATCTGCTCGCAGTAGTCGACGAAGACCAGGTTGTCCTGGAAGAGCGTGTGGTCGAACATGTACTCGGCGGCTTCGCCCAGGTTGATGATCCACTCGCCCAGCGGCGGAGGTTTGATGCCGTACGCCATGTTCTGCGCGTAGATCGAGCAGACCGCGTGGTTGTCGCCGCAGATGCCGCAGATGCGGCTGGTGATGAAGTGGGCGTCACGCGGGTCCTTGCCCCTCATGAACACGCTGTAGCCGCGGAACAGCGACGAGGTGCTCTTGCACTCGACGACCTCGCGGTTCTTGAAGTCGATCTTCGTGTAGATGCCCAGGTTCCCGATGATCCTGGTGATCGGGTCCCAGGACATCTCGACCAGCTCGCGGGCCTCGCCCTTGAGCTTCCTTTCCCCTGCCGTACGGGTTGCCACCTCGCCGCTCTCCCTCTTAGCCGTTTCCCCAGCGCGGGTCGAACCCGCTCGTCAGCCTGCGGCGGTTGTGGCGCCACTTGGGCTCCTTGTTCGCCGCCTTGTTGGTGATCGCGCGAAGCCTGCGGATCATCGCGCCGTACGCGCCGCTCATCGCGACCGAGACCGCCGCTCCTGGGGGTTCGTCCATGAAAGGCATGAACTTGTCGGGAAAGCCGGGCATGGTGCAGGCGATGCAGATGCCGCCCACGTTCGGGCAGCCGCCGACGCCGTCCATCCAGCCGCGCTTGGTGACGTTGCAGTTGACCACCGGCCCCCAGCAGCCGACGCGCACGAGGCACTTGGGGGAGTTGTAGTCGTGGGCGAAGTCGCCCTGCTCGTAGTAGCCGGCCCGGTCGCAGCCCTCGTGCACGGTCTTGCCGAACAGCCAGGTGGGGCGCAGCATGTCGTCGAGCGGGATCGTCGGCGCCATGCCCGCCGCCTGGTACAGCAGCCAGGTCAGCGTCTCGGTGAAGTTGTCCGGCTGGACGGGACAGCCCGGGATGTTGACGATGGGCAGCCCGCCCGCGGAGCGGAAGTCGCGGCCCAGGTAGTCGGCCAGGCCCATGCAGCCGGTCGGGTTGCCGGCCATGGCGTGGATGCCGCCGTACGCCGCGCAGGTGCCGATCGCGACCACGGCCCAGGCCTTGGGCGCGAGCCGGTCGATCCACTGGTTGACCGTGATGGGCTGGCCGGTGGCCGGGTCGTTGCCCATGGACGTCCAGTAGCCCTCGCCGTTGATCTTCTCGTTCGGGATCGAGCCCTCGACCACGAAGATGAACGGGCCGAGCTCGCCCTCGTGGGCCCGGTGGAACGGCGCCATGAAGGCGTCGCCCGTCTCCGCGGCCAGCACCTTGTTGTGCAGGTGCACCTTGGGCAGTCCCGGTACGAGCCCGAGCAGGACGTCTTCCAGGCTCGGCAGCGTGGCGGCGGTGACCGAGACCGTGTCACCGTCGCAGCTCATGCCCTCCGAGGTCCACAGGATGTGCACCTCGTCCAGGGCTTTCGGTGTCTGTGTGGTTGTCATGGCCCAAGCCCCCTTCTTGGCCCGTGTAGAGGTTTAGGCCCTCATATCGTTTGGTATCGGACCCGCGACTCTACGTAGCGGACATACCGTGATGACGGGGGTTGTAAACCACGGCGTGCACCCTGCCACCCGTGGTGAGCTGCGCGAACGCGGGTCCACGCGGCCTCACGGGGAGGTGCCGGCACGCCCCGTGGAGTGCTCGCCGAGCCGGTCCCGGGCGGCGGCGACGGCCACCTGGCCGAGGCTGATGCCGCCGTCGTTGGCCGGCACGCCGGAATGGGTGAGCACCCGGAACCCGGCCCCGCTCAGCCGCTCCAGCGTGCGGCGCAGCAGCAGCAGGTTCTGGAAGACGCCGCCGGACAGCGCGACCGTCGCCAGCCCCGTCTCGTCGCGCAGCATCCGGCAGCAGCGCACGATGAGATCGCTCACGCCGTTGTGGAAGCGGGCCGAGACGACCGGCGCGCCGACGCCCGCGGCCAGATCCGCCGTGGCGGCCCGTACCAGGTCCGAGCCGGCCGCCACCAGCACGCCGCCGTCGCGGGAGACGGCCGCCGGGTAGCCGTCGCGCTCGCCGGGGTCGGCGAGCTGTTCCAGCTCGATCGCGGCCTGCCCTTCGTAGGTGATGGCGTCGCGCACGCCGAGCAGCGCCGCCACCGCGTCGAACAGGCGGCCCGCGCTCGACGTGAGCGGCGCGGCCGGCCCGCCGCGCCGGGCCAGCGCCGTCACCTGCCCCCACCGCGGCTGGTTGCGCCGGGCCACGGCCAGCGTCTCGCCGTCGCCGTCCAGGTACGCGGCGGCCATCCGCCACGGCTGCCTGATCGCCGCGGCGCCGCCCGGCATCGGCACGGGGGCCAGATGCCCGGCCCGCTCGAACGAGGCCAGGTCGGCCAGGAGGAACTCGCCGCCCCACAGGGTCCCGTCGAGGCCGTAGCCGAGCCCGTCGAACGCGACGCCGATCACCCGGCCGTGCTCGCCGTTGTCGGCCAGGCAGGAGGCGATGTGCGCGTGGTGGTGCTGGACGCCGACCAGCTCGACGTCCGGCAGGCCCAGGGCGTGCTTGGTGGACAGGTACTCCGGGTGCAGGTCGTGGGCCACCACCTCGGGACGCACGTCGAACAGCGCGGCGAAATGCGAGATCCCCTCCACGTACGACCGGAAGGTCTCGTAGTTCTCCAGGTCGCCGATGTGCGGGGAGACGAACGCGTGCCGCCCCTTCGCCACGCAGAAGGTGTTCTTCAGCTCGGCCCCGCAGCCGAGGATCTGCCGGGGCGCCTCCCCGGCCAGCGTGAACGGGCTCGGGGCGTGGCCGCGCGAGCGCCGCACGGCCATCCCCTTCCCTCGGAAGGGCCGCACCACCGAGTCGTCGGCGCGCAGGTGGATCGGCCGGTCGTGGCCGAGGAACGCGTCCGCGATGCCGCCCAGCCGCTCCACGGCGTCGCGGTCGTCGTACGCGATCGGCTCGTCCGAGCGGTTGCCGCTGGTCAGCACGATCGGGGCGCCCGCGTCGGCGAGCAGCAGGTGGTGCAGCGGCGTGTAGGGCAGCATCAGGCCGAGCCGGCGGTTCCCCGGCGCGACCGCCCCGGCCACCGGCGCGGCGAGCGAGGTGTCAGGGCGGCGCGGCAGCAGGACGACGGGCCGCGCGCGATCGGTCAGGAGCGCGGCGGCGACCTCGTCCACCTCGCACAGCCGCCGCGCCGCGGCCAGGTCGGCGACCATGACCGCGAACGGCTTGTCCTCGCGCTGCTTGCGCCGCCGCAGCTCGGCGGCGGCGCCCTCGTCGGTGGCCAGCACCGACAGGTGATAGCCGCCCAGGCCCTTCACCGCCAGCACCCCGCCCTGACGCAGCACCCGCACGGCGCCGGCCAGCGCCTCTTCAGCTCGCGGGTGGCCTGCCGCGTCCTCCAACCTGAGCGTGGGGCCGCACGCCGGGCAGCAGGTGGGCTGGGCGTGGAAGCGCCGGTCGGCCGGATCGTGGTACTCGGCCAGGCAGCCGTCGCACATCGCGAACCCCGCCATCGTGGTCAGCGGCCGGTCGTACGGCATCGCCCGCACGATCGTCAGCCGCGGCCCGCAGTTGACGCAGTTGACGAACGGGTAGCGGTAGCGCCGATCGGCGGGGTCGGCCAGCTCGGCCAGACAGTCGGCGCAGGTCGCGATGTCGGGCGACACCAGCGTGCGCGACGTCCCCGCCGGGCCGCTCGCGACGATCCGGAAGCGGCCGTCCGCGTGCACCGTGCCGGAGGTGACGGTCACCCGCTCGATCGCGGCCAGCGGGGGCGCGTCGCACTCCAGCCGCACCAGGAACTCCGCGATCTCGCCGCGCCCGCCCTCCAGCTCGACGAACACGCCGTGGGCGTCGTTGCCCACCCGGCCCGCCAGCCCGAGCCGCGTGGCCAGCCCGTGCACGAACGGCCGGAACCCCACCCCCTGAACGACGCCCTCGACCCGGACCCGTACCCCCATCGGGCCAGTCTGCAACGGAACCGGCCCGGACTGAACAACCCCGGCGGCGAGGCGCGGATTTTGCCTCCGACCAGCGGGAACGCTCACGCCGGGAGGTGTCGTCGAACTCCGCGCAGAGGTCGCGGGGCCGGGTCCGGCGGGTCGGCGACGATCCGCCGCCCGCTCGCCGTGGTCAGCGCCGTGGTCAGCGCCGCGGCTGCAGCGTCACGCGGCGCTCGTCCGGGTTGTGGCCGGTCAGCACCACGGTCGCGCCGTAGAGGGGGGAGACCCGCTGCGGCACGTCGGCCGGCATGACCGGCGTCTCGGCGGGCCGTCCGACCATGCCGGGGCCGGGCGGGAACGGCGCGGCCCGCTCGATCTGCGACTGGTAGAAGCCGAGCCACATCGCCTGGTCGAAGGCGACCGCGGCGGTGATGCGGCCCCGGTTGCCGTAGACGGCGACGAAGCGCCGCTCGGCCACCGAGCCCTGCGCGATGACGACCTCGTCGGCGAAGGTCGGCACCCCGACCGACTTGATGTTGACGCCGAACTGGGCGGACCAGAAGACCGGCAGGGACACGTGCGGCCAGCGGTCGCTCTCGGCGCTGATCATGTTGTGCGCCGCGACCTGGGCCTGGGTCACCGCGTTGCCCCAGTGTTCGAGGGACAGGAACTGGTACTCGTACACCGGGTGCGGGAAGCGCGCCACGTCGCCGGCGACGAAGACGTTGTCGGTGACCAGGGCGTTGACGTCGAACGCGCGGCAGCCCGCGTCGCAGGCGACGCCCCACACCCCGGCGGCCAGCCCGGAGCCCTCCAGCCATTCGACGTTGCGCTCCGCGCCCAGCGCGGCCACCGCCACGTCCACGTCGAGCGTGCTGCCGTCGGACAGCCGCGCCCGGCGCAGCCGCCCGTCCCCGTCTCCTTCGAGTGCCTCGACGCTGACCCCGCAGCGCAGGTCCACGCCGTGATCGCGCTGAATGTCCGCCGCGATCGCCCCGATCGTCCCGCCCAGCGCGCCCGCCAGCGGCGTCTTCCCGCGCTCGGTGACCGTGACGTCCAGGCCCAGCTCGCGGCAGACGGAGGCGACCTCCGACCCGGTGAAGCCGGCGCCGATGATCAGCACGCGCCTCGGGCCCGCGACCAGCCGCTCCCGCAGCCGCGCCGCGTCCTCGTTGGTACGCAGCACGAACACCCCGTCGAGGGCGGCCTCCCGCGCGTCCGGCCAGGGCCGGGCCCGCGCTCCCGTGGCGATCAGCAGGCGGTCGAAGTCCACCTTGCGGCCGTCGGCGAGGTGAACCTGCCTGGCCGCCAGGTCCAGGCCGGTCGCCGCCTGCCCGAGCAGCCATTCGGCCTCGAACTCGGCGCGCCGGGGCAGCGCGGTGTCCTGCGCGGTCACCTGCCCGGTCAGGACCTGCTTGGACAGCGGCGGCCGGTCGTACGGCTCGTACGGCTCCGCGCTGATCAGCGTCAGCGTCCCGGCGTAGCCCTCCCTGCGCAGCGTCGCCGCTGCCCGCAGGCCGGCCAGCGAGGCGCCCACGATGACGACGCGGCCGATCTCCACCGGCCTCCTCCTGGGGCCCGGCCTGGGCGGGGCGGCCTTCTCCGGCCTTCCGAGCGTGTGGACCTGGTCGACCACCAGGGCCTGGACCGGGCAGGCCGCGGCGGCGCGCAGGACGCGGGAGCGCTCCGAGTCGTCCGGGTGGAGCTCGTACATGAGGGCTTCGGAGCGATGCATCGCGAAGACGTCCGGCGCGAGGAAGGCGCACTGCCCGTACCCCTCGCAGCGGGTGAGATCAACGACGACTCTCATCTGGATCGTCCTTTTCGAAACGTGGCGCCGATGATTACTGTAAGTAATCATCGGCTGGCATACCCATTGCGGTCATAGCCATACCAACCGCCCGCGGGTCAGCGCCGGGCCGTCAGCGCCAGCACGTCCGCGAGCGGCCGGCTCCCGCCCGGCGCGGCTCGGGCCCCACCCGAACGCCTCGCGCACGTGCGCGACCAGTTCCGTCACCAGGCTCAGCCCTCCGTGTGACCCGGAACGGCCAGTATGGCCCCCTTGACAGCGGGGCGCGCCTGGTTGAAAGCTGATTCCAGAACCAAGTTCTAAAACTTCGGTCGGCAGGAAGGCAGGGTGGCCGTGGGCGTACTCGACGGCAAGGTCGCGCTCGTGACCGGGGCCAGCAGGGGCATCGGCGCCGTCATCGCGGCGGAGTTCGCCGCCGCGGGCGCCCGCGTGGCGGTCGGCGCGCGCACGCTGGAGGCGGGCACGAACCGGCTGCCCGGCACGCTGCGGGAGACGGTCGACGGCATCCGGGCCACGGGCGGGGAGGCGGAGGCCTTCGCCGCCGACCTGTCCGTCCCCGGCGACCGCGAACGGCTCGTCGAGCAGGTGCGCGAGCGCTACGGCGAGGTGGACATCCTGGTCAACAACGCCGCGGTCACCTACTTCACCCCGGTGGCCGACTTCACCGCGCGCCGCTTCGCGCTCATGTTCGAGGTGCAGGTGACCGCGCCGGCGCACCTGGCGCAGCTCGTCATCCCCGGCATGCGGGCGCGCGGGCGCGGCTGGATCCTGAACATCTCCTCCGTCGCGGCCCGGCACCCGCCGATCCCGCCGGGCCCGTACGCGGGGCTGGGCGGGACCGTCTACGGCATGTGCAAGGCGGCGCTCGAACGCTTCAGCACCGGCCTGGCCGCCGAGCTGTACGCCGACGGGATCGCGGTCAACTCCCTCGCCCCGACCGACGTCGTGCCCACCCCGGGCACGCTGTTCCACGGCCTGGTCACCGAGGACGGCCCGGGCACGGAGCCGCCGGAGGTGATGGCCGCCGCCGCGCTGGCCCTGTGCCGGGCCCCGGCGAGCGAGCTGACCGGCCGCGTCGCCTACTCCCAGGAGCTGCTGGCCGAGCTCGCCCGCTGAGAGGAGCCCCATGCCCGCCAAAGCGACGCCGGTGCCGACACCGGAGACGCGACCGTACTTCGAGGCCGCCGCCCGGGGCGAGCTGCGGATCCAGCGCCGAGGCGAACACCAACGGCGGCGGGCTGTCCTACACCCACACCGGCATGTACGGCATGTTCCTCCTCCAGGAGTCGGTGCGGCAGCTGCGCGGGCAGGCCGCCGCGCAGGTGCCGGGCGTCGAGGTCAGCGTGGCGCTGGGCAACGGCGGCATGTTCACGGCCGCGGGCACGCTGGTGCTGAGCAACCGGACCCCGTGAGGCCGCCGCCACTTCGGCGTTCACTCGGTTGTCATCCGTATATGTCATGATCCACGGGTTCTCATGGATCTTGTGACAGGAGAAGGATGACTGCATCAGCGCGCCGCGCGCTCCGGGCCGCTCTCGCGGGCGGCCTGGCCGCGGCCGTGGCGATCTGGCCGGTGGCGGCACCCGCGGAGGCGGCCGTCGCCGCCGCCGTCTCGGTGGACTTCACCAAGCCGGTTCGCACGCTGTCCGCCGGTGACTACGGCGTCGGCATCACCGGGTACGGCGAGGGCTCGTACATCACGAACGACGCCCGGCACCGCGAGAACCTGCGCAACCTCAAAGCGGGCCGGATGCGCATTGAGCTGCACTACCAGGAGCCGGGCAACCACTCCAGCCCCATCGTGTGCGGCGGGTACAAGTGCGACACGACCATCACGGGCGACGCCTGGATCGCGGCCATCCGCGACCTGGGCGCCGAGCCGGTCGTCATCCTCCAGGTGGACGGCCGCCAGACCGCCGAGGTGAACCGGGACGACGCGGTCGCCCTGTACCGGCACTTCGCCGCCTCGGGCACGCCGGTGCGGCGCTTCATCCTGGGCAATGAACTCAACTGCACCTGCACCCCAGAAAAGCCTGAAATGTCGGCATCTGAGTACAGCCGGCGCTTCAACCTGATCACCGACGCTCTCGACGCCGTGGACTCCGCGGTCCGCGTCGGCGGCCCCGCCACGGCCTGGAACGACCTGTCCTACATCAGGACGTTCCTGGAGGGCTCGCGGGACCGGGTCGACTTCCTGGACTACCACGACTACGGCAACGGCACGGACCCGATCAGCGACGAGGACCTCCTGGGCGCCGCGATCCGGAGCTACGAGACGGACCTGAAGGAGGTCGGCGCGCTGGCCGAGTCCGTGCTCGGCCGCAAGATCGACCTCCAGATCGGCGAGTTCAACTCCGACTTCGACGACCCCGACGGCCACCGTACGCTGACCCACTTCAACACGCTGTGGGGCGCCGCGGCGCTGGGCCAGATCCTGCACGCCGGAGCCGCCGCCTACCAGTACGGCGACAAGAACGGCCAGCTCGGCCTGACCAGCACGAAGGGCGAGGGCGGCATCCAGCGCAGCGAGCCGCTGCCCATCTACCACGGCATCGGCATGTTCACCGGCGAGGGCCTGTTCCGCCCGTTCGGGACCACCATGGTGCAGGCGACGGCCGACACCGACCAGCTGTACGCGTTCGCCTCCGACTCGGCCAAGAACGTCGTCCTGGTCAACGTCGGCGCCCAGCCGCTGGAGACCAGCCTCGCGTTCACCGGCCTGACGGCGGGCACGGCCGCGATCTGGCAGAGCACCTCCGACGCGTGGGCCCCGCACCGCACCGGGACGGCCTCCATCGCGGGCGGCGCCGCGACGCTCACGCTCCCGGCCGGCTCGGCCACGACCCTGGTCATCGACCAGCAGGGCCTGTCGGCGACCTACTTCGACAACGCCGACCTGACCGCGCCCAAGCTGACCCGGATCGACCCGGCGGTGGACTTCGACTGGGGCGCCAACGCCCCGGACCCGGCCGTGTCCGCCGACACGTTCAGCGTGCGGTGGACCGGCAAGGTGATCGCCGCGCGCGCCGAGACGTACACGTTCATCACCACGAGCGACGACGGCGTGCGGCTCTGGGTGGACGGCACGCTCCTCGTGGACAACTGGACGGACCACTCCAAGCGCGACGACAGCGGCGACATCGCGCTGAGCGCCGGGGCGCATGACATCAAGATGGAGTTCTACGACAGCGGCTACGACGCCATCGCCCAGCTCCACTGGTCCAGCCCGACCGTGCAGCGGCAGGTCATCCCTGCGGCGAGCCTGCTCGCCGGCTGAGCCGTGAGCCCCGGCCTCGGCCGGGGCTCACCTGGCCAGCACCCTGGTGAGCGCCTCCTGGACGGCGGCGCGCACCGTGGCGGGATCGTCGAGGTCGAAGCCGACCACGAGCCCGTCCCTGAGCACCAGGAGGATGCCGGCGGTCCCGTCCGGGTCGGGGTGGCCGTCGGCGGCCAGGAGGTCGCGGTAGAGGCCGCGGACCCAGCGGCGGTATTCGTTGATGGCCTGCCGAACGGGGTGAGCGGGGTCGGGATACTCGGCCGCCGTGTTGACGAAGGGGCAGCCGCGGTAGTCGGGCCCCGCGCCGAACTCGCACATGAAGGCGAAGAGCTCCATCAGCTTCTCGCGCGGCGAGGTGGCCTTCAGGGCCGCGACCATGGCGCGCTGCCACGCGCTCTGCTGGTTCACGTAGGCGCGGACGAGGTCGTCCTTGCCCGGGAAGTGGTGGTAGAAGGTCGCCTTGGCGACGCCCGCCTCGGCGATGATCCGGTCGATCCCGACCGAGTGGACGCCCTCCGTGTAGAACAGGCGCGTCGCGGTCTCGAGGACGCGCTCGCGCGCCGGGCTGGGGCGACGGCCCTCCAACGTTTCTGCGCTCACCAGTTGACGATACCAGACAGACCTGTCTACTCTCATGCCTAGACGCCAGACAGACAGGTCTGTCTAAACGAAGGGCAACGACCATGAGCATCTACACCGCCATCGCCACCTCCGCCGGCCGCGACGCCCGCGCGGTCTCCTCGGACGGAAGGCTGGACGTCAAGCTGGCCCTGCAGAAGGAGCTGGGCGGCGACGGCGAGGGCACCAACCCCGAGCAGCTCTTCGCCGCCGGCTACGCCGCCTGCTTCGCCTCGGCGATGCGGCTGGTGGGCGCGCAGCAGAAGCTCGACGTCTCGGACGCGTCGGTCACCGCCGAGATCGGCCTGTCGCCCAACGGCAAGGGCGGCTTCCAGCTTGAGGCCACGCTCCGGGTGGAACTGCCCGACTCCATCGCGCCGGAGGCGGCCAAGGAGCTCGTCGAGGCCACGCACCAGGTGTGCCCGTACTCCAACGCCACCCGCGGCAACATCCCCGTCAACCTGGTCATCGAGTAGCCGGATCGTCGGGGCGGAGGGTGACGGCCTCGATCTCCTCGGCGATCTTCCACAGCGGCGTGCGGCGGGTGGTGAGGACGACCATGACCTCGTCGGCGGCGGCCCCGGCGTCGACACCGTCCACCCAGGGGCCGAGGACCCCGGCCACCTCCGAGATCGCCGCCGCGAGCCGCGCCCGTACGTCGCCCTGGCCGCCGGACCGCAGCCAGCCGCGCAGCACGTGGTTGTGCGCGGCCACCACGGCGGCGGAGGCGACCTCGTGGCGCAGCCGGAACTCCGGCCCGCCGCTCTCCGCGCGGCGCCCGTCCAGGTAGCCGACGAAGGCGCGCTGGTAGCGGCTGGTGGCGGCGATCTCCCACTCGCGCAGCGCCGGCACCCGCCGCGTCAGCTCGTACCGCCTGACGGCCGTCTCCGGGTCCTCGGCATACATGTCCAGGACGATCCCGGCCGCGTCCGCTATCACGAGGAGCGGCGAGCGCAGCGGCGAGGCCGACTCGAGGAACTCCGTCACCCGCGACAGGCACGCGTCGTGATCGGGGAGGATCGCGTCCTCCTTCGTGCGGAAGTGCCGGAAGAACGTCCGCCTGGCCACTCCGGCGGCCCTGGCGATCTCGTCCACCGTGGTCGCGTCGAACCCGGCGTCGAGGGACAGGCCGATGGCCGCGGACATCAACTCCCGGCGCGCGTCTCGCCTCGCGGACATCTGCTCCCTTCCGTCCGCCCATGGGGTGATTCACCGTACACCCGCTCTGGCGTACTGTCACTCAGTGCCTTATCTTAAGTCACTGAGTGCCTGTCCTTGAGTTGGGAGAAGCGTATGAGCCTGGCCGGCCACCTGCACGACGTGGCGGAGGAGCACCCCATGCTCCGCGAGGCGATCAGGGCCCTCGCCGAGGAGAAGATCGCGCCGCGCGCCGCCGCCGCGGACGAGAACGAGGAGTTCCCCTGGGAGGTCTACAAGGACCTCGTCGCCGCCGACTTCCACGCGGTTCACATCCCTGAGCAGTACGGGGGCGCGGGGGCGGACGCGCTGGCCACGGTGATCGTGATCGAGGAGGTGGCCCGCGCCTGCGCGTCGTCCTCGCTGATCCCGGCCGTGAACAAGCTGGGCACGGTCCCGCTCCTGCTGTCGGCCTCGCAGGAGCTGAAGTCCCGCTATCTGCCCGCGGTGGCCAGGGGTGAGGCCATGTTCTCCTACGCGCTGTCGGAGCCGGAGGCGGGCTCGGACGCGGCCTCGATGAAGACGCGGGCGGTCCGGGACGGCGACCACTACGTCCTGAACGGCACCAAGATGTGGATCACCAACGCCGGTGTCTCGGAGTACTACACGGTGATGGCGGTGACCGACCCGTCGGCGGGCGCCCGCGGGATCTCCGCCTTCGTCGTGGAGAAGTCCGATGAGGGCGTCTCCTTCGGCCCGAAGGAGAAGAAGCTCGGCATCAAGGGCTCACCCACCCGCCAGGTGATCCTGGAGGACGTCCGCATCCCGGCCGGCCGCATGGTCGGCGCGCCGGGCACCGGCTTCAAGACCGCCCTGGCCACCCTCGACCACACCCGCGTCACCATCGCCGCCCAGGCCCTGGGCATCGCCCAGGGCGCTCTCGACTACGCCATCGGCTATGTCAAGGAGCGCCGCCAGTTCGGCCGCCCGATCGCCGACTTCCAGGGCCTGCAGTTCATGATCGCCGACATGGCCATGAAACTGGAGGCGGCCCGCCAGCTCACGTACGCGGCCGCGGCCATGTCCGAGACGGCCATGCGCGGGACTCCGGTCAAGGACCTGACCTTCTTCTCCAGCGCCGCCAAGTGCGCGGCCTCGGACGCCGCCATGGAGATCACCACGGACGCGGTGCAGTTGCTGGGCGGCTACGGCTACACGCGCGACTACCCGGTGGAGCGCATGATGCGTGACGCCAAGATCACCCAGATCTACGAGGGCACCAACCAGATCCAGCGCCTGGTGATGGCCAGGCAGCTCCTTAAATGAGCCCTGAGCAGCGCAAACGCCCCCGGCAGTGAGATTGGGTGGAGGCTAGTCCGGCAGCCGCCATTCGTACGGCACGACTCCGGTGGTGAAGATCGCGCGGCGGCCGACGCGGTCGGAGACCGACCCGGAAGTGAGACCAGGTACTGGGCGCTCCTCATCACATCGCGTTCGCATCGCCGTCCCTCGGGGGATCAGGCCTTCTTGCCGGCGGTGGCTGGTTTGTGCGGCTCACCGCTCCAGCTGAGCCGGGAGTGCTGGTGGCGGATCCACTTGGCAGCGCGATGCCCTGCCGGGTGGCCCACCGCCTGGAACGCCGCTTTCGGTCATCAGCATCATCCCGGCCGAGGACGAATGTGACCCTTCCGCGTTGCCGCCGCCTCGCTAGATCGGTAGCATCTTGAAACCGAACGAGAGGGTGTGGCATGGTGCGACGAACGCGTCTGGACGGCGACACCTGCCCCGTCGCCCGGGCGCTGGACGTGATCGGCGACTGGTGGTCGCTTCTGATCGTCCGTGCGGCGCTTGACGGGGATCGCCGATTCAGCGAGTTCCATCGGACGCTCGGTGTGGCCAAGAACATCCTCGCCGCACGTCTGCGCACTCTTGTCGACGCCGGGATCCTGAAGATCGTGCCGGCTCCCAGCGGTGGAGCTCACCACGAGTACGTGCTCACGCGGAGAGGTGAGGCTCTGCGCACGGTGATCGCGGCGTTGCGGGAGTGGGGAGAGGAGAATGCGCCCGCGATCAGTGGACCACGTATGTAGCCGACGCCTGTGGCGGCCTTTCGTTCACCTGTCCCGCAGCAATAGGAGGACCGTGTGCCGCAGTCAATGATCGTGGTAGGCCCATTGCGTTTTGACGCGCTGATGGATGGTCCACCGGATGGAGAGCTGGTCATCCTCCTTCACGGTTTCCCGGAGAGCTCCTTGCAGTGGGTGGCACACGTCGCAGCGCTGGCCGAGTCGGGATACCGCGCGGTGGCCGTGGACCAGCGCGGGTACTCACCCGGCGCACGTCCGGCCGAGGTGGAGGCCTATCGAATGCCGTACCTGGTGCAGGACGTGCTGGATGTGGCAGATGCGCTGGGCGCTGATCGTTTCCATCTCGTCGGGCATGACTGGGGTGGCTCTGTTGCATGGTGCACCGCGTTCGCCCATCCCGAAAGGGTGGCGACGCTCACCTCGTTCTCCACTCCCCATCCGCGTGCATTCGCCGATGCGGTGCGGGAAGGAGCGCAGGCGGTGCCGGACTACCACGGGACGTTCACCCCTGAGGGAGCGGAGGCGATGCTGCGCGATGATCTCGCGTGGATCCGGAATTCGTTGGGATCGGCGATCTCGGCGGCCCATGTGCAGGAGTATCTGAGGCGGCTCAGCCATCCTGAGGCGCTGAAGGCCGCATTGAGCTGGTTCGCCGCCAAAGCGCCGGCGGACGTGGCGATCGGTCCGGTGGGGGTGCCGAGTCTGTATGTGTGGAGCGACGGTGACCCGGTGGTTCAGCGCCGCACTGCTGACCTCACCGCGAAATGGGTGTCCGGCCCGTACCGATTCGTGGCCTTGGAGGGGGTCGGTCACTGGATTTCGGAGGAGGCGCCCGAGCTCACCTCGCGGCAGGTGGTGGAGCATCTGCGAGCCTATGCCGGCCTCTGAGATGCGGCCGCGGAGCCGGCTCATTCTTTAGCGTCGATGACCGTGCCTTGTCTGCTGCTCTGTGCGAGAGCTTGGCGGCGAAGGACGCGAGGGCTAATGCTGTATGGGGTGGGAACGTCGCGGCTGCACTTCACGCCGTTCCTGAACCCAGCGGGTGCCGATCGCCCGATTCCGTCCGACCGTGTGGTGGGTTCAGGAGGCTCTCCGCCGCCGTCCGAAGATCCGCAACCTCGGCCTGGCCCGCAAGATTGTCGGCGCTTGAATCAGCCGAGTTTCGCCGAGGCACCGACCCCCAGCGCCCCTATTTCGCTGTCTTTGCGGACAGTCACTCCCCTCGGCCGCGTCGGCTTTGGCGCATGCGGTCAAGCCGTCCGTGAGTTTCCGCCGTGTAGGCGTTCTGTACTTCCGTCAGATCGCGCTGGAAGGCGTCCAGCAGACTCTCGCCGTCCGGCAGAAACGAGAGCAGCGCCTGGGCTTGACGCTCGTGGTCGACCTGCGCCGCGGTCACGGCTTCGATCACCTCGCGGCTCAGTTCGTGGTTGCCGAGCTTCATCGCTCGCGGACTGATGACCAGCTCGACGAGCCTGCTGTCGGCGGTCACGCGCGCCGAGACCACTCCGCTCCCGCTATCTCCGCTCCCGCTCAGTCGGCGTAGGTCCTGCATGGCCTGTCCGAGCTCGCGCATCGAACGCTCGCTCTCCTGCACCAACGTGTCCAACTCGGAGAGTTGCGTGTCGTCCGCATCCATGAGGGTTACGCCATCGCTCTTCGGTGAACCGAGGCAGAGCGCCAGCTGGCCGGACGAGGAATTGATCATGAATCGGCCACGAGGCGGTACCCGAAACACCGATGAGTCCATAAAGATCCACACGTATGAACACGGATGCCGTCCCAGGACGCGACCTCTATGTCACCTCCACCGCGATCGCCGCCCTGCGCGGGCGGGTCGATGGCGAGATCAAGGTGGCCCTCACCTTTGTCAAAGACCTCGTCGACGCGACGAGTGTGGCCTCACCGGGCTTCGGCATTCTCGGTGACGCGGTGATAGGCGGCACCTATGAAGACATCCGTCAGTGGGCGGAAATGCAGCTCGGCAGGGCCGAGACCGTCTGCGACGGATGGAGCGCAGCGCTGGCTCAAGCCGAGGCCAACTGGCGGGCCGCAGAAGACGCCAGCAAGGTGCGGTACGTCTGATGGCTCCCACAGGCCCACAGGTGATGGCCAAGCTCAATCGGTTGGGCAAGATTTCGATCTGGGTAGCACCGGCTGTGGCCATTGCGGGCACAGCCATCGCGAATGAGCCCGGCATGGCGCAGGCGGCGTCCAACTGGAAGCACGGCATCTCCGGGCGCCTGGACGACGGGGTCAAACAGTTGCTGGCGCAGGTGGTCACCACCTCGCGCGATGGTTGGGTCGCGCGCGATCAGCAGGAGTTCGAGAGAGTCGTGTGGTTGCTCCACCGGGAGATCGGTGTACTGCGCGGGGTCCTGGGCGACGTTGGCGGCATGATGGACGAGATCGCCGCCGGATACCGCAGCTATTGGCTCAAGGTCGGCAGCCTCGCCGCGAGCACGTTCACCTTGCTGCTGTTCGCCAAGAGGCTGCAGAGTAGTCCACATACCTCGCTCTATGGCGGATTGCTGGAGAAGTTCGTCGCCTCCGGGCTCAATGGTGCGGTGGCCGTGCTCACGCTGACGCTGGTGTCCGGCTTGCGAGGCGTGGGCGAAGTCATGGCGACGGCGACCAAGAAGAACCATCAATTCGCCTATGTGGCCCCCTCGGGCGAGGGGCGGATCGACTTCACCCAGGCCACCATCGACGTGGAGTCCTTCCCGCCGTTCCAGGCGCCCGTCACATCAGGGGAGTTGCCTGCGGGCGCCGACGACTTCGACTGGACGGAACCGGGCGCCAAGGGCTGATGGGCGGCGACTGCCGCCCGAGCGAATGCCAGTGCTGTAGCAGCTTGGGTTTGCCCCGTTTCGAGGTGACACGCCGATCAAGGTCCCACCTCAGTCGGTGTGATCGCTTCAGACCCTGCTCGTGGCCGAACGGGTTGGTGTACGTGAGATTGATGACGACGAGGGGAAACCGGCTGCTGCGCATCATTCGGCGTGGCAGCGGGTCGGTGGTGACCTGGCGGCGGGCGCAGATGGTGCTGCTGGCGGCCCAGGGCATGTCTGTTGCGAAGATCGCGCAGGTGGCGTTCACCAGTGAAGACCGGGTCCGGGATGTGATCCACAACTTCAACGCCGACGGGTTCGACTCCCTGTATCCCAAGTACAAGGGCGGCCGGTCGCCGACGTTCACGCTGCCGCAACGCCGCGAGATCAAGAAGATCGCCAAGTCCAAACCGGCTGAGCACGGGTTGCCGTTCGTTCGCTCAACAGGCGCTCCACAAATTCTCAACATCGGCCTGGCTACCTTCGCGGTGTCCAGTACGACGAGCACCAAGGAGAACCCGATGCGAACGCTCAACACGATGGTCCTCGGGGCGGCGGTCGCCGCCGCGGCTCTGACCGCGGGCGCCCCCGCGCAGGCCTCCGTCCAGACCAGCGCCCAGACCTCCCCCACCACCGTCGCCACGGCCGCCGCGGCGGCCAGCTCGACGGCGATGTCCTGCCGTGAGGTGCGTGTGTACCGTCCGGAGATGCGCAAGGGACACGTGGCCGCGACCGGCTGGGCGATAGGCTGCTCCCGCAACCAGCGCATCAAGATCATGCTTCAGCGCAAGCGCTGGTGGGGCTGGCAGAACATCTCCAGCGCCTCCTGGTACGGGGCCGGCAAGAAGACGTTGTACAAGGGCTGCAAGCGGGGGACCATCTTCACCTACCGCCTGCAGGGCCAGGTCAGCTACTACGCAGGAAGCAAGTACGTCGTCCACAACGGCTGGAGCCCCAAGCTGCGCGCGAAGTGCCCGTGACGCGCTCCGTCCGCCACCCCGTGGGGTGACCATCCAGCTAGTGCCGCGTCGCTCTTGACGATCCTGCGTAGGCGGGGGTTGTCGGTGTTGCGGTTTCGCCAGGCGATGTAGCGGCGGATCATGCTGCCCTGCTCGCGGTGGCCGGCGTGGTCGGTGCCGTTGAGGGTGAACTCGCGCGGTGAACTGGGCCTCGATTCGCCAAGCAACAGCGTCGCGACCATGCGCGTAGCCGCACGGTCGGGACGGCTGGAATCCCCCGGATTCATCCGTGGGGAGCGCTTCAAGCGGTTCAGGTAGGAGGAGTTGGTGGGCGTGTAGGCGATCTCGACGTTGTTGGCCTCCGCCCACTGCCCGACTCGCTGGTCCTTCTTGGTGGTCAGGTGCGGGCTGAAGTTGTCGCAGACGATGGCGATGCGGACCTCGGGCGGGTAGAGACTGCGCAGGTAGCGGCAGAACTCCAGGAACTCGCCGCGCCGCTTGCGCTTCTTGATGTGCCCGTACATCTTGTCCTTGCCCAGGTCCAGGGCGGCGAATAAGTGGCGCACGCCCTGGGTGCGGGTGTAGGTGGCGCGCATCCGCGGGCGAGGGTCCCGCTCGGGGTCCTTGCCCTTTCCGCCGATGCCGGTCCACTGCCTGCCGGGGCGGGGCTGCACGGCCGCCCTTGTACTTGGGATACAGGGAGTCGAACCCGTCGGCGTTGAAGTTGTGGATCACATCCCGGACCCGGTCTTCACTGGTGAACGCCACCTGCGCGATCTTCGCAACAGACATGCCCTGGGCCGCCAGCAGCACCATCTGCGCCCGCCGCCAGGTCACCACCGACCCGCTGCCACGCCGAATGATGCGCAGCAGCCGGTTTCCCCTCGCCGTCATCAATCTCGCGTACACCAACCCGTTCGGCCACGAGCAGGGTCTGAAGCGATCACACCGACTGAGGTGGGACCTTGATCGGCGTGTCACCTCGAAACGGGGCAAACCCAAACTGCTACAGCACTAGTAGGGCCGGTAGCCGCCACCCCGCTCCAAGGACGAGATGCCAGGGTGGCCGCCCAGGTTGCCGTAGCGGCTGTAGGTGTACAGGACACCCGCGATGATGTTGTCCACCGGATCCAGGATCTTGCCATGACCGGGCAGGGCGTGCGCGTTGAACGTCGGCGGGATGGTCTGCATCAGTCCCTGGGACGGCACGCCTTTCTGGGCGTTGATGTCCCAGGTGTTGATGGCGCCGGGGTTGCCGCCGGATTCGTGATAGATGATCGCCCAGATGCGTTGGACGTCGTTGGGGTCGTTGGCATCGAGATCGCTGACGTCGATGGCACGTTCGCGCATGGTGTCCGCCATCTCGGGAGACTTGATGATCGCCAGCGCCTGCTTGATCCACTCGACGACCTCGGCCTTGGGCGCGGGGGTGCCGCCGCCCGATGAGACTCCGCCGCCAGATCCAGATCCACCGCCGGCCGATTGCGTTTGCTCCTGAACAGGCGTCTTGGTCCAGACGACCTTCTCCTCACCCGGAACGAAGTCCGGTCCGCCGGGAGAGGGAATATTGGTGAAGAAGCCTAACCCGGCATCCAGGTGGCTCTTCAATGTGTCCCTGGCGGCGACCACCGCGTCCTCGGCCGTTTTGACGTGACTCTTCGCCAGTTCGATATTGCCGTTCATGAGGCTGATCATGCCGGGGTCGGCGCTCAGCGCCGCCACCGCCGCGGCGTAGTCCTTGTCGGGATTTTTGACGAGGTAATCCTTAATGTGCGTGACCGCGCTCGCAAGCGCCTGACGGCACAGCGCCTCGACATTGTTGTGAGCGTTCTCCATTGTATTGGCGAGGTTGGTGAGCGCTTCTGCGCCGGCACGAACGGCGGTGTTGAAATCCTCGCCCGCTTTAGGATATAGGCGCATGTGCCGATCGAAGGCGTCCGCCGAATCTCCCTCCCACTTCAGGTCCACATCGTTGACGTATCTGATGAGTTCGGCGGTGGTCTTCGCCGGCTGGAACGAGCACGCTCGCCATGCCGAGGCGATGTCCCTGATGC
Source organism: Nonomuraea sp. NPDC050153 (assembly GCF_044460125.1). Lineage (NCBI taxonomy): Bacteria > Bacillati > Actinomycetota > Actinomycetes > Streptosporangiales > Streptosporangiaceae > Nonomuraea > Nonomuraea sp. NPDC050153. The sequence goes on from NZ_JBITJQ010000016.1 coordinate 208,209, forward strand.
CCTGAGGGACGCCTATCACCTTCTGGAGCAGGCCCGACAGCACATCGCCGCCGGGGAGGCTGGTGATGTCGGGCGCGTCGAGGCTCATGCGCCGGATGCCGTTGCGGCCGTGCGGAGATTGGTCTCGACATCGTTGAGCGCCCCCTCCACCTCCGTCAGTTTCAGCCGGCCGCTCTGTATTTCAGCTCGGATGGCGGCCCAGGTCGCGTCCATCTGCACGGTCAACTCGTGAACGTTGTTGAGCATGCCGAAGAGTGTTGCGTCCGTACGCTCGGCGGGGGCCTTCGACTTACTGTCCTTGAGAATGTCGTCAAGGTTGAACTCCTGGGACGCGGCGTGGACTCGCGTCCTGCACTCGTCGAATGCCGTGTAGGAGACATCTACGAATCTTTTGGTCATGAAAATGGAGCATACTGGATATCAATGAGTTTGGTCAGAGCCATTTTCGGCCGTTTCCAGGGATGCCGTCTGAATGAGCCGGTCTCCGGATTTCCTGTCCACATAGAAACCTCGGCCGGGAGGAAGGGGTTGTGGCCGGGTCTTGCCGAACAGTACGCCTTCCTCCCGGTTTCCGGACATGATCAGTGCTGGGCTCGCCATCTCCTTGAGCCGTTGCACCGCGTGGTCGTACATCGCGCGGTTGGCGCCGCCCATCTGGCGGGCCATGATCACGTGCAGGCCGATGTCACGAGCCTGCGGTAGTAGCTCGGCCAGCGGTTGCAGGGGGTTGTTCGTCGTGGCCACCAGGTCGTAGTCGTCCACCACGACATAGAGATCGGACCCTTGCCACCAGTTGCGCTGACGAAGCTGATCAGGAGTGAGATCAGCCGCTGGAAGACGCTTGAGCAGGGCCGTGCGGACCTCCTGCATCAACTCGGCGGCTGCCACGCTGGCCACGGCATAGCCGATGCGGTGCTCGGTGGCCGCGGTGTCCAGCAGGGACCGGCGGTAGTCGATCACGACCATTCTGGCTTCCTTGGGTGTCTGGCGCGCCACGATGCCTTCCATGATCAGCTTGAGCACGTTCGACTTGCCGCATCCGGTGTCGCCGAAGACGATGAAGTGCGGGTCGGCTTCGAAGTCGAGCGCGACAGGTGAGAGCGTCGCCTCGTCGATGCCGATCGCGATGCGGTGTTTGCCGGTCTGTTCCGGCCCCGGCATGTCGGTTGCGGGGAGCAGAGGCGGCAGCAGCCGCACGGGAGGGGCGACGGGTCCTTGCCACGCGGTCTTGACGCTCTCCACGAGGGCACGCATCCCGTCGGCGAGGTCATTGGCGCTGCGCAGCCCGTCGATTCGAGGAAGGGCCGACAAGAAATGCATGCCGTCCTTGGTGAGCCCGCGTCCTGGGGCGCCTTCGGGCACCGAGGTCGAGGCATTGCGCCCGATTTCCGACTCGTAGGCGTCGCCGAGCTTGAGTTCGATCTTGGTGCCGAACAGATCGCGAATGGCCGGTCGGAACTCCGACCACTTGTTCGTGGTCGCCATGACGTGGATGCCGTAGCCGAGCCCGCGGACCGCGAGGTTGGTGATCACCTGTTCCAGGGCCTCGTGCTCCTGCCGGATCGTCAGCCAGCCGTCCACGACCAGGAACACATCTCCCCAGCCGTCGCCTTGGACGCTGCCATCAGCCAGTCGCGTGCGGTAGGTGGCGATGGAGTCGATGCTGTGCTGCGCGAAGTCCTGTTCGCGTTGCTGGAGGATGGCCGAGATCTCGGCGACCGTACGGCGGATCTTTTCCGCGTTCTGCCGGTTGGCCACGCCACCCACGTGCGGGAGGTCCTCCAACGCCGACAACGCGCCGCCACCGAAGTCCAGACAGTAGAACTGCACCTCACGGGGCGTATGCGTGAGAGCCATGCTGCTGATCAGTGTGCGGAGCACGGTGCTCTTGCCGCTCTGCGTGCCGCCGGCGATGCCGACGTGCCCGGCGGCGCCCGACAGGTTCAGCCAGTACGCGTCGCGGCGCTGGTCGAAGGGCCGGTCGATGATGCCTATAACGGCGTGCAGCCGCCCCCTGCCGTTCCAGTCCGAGGTGGAGAGCCCGAGCTGCGGGGTCACTGACAGTCGGGGAAGCAGGTCGGTGAGGGTCGGCGGCTCTCCCAGTGGCGGCAGCCAGATGCGATGCGCGGCGGGGCCCCGCCCCTGCAACCGGCCGACCACGATGTCGAGCAGACTGGGCTGAGGTCCCTTTTCCTCCGCCTCCGCGGGCGTCTTCGCCGACGGCTTCTCGACGACGGGCAGCGGGACGTAGTGCGGCCCGTACTCGACGATCTCACGTGCCGCAGGCTTGCCGTCCTCCGTCACCCGCCTGGCGTCCGCTTGGAAGGCACCGGAGACATAGGCGGCCTTGAACCGGGTCATGCCGCTGGTGTCGAACTTGAGATAGCCGTTGCCCGGCGCCGAGGGCAGTTCGTAGGCGTCGGCCACGCCCAGGACGGCGCGGCTCTCCATGGCCGAGAACGTGCGCAGGCCGATCCGGTACGACAGGTGGGTGTCGAGCCCGCGCAGCCTGCTCTCGTCCAGCCGCTGGGAGGCCAGCAGCAGGTGCACGCCGAGCGAGCGGCCGAGCCTGCCGATCATCACGAACAGGTCGATGAACTCGGGCTTGGTGGACAGCAGTTCGCTGAACTCGTCGAGCACGACGAAGAGCGTGGGCAGCGGCTTCAGCTCGGCGCCATGTTCGCGGGCGCGCTCGTAGTCACGAAGGGAGGCGTAGTTGCCGGCCGATCGCAGGAGTTCCTGCCGCCGCACCATCTCGCCCTGCAGGGCGTCGTGCATGCGGTCGACCAGGGGCAGCTCGTCCTCCAGGTTGGTGATGACCGCCGAGACGTGGGGGAGGGAGTCGAGGCCGAGGAAGGTCGCGCCGCCCTTGAAGTCGACCAGGACGAAGTTGAGGATCTCCGAGGAGTGGGTGATGGCCAGGCCGAGCACCAGTGTGCGCAGTAGCTCCGACTTCCCTGAGCCGGTGGCTCCGATCAGCAGGCCATGCGGCCCCATGCCGCCCTGCGCCGACTCCTTGATGTCGAGTTCGACCATGCGGCCGTCGGCACTCAGCCCGATCGGCACGCGAAGCTTGTTACGGCCTGCCCGCGGCCGCCAGGTGATCGCCGAGTCCAGCCGTCGAGGGTCACTGATGCCCAGCAGGTCGGCGAGCGTGGTGTTGATCGAGAGCGCATCCTCGCCGTCTCCGCCGCTCGTGGAAGAGGCTCGGAGCGGGGACAGCTGCCGGGCCAGGCCTTCCATTGACACGATGGAGAGTCTGTCCGGCGCGCCCAGCCGCGACTTGCGCTCCTTGCCCGCGTGGTCGATCTTCACCATGTGCAGGTCGTCCGGTTGGACGTCGAGCCGTAGCGTGCTGCCCTCCTCCACCGCGCCCGTGGAGCCGGTGAGATCGATGACGGTCACGCCCTGAATGGCGTCGCTGCCGAGTTGCGAGTCATGCGGCATATGGCCGCCGTCTACGATCACCACGTGGTATGGCAGTGCGTCGGCAGGTGAACCCGGCTGAAACCTCGGACGCTCCTTGAGCTCGCCCCCGACGAGGCGGTCCAAGTCTCCGAGGTTCTCGGCCATCAAGCGTACGGGCCCCGCCATGTCCATCGCGTCGGGATGCTGGGCATGCGGGAGCCATTTGGCCCACTCCCAGTGCGGCATGCGCTCGGGAGCTGCGCAGACCATGACGCGCATGTCGTCGGGGGAGTGGAAGGCGACCACCTGGCCGATCAAGGCCCGCACGAGGTCTCGTATGGCGGTGAGGTCACCGCTGAGCCGGATGCGCGCGAAGGAGGACAGAGCGACGGACATGGGCAGCCGGGAGACTGTCGAATGGGCACGCATGAATCTCCGCAACGCACCGGACGCCAGCGCGTCCAGATCCTCCACCGGCTTGGAGTCCGGGGGGATCAGCTGGACGGCCAGCTTCTGCACGCCGGTGCCGAGCCGGATCGTGCTGAAATCGTCATCTCGTGGCCGGCGTTCCCACAAGCGCGGGCCCATGGCGATCCACCACAACGATCCCGGCTCGGGCCCTCTCCACTCCAGGGCCTCGCGCTGCTGCTTGGCGGTGCGCCTGGCGTTCTTGCGGACCTGTCCGAGGTAGCGGAAGTAGTCGCGGCGAGCGCCGTTCAGCCGATACCTTCGCTCGCCCGCTTGGCGTCCCATCTGGCCGATCGTCATGCCGAGCATGGAGACGGCGAACAGGCCACTGGCCACGTACATGATCGGGCTGGAATTACCGTTCGAGGTAAACATTAATGCCATTGCGGCCGCCCCGGCCAGCATGGGCAGATAGGTGAGAACCAACATGAAACCTTGGCCTTGGACCTCCGGAATTTCCGGCGGAGACTCTAGCATGACTTCTCCGCGAGGTGGCTTTGGGCCCGGGCGGCGCTCGGGGCGCCGAACAACCACTTTACTCACGCGACGTTCTTACCAGATACAACCCGCTATGTTCTGTGCTGTCCATGATGCTTGTGAGACGGAGTGGACCGTGGAATCAATGGTTCAAAATCCGCTGCCGGAGTCTATTTCCGCTGCCGGAGGGCCTGATACGCCCGCTCCTGCGCACTCGGGGCCGATTCAGCAAAGTGCTCTCGCGCAGGTACCTCTGCCGCTGCCGATCGTGTGTCAGGTCACGATCGTGGGGCCCAGCCGCAAGGCTGATCTGACGCTGCCCGCCGACATTCCGCTGCCCCATGTGCTGCCTGGGCTTTTACGCCTGCTCGGGGAAGTGGGTGGCGAGGCCACGTCCTCGCCGGGATGGGTGCTGCAGCGGCTCGGCGGCGAGCCGCTCGACCTGGAACAAAGCCTGGGCACGCTGGGTGTGCTCGATGCGGAGATCCTCTACCTGCGCCCACACGAGTCGATGCTGCCGCCGGCGGTTTTCGATGACGTGGCCGACGTCGTCGCCACGGGCGTGCGTCAGGGACCGGGAAAGTGGACGGTGGCCCACACCAGGACAGCGGGTGCGGCCAGCGCCACGGCACTGCTCGTCCTCGGCGCCGCCGGCCTGGCGCTGGCGGGTTTGCCCCCGTCGATCAGCACGATCGTCTTCGCGGTGTTCGCCCTGCTGTTGATCACCACGGGAACCGTGTTGTCGCGTGCGCTGGGCGCGTCCATGTCCGGCGCGTTGATCGGGTATGCGGCACTGCCGTACGGCTTCCTGGCGGGACTGTTCGCACTCGCTCGCAGCGGGAGTCCGGCCGAGCTCGGAGCTCCTCACCTGCTCGCCGCGCTCGCCTGCACGGCGCTCACCGCCGCCGTCGCCGGGGCGGCGATCGCGTACGGTATCTCCGGTTTCCTCGGTACGGCCATCGCCGCGTCGTGCGGTGCGAACGGTGCGGCCGTGGTCATGGTGACCGAGGCCTCGCCGGCCGGGGTGGCGGCCGTGGCCATCGCCGTGTTGCTGGCGCTGAGCCCGCTGGTGCCGTCGATCGCGTTCCGGCTCGCCCGGGTGCCGTTGCCGGTCATGCCCACCACGGCCGACGAGCTGCGCGCCGACAACCAGCGGCTCGACGCGGCCATGGTTCAGGAGCGCACCGCGATCGCCCAACGCAACGCGACTGCGCTGGTCATCGCGGTGGCGCTGTCCGCGCTGGTCGCCCAGGCGCTGCTGGTGCTGCACGACGAGCTGACCGCGTACATCATGTCCGTCACGCTGTCCGTGACGCTCATCATGCGCGCTCGGGTCTTCTCCGGCCGGGGCCAGCGGATCTGGCTGGTCGGCTCCGGTGTGGCGGGACTGGCGGTGGCGGCGTGCGCGCTCAGCGCCAAGGGTGGAGTCATGGGTGCGCTGGCTGTGGCGTTAGGTCTGCTGTGGGCATCTCTGCTGGCAGTGGGCATCGGAACGAGGATGGCCACCGGGAAACCATCGCCGTTCTGGGGCCGGGCCATGGACATCCTGGAAGTGATACTGGTCGTCGAACTCTTCCCGCTGGCGGCCGACGTGCTGGAGATCTACAGCTGGGTTCGCGGATTGTCGGGCTGATACCTTGCTGCCCCCTATGAGGCAGAGGAGTGAGAGTCGTGCAGGGATTCGGTGACTTCGCGAACATCGACATCGACAAGCTGATCAAGAAGGCGGACGAGCACTTCGCGCAGATGGAGGCGTTCCAGCAGGACATGAACTCCTACGTCGGGCGGGGGCAGGACGAGCACGGTCTGGTCGTCGTCGAGTACGGCCAGGAGGGGCTCCGTGAGCTCTACCTGCACCCCAAGGCTTTGCGCCTGGCCTCCGGCGACCTCGCCGAACTCATCAAGACCGCGGTGAAGGACGCCACCCTCGACCTGCAGCGCCAGATCAACGAGGGCATGACCGCGGCCTTCGGCGAGTCGGACAACCCGATGCGGTACATCAACGATCCCGAGGCGGCGGCGAAGCAACTGAAGGATGCGGAGGCCGCCTATAACCGGACATTCGATGATGTGATGGGCGAACTCGACCGCATCCGGCGGCGGCTGGAGCTGTGAACCGAGACCGGTCCAGCGCAGCGGTCGCCGCCATCCGCTGACCCGCCCAGTCCAGCAGATTCCTTCTCGCATCCACCGACGCTCTTCGTCGTTCAAGAAAGCCCTGTCAGCCGTTTCAGGGAAATCCGGCTTTTCGCTCGGAGATCTCGCCCTGTTGCGGTGGCCTGGCCGCGCGATTGGCGCAGAGTGCAGAACGTGTTGTGAATGAGCGCAGACTTCCTTCTCACGGCGAATGGTTGTGATGGACGGGTCTGGTGGTGGTTAGCATGCGAATTGTTGTTGGGGCGGTGCCCGCTCGTGTGGGCTGCCCGTTGTATTAGGCGAGACCGGGTTTGTTGGGAGGTTCAGTGGCGCTGTATGGGGCGAGTCCGACGCAGTTGACCAATGCGGCGGGCTATTGCCAGGACACCGCGCAGTACATCGAAGGCATGCGTCTGCGGGTTCAGGAGATCAAGGGCGATCTGACCACGCAGGGCTGGCGGGGTAACGCGGCCGAAGCGTTCAGCCGCGCGCTCAATGACTGGGACGCCGAGTTCAAGGGCGTGATCAGGATCCTGGAGGACATCCATGACCGGCTGAACATGGGTGCCGGCGTCTACCGCAACGCAGCGGATCAGAACATGGAGCTGTCGGGGTCGTTGACCAGGGACGGCTACGCGGGCCGGATCGATTCAGTGATCAACAGTAACTAGCCGACCGACGTAACGGAGATCGCAGTGACCGTTCCCGATGATCACACATTCGTAAGGTTCGGCAGCATGGAGCAGGCCTACGATCAGCTCCAGAAGATCGTCACCGAGCTGGACAGGGCCACCGACGATCTGTTGGTCGACATCAGGAAGGAGCTCGGTGCGAGCTGGGAGGGCGACGCCGAGCAGTTCTTCAACACGAAGAAGAACCAGTGGAACGCCCACGAGCAGGCGATGGGCCTGCAGTTGTTCGAGGCTGCCAAGGCCGTGAACATCGCCAAGGGCAACTACGAGCTCGCAGAGAAGCACAACATCGCCATCTGGTCGGACTGACCGTCATCATCCACGCCTTCGCTCTCGGTCACTGCGGCGGCGCGGTGATCGAGAGCTCGTGACTGCAGGGGTAAGTGATGGATACGCCGGAGCTCGACCCGCAAGTCGATCCTCTCCACATCGATCCGTACACGGCTGACCTGCTCAAAAGCGATGGAAGGGTTCACGAGCCCTCCACGATGCGAGTGATCGCCGAGGAACTGGCGAAGAACATCGAGGCCGTCGAGAAGGCGGGCGGCAATGGATCGGCCATCGCCGACATCCACGTCGGCGCCATCCCGTTCGGCCAGTGGACCGACGCCAAGACCTTCGGCGCGGCCGCAGGCGACAGCGCGGGGCGGCAGCTCGGACAGGTCTACGCGGAGTTCATCCAGGCGTACAAGAGCGTGATCGCAGCCGTCGAAGCGAGCGCGGGCAACCACGCCGAGGCGGACATGCGAAACGAGGGTGCCTGACCATGGCCAACAGCGGCTCGGAGCGCAAAACCCTGACCATCTGGGCGGGCCAGGGCCCTACCGGTGAGACGGAGCCCCATCCGAAGGACATGATCCGCTGGCTTCTCGGGACGGCCCAGAACGATCAGATCATGAAGGCCGCATCCGCGTACGACATCCTGGCCAATGCTCTCGTCCATGCCACCGTCGGGATCATGACTCACGCAGGCAAGATCCTCACTATTTGGCAGGGGCCGGATGCCGACAAAGCGCGAGTGGCACTGGCGCTGATGTACGCGACCGGCCGCGAACTGGCGCTGAAGTTCGCCGACACAGGTTGGAGCCTTCAGCGCTACGCCGGGTACATTCCCACGGCGATCGCCGAGGTCGACGGCATCAAGGTGGACAGGAACGATGCGAGGGTCCAGGAACTCATCCGATTCAACGAGCAGTACTACAGGGGGATCAGCTGGAACGGCAATGAAGTCACCCTCGTTGAGGACGCCATGGCGCAGGAGGCCCTGAAGAGGCTCAACGAGAAGATCCGGGATCTGCAGATCACCTCGCTGCCGTCCAGCGTCACCTATGAGCTGCCGGCGGTGGCAAGTCCGTCGGTATCCGGCGCCTCGACCAGTGTCGTCCATCAGAACAGAAACGGGACCGAGGGGGCCTCGTCCGGCACCCCTTCCACCGGCGGGGATGGCGGGAACGCCGCAGAGACCAACGGCGCCGGCGACGCGGGCAGCCGAAACGAAGGTTCTACAGGCGGCACTACGGGGGGCAAGCCGGATGGTGGCTCCCCGCCGTCAAGCCGACCGGAGGTCCAGCCGGCCCAGGAACAGCACAGTGACAAAGATCAAGGCGATGCTCGAGAGGAGCAAGGCGGTGAAGGCCGACCCGCCACACCGGAACAACCCGATGGCCAGGCCGCCGATCGGGACCGGAGCCTTGAGGCGAATACGGACGACGAAACCACTGCCCCGGTGATCGGTGCCGGGGACCGAGCCCCCTACGACGATGCCAATACGGATCTCGATTCCACCCAGACTGAGACCTCGGCATATCAACCTCCGTCGGCTGTCGTGCCGGCCACGATCGGCGAGACCCCGGCAAGCACGGCGACCCCAACGTCAGCCCCGACACCGACTGTGACCGCTCCAAGAGCTCCGACATCGATCAGCCCGAACGGTTCTTACACGCCCGCCGGGGCCCTCGCATCGCTGCGGGGCGGAAACGCGGCAGGCACGTCGAGCATGCCGTACATGCCGCTGATGGGAGCAGGCGGTGCGATGGGGGATCAGGTCGGTGGCGACATGGAGCGCAGGACCTATATGCCGGAGGACAAGTCGTTCTGGAACGGCAGTAGCCAGGACGTGACGGACCCGGTCATCGGATGAACGACCAGCAGCCCACCAACGCCGGTCAGCAGCCCGTCGGTACGGGTCAGCAGCCATATGCAGTTTACGGTGGTTTGCCGATAACCCCTCAAGAATCGCAACCCTCGTCCAGCCTTTCCTTCAAGGAAGGGGGGCTGGACGCGGTCAGTCGCGACATCGACAGTCCTATGTCGCTCTTCGATTCGTTGCAGGCCAAGTCTGGTGATCTAGGTGTTCCGTTCCCTAGCTTTGGAGTGATCGGCTTAGGGGTGACCCGAGCCCATGACAAGGCGATTGAGCGCCAGGTAGCCGCCCTGAACCAGGGGAAGAAGGCACTGGAAAGCTGGAAGACCGCGCTGAAAGCGGCCGACGCCAACTATAGAGCGGCTGAAACACCGCCTGGCACGGGCAATGGGCAAACTCCCCCGCCCTCCGGAGATCCTGGTCTTGGCGGACTGCCAACCGGAGAGATGCCAGCCGTGCCGGACATGGACTCGACCGATGCCGGTCTGCCCAGTGCTGATTCGCCCGAGATGGATCTCGGGGAGGGGGATCTGCCTGGTACGGATAATTCAGGTGCCGAACTGCCGGGCACGAACACTCCAGGCGCCGATACGTCCGGCACGGATGTTCTCCCTGGTGAAACGCCGAGTGGGAGCCTGCCTGGAAATCAATCTTCTGATCTGGACCCACCGAATCCTGGCTCGTCCGGTGTTGATGATCCGAATATGAAGGTCCCCGGCCTTGATTCGGTGCTCAACCCCAGGCAAGACAAGACTGACCTTTCACCGTTCGATCCCGGGACTCAGTTGAGCGGAGTGCCGAATCCGAGCCTGATCGATCCGAGTACCCGCCCGGGATCCACACTGGGCTCACCCATCGGCAATGGTGCGGTGGGGGTGGGCTCTGGCAACGGTGCGGGCCTAAGACCGTCAGGCATGAGCGCTTCCGGCACCATGGGCAACAGTATGCCGATGATGCCGATGATGCCGATGACCGGCGCCGGCACTGGGGCCGACGAACGCGATCGGGAGCAGAGTCCGCTGTTGTCAGAGGACGAGAGCGTGTGGGACGGCGATGAGGACATCGCCCCCGAGATCATCGGATAGGAGCAGTACGTGAGCTACGAGGAGGGCAAAACCCTCTACAGCGCGGCAGCAGCCTCAGCGGCGATCGCCTCGGGAATAATTTTGCGGCCGTGGGCGGCCTATGTGACTGCCATGATCGGCCTCATGATCTCCGACCCTGGGCAGATGTCCGCGTCCGCCAAAACATGGCGCACGACCGACAACGGCGGGCAGGCTTACGAGCTGTTCTTACTTCAAACCGATCTGGCCGTTATCAAGGCATCGCTCCAGAACAAGGACAAGGCCGCCTGGGATGGTGCAGCATTCGATCAGTTCGATCAAGCCCACCAAAAATTTCTTGATTCGCTGAAAGTGCTCGAATCAGCCCGAAACAGCACAGGTGAGGCTGTGGATCAGAGTGCAAAGCTATACTACCAGGGTGCGCGTATATGCGTGGGCATCGCTGCATTAATGATGGCTTATGCAATTAAGCTGCTGATATGCAGCACCAATCCAGTGGCCTACTTCAAAGCTCGCCTGGATGAAATCAAGACTGCCAAGGCGGCCGTTGGAACGGGCAAGAGTCTACTGCTCAAGCACGGCATCGCGATCGGCGCTCTGACGTATTTGCTATTCCAGGTCATCGAACACACAGAGAACACCGGGCAGGCATTTCCCACGGTGAAGGCGATACCGAGTGAGCTCAGCGCGCTGAAGCCCGGTGCCTCGCCGGAGTTCGACAGCGCCGCCCTCGAGTACGTTGAGGAATCCGGCAAGCTCGCCAAGCCTCAGCTCGACCTCCAAAGCGGCGGCATCGCCCTGCCTGGGCAGGGCTGATGGCTCACCGCCGGGTGATGCGGTTGACGGTCACCTCCGTGACGGGCATCCGTGCCGAGACCGGGTCCAGCAATGGGCCCTCTGGAATAAGCCGTAGCAGGTGCGCGGGTACCGGTGCCACGTGAGTGGCGTCATAGCCGAGCTTCTCCACGACATCGGCGGACGCGAGCCGGAACCGCATGCCCTGGTCGGTGATGAGGGAGTACTCGTTGATCCCGCCCGTCTGTCCTTCTCCGGGGAGCTGGCCGGCCAGCGCCGCACCACCCTGGGGCAGCAGCACCTGGTCGACGTGGTCGGGGCCGCCGCTGTTCGACGGCTTGGGGATGGTCATCGTCGCGCCGGTTGTCAGTTGCGCCCGGACGGAGCCCTTGACCGTGTCGGCGTACACCGCGCACAGGGGCGTGGACGCCTCCGGCGCACGGAACCGCGGCATGGTGGCCGGCAGCCCGCCCCCCAGAACGCGGTGATCGGAGATCTTGGCGGCGTTGACCGTGGCCGCGTCGATGGCGATCTGGCGCACCTGCCCCTTGCCATAAGCGATTTTGCTGTCCGGGTCCTGCAAGAGGAGCGACGCCTGTGTATGGCTGATGGGCGCGAGACCATCGGCGAGCAGGACGTACCAGCGATCCGGAGTGCCGGGAATGGAGGCGATTGTGAAGACTTGTCCGACCCGCGCGGGGAAACCGCCGGGGCCCGTCACCCGCTTGCCGCGCTGCGAAACCGTGGGCGCGGCGAAGTCGGGCCCGGCGGGAATGGCGTTCACCCAGGAGGCCGGCACCTTGCGCGGCACCTGGTCAGTGAGCCGGCGCAGGTTCTTGACGAGCATGCGGTGGTTGTTCCACAGCACCCAGTTCTGCTGCCCGTCATTGACGACCAGCGCGTCACCGCCCACGGATGCTCCGCCGACGTTGATCCCGCCCAGCAGCGTGACGCGCGACCGGCGCATCCCGGTCGCGTCCGTCTGCTCGACGACGCAGACCGTCCAGGGCGATTTGATCATCTTCTCCGGTCCGGGCAGCGAGTCGGGCGCGCCGGAGATGCCGATCTTCTGCCCCCTGGCCAGGCCGGCCAGCGACTTGGCCGACACCATGCGGACGTTGATCTCCTGGCTGTCCAGCACAAGCCTGGCGGAGACGTAGTTCGCCACGGGCTGCAGCTTGCCGTCACCCTGGTTGTAGATGTAAGAGGCGCCGGTCTCTTCCTCGATGAGTAACTGGCCCGCCTCTTTGAGTTTGGTGGCTCCGCCGGGCTGGAGCATGCCCCAAATTCCGAACCCGGCAGTTATCAACACCAGGAGGAGAATGCCGGAGAACGTCGCCACGTTATATCGGCGCATGGGCGACTCGGGAAGGTCGGGCTCACCCTGGAGCAGCGCCAATCCCAGGCGCTGGGTCAAGAATTTATGGGCCTGGTAGAGATCTTTGCGGGTCTGCACGCCAACCTATGGTACGCACGTTGTGCAGAGCATTGGTAGAGGTGATTGTCACACTTCTACACAAAAATGAAAGCGGAGTAGGATGAGGTAATCAGCTGCGCGTAGGAGGATATTATGGCAGCAGCAGGAGACAGTTGGGAGCTGGAGCCGAACTGGCCCGGACTTGTCGCGGACAGAGATGTCGTCGAGTACGACGACACAAAATTCGACGACGTCGTCATCATGCTTGAGAAGGCGCTGTCCGAGGTGTCCGGCGATGGCGTAAGCATGGAAGGCTCACTTCCGGATGTGAAATTTCAAGCCGAGGTGCTGAAGACGTTCGCCCGTGCGATCGAGAAGGTAGGCGAGTGGGACGGTGGCGTGAGCTTCGTGGCGGCACTGAAGAAGAGCCACGAAGGGTTGACCACGGTCTACAGCGAGGTCAACGAAAAACTCGCGATCGCCGTCAAACTGATCGCTGCGAGCGCGGAGAGCTACAAGCAGGCCAACACGGCGAACGAGAGATGAGATGGCTGAGAACCTGACGAGCGACCATGAGCTTCGCCCCTACGGAAACGTGCCGTTCTCCGTCAACGACGACGGCCGAAGCGTTGCAGAGATCACGCGTCTCTTCACGAGGCTTGACCCGGAGGCCATCGCGAGCACGGCAGAGTCCTACCTGGCCGCCGCGGCCAAGCTCACAGCGCTGCAAGACACCCTGGTGTCGCAAGCGGCTGTGATGGCTCAGATCTGGGAAGGAACCTCGTCGGTCGAATCGCAGCAGTCCTTGCGCACTCTGCACGCCACCATCCGCGAACTGGCGGCGAAGTTCAAGGCAGTGGGCCTGCCGTTGCAGGCGCTCGGCAAGCGGTTACAGCAGCACCAGGACTTCATCCAGGACAAGAACGGATCATGGAGCGTCGACAACTGGATGACTTGGGACGACGACCTCCCCGGTTTGTATCGGACGATGAACGGGGGATATGAGTGGGGCTCGCAGAACGAACTCGCGGGCCAGCATCTGCGACTGCTCAACAATGACCTGCTCGAAATCTACGAACAGTTGCCCACTTACGTGCATAAAGTCGTTCCTGACCTCCAGCTTCCCACGCCTGCCGGCCCAGACTTGAAGATCGACCCGGATTCAGACGATTACCAGATCGATCCAAACCTGATCAACCCGCCTGGCGGCGATCTTGATGGCCCTGGCGTGGACGACACCGGAACGCCCTCATTCGTCAAGTCGGACATGCCCAGCCTGCCGAACGGCGCCCTGTCCCCAGACGGCACCTCTTCGAACGGAACCTACACCGGTAGTGATGCGGATCCGACCGGCACCGGGGCGGATGGCCGTTTCCCGGACAGCGCCTATCCCACCGGCAGCATGCCCGGTGATGGCAACGTGAACGACGGTAGCTCCAGCACTCCAAGCCCGGTCAATATGAAGTCCGGTACCCCTGATCCGGACCTCACCACCAACGCGGGGATGCCGGACACCAGCAGCGTGAAACCGTCCGACGCGCGCACCACGCTCGAGGACTTCCAGCGTCCGACCGGCTGGGACCCGAGCATCCCCGTCACCACGCCGAACGGCAGTTACCCATACGCCGCCACCGGCAATGGCACCGGCCCGGGTACGGGTTCCGGTGGCAACGCCATGTCCGGTCCGGGAATCACTCCGCTCAACCCCAGGTCGGCCTCTGCGATCGGCAGCGGCATGCCGTTGATGCCGATGGCGGGGGCAGGGACGGGTGCCACGGAATCGGAGGACAGAGAGAAGACCACATGGCTTCTCGAGGACGACGACGTCTGGGGCGCCGACGCAGACGACGCCGTCTCGGAGCAGATCGGTTAGTCGGAAGAGAAGCGGTATGGCGAGCAATAGTCGAGACCTGTGGATCAGGACCAGCTGACGCCACGCGAGAACCGGCAGGTCGGACACCGAATTCTAGTTATGAGTCGCATCAGGGAAAGGTCGTCTCCACACCGACCACTTCGACTGAAAGGCGTCGGGCACCGAAGGGTTGATGAGAAGTGACTCTTTCCATTCCGTACGCGGCGTGGACTCCAGCGGTTGAAGTCGTCGGCAGCGATACGGAAGTCTCCACGACTTCGCCGCTCAACGAGTGCTGTTTGTGGTCGGTCCAAGTTGGGCCAGGTGCCTGATGCGCGGTCTCGCCAGGGCGGCCGCCCCACCAGGCGCCCAGGGGATCACGGTCGAGATATGCCGTGATCTAGGTAGATTCAGGGGTTGCGGGCGGGGCAGCCTCGTCGCGCTTGGGGGCGACGTAGGTGGGTGGCGGGTCGGTTTTGATCACGGCACGTTCGAAGTTGATGGCGGCGCCTCCGCTCGGTTGGATCGTGAAAAGCTGACCCAGCGAATACGCACCGACTGCCATCGTGGTGCCCGCCACTGCGAGGAACCCGTACAGAAACTTGGTCGCCCGGGCGATCATCTTGTTTGTCAGCGCGACGAGCCGTTCGAGCCACATCTGACCCGATACCGCAAAGGCGGCCGTTCGCTTCATGGCCATGCAGATGGCGATATAGCCGAGCACGGTGCCAGCCAGAAGCCCGATCTGCGCCCAGTAGGCGATGTAGGCGTTGCGCACCGAGTCGACCTGGCTCTCCATGTTGTAGCAGAGGCCGCTGAGCTTCTGTAGATCACCTTTGAAAACACTGGTGGCGTTGAGGAACTCCTCCCGGTCCTTGGCGGTCCAGCCGGCTCTGGAGATGAAGACGGCATTGCCGATGAGCTCCGGATATTCAACCTCCAGAGCCTTGGCCAACGAGTTCCAGTTGGTCTTGGCCTCACCCATAGCGGGGACGTGCGCCACCGCGGTGGTGGCGATGGAGATGCCGACCAGGAGGCCTGGGGCCGATCTGGCGGCAAGCTTGAGGTTGGCGAGCGCGGCCTGGGCCACAAGCCTGCTGGGGATGTAGGGGGTGGTCATGAGTCAGATTCATCCGATTACTGGTAGACGACGGTGCTGTTCAACTCGGCCGCTTGCCAGGCTTTTTTGATCGTTTCCAGGGCGTCGATCCAGTTGCGGACGGTCTGGATGGCGTCGTCGGCGTACCCCTTGACATCGCCGCGAATGTCGTCGTATTTGTTGCCCAGCACTATTCCTAGGATCCCGAAGCCGGGCATGGGGACATGCGTGGTGTCGACGGAACTCTTAAACTGTTCCAGGCCGGGAATCACGCGCTCGGCGAGATTGCTCTGAATGGCAGCGATGGTTTCAGAAGTCACGTGAATGTCCTGCGACATGGATCTCCCAGGCGTAACTAACGTTTGCGAAACACTGGCTTAACAAGGAGCAGAATATCTAGTAATTTGTTCTGTGTCAGTAGGGATCGGTGTTACAGCTGAGACAAGGGGTGTGTCGTGCTCGATCCTGGTGATATCACCAACGAAGAACTGGAGCGGGTCGGACGGGAAGCCGAGCAGACGATAAAGCGGATCGCCGGACTCCAGGAACGGCTAGCGGCCATCCGCGGAACGGGTTCGGGAGCCGACGGGCGCATTGTCGTCAACGCCGATCCCTCGGGCCGCATTGACTCGATCGACCTCCATCCGCGCGTGATGCGACTGGCCAGCGCAGAGCTGTCGGAAGAGCTGTTGCGAGCGGTCAACGCGGCTCAGGACGATTGCGCGCGGCAGACCAGTGCGCTGATGGCCGAGATTGGAGTGGGGAGTGTAATGGACAAGGCCGTGTTCGAGAAGATGGAACGTCACTTGACGGACGCGCACACCGCGTTCCTGAACGAGATCGAGAGATACGGCCGCTAACGGCCGTGCTGCGATTGTCCGCCTCTTAGGCTGTCTGCCGGACGACCGAAGCGCGAGCGTCCGACCGCTGGACCGAGAGCCGGGCTCGCCACAACCAAGTGCCTGAGGTAGGCCGGCATGCGCGCTACATGCGGCGTTGGACGAGGAAGACCCGACCGTCTTGAGTAGCTGGTGGGCCCGGAGGGCGTGGATGTCACGGTCGCCGCAATGGGTGTCTGTGCGGTGGGTCGTGTTCATCCGCGCCTTATCTCTGACCCGGCCGGTGCCACGGCGAGTCTGAAAAGGAAATCTCAGACGCCCTGACCCTCGAATCTGCAGGAGCGCACACCCGTTCTCTGTCGGCTCGCACTCGGTCGGAACGCGCATTCTGTGACGTCTCCATTGCTCGATGAGCTTGGTGATGGCCGGATGTCGGCAGCCTGGCGCTGGAACCGAGGATCGGCCCAGGGCTCTACGAAGTCGCCGCTGGACAGGCAGCCAGGCAGAGTAGTGGCAGTCTCTAGACGATGGTCGAGCTCTTGCGGCTCGTTACGCCCGTCAGCGAAGTAGGCGTCGACCTCGGCTTTGAGTGCCTCGGCGAGCATCCGGCGAGCGCCGTATCCATAGAATCCTGGACGATTCGGTGCAGCCCGTCATGAATGTTCTGCAGAATTTTGATCACGACCTTGAACTCGGTGTCCCAGCCACCCGGTGCGTGGCCGGACTCCGGGCCGCACCACCCCGCCAGCCCTACGTGGTCAGCTCATTCTTGATCTCCTACATCCGCGACGCAGGCCCTCGACGTGTACTGCGCGATGTCCTGGCATACCCCGCCGCATTGGTCATCTGCGTTGGGCACGCCCCGTACGGTGGCACTGCACCTCCCGGCAAATCCGGTCTCTCCCCAATCGCATATTAACCACCATCAGCCCCGGCGATCACAGCGCCCCGTCGTTGAAGATAAGTCGGCGCTCATTCCCAAAACGTCTGCGCTCTGCGCCAACAATGCCCGTCGTTCAACGCGCCTGAACGAACGTGGCGCAACTTTGCGGGATGGCGCCCAAGGATGTTGCTTGGAGAAAGGTGGAGATGTTCCCAGGGCACGACTCAGAGTCCGAAAAGGGGAGATCTGGCTTATCGAAACGCTATGATCGTCCAGTCTCTCCACTCCTGAGCTCAGCCCGTGAGTCGTCAGAGGTGCCCGACGTCCCAGCGCATTCCTGCCATCGCCGTTCGCGCAGAGATGAAGATCATGACCCTCAACTAAGACCATGACCAGCGTGGTCATCCTGCCGGAAACAGCAGCGCCAGGACCGCCTGATTCTGGCCTTGAGAGCCGGGGGGTGGCGCCCTCACTCACGAGCTCAAGGTTCAGCCGATCTGTACGTCTGACCGTGCACGAAGCTACTCTCTTTGATCGTTTAGAACGCCGCGGTTCAGGAGGCGTAGGTGACTGAATTCGGGAGTATAGACAGCCTTCTCAACTGGGCGCCGGTTGAGGAGCAGAAGACGGCAGAAGGGGTCGAGGTGAGGATAGAGGCCCTTGCGGACTTGGTGAGTTCGACGACCCCTGCTGTTTCACCGGATCGCACTGACTCAGACGTGAGCACTGGTAGCGGTGCCGAGGATGGCGTGGGAAGCGATCTTGGGGAGCCCGGCTTCGTTGCTCCGGAAGCGGCAACCGGAGATTCTGCGTGGCAGCCGGTCGGCGAGGCTGGGCTCGGTGAGCCTGGGCCTGCCATCGATGGTCTGGTATGGGAACCACCCGACGGTGACGCCGAGGTTGAGGCGGGGAACGGGGACGTGGATTTCAGTTGGCGCGAGGACTGGCCGGATGACAGCGCCGCCGAGTCACAGGATCCACGAGGGCCTTCCGCGGTCATCGAGGCCGACAACCTGGCTGACCAGAGTCAGGACACTGCTGTGACGATGGCCTTACTCTCCGAGACTTCTGCGGCCGAGCCCTCCGTGAGCTCCGAGACCTCCCCGCCGAAACCATCTGAATCCACCAGCTCGAGCACGCCTGCCTCGCCGGATGGAGAGCATACAGTCAAGGTCGCACCGGACGGAGGAACACCGGAACCCAGCCCGAGCCCAGCCGTATCCCCGGATCCAAGAGAAGCCTCAACAGCACCGACTCAGCCCGCAGGGTCGCCGACCACGGCGGTGCCCCCCTCTACGCCGTCCACGGCACTTAACTCGGCAGACAGTTCTCCTGCGACCATGAGTCCTGCGGGACCGGTCGCCGCGACGCCTGCCCCCACGGTGTCTACGCCGAAATCCCCAGCTGACGGCGCACCCGAGGGTGATGAGGGTTCAGGAAACGACGCACAGACGTCCGGTGGCGGTGGCGGGATCCCGACTGGAAGCGTCCCCACCGGGACGGGCACGACTTCAGTTGGCGCGGGTGCTCCGGCTACGGGTGCTCCGGCTACGGGTGCTCCGGCTACGGGGGATGCGGCTTCAGGTGCTCCCAGCACCAGCGCCCCGGTCTCCGCCCAAAGCAAGGACACGACCGGCACGGAGCCCCCCAAGGATTCGAAGGCGAGTAGTGGGAGCGTCGACGGCGCTTGGCGGGAGGCATCTCCCACGATCATGGAGAGGCTAGGGAACGACCTTGGTCCGACCCTCGAGGGCAACTCCGGCTCACCTGGAGACCAGATGGCGGCGGCGGAAAGCGCGATCAGAGGCGCTGCCCCCGGCTTCCCAGGCTTCGGCCTGGTCGGAAGGGTGGCCTTCGACAGCGCCTACGATTCGGCGCGCAGCACCGCTGCCGACTATCTCAAGCATGCCAAGAACCAGTTGAGCCGCTGGCAAGGGCAGCTGATTGAAGGCGCCAAGGTGATCAGGGATGCCGAGACCAAGAACACGCAGTAGGAGCAGGTGTGCAGAGTCATTACGACGACGGCTGGATTCTTTATGTGGTGGGAATAGCCAGCGCTGTTGCAGGCGCCCGCACGACGATCAATCCGGTGTTCGCGTCCGTCTGCCATATGTGCGCCTCAATCATCGGCACGATGCTGTCCAACCCGGAGGACATCCGTGATAAGGCTCGCGACGTGCGAGCCGTGACTCACGACGTCGAGCAGGCGAAGGAGAAAGTGACGAGCCTCCTCGCCGACCTTCAGTACTGGAAGGAGATGGGGCAGCCGCAGATGGAGGATGAGTCGGTGCGGTTCACCAATGAGGTGGCTAAAACTGAGAATGTTTACAGAGAGCTGGCCGGCACCCTCGACCAGCTGGCGAAGATGTCCGCCCAGGGTGCACTGGCATCCGCCTCGCTGGGCGGCTTGCTACTCGCCCTTGCTTTCGCCTGTCGGTCCGCTCCAGTTGATCCTTTCGCCAACAGCATGACGACAGCAGCGGCCACTCAGGTGCAGCGGAAGGCCAGGAATGTGCTCGTCAAAATGCTTGTGGTGTACGGCTCGGCCGCGGCCTTGGCCCTGCTCGCCAGCGTGATGCTCAGTGAGTTGATGGACCCGGGCTTGACCAAAGCAGCCACGCTCACCGGCCAGGATGCGCCTGCCTTCGAACAGGTCGTCATTCAAGGGCTGCCCGTGCCTGGTCAGTCGTAGTTCACAGTTCGAGGCAGCAAGAACATCGAGACCGCCGGAATACGCGTGGTCGACCGCCTATGCCGCGCCCAGCCGGCTGACGGGACCGAGGGTGTGAACGGCAACGGCTTCACCCGGGAAGCCTTCCCGGGTGAAGCCCGTCGTGCGCTGGATCAGCCGCAGTTCGCCCAGCCTGCGCTGGTGCTTCCCGCACCGACGCTGCCGGAGAACTTCACACACTTGCCCGGGGCGGGCAGCTTCACCGGTCCGGCGTAGTACTTGTAGGCGCCGCTGTCGGTCGCGCTGTCCCCGCCCTGGACATCGAGCGTCGCGCTGACAGGGCTCGCCGTGCCGACGCCCGCATACTTCATCGTCATGACGCAGTTCTGCTTGGTGCCGGTGTTGTAGAGCTGGAAGGTCTCACCGCCGTTGAACGGCTGTGAACGCTGCACGTAGAACCCGGGCCCGCACACCTGAGCCGCAGAGTAGGGATTCTTCGGCTCCGGCTGCACAGGCGGTGGTGCCGCGCTCTTGGTGGGTTCCGACGCGGGCGCGGGTGCCTGTGTCGTGGGCGGCGGCACCGGCGTGGACGCCTGCGTGCTTCGGGATGGAGACGGTGTCGAAGGCGGGGCCTCGGTGCTCGTCGTGGGAGACGCCTTCGGCTCCTGGGACTGTTCCGGCGTTGTGGTGGGCTGGTCCGTCGGCGCTTTCGTGACGGTCTTGGTCGCCTGAGGGGTCTTCGGCTGCGTGGACGTCGCCTGCGGGTTCGCCGACGCGGTGGTCGTCGGCTGGACGGTGGGAACAGGCTGGGAAGGCACGGGGGAGGGCGTGGGCACCGTGCTGTAGACGGGCGCGGTCGGCGCGCCCGACGGCTTTTCGGTGGGAAGGACGAGCGGGCCCACGCCGTACGGATCGTCGCTTGAGGTCGCCCAGGGAACGGTCACCTCCTCCTGCGGCCGGCCGCTGTCCTGGTCGTTCGGCTGCGGAACTGTACCGTCACCGGGATCGGCGACCGCGCTCTTCGCCGCGTCAGTCGGCGTGGCCACGTTACCGGTCGCCTTACCATCCGCGGCTACGTCTATCGAATTGATTCGCTGGGCGTCCGCGTAGTGGCTCGCACCCCAGAGCCCCAGGCCGGACAGCACCATGAGCGCCGCCACGGAAGCCGCCAAGGCGACGGGAAACTTGCGTCGTGGGCCAGAATCGTCCACGACCGACGTTCGCCACACTCTGGGCCGACGCGGCGGCTCCCGCGTCGGTTGCTGCGGCGGCCCCCACGATTGGGGAGGCATCGGCGGAGGCAGGGGCGGCGGCTGCACCGGCACGCCTTCGAGCGGCGGGTTGCCGCTCCCCGGTCCTGACGGGAGGGAGCTGCCGTCCACCGGCAGCAGAGACGGAGGCTCGAGCATCGGAAGCTGAGCCGAGACTGGCGCCGCTGACAGTCTCGCCGTGGCCTCCACGTTGGCCTTCTGGCCGCCGAGCAGGCGCAACATCGCCTTGTACACCGTCGGACGCTGCTTGTCGTCCTTGGACAATGCCTCGAGGACCACGGCCCGCAGTGGCTCGGCCAGCGCGCCCAGTTCGGGGACACCGGTCAGCACCGCGTCGGCGTCGTGGTCGAACGGCGCCTTTCCGGTGGCTGCGAAGACCACCGTGGCCGCCCAGGCGAACAAGTCCGCGGACAAGCCGTACGGCTCACCCTTCAGCTGCTCGGGTGAACGGTAGCCGATCTCGCCGACGGCGTCGCCGAGGTCCGGGTCGGTCACGCGAGGGCCGTCGACGCCCATGATGACGTTGTCCGGGGTCAGCCCTCGGTGAGTGATGCCTGCCACATGGACGGCGGTCAACGCGGTCAGCATCCCGACCGCCGCCCGTTCCACGGCGTCGGCGTCGAGCGGCCCATGAGCTGCGAGCGTCTCGGTGAGGCTGCGCCCCTGCACATGCTCCCGTACGACGTAGGGATGGCCATCATGGACGCCGATGTCTACGGTCCTTGCTACATACGAACTGGAAATGCGCCGGGCTGCAGTGAAGCGGGCGACACTTTCCGTGTCCTGCTCCGGCATGCCGGTCAACAACTTGATCACTCGGACGGGCGCGTCGTCCGACTTCCGGCCGAGGAAGGTCGCCCCGCGCGGTCCTCCTGGGAGTCGTTCAGACAAGACGTAGTCGCCCAGCATTTTGGGGTCACCCGGCTGTAACGGGTGCATATTGTAATCCTTTCGCGTCTAAGCGTGGTGAGACGAGGCAAGGAGAGGTGACCGAACGGAGTGCTGAGCCATCGCAGGAGTGGAGCTGACGAAGCTAGGCCGGAGGGTCGACCCGCCAGCCTCGGCTTCTGCCGAGCGGCAGCAGCAGTCCAAGCGCTCCGATCATGGTCGCCAGGATCAGCGCTCCTGCGAAAACCGCCAGGGAGAGGTTTCTGGTCAGGACATCCTTCGGCGGTACTTTGGCGATCGCGTCCGCCGAGATCGGTGCCGGCGGAGGAGCGGCCACCACAGGCCGACCCGTAGGCTCGAAAGGCAGTACGGCACTGACCGCCAGGACCGGGTTGACCATGCCCGCCCCTGTGCCTTCGCCTACGGAGCCATCGGCCGTGGCGATGATACGCCGCCGCACCTGCTCCTGGTCAAGATGCGGGAATCTGGCGCGCACCAGTGCGGCGGTCCCGGACACGTAGGCGGCGCCGAAGCTGGACCCCTCAAGGTCCAGCTTGTAGGCGCCGCGCGGCCAGGGGGCGGTGATGTCGACGCCCGGCCCAAGGACGCCGACAGGTGTCGCCGTGCTGGAGGAGTCCGCTCGGAGTCCGTCAGGAGTGGCCGAGCCAACGGCCAGGACTCCCTCATATGAGCCCGGATATGCAGGCACATCCTTGTTCTTGTCCGTGATGTTGCCCGCGGCGGCGACGATCACAGCATCGTTGGCCAGGGCGTTCTGCACGGCCGCTTTGAGCGTGGGATTGTCGGCCGCCTTGATCGAGATGTTGATGACATCGGCTTTCAGCTGCACCGCCTTGTCGATGGCCGTGGCCAGGTTGGCGACCTGACCCTCGGACTGGTTGCTCTGCTTGAGCTCGATGACGGTCGCCTGCGGCGCCACACCATGGAAGGCGACGCCCGGATAGACACGGCCGGCGATAATCCCAGTGACAGCGGTGCCATGACCGACGCAGTCGGTGTAACCGGTGCCGGTGATGTCGATGAAGTTCGAGAATCCGCGCAGTTGCGGGTGCTTGGTGTCGAGGCCGCTGTCAATAATGGCGACCCGCACGCCGACACCGGTGCTCAGCCGCCATGCGGTTCTGATGTCTAGCCTTCTTTGGGCCCAGGGCTCGTCTGCGGGCAACTTCACCACGCCCACTTCGGGATCGCATTCCTCCATCACCGACATGGCGGCCGCTGGGTCGGCGCCCCCTGGAACGGCAACGAGACCGAGAACCAGCGCAGTCGCGAGAAGCGCTCGATCGATCATGGCGGAGCACCCTATCTCGTCCGGAAGGATCGAAAACGAGATCCTTCACCCGCCTGGCTCTTCGACATCATGGCCTCACCGCGGCCAAGACCGTTTCGACCCAGGGATGATCTGCGCTCATTGCCCAGATATCCTGCGCTCTCCGCTAAGGACACCGAAGATCGGGTCTTGGAAGATTGCCTCGACCGAGTCGACCCGATCGAGGGCAGATGCGTGTACGTGAGAACGGCGAGGCCAAGATGCGCGCGTTTCTCGTCGTCCTGCTCGTCTTGCTGATGGCGGCGTGTGGCGTGCTCGTCGTCCTGCTCGTGCTGGTCATGGCCGGACACAGCGGCGGGGCGCGTGCGGCGGTGAGCCATTCCGCTTCCGTGGAAGCGGCCACGGGCACCCAGTCGGCAACGTTCGTGCGCGTCTGGTTTCACCCGCTGACGACGGTCGAGGCTCGCAGCATCGGGCCGACGACTCCAGACCCCGACGGCGCCGCCGCCTGCCTGATGGCATGGGAGCGATACTCCTCGGGGAAGACGTGGAAGGTGCCCGTCCTGCCGGCGGCGGCCTCGCCGGGCAGAAGCCCGCCCGTGCTCGCTGTCAGGAGAACCCTGAGGGGGAATGCGGAAACAGGGCTGGCGGTTGAGAGGCCGTCTTGAGCCGGATCCCGGAGCGCCGTTCGCCGGCACGGCGGGGCGATCAGTGGACTTCAACCACTTTGACGTGCATCGTGCTCTTGGTGTCTTAGCCGGCAGAAGACCGGCGTAGCTCACGCAGGGTCTGCTCGGCGACGGCCTGGTCCACTGCCGGGCACCGGAAGCCCTGCGCGGCAATGTGCGCGCAGAGCTCGTCGTCCGGACGGATGCCGTGCTCTTCGAGGTAGTAGGTGACGGTGTCCGTCCACACCCAGGTGCCGTCGGTCCGGAAGGTGAGCGGCACCACCGCGCCCCGCGCCGGGTCGAGCCGGTCGAGGTCCAGGCTCATGGTCGAGAGGATGGCCGCGCCGGCCTTCAGATAGCCGGTCAAACGCGGATCTTGCACCCGTGGATGGCCGGGCAAGAAGTACGGCACACCGTCCCTGACACCATCGAACACCCTGGCCACCGAGATCTCAGGAACGATCTCCACGTAGCCGTTGCTCCACCCGCGCAACCCCTCGAAGGCTTCGGTGGAGGTCCAGTCCCGGGAGGCGGCCATCGTCTCGATCATGGCCTGAATGTCGGCCGAACTGTACTCAAGCCGGTCCCCGTCCCGCTTCAGCGTTCCGATGACCACGTCCGAGCTGACCTCCACCACCTTGAGCGTGCTCATGCGGCCCTCACTTGGACGATGCCTGCCCGGCCGAGAGTCGACAGCAGCGAGGACTCGTCGGTCGGATCGATCCAGATGATGTCGCCGGTCGGTCTCGGCCGCGGGCAGTGGGTGGTGACGAGCACAAGAGGCACGGCCCCGCTCCAGTGCTCAACCGAAGGCGGCTGCGCGCGGTCGGCCAGTATCACCTCACGCTCAGCAGCGGTGCATCCGCCGAACGGTCCTTCGGCGGCCAGCATCGCTTGGAGCCGCGCCGCGGCGGCGCGCGCGAAGGCTTCCCTGTCTTCCAAGGTGCCCGAATAATGGGGAATAAGTTCGGCGATCAACTCCGCAGGCTCGTCACCGTAAATCCGCCACCAGCCATCGACGACCTCGTAGATGTACGGGGAGCCGTCGGCCTTCACCGGTTGTGGTGGCGGAGCCGCGGCAGCGGAGGTGTTCCTGATGCGTACGCTCATCTCGGTGCCCATCGTCCGTCTTCCGAGGCCGCCTGCCACTGGGTGATCGCGAACAGGGCGG
Source organism: Nonomuraea sp. NPDC050153 (assembly GCF_044460125.1). Taxonomy (NCBI): domain Bacteria; kingdom Bacillati; phylum Actinomycetota; class Actinomycetes; order Streptosporangiales; family Streptosporangiaceae; genus Nonomuraea; species Nonomuraea sp. NPDC050153. The sequence goes on from NZ_JBITJQ010000016.1 coordinate 233,442, forward strand.
TCAGTTGTTCCTTGTCGGCCTGGCGGGTGAACAGGGTGTTCACCATGTCGATGAAGGAGGCCGCGTCCTGATGCGGGCTCCAATCGTATTCAAGGTGGAGGCCAAGCTGATCGCGTGGAGGCAGGTACTCCCCGCCATGGAGAGCGTAGTTCACCATGGCCACGGCGAGTTTGACCCGTGCCTGGATGATCGAGGGATCCAGGTGCCCGTCGTTGTGGCGGAACTCGACGTGGTCGTTGTCCGTGCCGACGACGGTGGACAGGTTGAGCGCGGCGGGACGGCTGTTGGCGGAGCGCAGCGCCGCCGTGGAGGTCTCGGCGGTGCTGGTGAACTCGTTGGGCTGGCACGCGTGGTAAGGCCGGTGCATCCCGTAAGGTTCCCTGGGATCCTGTCCCAGCCGGAACAGTACGTCCTCGTAGCCGTAGTAGAGCGTCAGCAGCCGATGCAGCGCGTTCACGTCGGTGCCGAGGCGGGGAGCGCCGACATGGATGTGCCCGCCGGCGTCCGGGGTGATCTCGCCGCCATGTGATCGGATGATCTCGGTGACCAGGGGCAGCTCCGCCCACGTCTGCCCGGTGTCTCGCAGGATGCCGGTGATGAACTCACCGCCGAGACGATCGCCGATGCTCTCCCACTCCATGTGTGAGCGGCCACTCATCGAGGCGGGAGCGCGGTGGTGCGGGAACACCTTCGGACTCGCGGCCAGCCCTGCCCGGTGCAGCTCACGAGCCATCAGAGCGATGTCCTCGTGCCAGGCCCGCATGTCCCCGCCCACGCGGGTGAACTCCAGCTCCAGCCCGAACGCCAGGTCCAGGTTGATCGCGTCGCGGGTCATGTACGGCACGATGGACGCGACGTCCTCACCGTCGGCCAGTCGCCGGGCGGCGTCCTGGACGACCGCGTTGTGATCGTCGAAGTCCCAGCCGAAGTGATGCTGGACCCGGGTGGGCGCGGGCGCCGCGGGAGCGATCAGCGAGGTCTCTCCCTTGGCGTGCATTCCGATGTGGTACAGCCGGTCCAGCGCTACGTCGTAGGCGGCATGGAAGCCGTGATGTTGATAGTGCGGAAGCAGCGACATCATGACATCGGTGAGGAACTCGACATCCTGCCGGCTCAGCGGGTTGTCGACCCACACGGCACGGCCGTCGGCGTCTTCCGCGACGAAATTGCCTCGGAGAGATTTGCCCAGCAGCGAGGGCCTGGAATCGTCGACTTGGAAAGCACGTCCATGGTCAAGGCCCGTGAGGCCGTCCTCCGTGATCTTGAGATTGCCCCGGTGCCGGTCATTGTTGACGATCAGAACGTCGAGCAGTTCGATCAGTATCGCGCCACGCACAGAATTCGTCCTGACGTTGTCAGCAGGGTGCCGGCCGTGGACGTACTCCATGAAGACCACCGTCGGGTCTGTCGGGTGCTCGACGACGGCGGGCACGTTGGCCCCGATGAGCTGTCCTATTATCGCGGCGAGTACCTCGGCCCTGACCTGGGCGATTCGTGTCTTCTTCCGTACGACCTTGGTGCCTTCCACGTCGAGATGCGCCACTCTGCCGTCCTTGCCCTGCTCCGGGAACAACTGCCAGTCGCCCAGGTCGGCGGCCAGCGCGGCTTCGCCGAGATGGTGAGGCAGGCCCCGCCGGGGAGCGGGTGGTGGTGACGTGACAGGGACCGCGCTGTGGGGAGCCGCCACCGGTGCGCTTGGATGGGCGTCGAGCCAGTGGCCGTCGTCGTCGCGCGGGAAGATCGGTCGTCCGGTCGAGTCGTATTCCTGAACGGCCGCGGTGTGCGGGTGTCTGTCGGCGCCGATGTAGACGACCTCGTTGGCGCCGAGGATCGAGCGGCCCGTGAGGTCGGCCAGTTCCTGAAGCACCGCCTGGTTGCGCGCCATCTCGCAGCCCAGGATGCGCAGCCACGCGTTGGGCTGGGCGAGCACGCGCGGGTCATGGGCGAGCATGGTGGCCAGGTCAGCGGTGCTGATTCGGTCCGAGCCGATGAGGAAGCTGGTGCCATCGCCGGCGATCGCGACTTCGATGATGCCAGTGGAGCGTCGCAGCAGGCGTGGATCGGCGGTGGGCATGACCGCGGAGTCCTCGTCGCGGTACCAGATGCCCGCGGTGACCTCGTGGCGATACCGGGAGATCAGCTCGTGGTGCCGGTCCATCAGCGGTGGCGGGGCGAGCAGACCGGCCGCTTCGCCGGATCTGTCGCCACGCATGGAGTCCGGGAGCGAGGGGGGTTGAACCTGCCGTGGGGGACGTGGACGCCTTCCACGAGTGGTCCGCGGCTCACCCGTCGCCGATGCCGGCTCAGGACCGAGCCAGCTCAGGAGTTGCTCCGCGACCATGACCGATGTGTCAGCGGGCAGGAAGATCTTGAACTGGCCCGATGTCCGGCCGGTGTTCCCAATGCGCAGATTACCCTGCGGCGTGGTCTCCACCGGGCCGTCCGCGGCCAGCACGACTCGGCCGGTGAACCAGGCGAGGCTCTGCGCGAAGGTCGTCGTTCCGTCGTGGGGACCGGCGAGCAGGATGGCGGCGCCGGGAGGCAGGTCCGGGGAGCGCAGCAGCATCGCCGCGGCCACCTCGGCCGGCAGACGCCGGCCGCCGATCATCATGCCCTGCTCCGAGTAACGGCATTCCACCACGAAGGCGCCGTCGACCGGGCGGATCGTGGGACGCCTGCCGTCCCCAGAGAGCCCGCTTTGGACAAGTATTCCCGCTTGTGTCCTGCTGACGGCGTTGGTGAGGTGATGCGTAAGATCGTGTGCCAAGTCACGAGTGAGGCCGATCGTCGGCGTGATCACTGGCCTCGCCACAGGCGAGGCGGGCTGCTGGGTGAGGAAGTAATGAACCTCGCCGTCGTCGGAGACCAGCGTCGCAGTCACGGCGAAACGATCGCCGGCTCTGAACAGAGCGTGATGCGGCTTGCCCGACAGGTCCCCGACCGGTACATAGTCAGTCGCCAGGATGGTCACCCGTACGCCGTGGGGACTCTCGGGCAGCACGTCGGCGTTGTCGACGCCGTCGAGAAGGGTGTCCACGGCGAACTCTTCGCCAGGCCGGATATCAGGGGGGATCAAGCCCTCGGGCAGGCGGGCGAACACGTGCCCTTCCGCGCTCGGCCGCTCCGCCAGCTCGGCATCGGCCCGGGAGATGACGTCGGCCTGGTTCCGCGCGTTCACCTGAGACAGGTGATCATTCTGTAGCAGGTCGCTCAGGATGGGCCCCGATCCCGGTGGCGGCCGCCACGCGGGCACACGATATTCGGCAGTGGTCAGTTCCTCGGAGACCGCCAGCGGGATCAGCCTGGCGTCGTCCGAGCCGGCGAACCGGCTCAGCGTCTCGAGCAGCCGCTCGTACCGGGCGGCGAGGCCGATCCTGCGGAAGGTGTCACGCAGCGCCTCGAACCGGGCGGTGAGCGAGGCGACATCATGGGCGCTCAGAACGGGGGCACCCGCCCGGAAATCCCAGTCGGTGGCCTCGCCGAACTGGACGAGGAGTGAATTGGCGTCGAGCAGCCGTCGCAGGGTCGTGTGGTCGATCGGCCGGCCGTGACTCAGGAGCGTGTACAGCGCCCTGGTGGCCAGGCGAGCTCGCGTCTCGGCGCTGAGTTCCAGGGGGTGGGTGAGCTCTTCGTAGATGATGAAGGGAGTGGCCCGATGGGAGCCGGGCAGGCCGTCACTGACTTCATGCGCCTCCTCCAGCCTGGCTTCGTACTCGTCCGCTGCCGCGCGGGTCGGGAACTCGTGTCGCAGGGCACGCCGGCCGTCACCGAACACCACCTCGGTCGTGCGGCCGTGTGGCCCGGGCACCTCGGTCACGCGGGAGATGCCTGTGGCGACGCTCGCCCGTAATTCATTGTTGCCGAACGTCACCCACACATACCCGTCGGCGTCGAGGTCGACGGCCGGACCGGCGAGACCGAGGGCCCGCCTGGCCAGGGCGCGTACGAGGACCTCCCTGGCGTCGACAAAGGGGATCCGGAGAGCCTGCGACCCGTCGGCGAAGGTGACCACGTGGCCCAGCGCTGACTCCCTCTCGGACACGATTCCCTGGCGGATGTTGAGGTGGAGGCGGCGAGCCGGGTTGATGGCCCGGTCTTCGGAGGCCGGATTCGTGCCTGCTCGCGGAGAGTGCGAGCCCTCGTCCAAAGCCTTCAGCCGCTCGAGGTCGTACAGGGGAAGGCGGTGCCCCGGCGAGGCGGCCACCACGCTTTCCAGGCCAACGGCATTCACCGCGAGCGGGCCACCGGCAAGAGACCAGTGCCTCTTCATGATCTCGTCGAATTGGTGCTGCAGGCCCATGCTGACGAAGTCGGCGCGCGCGTCCTCCAGCATGGTTGCGAGCACCTGCACGTCCTCCCAGGACAGCGGGTTGCTTCCCCAGCCGCGCTCGCCGGACGAGTCCTCACGCAGGAACAGCTGAAGGAGCGGAGTGCCGCTCGCGGGCACGTGGAGAGCGGGCCTGGTGACGAGTGGCGTCATGTCTGCCAGGGCGATGAGGTATCCAGCCAGCACCGCTTCGCGTGTGCCGAGGAAGCCGGAAGAAGCGTCGCGGGGCGGCCAATCGATCAAGATGTGCCGATCACCGGCAGCCCGCGGGAGACCAGCCAGCCCCAGTCGGTTGGCGAACTGGGTTACCAGCAGTTGCAGATCTCTCTCCATGCTGGTCGAGAGTTCAAGGAGCAGCGCGGCGGAGCCGTCGCTCAGCGTTACCTTGAAGACGTTCGCATTGACGGGTTCCGGTCCGCCCTCTATCCCCATCGTCACGAACTCGCCGGGCTGCCCGAAATTGATCATGTTGTCGATCGATGGTGATGGGCGGGTGCGTTTGTCGAGGTCGATTTGGACTGCGGCGATGTCTTGGGCGAGTAGCTCTGCGAGTTCGGTGTTGCCTGCCGCTTGGGCGGCTTGGTGTTTGCGTTGCAGGTAGCGGAGTTCGTTGCGGCGGGCGGTGACGCATTCGTCGCGGGTGGCTTGTCCTGGTGTGTGCGTGTGCGCTTGTTCGAGCTGGTGTTGGATGACGTCGCTGATCTCGTGGAGGACGAGTCGTGCGACTTGGTCTTCGTGGACGCGGGGGGCGAGGGTCATCGTGTAGGTACGGGGGCCGTTGCCGGGGTTGTCTTCGGCGGCGCTGGTCTGGCCGAGGTAGCCGCCTTCGACCGGGCCGACTTCGACGGTGAAGTGGAGTTCGCCCAGGGTGGTGTGCTGGACGATGAGTTCGGTGTTCGACAGCCAGGTGATGGCGGTGACGGCGTCGCCGAAGTCTTCCGGGATCAGGTCCGGTTCGCTGAGTTCTCTGACTTCGGCCTCGGTGAGGTCTTTACCGCTGGTACGGCCGTCCGGAATGAAACGGGAAGCCCGGTCGGGCGAGCCGTGGGTGACCTCGCCGTGACCCGGGCCATCGGTACCTTCCGTCTCCGTGGGCTGTCGGCCGGGCTGCCAGCTTGCCGGATCGGTGCTCTCACGCCTCGCCATCTCGCGTTCCAGTTGCTTCGCGATGGCGAGGCGGTGCGCGAGCTTCTCCGCTCGGCCGCGGTTCAGCAGGGCCGTACCGCTCAGGTCGGATTCCCATCGGTTGATCTCGTCGATGACGGCCCGGTGTATCGCCGCGGGACCCGTCTCGCCGGGCAGGGGAGTCACGGTGGCGACGCCGACGAGGTACTGAACCAGCCGGCTCTCGACAGGCGCGGAGGTGTCGCGCGTCAGCATTCTGTTGATCTCTGCGTACAGCGGCCGCGGCCGCGGGGGCATCTGACCGAGCAGGAGCCTGGCCAGGGGTGCGAGCGAATCGAGGAGGCGGATGTCGACGATGTGCCCGGGCGTCACCTCGTAGATTTCGCGCGCCGTTTCGATGAGCGCTTCGGCGTACTCCAGATGTCGCCGAGTCAGCCGTGGCTCGTGGCGGAACAGTTGCTCCATGGATTCCAGGAGGCCGAGATGTTCCCGCAGCGAGCGGGCTTCCCTGGGAAATGCCGCGAGCAAGCCGGGCATGTCGACGGGCTGACGTCCGCCGGGGACCCTCGCGGGACGGACCCAGTCCGCGGCGGGGTGCGCGTCGACGGGCGGTGACGCACTCGCAGTGATTTCGCGTTCCAGACCCTCCGCCATGGCGATCACCTGTGTCAGCTCCGCCACCTGGGCGGGGTGGAGCCGCGGGGCCTGACGCAGTGCCAGCATCAGGCGGTAGACGTCGTTGGCGACGGCCCTGTGTACCGTCGCGGGACCCGTCTCGCCGGTCAGGGGAGACACAGCGGTCGTGGTCTTGACGAGATATCGGATCAGGCGGTTCTCGACGGGCGCTGAGAGGTCGCGCCCCAGAAGCCTGTTGATCTCCTGGCGCAGCACTTCATAGTGCGGCATCCTGTTCGGCGCCAGGAGACCGGACAGGTAGTTCAGCCAGCCGAGTTCGGGGAAGACGAAGGAGTGCTCGGGCCCTGTCTCGAAGATCTCCTGCGCCGCCTTGATGAGGGTTTCCGTGTACTCCAGGTGCTGCCGGTTCAGCGCCGACCGCGGCAGGTGATGGAACAGTCCCGCCATGCGGTCGAGAAGCATGAGGTGGTCCAGCAGCGGCCGGTCTTCTGCGGGAAAGGCATCGAGGAGGCTTCTGATGTCACGCGGAAGATGTGCGCTGGGAACGTATGCGGAACGCGTCCACTCCTCGGCGTCCGACGGGGTGAGCGGGCGGTGGAGGGGCACGTTCGCCCGCGCGTCGCTTTCAGGGATGAGCGCGTAGAAGTGCTCCAGATAACGATCACGCAGGCCGGTGATCTCAGGAACCAAGTGGCCGTCTCGGTCGAGGACCCCCATCTGCCTCGTCCAGCGGAGAAAGGCATCTCCCGCCAGGTTGGCGTCCGCGCGGACGCCTGGGGCGCCGAGCCAGCTCCTGTCATAAACGGACCCCCTGACGTATTCGTCCGTCAGGTCGAGCAAGTGCAGCACCTCGTGCGCGAACACGACAGGCTCCTGCCGTGCATGCCAGTTCATGTAGTGAATGGGCTCGCGGCGGCGAAAAGCGTGCAGCTGCTCCAGCGGCGTGCGGATCGGCTCGCCGTCGCCGTACCAGCTCTTCCTGTCGGCGAACTCGGCGGCAATGTGGCCGGCTCCCGCCCGAAGCTTGATGACTCCTTCGGCCGGACTGGAGTCCGGGGCATGGATCAACTCCATCCGGATGTGCAACTGTGATCCGTCGGGCAGCTGGTGTTGATAGTTGTAGTAGAGGTCGATGCCGTTGAGCAGGTTGGCGTGGGCGATGGCGAGATCGTCCGGGCCCACGTCGGGATCCGCACGGTAGAGCACCCGGAGCGTGAACTCCGTGACCGGACGCGTCGAACCCCTCCACGGCACCAGCAACCTGCGTACTTCGACGGAAACCGCCCCTGACGTGGGCAGCCTGGTGATCTTCACCGGGATGGGAGTGGCCGATGCGCGCAGGTCCTCCCACTGGTGTGCCCATGGCACCTCGCGCGGATCGTAGACGTTCGCGTACTGTTCTCCTGGCCATGTGGCCGGGTTCATGTTGAGCTGGGGCGTGCGCGTGGCATGGTCGAGCGCTGATAGGTGCGCCGGGCCGTCACCTTCGGTTCCCGTTGTCTCGGCCTCGCCGGGCTGCCCGAAGTTGATCACGTTGTCGATCGATGGCGACGGGCGCGTACGTTTTTCGAGGTCGAGTTCGACTGCGGCGATCTCCCGGGCGAGCCTTTCTGCGATGTCGGCGTCGCCTGCTGCTCGGGCGGCTCGGAGTTTGCGTTGCAGGAAGCGGAGCTCGTTGCGGCGGGCGGTGACGCATTCGTCGCGGGTGGCTTGTCCTGGTGTGTGCGTATGCGCCTTTTCGAGCCGGTGCTGGATGACGTCGCTGATCTCGTGGAGGACGAGTCGTGCGACTTGGTCTTCGTGGACCCGGGGGGCGAGGGTCATCGTGTAGGAGGGGCGGCCGTTGCGGGTGCTCTGGTCGGCTTCGGTCTGTCCGAGATAGCCGCCTTTGACGGGGCCGACCTGGACGGTGAAGTGGAGTTCACCGAGGGTCTGATGCTGGACGATCAGTTGGGTGTCCGACAGCCAGGTGATGGCGGTGACGGCGTCGCCGAAGTCTTCCGGGATCAGTTCCGCTCGGCTGCGTCTTCTGGCTTCGGCCTCGGTGAGGTCGTTGGGACTGGTGCGGCCGTCCGGGATGAAATGGGAAGCCGGGTCGGGCGCGGCATGGGTGACTGCACCGTGACCGGGACCATCGGGTGTGGTGCCGATCGGCCGGTCGTGCTGTTCGGCCGTAACGCCGTCGAGGGCGTTCGCGATTTCGGACGCGGTGCTGGTGTCGGGTGCGCCGGCGTCTCTCGAACCGCTGATGGGTTCGAGGGCATCGGCGGCGGTGGGTTCGCCGGTGTGCTCCGGGGTGCCGGCCTGCGGAGTGTTGGCCTGGTCGGAGGCGCTGGTCGGCTGGGAGGAACTGGCCGATGGTGGCGTAGTCGCGGATGCACTCGCGGCTTCAGCAGGAACGTGCTCCGTCGTGGCTGTGGATTGCTGGTGGGCGGGCGGGGCGTTCTGCGCATCGGGCTGGGGCGCGGACCCCTGGTCCCGCCTCTGGTCCTGGTCGTCGTGCCGGGCCTGGTGCTGAGTGTCGGGTTCCGCCTGATTCCGTGGTGCGGGGAGGTCTGGCTGTGGTTTGGCATTGTTGTTCTGTACGGGCTTGGACTGGCCGGCGTCCGGCGTGATGATGTCGGGCGCTGGTGCGGCGGACACCCTTATCGAGGTGGTTTGCGGGACCGTGGGCTCAGTGGTCGTGGCGGCCCGGTCACGTCTGGCCGGGCCGGCGATATCGACGCTCTGCTGCTGCAGTGGTGCCGGGAACGTGGCGTTACCATCGGCCGGCAGGGGGGCGCCGCCGATGGCGGGGCCTGTTGCGGTACCTCCTGCGGTGCCGGGGCCACCGTGGTGCGCTGCCACCCCTGCCATGGCCTCGTTGAGCAGATTGCTCAGGAAGGCCATCGGCTTGGCGCCTGCGCGCACGACGCTCCAGCTGAAGGGGCTGATGGTGTTGGTACGACCGGCGCCGCCCAGGAAACCGCCGTACATGCCCTCGGCGCCCGGTAGTGAGAACTGGTCGTAAACGAAGTAGTTGGCGGCGACGCTGCCGGCGGGTGAGGCGGCCATGTTGTTCAGACCGGTGTTCAGGGCACGTCCAGGGAAGCGCAGAAAGGCGTTGCCGACGCCGCGGTTGTCGCCTGCGATCCTGTTCAGCCGGGAGATGCCGGGCAGATCGTTGGTGAAGCGTGATACCGGTCCGCCGAGTCTGGTGCCGATGACCGCGCCTGCGCCGGCGCCGATCGCCGCGGCTTGGATCTTCTTCCAGTCCCAGGCGTCTCGGGTGCCCATCTTGATCTGCTGGTATTGGGCGTAGACGTCGATGAAGACCTCTTCGGTGATCTCCTCGAACAGTTCGTAGATCAGTGCCTTGTTGAGGAACTTGCTGCCGGTGCCGGCTGCGGCGAGTCGGGTGATCTGGCCGCTTTTGGCGACGGGGCCGACTTTGGAGGCCGCGAGGACCAGGCGTTGCATGATCAGGGCGATCCTGCTCGCGCCCGCCGTGCCGACGCTGCGGAGCAGCAGGCTCGCGAGCGGGACGAAGCCCGCGGCGATCAGGGCGATGAACGCGGCGATCACCGCGACCCAGAACGCGACGTTGACCGACAGCTTGGAGTACTGCGTTTCCCGGGCGAAGTTGTCGACCATCTTGGCGTAGGAGAAGGCTTCCTGAGCCTTGGCGACCACGCCGGCTTTGTCGTCGGACAGTGTGGCGAGCCGTTTGAAGATGGCCGGTTTGGCCGGGGACTGGAGGCTGCCGTTGAGGGTCTGCACCGTGGCGGCGGTGGGGTCGAGGGTGCCGATGAGCAGGTTCATCAGCCTGACGTATTCGACGCGTAGCTCCCACAGCTTGCTCTCGCTGCCTTTGGGCCAGCTCTGGCCGGCGGTGAGGAGCGGGATCAGGTGGTGGACCACCCAGCCGGGCAGTGCCTCCGTCTGCCAGACCGGTTCGACGTCTTTGGTGGCGATGCCGCCGTCGAAGACGTGGGCGCTTGCCGCGGGTTTGCGTGCGTCGTTGACATTGGATCTGCCCGCCATCATGTCCGGCGGTGAGTGTTGGTGAGGCCGAGCTCGATCGCTTGCTCGGTGGTGAGCGTGTTGGACACGGTCGCACGCAGCAGCGGACCGGAGCCGGAGATCTCCTTGACCAGCTCGTCGGTCTCACGCAGGAACTTCTCTGGGCCGCCACCGGCCAGGTAGTTCACGTCGAAGGACATGCCGTCGGTTCCGTCGCCCTGAGGATGGGCGGCGTTCAGCGCGCGGATGCGTGCGGCGATGCCGGGCCAGGCAGCGCTCAGGTCGGTCGCCATCGCGTCCCATTGGTTCAGGCCGGAGGTGATCGGTTCGCTGATGCGCAGTTCCGCGGGGTCGCCGGTGGTCATCGACGGCGTCCTTCTCCTGACATGCCGCTGGAGAGCTGATCGAGAACGGTCTCCAGATCGCCGTTCAGATGGGCGCGTAACTGCTCGGGAGGCACCACGGGTTCGAAGAGTTCGACCAGCTCCTCGATGGCCTTGGCCGCGGCGCGCCGCACCGTGTCGGTGATCATGTCCGCCAGGCCTCTGGCATCGGGACGGCGGAACACGCGAGGGTCGAGATCCAGCCTGATCAGCTCGCCGCGGACGCTCACGGTGGCCGAGACCAGGCCGTCGGCGGACTTCTCGGTTATCCGGATCGTCTGGGCCCGTGCGCTGAGGTCGCTCGCCTCGCGCTGCATGCGCATGAAAGTGTCGCGCAGCTCGTCGGCATACGCCTGTAGTCCTGCCACGTCACGGTCTTCCACAAGGCACACCCCCCTCGCTGGGGGGTGAACATAGTCGCGGCAGCGCACGATGAGAAAGAGCTATGAACACCTTCTGCGTCACATGCCAACAATCGCCGCACTCTTCGCGCTGTGTGCTACATCCGCCTGATCGACACGGCCTTCTCGCTCATCGCCGTCACCTCGTCGCGCCGTACCCAGAGGCGGTACACGCCGCGTTCGACCCGTTCCACACCCAGTGACATGGCCTGGAGCACGTCGCCGCCGGTGTACTCGATGAGCAATTGCGTTTCGCGCGTTGTGTGCACCAGAAAGGGTGCTCCCTGCCACTCGCAGACGACTGTCACATGCCAGATCGCGGAGCAGTCCGCCGCCGGCACTGTGCGCACGAATCGGCCGGGCGCTATCCTCTCGAAGCCCTCAGCAGGTGCCGCGCCGTACAGGCGCATCCAGAGCCGGCCATCGACGAGGTCCGGCGCCGCCTCATAGTCCGTTCCGGCCCAGCGGGCGCGATACGTCGTCTGCGTCACTCACTCTCCACCAGGAGCCAGCGGCCATGGTCGGCGTCGTACCTCGCGCGCGTACGCTCCTGCCCGTCGGCCGCCAGCTCCACGATCTCGGAGCCATGGGGCAGCGCGATGCCGTCGACCTTGTACTCCCTGATGGTCTGACCTGGGTTCGGTACCAGGCCCATCCCGACGAACGGCGGTTCCTCGATCACCCAGCCCGCCACCGCCGCGCGGCCCGCTTCGTCGGTACCGCCGTACGGGGTGCGATAGAGCTCCAGCCCGATCGCCGGCCAGCGCAACAGATTGACCGCCCCCTCAGCGGTGAGCGTGTCCTCCTGCAGCAGCGCGTCGGCGAGGACGGAGGGCGTCGCGATGTGCGCGACGTCGAGCGCGTGATGGCAGTAGCCGGACACCGACGGGCGCTCGCTGTCCAGCAGTTCGTGGATCTGCGAGACCTGAAGCAGTTTCTGAACGATCGGGATGCCGCTGTCCGGCTCGGCCGCCAGATCCTGCTCCAGGGTGGGCACCGCCAGCCGCGCGAGTGTGCCAGGCTCAAGCAGAAACGACGGTTCGAGCCCGGGGTTGACCGCCAGCCCCCAGCGCGGATCGGGCCAGCCCGCCGCGAGCTCGACCAGCGAGAGAACCCGGAAGTGCCTGATGACATTGCCGGTGGTCTCACGCATCGCCTCCACCGAGGTGTACACCGCTACCCAGACCCGACCCGCGCCTGTCACCGTCGGCCATGCCAGCTGCTCCTCACCTCTGGCGGCGGCGTCACTGACCGGGCACGCGAACTCGGCGAACCGTAACAGTGTGAGGCAGGCGGTGAGGTCTCCCCGTTCGTACGCCTCCTGGAGCCGCTCCTCCATCGGTGTGGGCGCCCGCATGGCGCCACAGTAGTGCGTTCACACCGGCTCCCTGTAGGTTGCGCGTGTGACGCAATGGCCGGTTGCCCGCACCCGCGATGAGGCTCTCGTGTATCTCGACCTCCATCCGTGCGCGTGCGGCTCAGCGGAGACCCAGTGGGACAGCGGTGTCGTGAGCATCGAAGGATCGCTGGTCAAGTGCTACTCGGGAGTCTGCGGAAGCTGCGAGATCGAGCGAAGAGTCTACTTCTCGCTGCCCCGGCGAGAGATGATGCCGAGCGGCTGGCCGACCTTCGGCGGTTCTGAGCCCTCTCAACTGCTCGACGCGGGAGAGTGGATGTGGCTTGCCGACTTCACCGCCGGCAGGGTTCCCGAAGACCCGGTGAACGCTCGCCGTACGCTCTCCATGGCACGCGCGGCGGTGGAAGAAGTGCTGAAGTTCATACCCGAGGGTCAGGACGACGTCCCCGCTGACGCCTTCTGGTCTGCGCGCGGGCAGGAGGTGCGCGATGCGGAGCCGCCCCGATTTCGCCGCGACCGCCTCCTGGTCGTCCGAGACACCTACCGTGACCTCGCTGACCGTTGATCTCCTGTTCCCCACGCGTGAGGACAGCGCATCCGATCGAGATGCCGAAGACGGCGGCTCAACCTCCGGGGCGCACGGCTACCGTCACCGATCGGGCTGGACCGCCGATGCGGCGCCACGTGGCCGTGTCACGGGACCACTGGACGATCTCTGACCGGTCGGCGGCCAGGACGTACACCCCCCGCGGACCGACTCCGACTTCCGCACCCGCCGCGCCGATGTCCCGCCAGCCCTGGCCGGCGCCTGGGCGCCCGGGCTCGGGTGACAGGACGCGTAGCCTCTTACCCGACGGATCGGTGGAGTAGAGTCCCGATGCCCCTCCGAACAGGGTCCCGGCCGGGCCCGCCGCGTGGACCCAGGGGGGCAGCACGGGGGCCGGCTGTTGCTCAGGCACCCAGCGATTGACGGCTGTGCGCTCCGGATTGAGCCCGTACAGGTCGCTGGTCGTAAGCGCGAATGAGGCTCCGGCGGTGCCGACGAATTCCCAATGGCCGGGCTGCCCCAGATAGCGGAAGATCCGGCCGTCGTTCGGGTCGGTCGCGAACAGGCCGGGCTCGCCGCCGAACAAGCGTGCGGCGGGGCCGCCTATCCGCGTCCATGACGTGCCGTGCCCGTCCCACACGCTTACGCCTTTGCGGTCCGCATCGAGGCGGTAGACACCGGAGCCGCTGACCGCGACGTCGTGGCCCGCATCGCCGATGGACGACCAGAGGCCGGGGCGTCCTTCGTACCTGTGGAGCCGGTTGTCGGCGTCGGCGGCGAACAGACCCGCGGGCCCGGACCAGAGATGTGTGGCGCTTTCGCCGACCTTGGTCCACCCGGTCGTGTCCGTACCGTCCCAGCGGAAGACGCCCTGGCCGCTCGGCCCGATGGCGAACACGCCGGCGTCCGCGAATGGCGCACCGGCGCCAGGTCCGCGCGGCGCACTCGCCGGCCCCGGCCACGCCAGCGGAACGAGCAGCGCGAAAGCGACGAGTACAACTCCACCGCCGGCGAACATCAGCAGGCGGCTGCGCCGGCGTCCTTTCACGAGTGCTTCGCCCGCTTGCGCGTCCGCCGCCGAGGGGACATCGCCGGGCGGTTCGAAGGCCATCGCCTTTTCCGGTGCCGGCGCGGCCGCGGCTGTGGGGGGCATCGTGGGAACGGGTGCCTCCAGCGCCGCGGCATGCAGTCGTACGGCGGTCTCCAGCCGTTGCCTGCGTGAGCGCTCATCCGATGTGCGGTGCTCCACCAACTGGGTGAGTAGATCGAGAGGGATGATCTTCTCGCCGGACCGGTACTGACCCCATAGCGTCTTGCCCACGGGGTAGCGCGTGGCGAGCTCACGGACGGTTATCCCGTCGGTCAGTGTCAACAAGAACTCCGCCAGCGCATTCGCCTGCTCGGTGCCGCCTCTCGCCCGACCCTGAGGTCTACCCACTCTGCCGGTCACCGCAGTAGCCTCTCTCCGCGCGCCTGAAACCGTTGATCAGTGCAGCACAAACGGTTGTCCGCGGACAACGCATTGTCCGGACTTCACCAGCTATTTCATGCCGAACTGTTACGGACAATCGTCGAACCTGCCAGCCTCAGAACCGGCAGCGGCCCCTTGAAACCGCCACGCCCAGAGCGGACGACGTTGATCAATCCCGTCACTGCACGTCCGTCTGTGCGTGGCGCGTACGGCCGAGAGGTCCGCATCGCCACCATCAAGCCGAGCTTCGCCGGAATGCCGCTCCGGCACGATTCGGTGCTTCAGATCGCTAAGCCGTAGGGACGAAAGGTTCATATCGTGTCAAAGCTCTCTCCAAGGGATGTGAGGGGCGTACGGCCGGACCAGTGGCCGGGACGGGGGAGTGGCGCTGTTGCCGTCGGCCCTGCGGCCGAGCTGGAGGGTGCGGAGACGGAGTGCGCCCACTCGTACGACACCTCGTGGATTCATCGCGCGGCTGGACGCGGTTCTGTGGCTTCCGTGTCGACCGACCTGGTGCCGAGGCAGGACCGCCTCGCATGGTGGGCGCACATGTCCGCGCACGAGATCGCGCCGATAGCACTGTCCAGTGAACACGCCGACGACTTCCGCGGCCGGGCGTACTCGGTTGACCTGACGGCCGCACGGGTGGCCGAGTACGCGACGTCACCGCTCAAAGGTCGTCGCACACCAGCTCACATCCGGCGCCACGACCCCGACGGCTACTGGCTCTTCCTGGTCCACAACAGTGCCGTACGGCTGGAGCAAGGGCACAACGACTCCGTGCTGGAGCCTGGCGAAATCTCATTGTTCGACACCTCCCACCCTTTCGCCACCGAGTTCGTCGACGCCGGCGAGCTGACCCGGCTGACTCTGATGTTCATGCCGAAGCAGGCGCTGCCGCTGCCCCACGGCAAGGTGGATCAGTTGCTGGCACGCAAACTGCCTGCCAGGACCGGCACGGGAGCGATTCTGACCCGCTATCTCACCGGGCTACGCGAACAGGCCGCCGACTGCGATCCAGCAGAACTACCCCGCCTGGGCACCATCGGCATAGATCTGGCCGCCGCATTCCTCGCCGGCCACCTCGACACGGACCGCCATCTCCCGGGCGAGAGCCATCACCGCGTGCTCGCCGCACGCATCGACGCCTTTATCGACCACCACCTCGGCGACCCCAGTCTGGGGCCGACCGTCATCGCCACGCACCACCACATCTCCGTACGCACGCTGCATGTACTCTTCCAGAAGCGGCGGGAGACGGTCAGCGCCACCATCCGGCGACGCCGACTCGAACGCTGCCGTGCCGACCTCGCCGACTCGCGCCTGAGGGACCGGCCGATCGGCGAGATCGCGCTTCGCTGGGGCTTCAAGACCACCGCCGAATTCAGCCGCGCATTCCGTGCCGCTTACGATATGAGCCCGCGTGAACACCGGCAGCAAGCGCTTGTCACGGAAGAGCCGACCGCCGCCGTCCTTCGCCTTCACTGAGCTGCTCCACCACGACTGCGGGCACCCCTGCCAGGCCGAGTTCGTAAAGCTCGGCGTGCCCCGTTCCGCAACGTTACTGGCACGACCCGGCCATCGGCCGGCAGCATGCCTGATCACTACAGGACTGCGCTCGCCGCCAAGACATCTGCGCTCTGCGCTAACGACACGCGAAGTGCGGTGCCGCAAGATGACAAGCGCATCATGTCAAGGACAAAAAAGCTGTCACGTAAGGCATCGCATATGGGAACGAAGTCTGTGAAGCTGGCGATCGGCGCGATCACCACGGCGGTGCTCGGCACCGCAGCGATCTTCACCGCCACCACCGCTTCGGCCACCCGGGAGACGGCCGAAACGCCCGCCACGGTCTGTGGCCCGGGATACCGAGTCGAGCGCCAGGCCTCGTTCACCGGTGGCGTCGCCTACCTGCTGTACAACGCCGGCAAGCAGAACGCATGCGCGGTGACGTTCAAAACCAAGGACGTGGGCACGCGCAGCCTGGTCTGGTCCGCGGTGGACGTCAAGGGGGCCGGCGTGGTGAAGAACGAGGAGATCACGCCTTTGCACACCGTGCCCGTCTACCACGCTGCCCCGACCGGCTCCTGGGTGAAGTTCTCCGGCGGCACCAAGACCGCTGACTCGGGCGGTAGGTACGAGCAGATCAAGTAGCGGCTGCATGTTCGCGCTGAGCTGCTGAGTCTCTGATCGTCCGGCATCAGACCGGCGCCACGCCTCGCCTCGTCCCCGAACGGGGCGCCGAATTGATCGGTTTCCCGCATGCGCAGGTCAGGGGGTGAAGCGCCGTGAGCGATGCCGTTGTGGTGGGCTCGAAGCGCGGCACGGCCGACGGCAGCGCCGGCCGCAGCCGTGGCCCGGTCAGCGCGACTGGGCTGGAAGGCTGGCGGCCAAGGAGCGCACGAAGCACTGTGGCGATCGCCACCGTTGTTGCCATGGTTGTCGCCGGCTGCGGCATCACCATGGATGAACGCCTGAGCTATCTGCGTACGGCCGGCCGCCGTGGCGCCGATGCTCACGAGCAGCTTCGTGTCCGTGACGTGCGCATCGACGTCGCGCGCTGCGAGCAGGTTTATGACAGCAGCGGAGCCGGCGACGACATACCCGCCGACAGCCCGGATGGCAGTAGTTCCGACATATGGAGGGAACACGTGAAGGGCAACTTCGTGAAAGCTTGCGTCAGCGGTGTTTTCCCACCCGACCGATGAAGTACGGCGCGTTTCGCATCTTCAAATGCTTCAACTGCGATCAACCGCGAACGTTGATCATGTGTCAGACAGTCCTTCGCATACGGAAGGATGGCACCACGTTCACCGGCCTGACCAACTGCTTCGCGAGGAGTGGCAGCATGTTTCAGAAGTTGACCGATCGGGCGCGGCGTGTCGTCGTCCTGTCTCAGGACGAGGCCAGAATGCTCAACCACGACTACATCGGTACCGAGCATCTTCTCCTCGGATTGATCCGCGAAGGTGAGGGTGTGGGCGCCACGGTCCTCAAGAACATGGGTCTGAGCCTTGAAGACGTGCGCCGGCAGGTTGAGGAGAGCCAGGGCCGAGGCCAATCCGCTGTGTCGGGACACCTTCCGTTCACCCCGTCGGCCGGCGAAGCCCTCCAGTCGTCGAACCAGGAGTCCTCGCAGCGTGGCCTCGACTACATCGGCACCGAGCACCTCCTGCTCGGGCTCATCCGGGATGGTGCGAGTGCGGCGGCCCAGGTGCTGGTCAAGCTCGGGGTCGACCTTGAACATGTCGGGCGCGCCGCAGACGAACTCGTCCAGCAGCACGTGGCCAAATAGACGCTCGGAAGCGATCAGAGGCTCGCAGGTGTGAGGCGGTTGCCGTCACGTTGGTTGACGACACCCTGGGTTGAGGGACCGATGGCGTTTGGCGGTCAGGGACTTCGGTCGTGTGTGGACTTTCCCAAGGTCATAGCAGGGAGCGCGCTGCCGGTTGCGTGAGCCAAGCGGCCGCCCGGGGCCGGGTTTGCTGGGTTTGGGTGCACGGGCCGGGCATGGCGGAGGCTGTCGCAGAGTTGTCGATCTTCACTTGTCAAGGGCGGACGTTTGGGTGTGGTGGCGGAGGAGCTTGTTGAGGTTGTGAACGGTTCCCAAGAGTTTGATCTCGGTGTCCACGCTGTGGGTTCCTCGGTAGTTGAGGCGGCGCCCA